>JAYSBF010000036.1:0-33549 GCA_041915545.1 Magnetospirillum sp. | reverse complement strand
GACCAAGCCCGCGCGGCGCTTGAGCGGCCCCGGCACGGGGGGCCACAGGCAAGAATAAGAACGGCCACGGCAGGCAAGAATAAGAACTGATTTCGATTGGTCGAAATCAGTTCTTACGGCAGCAGATACAGGCGTGCGTCTGATACCAGCCACCCTTTTGACCGGACCTGATCACGCCCGGCGCATGACCAGCGCCACCCCCATGGCCACCAGGGCCATACCCCCCAATCCGGCCCAGCCCAGCTTTTCACCGAAAAGCAGCCAAGCCATGATGGCAGTCACGGGTGGCACCAGATAGAACAACCCGGCCACTCGTGCGGCTTCACCCTGGCGGATCAGAACCATCAGCAGGCTGATGGCCCCCACCGACACCACCACGGCCAACCAGATCAGCGCACCAATGAAAGACGGCGTCCATTGTACGGCCATGCCTTCAACCCAAATGGCCCAAGGGGCACAAACCAGAAGTGCGGCGCCATACTGGATCACCGATCCGGTCCGTAAATCCATTTTGGTGCAAAAGCGTTTTTGGTAAAGCGTGCCCAGGGTAATGCACAGCAGGGCCATCAGGGCAAAGCCCATACCAACCGCGTCCAGGGCGTCGGCACTAACCGCTGTCAACCTGGGTGACAACACTAACGCCACCCCGGACAGGCCCAGGGCAAATCCCAGCCATTGGCGGGGAATGATCCGCTCTCCCAATGCTGCCCCGGCCAGAACAGCGGTCAGTACGGGTTGCAGACCAACCACCAGGGCGACCAATCCCGACGGAAAACCATGACGGATGGCAATGAAGACCCCGGCCAGATATCCGCCATGGATCAGGGCGCCAACGACGGCCAGATGCCCCCACAACCGGAAATCGCGCGGCCACGGCGCGCGGCTGATCACGGCTGCCCCACCCAAAATGGCCAAGACCAAAATCAGCCGCAAGGTGATGAAGCTGAAGGGATCGGCATAAGGCAGGCCGAATTTGGCCCCCAAAAAGCCGGTACTCCACAACACGACGAAGAAGATCGGCATGGCGGCGGCCGAAACGCCCTGCCCGCCCTTCACTTGCGGCGGCTGCTTTGGATGATGTCGATCAGCAGCAACCCGACCAGGATCACCCCACCGGCTGCCAGATAGTGAAACGGTAAAACCGGTGAAAACGCCGCCAGCACCACCGCAGATCCTGCATAGGTTGCCAATTTGGCCCGTGTGCTTATCATTTCTGTTGCCCCATGCTGGCGATTGGTTGTTTGCTTCAGGCTTGCGATCTGATCAAATGTTTATGGACGGCCTGACGCGAAATCCCCAATTCCGCCCCGATCTGCGCCAGAGACCAGGACGGATGCTCGGCCTTAAGCTGGCAAGCCCGTTCGCGCGTGCCTTCCGGGCGGATGGCAGGGGTGCCACTGGCCATCAATCCCCGCAAATCCGCCAGCAGCACCCGATAACCGGCACCGTCATCAGCGCCTCGTTGCTCCCAATATTCCATGCGGGCTTCCATGTCCCGCACGGTACGGACGGGCAGACCTTGCCGCCACAATTCCTCAACCACCATCCGCCGGGCCATACAAGCCACCGGCAGGGCTGCCCCGCCAGGACCTTGGGTCAGGATTTCACGTTCCCGCAACCGGTTTTCCCAAGCCAGGCACTCGGTCTTCGCCGCCTGGACAGATGCAGGCCACGGCAATGCGACAGCCAGGGCATCTTTGAGATTCTGGGGGATCGGGTGCCAAGCCAGGGACCAGCCCGCCAACGGCGCCCAAGGGTCCTCCGACTCGTCGGCGTCAACCAGATGACAGGTAGCGCGGACCAGGGCGCTTTCCTCGGGCGTCAGCAGCAAAGCCGCCTCGCGTGAGCCATAGCGGGCGATCACATCGCGCTCTGCCGCGGGGATGGTTTCCTCCCGCCCCCGGCGTTGGCGGGCGATACGGATCAACAGGCCGGGATCATCAGCCTCTTCCCGCAGGCGCAAGGCTGCCATTTCGTTTTCGAAATAGTTTCCCGGTGCACTTTCCCGGCGCCTGGCCAAAGCTTCCAGCCCGGCTTTATAGCCCCCCCATTCGCTTCCACAAAGACCAATGGCGCGGGCCAGGGCTTCATCCTGAACCGCGTCATCAGTATGGTCGAATAGGGCAATGACAGCCTCCAGCCGATCCAGCGATTTGTCGCACCGGTCGCCGTCGCTGTCCATCAGATCAAGAAAATCCATACCACGGGACTCTTTGTCAACATCAGGTTGACAGTGCCAGCAGCGGCTTGTGCTTGTCAATCCACCAGCGGGGCCAATTGGCGCCAACTATCCAGCCCCGGCGCCAGCAAAATCTGTCCATCGCTATAGACAGGCTGATAGGGCGATCCGTCGATCATGGCGCCATATCCCCCGGCTTCGGCATGGATCAAAACGCCTGCGGCATGGTCCCAGGGCATCAGCCGATTGAAATGGGCGAAATGCAGATGGGCCGTCACCAGATCCAGATAGTCATGGGCAGCACTGCCGCGCCGGGATACGTGCAAGACCTGATCCGCCACCCTGCCCCGCTTTTTCACCGATCCGGCCATCTGTGCCAACGGAACCTCAGCCGCCACGGCAAGACGGACACTATCGCGCCATGCCCCCTGCCCCTTGCGCGCCACCACCATGCGGTTGGCCACGGGATCATGAATCCATCCGGCCATGGTCACCCGGTCGATCACCAGGGCGACGACGACGGCAAAGCGGGGATTGCCATGGGCGAAATTGGCGGTCCCATCCACCGGGTCGATAACCCAGACCACCCCATCTTGCTGAAGGGCGTCCATCAGGACCGGATCGGCATCCACCCCTTCTTCCCCGACCACTTTTCCCGGCAGAACGTCGGTCAACCGCCGGGACAGTACCTTTTCCGCTTCGATGTCGGCTTCGGTCACCAATTGATTGGGCTTTTTCTCCCGCACGTTCAGGGATTTCAAATCCTTGAACCGGGGCAATATCTCGGCTTCCGTGGCGTCGCGGATGATGCGGGATATTTGGGCCGTATCCACCTGTTCCGCAATCTTTTGCCGATCAGTGGTCATGCCTGCTTCCCCTCGGACTGACGTTGCTGGAAGCGCCGCACATCGGCAGGGTCCAAACGAACCGTCAGATGGGCCAATTCGTCGTCATCGCGCCGACCCACCACTTCGCCATGTCGGTACAACCAAGAGATAAGTGCACCGTCGCATAAGGGCAGCGCAATGTCCATGGTTTGGCGTCCCGATGACAAACGGGCATCAAAGGTGGCCAGCAAGCCATCGACCCCAACCCCGGTCATGGCCGACAGGGCGACCACATGATCCTGGCTGCGCTTGGCCTGATTGGCGATTTCCGCCTGCTGATCCCCATCCAGCAGATCAATCTTGTTCCAGGCCTCCAACAGGCCGCTATCCACCAATTCGCCCACCCCCAGATCCCGCAACACCGTTTCCACATCCGTTGCCTGGGATGCGCTGTCCGGGTGGGCGATGTCGCGGACATGAACGATCACATCGGCTTCCAACACTTCTTCCAAGGTGGCCCGGAAGGCCGCCACCAATTCGTGCGGCAGGTCCGAAACGAACCCAACCGTGTCCGACAGGATGACCCTGCGCCCCGATGGCAGCACCAGACCGCGCATGGTGGGGTCCAGCGTGGCGAACAGCATATCCTTGGCCAATACATCGGCGCGGGTCAGCCGGTTGAACAAGGTGGATTTACCGGCATTGGTATAGCCGACCAGAGCGACGATGGGATAAGGCACCTTGCGCCGGGCGCCGCGATGCAACTCGCGGGTACGCTTGACCTCTTCCAATTCGCGCTTCAGCTTGACGATACGATCGCCGATCATGCGGCGGTCGGCCTCGATCTGGGTTTCGCCGGGGCCGCCCAAAAAGCCGAACCCGCCGCGCTGACGCTCCAGATGGGTCCAGGACCGCACCAGACGGGACCGTTGATAGCTCAACGCCGCCAATTCAACCTGCAACGTCCCTTCACGGGTACGGGCACGGGCACCGAAAATTTCCAGGATCAGGCCGGTGCGGTCGATGACCTTGCAGCCCCATTCCCGTTCCAGATTTCGTTGCTGAATGGGGGACAGGTGGCCATCCATCACGGCCAGGGCGATATTATTATCCGCGATCAAAGCGGCCAGCCGCTCGACTGCCCCCTTGCCGATCAAGGTGGCGGGACGGCGTTTGGCCACGGGGACCAGTTCGGCGGCGACCACCTCCAGGTCGATGGCCTGGGCCAGTCCCACCGCTTCATCCAACCGGGCTTGAGGCTGGCGCACACCACCCTCCGCCATTTTCAGGGCGGGGTGAACAACCAAGGCGCGCTGTCTGGGCGCAAGGGTAAGATCACTCACTTATTCGTCGCCGCCTTCCTTGATGGGCGGTTCGAACAACTGAATGGGCGTGGACGGCATCACAGTGGAAATGGCGTGCTTATAAACAAGCTGGGTATGACCATCCCGGCGCAGAAGCACCGAAAAATTATCGAACCAAGTCACGATGCCTTGAAGCTTCACACCATTGACCAGAAACACGGTGACCGGAGTTTTGTTCTTGCGGATGTAGTTGAGAAAGACATCCTGCACATTCTGAGATTTTTCTGCGGACATGCTGCTAATCCGTTCTTATTGCCCGAAAGCGAATCGATCATGGGCCTTGGGGGAATCGAATCCCCATCGGTCCAATTCGTTACCATCAAATCGGGGATATGGGAACTGATAGTTCGTGAACAAGTGCCGACAATGACAAGCAGTCGGAAAGACAATACACAGGCGGGTGGGCGTCGAACTCACCCGGACGGGGGGGGAGATCACGCATTAATACCGGGACACAGCCAGAATTGATCGCACAATGCATATCAATGGGCATATCACCTACGAACAAGACTTCTGGACCGGCATTAATGCCCGAGTTTTTCAGGGCAAGATGAACCGGATCAACAGCGGGTTTATCGGCAGTGGCGTCATTCGCCCCCACCAATGCCCCGAACAGGCTGTTCCACCCCAAAATCTCGGCTTCCTTGCGCAGGAAACCACCGCGTTTATTGCTTACCACCCCCAGATACAGGCCACGGTCAGCCAAGGCCGCCAGCATCTCGGCCGCGCCGGGAAAGGGGCGCAGATAATCCAGATGAATGGTTTCAAAACTGTGGGAAAAAACATCGCGGGCTTCTGTCCAGCGATCGCCAAACATGGACGGAAAGGAATCTCGCAAAGATTTATCGACGCTGGCCTTGGTCGTTGCCAGATCCCATTCCGGCATACCGAAATGACGAAACGTCATGTTATAGGATTCCTGTATGCATGCCCAGGAATCGACCAGCGTATTATCCCAATCAAACAAAATCGCTTTTGGTGGTGACACCTTAAAAATACTCCAGCCGGACCGAAAACATTTTCTCAACTTTTTTCACGGCCTCGGCAATCGCGAAGAGAATGATCCGGTCACCTTGCTGAATGACCGTGTTTCCCCGTGGTGAGATCACCGCGCCATCACGGACCACCGCCCCCAACAAAACGCCATTGGGCAGCTTGATTTCCCGCAACGGCTTTCCGATCAAGGGCGAGGTTTCCAAGGCATCGGCTTCGATCAGTTCGCCAAAACCTTCGTGCAGGGAATGCACCCCGTGAATTCGCCCGCGCCGGACATGATGCAGAATATGCGAAACCGTGGTGGATCGCGGATTGATCACCACGTCGATTCCCAAAGGACCGGTCAGACCGTTATAAGTGGTCTTGTTGATCAGCGCCATGGCCCGGCACGTGCCGTTACGTTTGGCCAGCAAGGCGGACAAAATATTGGTTTCGTCATCATTGGTGACCGAAACCACGGTTTCCGCCAACCCCACACTGGCTTCCACCAGGATTTCCGGGTCCAGAACATCACCGTTCAGCACCACGCTCCGTGACAGGCTCTTGGCCACGAATTCAGCGCGCTCCTTATTGCTTTCAATAACTTTCAAGGAAACGGCCGGGAATTCCTCCTCGATTCGCTGCGCCAGGAACAGGCCAATATTGCCACCGCCAAAGATGACCACGCGGCGGGCTTCGCGGTCTTCCCGGCCAAAGGCGGCCAAGGCCCGGCTGACATGGCGGGTATCCACCACGAAATAAACCTCGTCCCCCTCCAACATCTGGTCTTCGGCCTGCGGCACCATGGGGCGACCGTCGCGGACGATGCTGACCACCACAATGGACAGATCCGGGAACAGAACCGTCAATTGCCGCAATTGGGTATTGATCAAAGGTGTCTGAGCGTCGCAACGCACCCCCAGCAGCCGGGCGCGGTCATTGGCCAGGGAAATCACATCCAAGGCACCAGGAACCTGTAGGCGCCGGGTAATGGCCCGAGCCACTTCGATTTCCGGGCTGATGATCACGTCAATGGGCAGGTTTTCCCGCGAAAACAGCATGGACCACATGGGCTGCAAATAGGATTGCGCCCGGATGCGAGCAATCTTGGTGGGAACTTCGAACAAGGAATGGGCCACCTGACAGGCGACCATATTGATCTCGTCCGCCTGGGTGACCGCGATCAGCATATCGGCATCGCTGGCCCCGGCTTGTTCCAACACCGAAGGATGGGATGCGTGACCCAGGATTCCCTGGACATCCAAGGTATCGGTGATCTTGCGGATCAAATCGGCCCGCTGGTCAATCACCGTCACGTCGTTATTTTCACCGGCCAGATAGCGGGCAATATTGAAACCCACTTGGCCAGCGCCGCAGATGATCACCTTCATGCCTGATCCCGCTTTTTCAAAATCTCAGACAATGGACTGATTATCCTCGGCTTTTTTCGTCTGTATTCACGCCAAGAAGCTTCAGCTTACGATGCAGCGCCGACCGTTCCATGCCAACAAAGGCGGCGGTACGGGAAATGTTGCCGGAAAAACGGTTGACCTGGGCCAACAGATATTCACGCTCAAACAGTTCACGCGCATCTCTTAACGGCAACGACATGATTTCGCTTGATTTTTCCCACCTCAAAACGACAGGGGTGATTGCCCCGATCTCATTGGGCAGCATGTCGGCACGAATCGGATCACCCGCATCGCCCGGCGCCATGATCATCAGCCAATCCATCACATTCTTCAACTGCCGGACATTGCCGGGCCAATCATAGGCCTGAAGGGCGGCCAAGGCATCTTCGCCCAGGGGGCGGGGCTGAACCCCGGCGGCCTGGGCCGCCATCTGCATGAAATGACGGGCCAGATCGGGGATGTCATCCTTGCGGTCGCGCAAGGCCGATAGGCGGATGGGCACCACATTCAGGCGATAGAACAAATCCTCGCGGAAATGACCTGCGCTGATTTCCGCCTGTAAATCCCGGTTGCTGGTGGCGATCACCCGCACATCCACTTCGACCTTGTGGTTTCCGCCCACCCGTTCGAAAGTTTGCTCCTGTAGCACCCGGACAATTTTTCCTTGGGTTTCCAAGGGCATGTCCGCCACTTCATCCAGCAAAAGCGTCCCCCCATGGGCCTGTTCGAAGGTTCCGATTTTCCGGGCGGCATCGGGGCTGTCCCCGGTTTCGGTCCCGAATAATTCGACTTCCATGCGGTCGGGATGCATGGCCGCGCAATTCAATACCACGAACGGACCATCAGCCCGGCGGGACCGGTTGTGAATGATCCGCGCCGCCACTTCCTTGCCACTGCCGGCCGGCCCCGTGATCAACACGCGGGAATTGGTGGGGGAAACCTTTTCCAAGGTTTGGCGGATTTGCTGAACGAACCCCGATTGGCCCAACAAATCGGTGGCCGCCATGGCGGTCCCCACCTTCAGACGCAATTCCCGATTTTCCCGGCGCAGCCGGGCGGCCTCGATGGCGCGTTCCACCACGATCAGCAACCGATCGGTCTGAAACGGCTTTTCGATAAAATCGTAAGCGCCGATCTTGATGGCTTCCACCGCGGTTTCGATGGTGCCGTGACCGGAAATCATGACCACCGGCAAATCCGGGTGATCCCGGCGGATTTCGGTCAGGATGCCCAAACCATCCAGGGCCGACCCTTGCAGCCAGATATCTTGAACGACCAAGCTGGGGCGCCGGTCGCGGATGGCCGCCAATGCCTGATCGGAATTCCCCGCTTCGCGCGTGGAATATCCTTCATCCTCCAAAATGCCCGCGATCAGGGCACGGATGTCGGTTTCGTCATCGACGATGAGAATGTCATGCGCCATGAATAGCCTGATCGCCAGCGGGGTTAAACGACGGGTCAGACCCGATATTAAAGGTCAGCCTGACGCGGGCACCACCACCGGGCGCGTCCTCCAGGTAAAGATCACCACCATGGTCTTCCATGATTTTCTTCACGATGGCAAGACCTAATCCGGTGCCTTTGGCTCGGGTGGTGACATAGGGTTCGGTCAGGCGATCGCGGTTTTCCTGGGGTAAACCCTTGCCGTTATCGGTGATTTCCACCACCCAGGATGTTTCATGTCGTTCCAAAAGCAGATGAATATGGCCCGGGGGATGGTCTGTACCCTCGCGCCCATGAATACCTTCCACCGCGTTTTTCAGCAAATTGGTCAGGGCTTGGCCCAGCAAGCGGGGATCGCAGTAAAGCGGGGCCTTGCCCTCGGGCAAGGTGCTGTCGAATTTCACATCCGGGTAGCCGGTGCGCTGCAAGAACACTGCCTGTCGGCAGATTTCCACCAGATCGTCATTCTTCATCTGCGGGGCTGGCATCCGGGCAAAGGATGAAAACTCGTCCACCATGCGTCCGATATCCCCCACCTGTCGGACGATGGTTTCCACCAATTTGGAAAACGTCTCTGGATCGCTTGATATCTCTTTGAAATATTTTCGTTTAATGCGTTCCGCCGACAATTGGATCGGGGTCAGGGGGTTTTTGATTTCATGGGCGATGCGCCGGGCCACATCCGCCCATGCCGCCTTGCGCTGAGCCGAAACCAATTCGGTGATGTCGTCGAAGGTCAGAACATAACCGATTGTTTCACCGGCCAATTGTTCCGCCGCCACGCTGACCAGCAATGTCCTGGTCCGTCCGGCGCGGGCCAGTTTGACTTCATGCTGGACCAGACGGTCCGGGCGACGGACCGATTCGGTCAGGATATCCAATAATTCCGGCGCCACATCGGCCATGGGACGACCGATCATGGCATTGGGGTCCGTGGCCAGCAAATCGCAGGCAGAACGATTGGGCAAATGGATCAACCCATTCCGGTCCAACCCGATCACCCCGGCGGACACCCCGGACAAAACGGTTTCGGTGAACCGATTGCGTTCATCCAACTCCCGGTTGGCATCCACCAATTCGCGGCGTTGCTGGCCAAGCTGGTCGGTCATACGGTTAAAGGCGCGGCTCAGCGTACCGATTTCGTCGGCTGCGCCTTCATCCACGCGGGCATTCATGTCGCCGGTTCGAATTTTTTCGGCGGCATCAATCAATCTGGCGATGGGGGTGGCCAAGGACATGGCCATGGTCAGCCCGACCCAAATCGCCGCCAGCAGCAACAGCAAGGCGATCACGGCGAAGATCAGGGAAAAAGCCCGTTCCAACCCCACCCGTCGGCCTTCCAGCCGTTCGTATTCCGCCACGGCGGCCGATGTTTTTTCCATATGGCCGATTACCTTGGGATCGACGAAGCGGCCCACATACAAATAGGCATCGCCGAAAAATCCCTGTAACCGGACCAGGGCACGGACCCGGTCATCATCATCGCTGGTCAGAACCGCCACCTCGCCCGACCGCGCCTTTTCATAGGCCCAGTAGGGGATTTGATCCAATCCCGATTCCATGGAAAAAGCCAGGCCGGATCGGGCGACCACTCGCCCCTGGGATTCGAAAACAATGGCTTCGGTCAGGCCGCGAATGGCCGCCTGGCTGGATACGAAGGTTGAAAAACGCTGGCTGGAGCGGATCAGCTCTGGGCCTTCCCGGTTGATGTCGTTGGCCATGGCCAAAGCATCGCCGCCGATAATTTGCTGGTGTTCCTCCAGATAGGCTTTTGCCACTTCCAACGAAGCCTGAAGGGCGGTGCGGACCCGGTCGGAAAACCAGCTCTCAACCCCATAGCGGAAGAATACGGTCGATCCGACCGATACCAGAATGGCCGGCGTAATGGCCACCAGCGAGAACATGAGGATAAAACGAAGGTGCAGACGCGATCCCGTGCTGCCCCGGCGATGCGCCCGGAAGACCCCGACGATGCGGAACCCCACCACCACGCCCAGGGCCAGCAGCAAGGCGACATCCACCCCTAAAAGCGACAAAACGCTATAGGGGTCGGGACCGACCGGCCCGGAAACGGTCATGGACAGAAAGGTGGCCGCCACGGATGGAATGACGGTCATGGTCAAGACCAGAGCCAGCTTGCGCGCCAATCCCACCCTGCGCGCCCATACCATCAGGCGCGGATACCACCGCCGCCGATCATGCGCAGCCACATCCGCCCCCTCTTTTGGGAAATAAAAAACCCTCTGGTCCTAAGCTTCAACGGGTCGGACTACTAGCGAAGCCCGCCGCGCGACACTGACACGTCCAAGTCGCGGATTTTCTTGCGCAACGTGTTGCGATTCAATCCCAGGATTTGGGCCGCCTTGATCTGATTGCCACGGGTCGCTTCCAACGCCAGGGCGATCAGGGGCTTTTCGATTTCCCGCAGCACCCGGTCATAAATACCCGGCGGCGGCAATCCGTCTTCATGACTGCCGAAATATTCGCGCAAATGCCGTTCCACCGAAGCCGACAAGCCTTCGCCCTCGATGGCGGCACTGCCATCCATCACCGGGGCGCCATCGGCCAATTCCGCTTCGATCACATCCAGGCTGATGGTTTCCTGGGAATAAAGAGCGGCCAAGCGCCGGACCATATTTTCCAATTCACGCACATTGCCGGGCCAGCGGTGACGGCGTAACCGGTCCAAAGCCTGAGAATCCAATGACTTGGCTGGAAGTCCTTCATTAGCCGCCTGAGCCAGGAAATGACGGGCCAACTCGGCGATATCTTCGGTGCGTTCACGCAGCGGCGGCAACCGGATGGGCACCACATTCAGGCGATAGAACAAATCTTCGCGGAACAGCCCCTGACGGATCAGTTGAGTCAGATCGCGGTGGGTGGCGGCGACGATCCGCACATTGGCCCGGATCGGAGTCCGTCCACCAACGGTAGTATATTCCCCCTCCTGCAAGACCCGCAGCAGGCGGGTTTGGGCTTCGGGGGGCATGTCGCCGATTTCGTCCAGGAACAAGGTGCCACCCTCGGCCTGTTCAAACCGTCCGGCGGCCCGTTGGGTGGCGCCGGTAAAGGCTCCCTTTTCATGACCGAACAATTCGCTTTCGATCAATTCGCGCGGAATGGCCGCCATATTGATGGCGACGAACGGGCCGTTCCGCCGTTTGCCATAATTGTGCAGCGCCTGCGCCACCAATTCCTTGCCGGTCCCGGATTCACCGGTGATCATCACCGTCAGATCGGTAACCATCAACCGGGCCAGCGTCCGGTAAATTTCCTGCATGGCCGGAGACCGACCGATCAGGGGCAGCTTTTCCTCGCCCTCATCCTCGGCGCTTTCGTCCACCGGATCGCTGCGCGGGGTCGATAAGGCCCGGCGGACAACCGCCACCAATTCCTTCAGATCAAAGGGCTTAGGCAGATATTCAAAGGCACCGCGTTGGGTCGCCTTCACCGCGGTCAGCAGGGTGTTTTGCGCGCTCATCACGATGATGCGCAATTCAGGGCGGATTTTCTTGATGCGGGGCAGCAGGTCCAGGCCGCTTTCATCCGGCATGACCACATCGGTGATCACCAGATCACCTTCCCCATCCGACACCCACCGCCACAGGGTCGACGCGTTGCCTGTGGTCCTGACCTCGTACCCGGCCCGCCCCAAGGCTTGGGCCAAAACCGTACGGATGCCCCGGTCATCATCGGCGACCAGGATAGTGGGAATGGCGGTCATGACGTTTTGTTGGTCCTTCTCTCCTGCGCTGGTGTCCGCCTGACCGGCTTTACACCATGGGCAGCATCACCCGAAATACTGTCCGACGCGGAATGCTGTCAAATTCCACAATACCACCGTGTTCGCCCACGATCTTAGCCACCAGGGCCAAGCCTAATCCGGTCCCGGACGGCTTGGTGGTGACGAAAGCATCGAACAGATGGGGGCGCAGATCCTCGGGGATCGGCGGGCCATTGTCCTGGATGCTGACCACCAGTGGCAGATGCCGACGTTCTCCCCCACCGGCCACGGCCAGACGGATACCGTGTTGATAGGCGGTGGAGATAACAATTTCCCCCCCTTCCACACCGGTAACGGCTTCGGCGGCATTTTTCACCAGATTAAGGAAGACCTGGATCAATTGGTCGCGGCTGCCATGAACTGGCGGCAAGGAGGGGTCGTAATTCTCGACGATACGCACCGTTTTGGCAAAGCCATTTTCGGCGATACGGCGTACATGTTCCAAAACCTGATGGATGTTGATGGGCGCACGGTCCACCATGGGCTTATCGGAAAAGACCTCCATGCGGTCAACCAAGGCGACGATGCGGTCGGCCTCGTCCACGATCAGCCGGGTCAGTATCCGGTCATCTTCGCAGGCATTGGTTTCCAATAATTGGGCCGCCCCGCGGATGCCCGAAAGCGGGTTTTTCACCTCATGGGCCAGGACGGCCGCCATGGCCGTCACCGACCGGGCCGCGTTGCGGCTGGCCAGGGAACCGCCGATCTTCAACGCGATGGATTGTTCCTGCAACGACACCACCACATGGCCGGATAATTCCGCCAAAGGCGCCACCTGAACGCTCATGGTCCGGCTGCCGGTGCGGGGGGTATCCAGGCTGATCCCGTGTTCCGACACCACCACCCCGTCGCCACGGGCCTGAGCCACCAGCGCATGGGCCGGGCAATCGGATGGCAGCAGATCGGCCAGGGTGTGCCCGCACAGATAGCTGGCCCCCGATTGAAACAATTGTTCCGCCGCGGCATTCACATAGCGGACGACATCATCGACATCGACCACGATCACCGCCGATGCCAGGGCACCCAGGACCGCCGACGGGTCCAGCGCCGTTCCGTTCTGCCCGGACAGTGTCGGCTTGCGCATGGCTGGAGCTTTCCCCATCAGGCCGCCGCCTTGTCCAGCAAGGGGCCATAGAAATCCATGATTTCCCGCCGCACTTCCGCCGCATCGGCGTGACGGTTGATGCGGGAGCGGAATTCCGCCGATCCATGCAGGCCACGGGAATACCACGCCACATGCTTACGGGCGATACGGGTCCCGGTTTCGCTGCCGTAATGGATCAGCATATCTTCATAATGCTCTAGAAGAATTCGCAATTGTTCGTCCAGGGACGGGTCAGGAACCCGGTCGCCCGTGGCAAGGAATTGGGCCAATTGCCCAGGGAACCAAGGCCGACCATAGGTCCCACGGCCGACCATCACCCCATCGGCGCCAGACTGTTCCAACGCGTCAACGGCATCGTCAAAGGTCTGGATATCACCATTGACCACCACGGGAATGCCCACCGCATCCTTGACCTGGCGGACGAACGCCCAATCCGCTTTTCCTTCATAGAATTGCTGGCGGGTGCGGCCATGGATGGTGATCATGCGGATGCCGCTTTGTTCGGCGATCCGGGCCAGGACGGGGGCATTCAAGCTCCGGTGGTCCCATCCCATGCGGCACTTCAAGGTGACCGGCACATCCACGGCGCGGACCGTGGCTTCCATGATCCGCCCGGCCAGCACTTCATCCTTCATCAAGGCCGATCCGGCCTCGCCCTTGACCGCCACCTTCTTGACCGGACAGCCCATATTGATGTCGATGATGGCCGCCCCACGGTCCTGATTCATGCGGGCGGCGTCGCCCATCACCTCGGGCTCGCAACCGGCAAGCTGGACCGACATGGGATGCTCGTCGGCACAATTGCTGGACATTTTCATGGTTTGGGCATTGGCGCGGATCATTGCCTGGCTGGCAATCATCTCGGACACCACCAACCCCGCCCCCATACGCTTGACCAGCCGACGAAACGGCATATCGGTCACACCGGACATGGGGGCCAAGATCACCGGATTGGGCAGGGTGACCGCACCGATGGAAAAAGTTTGTCGGATGAAGCTATGCATGACTGCGTATTTATTATGCAGCCCGTGCCCAATGCAACGGCAAAAATGGAAACCAGTACGCCAATGCCCGCCCGGACAGATCAGCGCAAGACCTGGGTGACGAATTTGACGCCGGGGAAAGCCAGTGTAATCAACAGATAAGCCATCAAAACCACCCGTGCGGCCACCCGCCCGCGCACCCCGCAGACCCGGTGTCCCAAAATCAGCACCCCAATCAGCGCGAAGGCCAGCAAGGACAGCAGGCTTTTATGGTCCAGATGCAGCAGACGGCCAGTTTCGAAATATTGGATGGCCATGCCGGTCGCCACCCCCAGCCCCAGTACGGTTTCGCTGGCCAGCAGCAGCAATCCCCCCAACCATTCGGCATCGGCCACCGATGGCAGCATCCGGGTCAGTTGATCGGGGCGTTTCCGCTTCAGCGCCCGTTCCTGCAAAAACACCGCCAAGGACGCCACCGCCGCCAGGGTCAGCAGGGCATACGTCAGGACGGAAACCAGAATATGGACATCCACCCATACCGCCGGCGCCCCGCCTTGCATGGGACGCGGATCGCCCCACATGACCGATGCCAGAACCCCCATGACGGCCAGATACGGCATCAGAAGCGGCGACAGCCGCCACGCCGCCCGCGCCCACCCCGACACCACCGCGAATAACAAGGCAATGGCGGCGATGCTGACCCATAAGGTGGTGCCCAAATTGGTCTGCCACGCCGTGGACAGCATGAAGACCGCAAAAACGGCCGGGCCGATGACGGCCAGGGCCAGCGCAGCCCAAAACACCCGATCACGCCCCGCCCCCGCCCGCAAGGGCAAGACCGAAGCCGGCAGCAGGGAAATCAGGGCAAGGGCGTTGAGTGACCATGAGACGGACATGGCGGGACTATACCATCCTTTGCGGCAGCGGGAAGAACTACCAGCATATAATAATAATTATCAATATCACATGAGGCAGTGATGGCGAAAGGCTTGGCAGGAATCGGCGCCGCGCATACTCTGCCCTTTTTCCATGGGACAGGAGATGACCCCGATGACCAAGGTGGTGGCATTGGTTGTGGCCGCCGGGCGTGGCCGCCGTTTTGGCGGCGATCTTCCCAAGCAATATCAGGACTTGGCCGGTCGGCCAATTCTGCGCCATACCCTGGCCGTCCTGGCCAGCAACCCGGCCATTCATGCCGTCCGGGCGGTTATTCATCCCGACGATGCGGATCTGTACCGTATGGCGGCCCAGGGCCTTCCCCTGCTGCCCTTCGTCCATGGGGGGGAAACCCGCCAGGATTCGGTGCGGCTGGGTTTGGAAAGCCTGGTCAGCGAAAGCCCCGATCTGGTGCTGATCCATGATGGCGCCCGCCCCTTTGTCGATGCGGGCATCATTGGGCGGGTGATTGCTGCCCTGGCGGATCATCCGGGCGCCCTGCCCGCTTTGGCGGTCACCGATACCTTGAAACGCGCCGATCAGCATGGCATGGCCGCCGCCACGGTTGACAGAACGGGATTATGGCGGGCGCAGACCCCCCAAGGCTTCCGTTTTTCCGCCATCTTGGATGCTCATCGCGACGCCTTGGGCCGCGACCTGACCGATGATACCGCCGTGGCCGAAGCGGCGGGACTGTCCGTCGCCTTGGTCCAGGGCAATCCCGACAATGTGAAGATCACCACCGCCGACGATCTGGTCCGGGCGCGGGCCGCGCTGTCCGGGCCGGGCGAAACCCGCATGGGCACCGGATATGACGTTCATCGTTTCGCGGCGGGAACGGGCGTCTGGCTGTGCGGCGTCCTGGTTCCCCATGATCACGGGCTGGACGGACATTCCGATGCGGATGTTGCCTTGCATGCCGCCACCGATGCGGTTCTGGGGGCCATTGCCTCGGCGGATATCGGCCATCACTTCCCCCCCAGCGATGCCCGTTGGAAAGGCGCGTCCTCGGACCGGTTCCTGGCCCATGCGGCGGCTCTGGTGGCCGCTTTGGGTGGACGGATCATCCATCTGGACGTGACCATCATCTGCGAACGTCCGAAAGTCGGTCCACACCGCGCTGCCATGCAGGCCCGGCTGGCCGAAATCCTGGGCATCGCCCAAGGACGGATCAGCGTCAAGGCCACCACCACCGAAGGTCTGGGCTTCACCGGCCGACGGGAAGGTATCGCCGCCCAGGCCGCGGCCACGGTCTGGCTGCCCGCCATGCCCTGACCTGACCATCCCCCTGCCGTGCTTAGGGGGTCACAATCGTTTCGGCCACCACCCAGTCCAGGAATGGCGGATTTCCGCCCGTGACCGGCAGCACCACCATGGCCGGACAATCATAGGAATGGGCCTGACGCAGACGGTCAAGCAGACGATCCACCAGATCGGCATGGGTTTTCAAGATGACGGCGTGTTCGTCCCCTTCGGTCAATTGGCCATCCCACCAATAGACCGAACTGATCTGCCCCAGCAGATTGGCGCAGGCAGCCAGCCGTTCCCCCACGGCCAGACGGGCCAGATTCAGCCCTTCCTGGCGGCTGGACACAGTCAGATAGACAAGACGGATTTCAGACATGGATGCCCCTTCCTGACGTTGAAACGTCATAGTGCACCCGTGGACAGGGTCAAGAAAAGGGGGGCGGGTTCACCAACGGCCCCGCCCCCTTTTGAAGTGAAGGACGCCGCCGGAGAGGAAAGATCGGGGCCGCCCTGCATGCGGTTGAACGGGTCCGCCCATCCGCATGAAAGACATATTGGGATGAACAAGACGGATTTCGATACCCCCCCGGCATGAATTATCTGTGAACCAACCTCATAAGAAGTTGGCTCATCATTTCCGCTCGGGCAAGAACCGGTCGATGACATCGGCTGCCTGGGCAACACCGTCGGGACTGGCAACGCTCTGCCCCGGCATCGAAAACAACATTTGCAGTTTTTTTGCCAGGCCAGACGATAGCATTTCAGCCTCGCCAATGGGCAAACTGCGGGTGTGGTTGGAAAGCCAATCCTCCAAATGCGGGCATTCCGGCCAGTTTTCACGGGGCAGATACAGCACGGCGGTGCCATTCATGGCGGCTTCGGTGAAGGTGCCATAGCCCGGCTTGGTCACGACCACCTGGGCGGATGCCAGAAGATCGGAAAAGCCAATCCCGGCCTGTTCCCACTGCCGCATGTCAGGACGGTCCTGGACCGGATGTCTGACCAACCAGACCCACCCCGGCACCACCGGCCACTGCTCCATCATCAGCGGATAATCCATTCCGCCAAAAGCCACCACACCCAGGCGGGTATCCGCAGGCAATTCCAGACGGGCCAGGATTTCCGCCCGGCGGTCATGGCCCGCCCGACCGACCGGACCGATATCTTGGACATTGCCCAAACTCATGATCTGGGCCGGGATGGTGCGTAAAAAGACTGATGCCTGGGCATAGGCATCACGCATCTGTGTCAAGATCGCGTGGGCTTCGGGTCGATGGGACAGGAAATGGGCATACATATCCGCCCAATTCAAAGGCCCCATGGCCACCGACGGAATACCGGCCCGGCCCGCCGCCGCCAAGGGCACATAGGCCACATTGGACAACACCACGGTGGGGGCCGCCGTCATCAGGATACGGGCCTGGGCTTCGACCAGATGATGGAAATTGGCATGCAGGGATTGATAAGCCTGGGCACTGGCCGCTTCATCCACGCCAATGGCACTATGCATACGCAAGCCAAAATCGGGAATGCCCGTCACCAGATCAAAATTCTGGTAGCGGGTTTCCAGAAAATCGCGGGAAACATCGGTCTGGATGGTCAGGCGCAAATCCGGGTGACGGCGGCGCAATTCATCCACCACCGGGGCCGTCATGGCGGCATGGCCAAAGCCATGGGGGGACAGGGACAGCCACAAATGGGCGGATGGGATGGGGTCAGCCACGGTCACCACCGGTCTTTGCCATGACGTAATGAAGTTTTTTCAAGGCAGTACGCTGTAAATATTCCTGTGTTGCCTTAGCTGACCCGACGATGGACACCTCGGTTCCGGTCTTGGCATCCACGGCGGACACCTTGACATAGGCCCCTACCCGCTTGAACTCGAACAGGGTTTCACCGCTCATTGGCGTGTCCTTATGTTGATTGATGCCTGCATTTTCATAAATCTACTGTTTTTGTAGACTGACTGATTGACAACACTACCAGCTCGTGAAATCATCCCGGCATCTCAATTTTCCTATCCAAATTGTCCAGGAGAGCGATTGATGCCCGTCACCAGCAAGCATCCCGAAACCTTGGCTCTGCACGCCGGATATCGGGCCGATCCGGCCACGGGCGCGGTTGCCGTGCCCATTTATCAGACCACATCCTATCAGTTCCGTGACACCGATCACGCTGGCAATCTGTTCGCTCTCAAGGAACTGGGCAACATTTACACCCGGATCATGAATCCGACCACCGATGTTCTGGAACAGCGCTTGGCCGCGCTGGAAGGCGGCGTCGCCGCCCTGGCTGTGTCGTCCGGTCAAGCCGCCAGCACCTTTTCCATCCTGAACGTGGCCCAGGCCGGGGATAATTTCGTCACCTCCACCGATCTTTATGGCGGCACCTGGAATCTGTTCGCCAACACCTTCAAGCAATTGGGCATCGAAGCCCGTTTCGTTGACCCCAGCGATCCCGAAGCCTTTGTCCGGGCCAGCGACGACCGGACCCGTGCGTGGTACGCGGAAACTCTGCCCAATCCCAAGCTGAAGGTCTTCCCCATTCCCGAAGTGGCCAAACTGGCCAATCAGATCGGGATTCCGCTGATCGTCGACAACACCGCGTCGCCCCTGATCGCCCGCCCGCTGGAATTGGGCGCCCATGTGGTGGTCTATTCCACCACGAAATATATTGGCGGTCACGGCACCTCCATCGGCGGGGCCATCGTCGATGGCGGCACATTCGATTGGGAAAAACACGCCAAACGCTTCCCCCTGCTGAACGAACCCGATCCCAGCTATCACGGCGCGGTGTGGACCCAGGCGGTCAAGCCGCTGGGGCCGATCGCTTACATCCTGCGCGCCCGCGTCATCTTGCTGCGCGATATCGGTGCATCCACCAGCCCGTTCAATGCCTTCCAGGCGATTCAGGGGCTGGAAACCCTGCCGTTGCGCATCCGTGCCCATAACCAGAATGCCTTGGCCGTGGTGGATTATCTGTCCAAACACCCCAAGGTGGTCAGCGTCATTCATCCCAGCAAGCAGGAAGGGGAAGAGCGCCGCCGGGCCGATGCGGTGCTGAAAGGCGGCTATGGCGCCCTTGTCGGATTTGAACTGAAGGACGGGTCCGAAGCCGGTCGCCGGTTCATTGACGCCCTGCAACTGTTCTACCATGTGGCCAATATCGGCGATGCCCGCTCATTGGCTATTCATCCGGCCACCACCACTCATTCACAGCTCAGCCTGGAAGATCAGTTGGCGACCGGCGTTACCCCCGGCTATGTCCGCCTGTCGGTGGGGATCGAACATATCGACGATATCATCGCCGATCTGGATCAAGCCTTGGCCAAGGCTTGATCCCAAGGGGGGCGGTCATCATTGCCAGCCGGGAATGATGACCGCCTTTTCCTTCATAATGGATAAAAGGTAATTGGCACGATCCCCTGCAATATGCGATGTCCATCCCGGTTCCGCCGTCATGGCCAGGAGATTAAGTCGTGCCAATTCTGTTACCCCATGCCGAATTTCCCCGTACCCGCATGCGCAGGCCCCGCCGTCATGATTGGTCCCGTCGGCTGGTGTCGGAAAACACCCTGTCGGTCAATGATCTGATCTGGCCGGTCTTCACCATTGACGGCACCAATGTCCGCCAGGAAATTACGTCCATGCCGGGCGTGTTCCGTCATTCCGTCGATTTGCTGGTGGATGCGGTCAAGGAAGCGGCGGATCTGGGTATCCCCGCCATCGCCTTGTTTCCCACCGTGGACCCGGCGCTGAAGACCCCCGATGCCCGCGAAGCCGTCAATCCCGACAACATCATCTGCCGCACTGTCCGCGCCATCAAAAAAGCCGTTCCCCAGATGGGAATCGTCTGCGACGTGGCCTTGGACCCGTTTAACTCCGACGGCCAGGACGGTTTGGTCCGTGACGGCTATGTGGTCAATGATGAATCGGTCGAGGTGCTGACCCGCATGGCCGTGGTCCAAGGTGAGGCCGGATGCGATATCCTGGCCCCGTCGGATATGATGGACGGACGCATTGCCGTCATGCGTGATGCCCTGGATCAAGCCGGTCTGCTGGACGCACAAATTCTGTCCTATGCCGCCAAATACGCATCGGCCTTTTATGGACCGTTCCGCGATGCCGTGGGGTCCAAGGGAGTTTTGAAAGGCGACAAGAAGACCTTTCAAATGGACCCGGCCAATAGCGACGAAGCCTTGCGTGAAGTGGCTTTGGACCTTCAGGAAGGCGCCGATATGGTGATGGTCAAGCCCGGCATGCCCTATCTGGACATTATCCGCCGGGTCAAGGACACCTTCGGCGTCCCCACCATGGCCTATCAGGTGTCGGGGGAATACGCCATGCTGAAGGCGGCTGCCCAAAATGGCTGGCTGGATTGGGACAAGGTGATGCTGGAAAGCCTGATGGCCTTCAAGCGTGCCGGTGCCGATGCGGTCTTGACCTATACAGCCGTTGAGGTTGCTCGCCTGCTGACCCGTCAACCCGGTTGACACCCGATCCGGCATGCGGACATTGAGGCCGCTGGAGCGGCATACGTCAGATTGAACAGGCTGCGGAAAAACTCCGCTTTGCGGCTGGGCGACCGCCCAAACTCGTTTGGAGGCACAAGCCCCCAAGCTTCCAGTTTCTTTCTCTTTCAAAGAGTTAGAAATCTGGAGAGTTCAGGAGCAGTGCCTCCCGATTGGGGGGCGGCCGGATGGCCGCGCCCGGCGAGGGCTGTACAACGGTCAATGAAATTGGCCGTTGGTATTATTTCTTTGGCGGCGGATTGGTCAGGACAAAGCTGTCATAGCCGAATTCCGCCACCTTCCACCACAATTGGATATCTTCGCGGAAGCGATTCCATTGCTGGAAAATGGCTTTGAACTTCGGGTTCTCCGCCGAGATTTCGTCATACATTTCGAAAGCGGCCTTTTGCGCCACTTGCATCACATCCTTGGGGAAGGGACGCAATTGCACACCGGCGGCGAACAGCCGCTTGATCGCCGCGATATTCTGCACGTCGTATTTGGCCTGCATGTCCACATTGGCTTCGGCACAGGCGGTTTCATAGGCGGCCTGATAGGATTTGGGCAGTTTATTCCACTGATCCAAGTTCACATAAGTGGACACAGTGGGGCCGCCTTCCCAAAAACCGGGGTAATAGTAGTATTTGGCGACCCGGTTAAAGGCCAATTTTTCGTCATCATAGGGGCCGACCCATTCCACCGCGTCGATGCTGCCCTTTTCCAAGGCGGAATAAACGTCGCTGCCGGCAAGCTGTTGCGGGACAACCCCAACCTTGGCCAATAACCGTCCAGCGATGCCGCCAATGCGCATCTTCAATCCCTGAAGATCCTGCACGGTTTTGATTTCCTTGCGGAACCATCCCCCCATCTGGGTGCCGGTATTGCCGGCCGGGAAATTGATGACGTTGTAATCCTTGTAAAAAGCCCGAACCAGATCCAGGCCGCCGCCATGCAGCAGCCAGGCGTTGTTTTGCCGGGAATTCAGGCCGAACGGCAATTGGGCTTCAAAGGCGAAAGTGGGGTCCTTGCCCACATAGTAATAGCTGACCGAATGGCCGCATTCCACGGTGCCGGCCTGGACGGCATCGAAGACCTGAAGACCAGGGACCAGTTCATTGGACGCAAACAGGCGAATCTGAAACTTTCCATCCGTCAATTCGCTGACCCGGCGGGCGATCATCTCGCCAGCGCCGAACAGGGTATCAAGGCTTTTAGGAAAGCTGGAGGCCATGCGCCATTTGATTTCGGGCGCGGATTGAGCCAGGGCCGGCGCGGCCAAGGTGGCGGTTCCCGCCGTGGCCAAACCTGCCGATTTCAGAAAGCTACGCCGTTGCATTCGCACGTCTCCATTATGCGCGATCACAAAGGGATCGCGCGTGATTTCAAGTAAAGCGGTTGGACCGAGGAAAGCCCGTGGGAGGCAAGCGCCCGACCGAAGCCCGTTTGCCCAGCCATGGCGACAGATCGGTTTCCGTCCGCACCCGTTCCCCGCTCTTCCACGACAAGCCCTGGGCCAGGGTAAACACCTTGATATCGGCAGCGCCGCCATCGCGGTATTTCTGCAAAATCACCCCACGCCCACGGCTCATCACCGGGATTTCGTCGGCCATGAAAACCAAAAGCTTGCGGTTATCACCGACAACGGCCACCGCATCGCCATCCATGGGCAGACAAAATGCCGCCTTTTCCCCGTCACCGGGGGTCAGGATCATCTTGCCCGATTTGGTTTGCGCCAGGACTTCGTTTTCTTCCACCGCGAAACCGCGGCCCAGATTGGTGGCCACCAGCAATTTGCGGCCAGGACGATGGGCAAACACATGGGCGATATCGGCATCATTGGCCAAATCAATCATCAGCCGCAATGGCTCGCCAAATCCCCGGCCCGACGGCAGCTTATCGCCGCCGATGGTATAAAATCGGCCATCGGTGGCGAAAAACAAGATGCGGTCCGTGGTTTCCGCATGCAGCGCGAATTTCAGTTGATCGCCTTCCTTGAACTTGACGCTGTCGAACTGATCCACATGCCCCTTCATGGCCCGTATCCATCCCTTTTCCGACAGGATCATGGTGATGGGTTCACGTTCGATAAAGGCGTCGATGGGCACCACCACCGCCGATGGGGCCACGCCCAATTCGGTCCGGCGGCGGCCCAACACGGTCGCGGGACCAAATTGGGTCTTGATGTCACCGATCTGGGTGGAAATGACCGTCCAGCGCCGCCCTTCATCCCCCAGCAAATTGGTCAGATCATCCCGTTCGGCCGCCAATGTGGCGTGTTCACTGCGGATTTCCAGTTCCTGAAGCTTGTTCAGGCTGCGCAGCCGCATGTTCAAGATAGCGTCGGCCTGCACATCCGTCAGGAGGAATTCCCCCATCAACTGACCCTTGGGATCATCGGCGGTGCGGACGATATGGATCACCCGATCCAGATCGGCATAGACCTTCAGAAAACCTTCCAGCACTTCCAGACGGCGGGCGATCTTTTCCAGACGGTGGCGGGTCCGGCGTTCCAGCACCTCCATCCGATGATCCAAAAAGGCCCGCAACACATCCTTAAGCGGCATCACGCGGGGAATGGCATCACGATCCAGAACATTCATGTTCAAACTGATGCGCACTTCCAGATCAGTCTGACGGAATAATTGTTCCATCAGCAATTCGGCTTCCACCGTCCGATTACGCGGTTCCAGAACGACACGGACATCTTCCGCCGATTCATCCCGGATATCGGCCAGCAGGGTCAGCTTTTTCTCGCCCAAAAGCTCGGCGATCTTTTCGATCACCTTGGATTTCTGCACCTGATAGGGAATCTCGGTGATGACGATCTGGTACAAGCCATGGGACAGTTTTTCCACGGCCCATCTGGCCCGCAACCGGAACGATCCGCGCCCGGTACGATAGGCTTCGGCCACGGTTTCCGGGCTTTCCACCAAAACCCCGCCGGTGGGAAAGTCCGGTCCCGGCATCAGAGAGATCAGCGCATCGACGGAACAATCCGGTTCGCGGATCAGATGCGTCAGCGCATCGCAGATTTCCCCCACATTGTGGGGTGGAATGCTGGTGGCCATGCCCACGGCGATGCCGGTGGCGCCATTGGCCAGCAGATTGGGAAAAGCCGCAGGCATGACCACCGGCTCTTCCTCTGTCCCATCATAGGTGGGGCGGAAATCCACGGCATCTTCGTCCAGCCCATCCATCAAGGCGGCGGCAACGGCGGTCATCTTGGCTTCGGTGTACCGCATGGCGGCGGCATTATCGCCGTCGATATTGCCGAAATTGCCCTGCCCTTCCACCAAGGGATAGCGCACGGCGAAATCCTGAGCCAGACGGACCAGGGTATCGTAAACCGCCACATCGCCATGGGGGTGATATTTACCGATGACGTCGCCGACCACGCGGGCACATTTCTTGAACCCGCCATCCGGGTCCAACTTCAACTGTCGCATGGCGAACAGCAGACGGCGATGCACCGGCTTCAGCCCGTCGCGCACATCCGGCAGCGAACGGGAGACGATGGTGGACATGGCATAAGCGAGATAACGCTCGCCCAGGGCTTCGGTCAGCGGCGTTTCGCGGATTTCGCCGGCAATGGCTGGGTCTGGCATCGCACTTTTCATGATGATGGGCGGGACAGCATGATATTTTCAGGGACGGAACAGGTCAACCAGCCGTGTCCGCGCCGCAGGCATGACCCGATGCTGGGGCGAGAGGACGTGGCGGTCAAGGAAATAGCCGGTCAGACGCAGCCCGGCACGAATTTCATCCGCCCCCCCTTCCCCGCCCGCGACCAGGAAAAGCGGCAAGGGCAACAACTTGTCCGCATAGGCGGCCCCCACCGTGCGTGAGACGGCGCGTCCGCTTTTGGGGCTGACCCAAACCAGATCCTCCCCGGTTCCGGTCACGGCACAGACGGACAGATCCAACCCAAAGCCCAAAGCCCGCAACAGGGCCAATTCCCAATGGATCAGAACCGTGGGCCAGCTTTCGCTGTCCAATGCCGCCAGCAGGGCCGTCAGGGCGGAAAAGACCGGAGCATGGGCATCGCGCTCCGGCAGGCACAGATCGGTCAGGGAACAGGCTGCGGACAAGGCGGTTAACGGACCGGGCCGATCCAGGACGCGCGCCGCCACGGCATCAGTCAATTCCAGACGGAATGTCCCCAATTGTTCCGGCAACCGCCCATGCCAAAAAGCCCGGACCCGGTTGCCGGGCTGGATTACCCCCCGCTGTGCCCGCGATGTTCCGCCATGCACCAAACCGGCATGGCGGCCATGGGATGGGGTCAGGACAGTGATGATGGCGGCATTTTCACTGTGACGACGGGTGGACAGGATGACGGCATCATCATCCCAATCCATCAGCGCATCCCCCAGACCATCAGGCCGATCCCGGCAATCGCCGCCATCAGGCCCAAGGCGGAAATCCCCATGGCCCACATGCCAACGGCCGGGGGGCCATCAAAGGATTGAGCTGACCACGCCCCCTTGGCCAGACGCAGGGCCAGAACCAACAGCAGCAGGCCGATTCCCGCCCATAGCAGGATCAAGCCCACGCTCCCCATGCTCAGATTTGCCGCATCCATCACTCAGGCCCGTCCCGGAAGTTCCCACCCCGAGGAAAGCGGGGGATACAGCCGGTCGCGCCCGCAAGGCTGGCCGGCTTCAAACGTCGAAATCCAACCCCATTTCGCTGTAATGGCTGCGCCGATCCTGCCAATCATCCTTGACCTTGACGTGCAGGAACAGGTGAACACGGCGTTCCAGCAACGCTTCCAATTCGGTCCGGGCTGCCGCACCGATCGCCTTGATCTGCTGACCGCCCTTGCCCACCACGATGGCTTTCTGGCTGTCCCGCTGGATATAGATCACCTGATCAATGCGGGCCGAGCCATCCTCGCGCTCTTCCCATTGTTCGGTTTCCACCGTCAGGGCATAGGGCAATTCCTCGTGCAGTTTCAGGAATGCCTTTTCGCGGGTGATTTCAGCCGCCAACATGCGCTGTGGCAAATCGGAAACTTCGTCTTCCGGGAACATCCACGGCCCCGCCGGGCAGCGTTCCGCCAACAATGACCGCAACCGGTCCAGACCGTCGCCGGTCAGCGCCGATACCATCAGCACATCGGTGAAAATACCGTCCTGGTGAATTTGCTGGGCCAGCGCCAACAGCTTTTCCTTTTTCACCGCATCGGTTTTGTTCAGAACCAGCACCGCCTGGCGGCCGCTTTCCTTCAATTTGGCGGCAATGGCGCGGCTGTCATCGTCATAGCCCCGATGGGCATCCACCAAAAGACAGACCAGATCCGCATCGGATGCGCCATTCCAGGCTGCGGCCACCATGGCCCGATCCAGCCGCCGACGCGGCTGAAAGATACCGGGAGTGTCCACCAGGATGATCTGGGCGTCATCAGCCATGACGATCCCCAACACCCGAAACCGTGTCGTCTGCACCTTGGGTGAGACGATGGACACCTTGGTCCCAACCAGAGCGTTGACCAATGTGGATTTTCCGGCATTAGGTGCCCCGACCACGGCCACATAGCCACAGCGTTGCGTTTCCAGGGAATGTTGCATCCCGTCTTCGGTCATTTTCCCACCTTTGCCAGCATGGCCAAAGCCGCCGCCTGTTCCGCCGCCCGTTTGGACGACCCCGAAGCGGTGACCGCTTCCATTCCTTCGATTTCAACGGCCATTCTGAAAATAGGGTCATGGGGGGGACCGTCCACCCCATCCACCCGGTAAATAGGCAATTTTTTACCCAAACCCTGTGCCCATTCCTGCAACGCGGTTTTTGCATCCTTTGGCGGGGCGGGATTTTCCTCCATCAGGGGAATCCACAGCCTTCGGACAAAAGCTTCGGCCACGGCAAAGCCAGCATCGGCGAACAAGGCACCAATCACCGCCTCGCAGGCATCGGCCAGCAACCCCGGATTGGAGCGTCCGCCGGAATCATCCTCGCTGCGCGACATGATCAAGGCGGTGGGCAAGTCGATCTGCTGGGCCACGCGGGCCAATGTTTCCCGACGGACCAGGGCCGCATGACGGCGGGCCAAGGCACCTTCCGGCTCCAAGGGGAACCGGTCGAACAGCATTTGAGCCACAACCAGCCCAAGAACCCGGTCGCCCAGGAATTCCAGGCGTTCGTACGGTGTCGATTTACGCGGCGTGCGCCCGCTGACCACCGATGGGTGGGTCAGCGCCTGTTCCAGCAAAAGCGGGGTCTTGAACGAATGCCCCAGGCGCAGCACCAAATCCTGAAAGGGAAGGTCATTCCCCATGGCGTCAGTCAATCCCCGACATCAGACGGGAATAGCGGATGGCGCTGGGCCATTTCCAGAATTCCCACAAAGCCGCCGATCCATCGGCCGAGAAAAAGACCACTTCGGCCCGTCCCACCAAATTTTCCGCCGGAACATATCCCACTTCATCCAGGAAACGGGAATCGGCGGAATTGTCGCGATTATCCCCCATCATGAAATAGTGCCCCTCAGGCACCACATATTCCGGGGTGTTGTCGGCAATGCCGTTATCACCGGCATATTCGATGATGCGATGGCGCCGCCCATTGGGCAGGGTTTCAATATATTGCGCCGCCCGCATCACATTGCCTTCGCGGTTGATCTCAACGAAATCCTCGATTCGCTCGCGCTTCACCGGCTGACCGTTGACGTACAAGATCCCCCGAGTGACCTGGATGCGGTCACCCGGCAAACCGACGACCCGCTTGATATAATCAACCCGGCCTTCGGGCGGCTTTTTGAACACCACCACGTCACCGCGTTCAGGGGTCTTTTCCATCATCCGCCCCCCCTTCGGCCCCAGGCTGAACGGCAGGGAGTGGCGGGAATAGCCATAGGCATATTTGGAAACAAACAGATAATCGCCAACCAGTAAGGTGGGAATCATTGATCCCGACGGAATATTGAACGGCTCAAACGCCACCGTCCGCACAAAGGCGGCAATGGCCATGGCAATAAGGACGGTTTTGATGGTTTCCCCGCCGCTGCCCGACTTTTCCCTGGACATGAATACCGCTGCCTAGACTGTTGATATATCTGATATATTTATTGAAAAGCCGCATTTTCCCAAACACGACGATCCGATCAGGGCCGAGGTAAGCAGTCCGGCCCGGCCCTGTCAAGTTAGTTACCGCCAAGCCCCTGAGTTCGGCCACGAGCATCATCCATCAACTGGCGCATGCGACGGATCGACGCATCGAAGCCGATGAAGATGGCTTCGCCCACCAGGAAATGGCCGATATTCAGCTCGGCGATGCTGGCGATGGCGGCGATGGGTCGAACAGTATCAAAGGTCAAGCCGTGACCGGCATGACATTCCAGCCCAATGGCATGGGCATGGGCTGCGGCGGCCACGATCCGGGCCAATTCACGGTCACGATCGGGGCCGACATGATCACAATAGGCCCCGGTGTGCAATTCAATCACCGGCGCCCCCACCGCCTTGGCTGCATCAAGCTGGCGGGGATCGGCTTCGATGAACAAGGACACCCGTATCCCCGCTTCGTTCAGGCGTCCCACCATGGGCGCCAAACGGTCCATCTGCCCAGCCACATCCAACCCGCCTTCGGTGGTGCGTTCCGCCCGGTTTTCCGGGACAATACATGCCGCATGGGGGCGATGGCGCAAGGCGATGCCGACCATTTCCTCGGTCGCGGCCATTTCCAGATTAAGCGGCAACTGGATTTCGTTGGACAGCCGGGCGATGTCGCTGTCGGAAATGTGGCGGCGGTCTTCACGCAAATGGGCGGTGATCCCGTCGGCGCCAGCAGCGGCGGCCAGATGGGCGGCCCGGACCGGATCGGGATGCAAGCCGCCACGGGCGTTGCGGATGGTGGCGACGTGATCGATATTCACACCCAGGCGAAGCGGATGGGCAGTCATGGTGCTGCTCTTTCATGAACGGAAAGGATGGGATCAGTTTCTGGCCCGGTCCACCGAGGTGATGGACGGCGTTGCCCGCAGGGCTGCAATGATATTGATCAGATGTTTGACATCTCTTACTTCAATATCAATCAACATCTCAAAAAAATCAGCCGTCCGGTTGGTGATCTTCAAATTGGTGATATTGCCCATATTTTTGGCAATTACCGTGGTCACCGCCCCTAATGCCCCCGGTTCATTGGCAACCACCAGATCAATGCGCCCCAGATGGATGGCGGTTCCTTCGGTTTCTTCCCAGGAAATATCCAACCAGCGTTCCGGCGTATCGGCATATTGCTCCAGATTTTCGCAATCAATGGTATGAACGGTCACCCCCTTGCCGGTGGTGACAATCCCCACGATGCGATCTCCGGGCAGGGGGTGACAACAGCCGGCGAAATGCATGGCCATGCCGGGGATCAGCCCTTTGATGGGAACCGGCGCCCCCTTGCCACGGACATCCCCACCCGCCTTGCGCGGCATGGAAACCACATTGTCCTGGGGCTTGGCCGGAGTTTTCAATTCCGGGAAAATGGTGACCACCACATCCTTGGCGGTCAAAACCCCCTCGCCCACCATGGCGATCAGATCGTCAACAGTGGGAGCCTTGAAAATTTTCAGGACCCCATCCACCGCTTTTTCGGTGAAATCATACCCTTCCTGGCGGAAGGCGCGGACCAGGATAGCCCGGCCCAAATCCAGATATTGCGCCCGCTGCTGGGTGCGGACAAAGCGGCGGATACGGGCGCGGGCCTTGCCGGTAACGACGAACCGGTCCCAAGTGGGGTTGGGCGTCTGCGCCTTCGAGGTGATGATGTCCACCTGATCGCCGTTTTGCAGACGGGACCGTAATGGCATGATCCGGCCATTGATCTTGGCGCCGACACAGGTGTCGCCCACTTCCGAATGAACGGCATAGGCAAAATCAACCGGCGTCGCCCCCGATGGCAGCGAGATCAAATCTCCCTTTGGAGTAAAGCAAAAAACCTGATCCTGAAACATTTCCAGCTTGGTATGTTCCAGAAATTCCTCGGGGTTCGAGGCATGTTCCAAAATATCCAGCAATTCGCGCAGCCAGCGATATTGCCGCCCATCGGTCTGACGCCCGCCCTTTTTATATTGCCAATGGGCGGCCACGCCCATTTCGGATTCCTCGTGCATTTCGTCGGTGCGGATCTGCACTTCGATCCGATGGCGTTCGGGACCGAACACCCCCGTATGCAAGGACCGATAGCCATTGGGCTTGGGCGTCGAGATGTAATCCTTGAACCGATTGGGAACCATGGGATATTTGGAATGGATCACGCCCAGGGCGCGGTAACAATCCTCGATGGAATCCACGGCGACCCGAAACGCCATGATGTCGGAAAGCTGCTCGAAACCGACATTCTTGCGCTGCATCTTCTGCCAGATGGAATAAGGCGTCTTTTCCCGCCCGGACACCGTCGCCTTGACCCCGGATTCATCCAGCGTCCGGCGCAGTTCCTCCAAGATGCGGCCGATCAGGTCACCCCCTTGTTCCCGCAGGAAATTCAGCCGGGCAATGATGGAGGCGCGGGCATCACCATGCAATTCGGTGAAGGCCAGATCCTCAAGCTCCATCTTGATTTCCTGCATGCCGATGCGTTCGGCAAGCGGGGCGTAAATTTCCATGGTTTCCAGGGCGATCCGCCGCCGTTTTTCCGGCTTCTGGATATAATGCAGGGTCCGCATGTTATGGGTGCGGTCGGCCAGCTTGACCAACAGCACGCGGATATCCTCGCTCATGGCCAGGACCAGCTTTCGCAGGTTTTCCGCCTGCTTGGCGTGGTCCGACTGCATTTCGATGCGGGATAATTTGGTGACCCCATCCACCAGACGTCCGATTTCCGGCCCGAACAGGCGGTCGATATCGTCCTGGGTGGCGGGGGTATCCTCGATCGTGTCGTGCAGCAACGCGGTGATGATGGACGCGCTGTCCAGACGATAGCGGGTCAGAATACCCGCGACTTCGATGGGATGGGAAAAATAAGGATCGCCCGAGGCCCGCAATTGCGAACCATGCATCTTCATGGCGAAGACATAGGCACGGTTGATGGCATCTTCATCCGCCGACGGATCATAGGATTTGACCCGTTCGACCAGTTCGAACTGGCGCATCATCGCCATGCCACACCCCGCGCCGATATTTCAGGCCCCGGCCTGGGCATCCGGGGCATTTCCATAGAAAAGATGGTGTGGCCCACCGGCACTGTCACCGGGGGCCACATCATCAAACCGACAGATCAGTCATCAACGTCAGACATATCACCGCCCACATCGAAATCGGGCATGTCATCGGTGATGGTCATGTTGTCTTCCAGGGATTCATCGCTGCTGGACATGTTTTCGAAAGCGATGTCACCTTCGGGCATGAAGCTTTCCATGTCTTCATCTTCCGGCTCGTCCACTTCCACATGCTTTTGCAGACCGGACACCACCGAATTGCGCAGATTGTCCAGATCGACAGTGTCGTCGGCAATCTCGCGCAGGGCCACCACGGGGTTCTTGTCGTTGTCGCGTTCAACGGTCAGGCGGGAGCCGGACGAAATGTCACGGGCGCGTTGCGCGGCAACCAGCACCAGTTCGAACCGGTTGGGAACCCTAACAACGCAGTCTTCTACGGTAACGCGCGCCATGGACTGTCCTTTGTACTTTGAATGCATCGGCGGAAAGAGTCGCGATCATACAATGCCGCGATGCGGCAAAGCAAGCCCCGCCCAAAACAGCATTTTCCCACACGGAACCTTGCCCGATGTTCTCGCTTCGCATGAGCGCTCTTGCGTAAGGTGGCACAGACGCCTAGGTTAATATCCGTAGCCATAACGGTCATCGTGGCGCCCGGCGAGTGAAAACATCGCTGATTAAAATCACGCTGACCGCCGTGGCATATCATCAGTTTCAATATTTTATCGGATAGAACCATGCATTTCTATGACAGCGAACGCATTGGACTGTTTATCGACGGATCGAATCTTTACGCGGCAGCCAGGGCATTGGGGTTTGACATTGATTATAAAAAGTTGCTTGGCGTATTCGCCCGCAAGGGAAAGCTGATCCGAGCTTTCTACTACACGGCTTTGATTGAAGATCAGGAATATTCTCCCATCCGCCCCCTGGTGGATTGGCTGGACTATAACGGTTACACCATGGTCACCAAGCCGACCAAGGAATTCACCGACGCCATGGGACGGCGCAAGATCAAGGGCAATATGGACATCGAACTGGCCATTGATGTCATGGAAATGGCCCAATATCTGGACCATGTGGTGTTGTTTTCCGGGGATGGCGACTTCCGCCGTCTGGTGGAGGCCATCCAGCGCAAAGGGGTGCGGGTTTCCGTTGTTTCCACCGTCCGTTCGCAACCGCCCATGGTCGCCGATGAATTGCGGCGCCAGGCCGATACGTTCATCGAATTGATGGATATGGAGCATCTGATCGCCCGGACACCAAGCTATCGGGACGACCGCGGCCCCTCCCCCCTTGACGATGACGATGACGACGACGTGGATTGATGGACGCTCTCATGCAGGCCCCGCCCGTCCCCGATCATGACTGTCCTGCCTGTCCCCGTCTGGTCCAGATGCGTGCCGAAAACCGGCAGCACTGGCCGGACTGGCACAATGCGCCAGTGCCGTCCTTTGGCCCGCTTTCCGCCCGGTTCCTGTTTATTGGGCTGGCACCGGGACTAAGGGGGGCAAACCGGACCGGACGCCCCTTTACCGGGGACTATGCCGGTGATCTTTTGTACCCGTCGCTACGGGCCTTTGGTCTGGCCCGGGGTGATTACCAGGCCAGCCCCGATGACGGGCTGGTCCTGACCGGGGCCAGGATCAGCAATGCCGTCCGCTGCGTCCCCCCCGCCAACAAACCTCAGCCCACGGAATTCGCCGCCTGTCGGCCTTTTCTGGCGGACGAAATCAAGGCCATGCCCGATCTGGTGGGACTATTCGCCATCGGGCGGGATGCGCACCAAGCCATCCTGACTGTTCTGGGTTTACGTAAATCCGCCTATGTGTTCAGCCACGGAATGGTGCATCATCTTCCCAATGGGTTGATCCTGACCGACAGCTACCATTGTTCCCGCTACAACACCAACACCGGACGGCTGACCGAAGCCATGTTTCACCAAGCCATTCAGGCGTTGCTGACCGCAGCGGATCAGGTCGTCGCAGACACCCAAAAAGATGTGCGTTAAATCAGACGCATGCCATATTCATCATCACCGGGGGGATATGATGGACGCGCCTCACACCATCTTGTGGTCGGATGATCTGAAACTGGGTCTGCCCGAAATTGACAAGGGCCACAAACAACTGGTCGATTTGTGCAACCGTTTCGTCAGCGCCGCCGACGATCCCGATAGTAGCGGGGAAAGTCTGGCCGCCATCCTGGCGGATTTGACGGCGGCGGCCCAGGCCCATTTCAGCACCGAAGAAACATTGCTTGACCGCAACGGCTTCCCTGATCTGGGATCGCACCGGGCGGATCATGACCGATTGCTGGTACAAATCCAGACATTACGGCAGCGGTTCCAAAACCTGGGCCCTCACCGTTTTGAAACCGGGCTGTTCAGCGAGACGGCGGAATTCCTGCACACTTGGCTGATCGACCATATCCGCGACGACCGCCCATTCCGACCATTCATCCGCAACCTGTCATAATCAAGCGAATGATCGCGGGGGACCGGTATAATACCGATCAGCCAATGAATTGATGGGGTGGACGGCCCCTGCTCATCGGCGTCGCAATGCGCCAAGATGGTGGTTGTCGAAACACACCATTCGAGGGGGCCGTCCATGACCGAGATTAGCACGATTGGGTTGGAT
>JAYSBF010000035.1:0-35976 GCA_041915545.1 Magnetospirillum sp. | reverse complement strand
GAACCGATCACCGGCGCCCTCAGCGGCGGGCGGGTTTCTCCGAAACCCTTGCCTTCCGCGGCGTAAGCCGCGCGGCCCCTTGGGCCTAACCAAATCCCTATGAGTTTCACTCACCGGGATTTGGTATGACGCATGCAGCTCCAGCCGAAGGAGGCCGTCACGCATTCCACCCGTGATGGCTTGGCATCACCGCATGGGTGGCCATCCACTGGGCGGCGGCCATGCCCGCTTGCCGCCCGGTGGCCAGGCAGCCAGTCAGCAGATAACCACCGGTCGGAGCTTCCCAATCCAGCATTTCCCCGGCCAGGAACACGCCGGGCCGGGCGGTCAGCATCAGGCTGTCGGTCAAGGATTCAAAGGTAACGCCGCCAGCGGTGCTGATTGCTTCGGCCAATGGCCGGGGACGGCGTAAAATCAACGGGACACTCTTGATCATCAGGGCCAGAGCGCGGGAATCGGTGGGCAGCGGACCGGGTGTGGCTTCGCGCAACAGACCGGCGGCGACCCCCTTTAGCCCCACATTACGATCCAGATGATTGGCCAATGACCGGCTGCCGCGCGGACGGTCCAAAGCCTCGGCCAATTTGTCCAAGGACCAGTCCGGTTTCAGATCCAGGTCAAGCCGGGCCTGGCCTTGGGCGGATATTTCGTCACGCAATTGCGCCGACAGGGCGTAGATGGTGCTGCCTTCCACCCCGGTTTCGGTAATGACGAATTCGCCCTTTTGCCGCCGCCCGGCATGGGACAATCCGACCGCCTTAACCGGATGGCCGGCGAAACGGGTCTTGAAATGCTCGCTCCAATCCACGTCGAAACCGCAATTGGCGGGTTGAAAGGGGGCGATATGGGCACCACCCTGCCCGGTCAACACCTGGCTCCAACTGCCATCGGACCCTAATTGCGGCCAACTGGCTCCCCCCAGGGCCAAAACCACCCCATCGGCCTGGACCGACACATCCCCATCGGGGGTTTGAAAACGCAAATTCCCCATATCGTCCCAACCCTGCCACAAATGGCGGGTGTGCAGACTGGCCCCCATCAACGACAGGCGTTTCAGCCAGGCGCGCAGCATGGGGGCTGCCTTGAAGCTGGTGGGAAACACCCGGCCAGAACTGCCGATAAAGGTCTTGATCCCCAAATCCGCCGCCCAGGCCCGTTGCTGTTCCGGCCCGAATTCCCGCAGCCAGCGGGAAAACAGGGGGGCGCGGGCAGCAAAGCGGCTGATGAATTGATCCAGCGGTTCGGAATGGGTCAAATTCAACCCACCGATCCCCGCCCGTAAAAATTTGCGGGCGGGCATGGCCATCCGGTCGTAAATCGTCACCCGGACACCCGATGCGCACAGGATCTCAGCCGCCATCAGACCGGCGGGGCCAGCACCGATGACGGCGGCGGTTGCTTGACTGGTCACGGTTTGCAAATACCCCATGGCAACACCGCCTTTAATAGATCAGGGCCATTCCAGTGGGCTGGACCCCAAGGGGCCGGTTTGCAGATCCCAGGCCGACGGTGTCCGCTCATAGGACAATACCGGCGCCAGATAGGTCAACTCACCAAAAGGTGAAGGTGCCGTCAGCAAATAATCCTGGGCCACCGGGAACGGAATAGCGACCGGCGGGGTCTGGCGCGGCAAAGTCCCCTGATCCTGCAACCACATGGCGGTACGGCACAGGGACACCCGCACATGATAGCTGCCACCTTCCGCCGCCCGGCGCAGCAGCGCCATCTCGACCCCCAACGCCCCCAGGAAGCCGGTGATGTAGTCATTGGGGAAAGTGGGCTGGATTTCCGGCTTGTCCGCACTGCCCTGGGCCACAGTCATTCCGGTGACCACCTGGGCCAATTGTTCCCAGCCGGGGCGATTGGCCCAGGGACCAGTCCAACCGTAACAATCCACGGACAGATAGATGATGCCGGGGCGCAAAGCAGCCACATCCTGCACGCCAAATCCCTGACGCTCGATCCCGCCGGGGCGGTAGCTTTCGGCGAACACATCGGCCTCGGCCACCATGGAGCGCATGCGGGCGGCATCGCCGGGCCGGGTCAGATCGCACAAGGCCAGAGCCTTCCCGTGCGAAGTATCAACGTCGAAAGGCGGCAGACCGGGATGGCCCGGCCAAGTGACATGAATGACCGATGCCCCCTGTTCCGCCAGGGTCTTGCCACAGGTGGGGCCGGCGATCACATGGGTCAGATCCAGCACCTTGACCCCCGCCAGCGGACGGGCGGCCGGCTGAAACGGTTCCGGGTCGGAATCGCCGATCTTGATGATTTCAATCAAGGGGCTGGCCGCCAGGGCCTGACCCTGGGGATGGGCCAGCCATTCGGCATGACTGCGGGCCATGGCCCCGCACAGCCCCCGTTCGGCCACCGCATCTTCCAACGCCTGGGCATCCCATTTGGCGATGGCGGCAGCGATGGAATCCGGGTCCATGCTGCATCCCAGCAAACTCAGCAAGCCATTGCGCAGAGCCGGAAACGCGCCGTGGGGGAAAAACCAACGCCCGTCACGGGTCGGATAAAAGGTCACCAGCGGATAGCTGGGTTCCGGCTGGGGAATGACATAGCCGTGCTGGAATTGATAGAAAACCGACGCGGTGGACAAGGCCCCCCCCAGCGCCGAAATCGCCACACCCTGGCGCAAGTCGGAACGCTGCCGCCAGATTTCCGCCACAGCCGCCGCCTGGACCCCCAGAACCGCCGCCGCTGATTCACCGATCCGAAACACGGAATCGACGCAAGGGTCCTGGCCACTAAGCCGGATATCGCCCAAAGTCGGCCAATCGACCCCCAGCTCTGCCACCAGCGCATCATAAATGGACGACATCGCACCCCCCGAAAGACAACCTTTGATATATTATTTTCGCCATTATGCCAGCATTTCGCCAGCGTATCATCAGGTCATAACCCGATAATGCTGAACATCATCGGCAACCATACCAATGCCAGTACCGTACTGATCGCCACCGCCATGGCGGCATGATCGGGATGGATACCCCGCAAGGCCGCATGAACCACGGTGACCGCCGCCATCGGCACCAGACTTTCAACCAACAGGACCTGATGGGCCATGGGCGATAGGCTGTGCAGGAATCCGCGATCCAGCCAAATGAATGCCATCGCCACCATTGGCCAGAACAGAAATTTCCAGGCAAAGGTGAACAGGCAGAACCCCACATCCACCCGCAAACGGGCAATACCCGCCAATCCCAGGCCGACAATCATCATACCGATGGCGGAAAACCCCCCAGCCAGCATGTCCACCGTGCGGGGAATGAAATCGGGCAACGGCCCGCCGCCCCATTGGTTCATCCACAGATTGATCACGACCCCCAGCCAACAGGCATGCAGGCCGGGATAGCGCGCCATACGCCCCAAGGCGCCGCGCCATGTCGCCTGACTGCGGGCCACCATGAAAAATCCCAAGGAATTTTCGTAAGCCGTAAAGCCGAAGGACACCAGAACCACATAGGCCAGACTGTCCGGCCCGATCAGCGCCAGACAGGCGGGGATACCGAAAAATCCGGTATTGCCGGTGGCGGCGGTAAAGGTGGCGATACTGTCCCGGCCATCCGACCACAGCCGACGAGCCAGAGGACGGGCCGCCAAAGCGGCCAGACAGGCCAGCCCCATGACGGCAAAGGGCAAAGCCAGCATGGCGCCATCCAACCGGGCAGTGTAAAACCCCTTGAACACCACCGCCGGGGACAGGACATACAAAACCAGCTTGCCGATTTCAGCGCTTTTGACCCCCATCAGCCGCCCCAAGGCAAAACCGATGGCCACCAGCACATAAAGCGGGATCAACTTGACGGCCAAGGTGGTATCAAATGCCATGGTGGCGGGATGGTAGCGACACCCGGTGACATAGGACAAGGAGTTTTCCCATTATGGTCGGCATCGGCACATCCCTTCGCGGGGTCCTGGCCCCCATCCTGACCCCGTTCGGCCCGGACCTGATTCCCGATCCCAAGCGTTTCACCGCCCTGGCCCGCGCCCTGCTTCAGCTTGATCTGGGCGTGGTGCCCTTTGGCACCACCGGAGAGGGAAACTCCCTGTCGGTGGGCGAACGGATGATTCTGCTGGACGCCATGGCCGAGGACAAGCTGGACATGAGCCGGGTGATGGCGGGCACCGGATGCTGCGCCCTGACCGACACCGTCAGGCTGACCGCCCATGCCGTCGCCCTGGGTTGCGCCGGGGTGCTGATGCTGCCGCCCTTTTATTTCAAGGGCGTGTCCGATGACGGACTGTTCCGCGCCTATGCGGAAACCATCGACCGGGTGGGGGATGGACGGTTACGGGTCTATCTGTACCACTTCCCCCGTCATTCCCAGATTCCCATCTCCCCCGCCCTGGTGGAACGGCTGCTGAAGGCGTATCCCGCCACCATCGCCGGGATCAAGGACAGTTCCGGCGATCTGGCCAATATGGAGGTGATGCGCCGGTCCTTTCCCGGACTGGACCTGTTCACCGGCAATGAAACCCACATGCTGACCTGCCTGCGCATGGGAGGCGCCGGGGTGATCGCGTCCAACGCCAATATCAACGGCACCGCCATGGTCGATCTGTACCATCATTGGGGCGACACCGATGCCGATGCCTTGCAGCAAATGCTGGTCAGTTTCCGCGTCGCCTTGCAGGATTTCCCCCAGATTGCCGCGTTGAAAACCCTGATTTCCGAAGCCTGCGGCGATCCGGCATGGCGCATCGTCCGCCCCCCCCTGCTGTCCTTGACCCCGGAACAGGAACGCAACATGTTCCAAAGGCTGAGCAAGGCCGGATTTCCAGTCTAACTAAAACTATATTGCACTAGATTAATAGACTGATTAAACATCATGGTCGTTTCCCTGCGCGGATGGACCGGCCATGACTGTTTCTCCCTTTGCCCTGGACCCGGTGCTGAACCGGCGCTTCCCCGCCCTGGCCGATCTGGACAGGCTGGCGCGGCGACGCCTGCCCCCCATGGCCGCCGATTATCTATGGGCGGGGGTGGGCGATGATCTGTGCCTGAACCGCAATCGCCACGCCCTGGACCGGATCATCCTGTGCCCCCGTTATGGCCGCGACGTCACCCGCGTCAACCCGGCAACCCGGCTGTTCGGCCAGGATTACCCCCTACCCCTGGGAATCGCCCCCATGGGTCTGACCGGATTGGTCTGGCCACGGGCGGAAACCATTCTGGCCCAGGCAGCCCAAGATGCCGGCTTGCCCTTTGTCCTGTCCACCGTGGGCACCACCGCCTTGGAAGAGATCGCCGCCGCCGCCCCTGATCATTGGTGGTTCCAACTTTACCCATTCGCCGATGACGACCACGCCATTTCCCGCCAGTTGATCCAGCGGGCCAAAACCGCCGGAGCCAAAGTGCTGGTGGTCACCATGGATATTCCCATCCGGTCGCGGCGCCTGCGCGATATCAGGAACGGCATGACCCTGCCCTTTCACCTGACCCCATCCATGATCGCCCACGCCTTGGCCCATCCCGCTTGGTGCTGGGCATCCATCCGGGCCGGGCGCCCCCGTTTTTCCACTCTGATGCCCTATGCCACCCAAGATGATCCCCATGCCGCCGCCATGCTGAACCGGAAACGGACCATCCGCATCAGTTGGGACGATATCGCCCTGTTCCGCAGCCTGTGGCCCGGCCCCATGGTGGTCAAAGGCATCTTGCATCCCGACGACGCCAGCAAGGCGGTGGCGCTGGGAATAGACGGCATTCAGGTGTCCAATCACGGCGGACGCCAATACGACGCCGCCCCGGCAGCCATTGACGCCCTGCCCGCCGTGGCGGCGGCCGTGGCGGGCAGGGCTGCCATCTTGTTCGACAGCGGCATCCGATCGGGATTGGATGTGGTGCGCGCCCTGACCCTGGGCGCCGATTTCGTCTTTGTCGGTCGCCCCCTGCTGGCGGCGGTAGCCGCCCTGGGGGGCAAGGGGGCACGGCATGCCCTGGCCTTGCTGCACGATGAAATCCGCATCGCCCTGGGACAGATGGGGGCATGCAGTGTAGAGGACGCACGCGGCTGAGGGACATAAACAAAACCCCAAGCCCATTGCGGGCGCAGCCAAGCCGCCAACAGGCGGCGCCCGGCGAGGGACACACATAAATCTAAATCCCATCCCCCAACCAGTGGACCAGATCGGCCAAAATATCATCGGGATGTTCCAGCCCCACCGATACCAACACGATGCCGGTCCCGGCCCCGCCCGGCACCAAGGTGCTGCGCACTTGGCCCGCATCGCCCACCGGGGCGATCAACGATGGCGGAGGATTGATTCCCGAGGCCAAGCCCAGGCGCAGAAAGGGACCGGCCTGGGCCAGCACTTCGACCCCTAGCCCGGCTGCGCCATCGTGCAAGGCGCGGCCCACCTGCCGGGCATTATCGGTCTGGGCGCGCACCCGCAACGGCAGGGTTTCCACCCCCTGAAGAATTTGAAAGACGTCAAAGGGGCTGATAGCCCCGCCCAGATCCCGCAGCATGCGCCCCCGCAAGCGGGCGATGAAGGCCACTGGCCCCCATTGGCGGACCACATCCACCCAGACGGCACCATGATAGGACGGATCGGGGTGGTTCAGGGTGGGAATCCGATCGGGCCAGGCTTCCCAATCGAAGCGCCCGGTATCAATGATCACGCCGCCATCCGCCTGTCCATGTCCCGCCAGAAATCCACGGACAGAATAAATCACCACTGCCGCCCCCAATGGGCCAGGGCGGATCAGCACCGGCGACAGGCTGTTATCCACCAGCAGCGGCACCCCCAGATCCCGCCCCAACTGGGCCAATGCCTGAATGGGCAACAGCGATAAATCCGCCAGCGACAGGCTTTGGCCATAATAAGCGCGGGTGCGATGGTCGGTGACGGCGGCAAATGCCTGGGGGTCCTGACGGGGCACCACCCGCACATCGACGCCGAACCGCGCCAGACCGTCCAGGAACGCCCCTGCCTCCGTTCCCGGCAAACTGTCATCCACCACGATGTTGTCGCCGTTTTCGGCCAGATTGAGCACCGCATAAAGCGCGGCAGCCGTTCCCGATGCCACCGCCAACGCCGCCACCCCGTCATCCAAGGTGGCCAGCCGCTTTTCCAACACCTCGCGTCCGGGGCTGGAGGTGCGGGTATAGGTGTATCCCGCTTCCTTCAGTTCGAATAAGCGGATGGCGCGATCTGTACTTTCGAACATATAAGATGTGGTCTGATAGATCGGCGGTACCACTGCCCCGGTCGCCGGATCGGCGCGATAGCCGCCATGGACGGCCACGGTATCAGGATGATGCCCCATGATGCTTGGCCCCTTCGGTTATGGCGCCCATCGGGACGGGGTGACGATATCCCCGCTCCAGGAATAGATGGCCAGTAATGGCTGGTCCCCGGTTTTCATGGCATGAACACAATTGGATGGGTGCAGGATGTAACTGCCCGGCGGACGCGGTGCGGCCTGCCCGGCTGCGCTCCACTGGGCGGTGCCGGAAATCACCTGATACAGTTCCACCGCCGGATGAAGATGATCCAGATAATGGCTGTGGGGACCGATCAGGGTCAGCCCCAGGCAAATGCGTTGACTGACAAAGGGCGCCACCGGCCCCACCACTTCCGCCCAGGCCATGGATTGATGCAGACCCGGCGCATCGGAGCGGGGGGCATAACCGTACCGCCAGGGCAGATTATCGGCCACCGGAACCAGGGCTTGGGATAATGCGCCGGGGGCCAATCCGGCCAGGGCCGCCCCCAGATGGGTGATGGCTGCGTGGTCCGATGGCGGCGGCACCTGGGGCGGCAGATCGGCCAGATCGACCAACCCGTCGCGGATCAGATCCAATTCCCGCCCCACCGGATCGGTTCGCCCCAGCCCGCCCAGAAAATGGGTGGCCAAAGCATCGCGCAAGGTGGTCAGGGCCTGGGATGTCAGCGGGGATGCCATTGGCCGATCAGTCCAGGAAAGACCGCAGCACCGCCACCGTATGGCCGATGCGGGTGCCTGAGCGCAAGGCGGCCAGGGCCGAGAGCGCATCCAGGCGATGGGGCAGAAGATCGGCTTCGATGGCCAGGGCGTCGCGCCCGGCCTGGGCGATGTCCAACGGGGAAAACACCCGATCCAGCACGTCGGCGGGGTAAAAGACAAACGGCCCCAATCCCTGGGCCTGCCAAGCGGCATAGGATGAAATCATCTCATCCGGGTCCACCTGGGCCTTCCAGGTATAGGTCAGGAAATCCGCATAAAAACCAGCGCGGGACGCCATGGCCAGAATATCGGCCAACGGCACCCGCCCACCCAAGGTGGATAAAACAATCCCCTGGGGGGCCAGGAAGTCGCGGGCCTGCCCCAAAGCCAGATAATGCAGATGGAGCAGATTATCCCGAATATCCTGGGGCACCTGTTCCGTCCGGTCGGGCACATAAGCCGAACTGGTCCTGGCCACATCCAATGCCTGCCCGGATAACAGCGGAATATTGGGCAGGTTTTCATAGATCACATCGAACGTCACCCCCCGACCGGCCAGAGGGGACAGCAGATCGCCATGACCGGCATGGATGGTCAGGGGATGATCGGGATGATGATTGCGGGCGATATTATCGGCAGCCACCCGCACCACATCGGCGAACAGATCGGTCACCCCCACCACGGATGCTCCCAGGATTTCCACCGCCGCCAGGGCGTCCAGCCCCGATCCGGTACCGATGGAACAAAATGACCGGCAGGCATCGGCTCCACGCTGGGCCAAAATCAGACGAAAGGCCGGGGCCGCCACCGTGGCTACCCAATCGGTAGACAGATCATCCAGCCGGGGCAGATAGGCCCGGTCGCTGATGCTGATATCCTGCCGGGTCAGCACGCGCCGAACTGTGCTTTGCCCCAGATAGCGGGCGGTATCGACGATCAGGGACGGATTGTTCACAACGGTCATGGCATATCCTTTGCGCGGTCACGCGGCTTGGGAAAGCAAGGTCAGGGGCGGACGGCCCAAAATCAGATCGGCGGCTTTTTCAGCGATGGCGATGACCGGGGCATTGGTGTTGCCTGAAATCAGCGTGGGCATGATGGATGCATCCACCACCCGCAATCCCCCCACCCCGTGAACCCGCAAATGGGCATCCACCACCGCATCGCCGGGATCGTTGCCCATGCGGGCCGTACCCACCGGATGATACAGGGTGCGCCCATGGCTGCGGGCATAGGCCAGCCAGTCATCATCGCTGATCACCCCGTCGCCGGGGGCCAGTTCCTCGCGCAGGAACGGCGCCAATTCGGGACGGCGGCACATGGCCCGGCCCAGTTTCAGCCCGCGGACGATCACCTGACGGTCCAATTCCGCCGACAGGTAATTGGGAATGATCCGGGGCGGTGCCAGCGGATCGGTGGATGCCAACCGGATTTCGCCCCGGCTGGCCGGGCGCAACTGGCATGGGCCGCAGGTCAGACCGGGCAGATGTTCCACCTGATTGGTCTGCGCGTCCAAGGTGGCCGGCATGACGTGATATTGCAGGTCGGCCCGGTCGGCATCGGCGCCGCTTTTGGCGAAAACCGACACTTGCGCGGCGGGCGAGGTCAGCAATCCCCGCCTAGTCAGGGCATAGCGGGCCACCTGAGCCAACAGGCGCGGACCACGGGCCAATTCGTTCAAGGTGGTCATGCCCTGAACCCGATATTTCAAATCGACGATCAGATGATCCTGAAGATTGCTGCCCACCCCCGGCAGGTGGCGCACCATGGTCACCCCAAACGGCGCCAGATGCCCGGCATCGCCGATCCCCGAGCGCAACAGGATTTGCGGTGAATTGACCGCGCCGGCACTCAGGATCACCTCGGCTTCGGCCCGAACGTCATGGCTGGTGCCGCCACGCACATAGCGTACCCCCACCGCCCGGCCTCGTTCCACCAGCACTCGATCCACCACCGCATCGGTGATCACATGCAGATTTGGCCGTTTCCGCGCCCGCTTCAGATAGGCGCGGGCCGTGCTGCACCGCCGCCCATCGCGCACGGTCACCTGCACATGACCGGCACCATCTTGGGTCCGGCCATTGAAATCCGGGTTGGTCACCACCCCCAGGGGGCGGACCGCCTTGACGAAAATATCATTCAGCGCGTGGCGGGTGGTCAGATCCGATACGGCCAGCGGCCCGCCCGTGCCATGATAGGCATCGGCGCCGCGTTCCTGATCCTCGGCCCGGATGAAATAAGGCAAGACGTCATCCCACCCCCATCCGCCATTGCCCAGATCGCGCCATTCATCGTAATCGGCGGCTTGGCCACGGATATAGATCAGGCCGTTAATGGCCGAACAGCCGCCCAGAACCTTGCCGCGCGGCCAAAACAGCCGCCGGTTGTTCATGCCGGGTTCGGGTTCGGTATGATAGAGCCAATTTCCACGCGGATGGGTTCGATTCTGGACGTAACCGGCCGGTATGTGAAAGGTGGGGTGGCGCCCGGCGCCACCCGCTTCCAACAACAGCACGCGATGACGGCCATCCTGACTTAAGCGGTCGGCCAGCACGCATCCCGCGCTGCCGCCGCCGACAATGATGTAATCATAGGCCATGCCCACCTCACCATGTCTGGCCCAATCCCAGCAAATCCAGAATCTGGTGGCGCAACTCCACCAGCTTGGGATCGCTGCGGTGGCGGGGATAGGGACGGTCGATGGTCAGATCCGCCTTGATCCTGGCCGGACGTTCGCTGAACACGATGACCCGTGTGGCCATGAACAGCGCTTCTTCCACATCGTGGGTGACCAGCAAGGTGGTAAAGCCGTTGCGCTGCCACATATCCACCAATTCGCTTTGCATGGTGATACGGGTCAGCGAATCCAACTTACCCAAGGGTTCGTCCAGGATCAGCAGACGGGGATCGTTGACGATGGCGCGGGCCAAGGCTGCACGCTGGGCCATGCCGCCAGATAATTGATGGGGCAGTGCCTTGGCGAATTTATCCAGCCCCACCAGCTTCAGGGCATCATCCACCCGGCTCTTATGGGTCTTCAACAGCCCACGGGCTTCCAGCCCCAGGGCCACATTGTCCCAGACCGACCGCCACGGATACAAGGTGGGGTCCTGAAAGACCACCACCCGCGACGGATGCGGTTCGGTGATCTCGGCGCCATCGCCCAGGATTTGGCCGCTGCTGGGCGGCTCCAGCCCGGCGATCAGGCGCAGCAAGGATGATTTGCCGCATCCCGATGGCCCCAACAAGGCGACAAATTCGCCCGGTTCGACCTTGATGGACACATGGTCCAGAACCTGAAGTTCGGAATTCTTCAACTGGAACCGATGACTGACATCGCGGATATCCAGTTCCAGGGCGTCGATGGGCTGATCAGCCAACGCCAGATTGGATGAACGGCTTACCATTTCAGCAATCCTTTCTGCCAGGCCAGGAAGTGGTCGCGGCTTTTGAACAACAAGGTGACCAGACCCGAGCAGACGATGGCAGTCACCGCCAGGGCCGCGTACATGCTGTTATAGGCGGCCCAGCCTTGCGCCCATTGCAGATACCAGCCCAGGCCGGCCTTGACCCCCATCATCTCGGCCACCACCAGCACGGCGAAGGAACTGCACATGCCCATGAACAGGCCGACAAACACATGAGGCATGGCCGCCGGAATGGCCACGCGCAACACCTGAAAGGACGGACGGGCGCCCAAGGTGCGGGCAATGTCGTAATAGGCGCTGTTGACACTGGCCACGCCAGAGAAGCTGAGCACCGCCACCGGAATACCGGCGGCCAGGCCGATCAGGAAAACCGACGCGCTCCAACTGCTGGGAAAGGCGAAAAAGGCGATGGGCAACCAGGCGGTGGCCGGCATGGGGCCGATCAGCATCAGCACCGGATGGCCCCAATACCGCACCGCCTTTGACCAGCCGATGGCCACGCCGGTGACGAAGCCGGTGAACGCCCCCAACAAATAGCCGGTCAGCAGCAGACCCAGCGAATGATACAGGCATTCGAACAGACGGGGAAAATCGTCCAGATAGACTTCCAAGATGGATTGCGGCGGCGGAAAGAACGGCTGCGGCAGGTAATAAAGCTTGGCCGTCAGCACTTCCCAGGCCAGCAGGGCCAGCCCCAGGACCAAGGCCCATGGCCCGGCGGCCCGAACCAGACGGCCCGGCTTGCCCAAGACCCGCCCGAACACGGCCACCACCGCCAGTGCCGCCGCCACCGCCAGGGCCAGACCGGCGAATTCGCCCGACCGCCCCCATTCCCCCCCATCGGGCCATTTCAGGGTGACCACCGCCACCGCCGCCCAGGCCAGGATGGCCGCCAATCCAGATGGCCACAGCCAAACCGCGAAAGATGTCTTGGATGATGTGCCCGCCAGCAGATCCGCCGGGGCTTTGTCGATGGTGGTATCCGTCATGATGGAAATTCCTTACGCCAGGATGTCCACGGTGATGCGATCGGCGAAACGCTTGGAATCGGTGTTGGGCTTCAACACCGAGACGACCTTCAATTCGTCGGCGTATTCGATCATCTGCGCCCGCAAATCCTGACCCAGCACCTGATGCCCGTGGGCATGGCTGCGCAGCATGGCGGCGATATCGTCCTTGCTGGAACCGGGGGCGAAATTAACGAACGCCTCTGCCGCCAGATCGGGAGAGCCATAGACGAATTGCTGGGCATCCACCAAGGCGCGGGTCAAGGCGGCGGCGGCCGGGCGGTTTTCCCGCAGCAGACTGCCGCGCACCCCGATCAGGCAGCAGGTGCGGGTGGCGTATTCGCCGGTCAGATTGGTGGCGATTTCGTGCAGATCCGCGCTTTTCAGAAATTTGAACGCCAGCGGATCGGAATCGGCGATGGCCTGGATTTCGCCCTTTTGCAAAGCCAGTTCCAGCAGATTGCCGGGATATTGCCGCCATTCCACGTCACGGGCGGGATCAATCCCATTTTTCCCCAGCAACACGGAAAAGAAGTTCTTGGCCGGGCTGGCCTGATCGGTCACGCCGATCTGCTTGCCCTTCAGCGAGGTCAGCGAGGTCAGCCCCGATCCCTTGGGCGCCAGCATGCGCAGGCAGCCGCCATGAATACCGGCGGTCAGCTTGACATCGAAACCGTTTTCCAGCGGCTTCAGCCACCGCAACGCCATGCCCACCCCGGCATCCACCTTGCCGGTGGCGATGGATTCCAGCAACGAATCGGTGGAACCGGAATAATTCACCAATTCCACCTGCAACCCATGCTTGGTGAAAAAGCCCTGCTTGTCGGCCACGGCGATGGGGGTCAAACAGGCGGCACCGGCATTCCAGGCCAGTTTCAACGGTGCCGTCTGGGCGACCGCCCGCGACGTTCCGGCGATAAACGGCAATGGAAAGGCCGCCACTGCACCGGCTGCCGCGGCGACACGCAGCAGGGAACGGCGTGATGTGCGCACTTGCTTCATCTAATCCTCGATCTGATAACCGGGTTATTACCCACGACAAAACTACAAATACACATATTTAGTAGTTTTGTCAATTTTGATGACCGACGATCTCGATCAGCTTGGTCTTGGCCCCCGTCCGGGCCAAGCTGCCAAAGGGAACAATGCTGACCTTGGGCCGGATGGCCAGGATGTCGCGGGTCCGCTGTTCGATGGCCTTGGCCAGCCCGTCCCAATCGCCTGCCCCCACTGCTTCGGCGGCTTCCACCACCAGCTTCAGCGGCGGGGTGACCCGTGGCGGCGGCCCATCCAGACGGATGCGCATTTGCCCGGATACTTGCGGCTGAAAGGTGGCGACCACATCTTGCAGGGCCGACGGATAGACCTTGGCTCCCTTGACGTTCAGCATGTCATCGGCCCGACCGATAATGGTCATACGGGCGCCGAAGCGGCCGCAATGCGGACATTCCCCCACATTCAGACGCAGAATATCGCCGGTGGCGTTGCGGAAAGCCGGGGCCGCCTGATATTCCAAGGCGGTGTGAATGGCTTCGCCCACCGCGCCATCCACCAGGGGCAGCGGCTGTTTGGTTTCCGGGTCCACCAGATCATACCGGAAGCAATGGTCTTCCCCCACATGGTGCATGCCATGGTATTGATCCCCACCGCACGACACGGTCCCGTTATGCCAAGCCCCGCCCGTGGCGTCGAACACCTGGGCGTTGAAGGACCGGGCCAGATGGCTGCGGATGGCATCAATGCCAATCCCCGGCTCGCCCGTGCACAGCAGGATTTCAATTCCCAATTCCCCCACGGTCTTGCCGATTTCCGCCGGGGCCTTTTCAATCAATTGGGCCGCCATGGATGGGGTGGCCAACAGGGCGCGGGGACGGGTGTATTGGATATAGCGCAATATCTTGGGCACCCCCCCTTCCGCCCCCACCGCCACCGGACGGGCGCCATAGGCTTCCAACGCCTGCACCCAGGTAAAGCCCGCCAACCACAGGCTCAGACCAAAGGCATGCAAGGTGGTATCCCCCGGACGGATGCCGACGGTCTGGAAAATCCGCCCCAACACCTTATTGGTGATGTCCTGGTCCTGCCGGGTAAAGGCATACCAAGTGGGCTGTCCCGTGGTCCCGGAGGTGGCAGCCAAATGTACCACCTGATCCAGCGGGCAGCTTAAATGCAGGCCATAGGGGTGATTGTAGCGTTCCAGCGATTCCTCTTGCGACTGGCGATGCCGGGCCTTATCCAAAAAAGACGGCAGGGCGCGGAAATCATCCAGTGAGCGGATATCACCAGGGGCATTTACCCCCGCCTCCAAAAAGCGCTGGCGGTAATAATCGTGATTTTCGAACAATACCGCGATCTGCTTTTGCAGCTTCTTCCAGCGCAGATCATTCAACACCGCCATGTATTCGCCAGGATCTTTCGTATCTATTCCGTAATAATTTGACATTCTTTCTTCCTTTGATTCAAACACCGGCCTTATTTTCCACCTGACTGCGCAAGGTTGGGCGCAGATAACGGGCAACAAAACGCGGATAGACATCCGCCAAATCCTGGGCAATGGGGCCACGCAGCAGTGCCAGATGCCGGGGATCAACTGCGGATAAAGTGACCTCATTCGATTCGACATCGAAATCGAACCCAGTTTCCGCCCGTACCCCTGCGATCGTCTGACCAGGAAGCAGGCCGACCAGAACAAAGCGTGCGGCATCGGGGATGAACCGGAACACCGCCCGCCCGGTCACCAGCCATTTGGGACCACCGGGCCGATAGGTCCCGACCGGCCCGACCCCCAAGGCACTGATGAAATCCACCTTGGGCACCAGGACACGGCGGGTGTGTTCCTGGCGGAACAGCACGATATTGGGGACCAGCGCGTACAGCATGGCCGATCCGAAACTGCCGGGAAACCGGACCTTGCTGGCCGGATACCCCCCCACGCCCACCAGATTGATGTTGGCCTGCCCGTCAATCTGGCCACCACCCAGGAAAAAGGCATCCAGCCGACCCTGAGCGGCGAAATCGAACAATTCATGCCCCGACCGGGTAAACAGGGAATGCCGCACCGACCCCAGAATACTGACCGCCACCGGCTGGGAGGCCACAGCCTGGGCCAACAGGGCAGCGGCGGCAGGAATGGGGGAATTGGTGCCGACCGCGATGGTTCTGGCCCCGTACACCCGTTCCGCCAAAACGGATACCAACCTTTCGATGTCATTGGCCGGACTGCTCATGCTGTCCACTCCGTCATCAGGGCGGCGAAATCATCGTCAGTCCTGGCGGCCTGGGCATAACGGGCCAGGGCGGCATCATCGGCGGGACGATGGCCCGGCAACCCCACCGGCCAGCTTCCCCCCGGCGCCACCGCCACTCCCGACACATAGACATGGGCCAAACACCCGGCCGCCCAGCGCGGATCATCCAGCAGATTGCCGGGATGCACGGCGTCCACCGTCACCAGGCAACGCCGTGCCGCCTGGGCCAACACTGCCAACTCGCCCCGCCCGCCAATCCACACATTCCCTGCCTCATCAGCCAGGGGGGTATGAAACAGGGCCACATCAGGCCTGATCGCCGGAATAAGCACGATGGGATCGGGATCGGGGGCAAAAGGATTTTGGATCACCCGCCAATCGTCGCGCATCGCCAGCAGATCGGTCCCCAGCACCCCCCGCAACGGCAAGAATGGAACGCCCTTGGCCCCAGCCTGGAAAGCCGCATGCATGGCCGGACAGGTGGCATCCACCATGCGGATGCGCCCTGCCGACACCGCCCGGCGGAATTGATCCGCCTGCCCATATTCGCCCAAGGACACGCCCGCCGCCTGGATATCGCGCACACGGCCCATGCCGATCAGGCAATCGGCCTGTATCCCCGATACCGGCGCCGCCACCAGGGACAGATCCCGCACGCCCTGGCGGATCAAGGCGAAGGTGGCCGCCATGGCCACCCCACCATAATCGGCTGGAATGGCCAGGGTGGTTCCGTCGGGGATGGTGGCGGCCAGGGCGGCCACGGATGGGAAGAACGCCATGATCCGGGCTCACACCGGATGGAAATTGCTGGTGCCGTCCCGTTCCAACTGGGCCACCAACTGCAATTCCCAGGTGATGTAATCAGCCATGGCCTGGGCCGGGGAATCCGTGCCTTCATAGGGACGGCGATAGACATCATCCTCGGCCCCGGTCAATCCCCCCTGCTCCAGCGCCCGCCCCTGGGCCTGCCACGCCTGGGTGCCGCCCGCCAGGGCCAGAACCTGACGCCCCCACAACCGTTCCAATTCATGGGCGGCAAAGGCGGCCAAAACGCCATCGGGCGATGTCACCACCACCGGAACCCCGGCCTCGGGCACCGGCACTTCCGGCAGCCAGGCACGAATGGCGAAATGGGCGCCGGGAATGTGACCACGGGCGTAATGCGGGCTGACCGCCAGATCCAGCAGCAATACCCGCTCATGCGCCAGCTTTTCCGCCAGATCGGCGGGGTCCAGCCAGGTGACGGGCGGCAGGGGCGGCACCGGATTCGCCGGCCAGCCGACCTCGTCAAAGGGCAAGGCCCCCTCCTCCACCACCACCGCATCACGCCAGCCCATCTGCACCAGCCAGGATGCGGTCATGCGCGCCCGGACGCCATCATCATCGACCAGAACCACGCGGGCACCGCGCACGCCCACATACTCATCCGTGGCCTGTACCAACTGCCCGCCAGGGGCATGGCGGAACCCGGCAGGATGACCGATCATGAATTCTTCAGGCGTCCGCACATCCAATTGCACCAAAGTCCGCTCGGGATCGGCCCGCCACTGCTCCAGCTCCGCCACACCGATGACCCGGACCCCCACCTTGTCCGCCCAGGCCCGTGCCGCGCTCCTGGCTTGGGTCAGCCCGTCTTCATCGGGGATGGCCACCCGCTCCTGGGCGCCATGCGCCAGATCGAAACCGGCCAGGGTCCAGCCGATGGTGCCATTGCGCAACGCCACCACCCGGCGTGGCAAACCGGCATTGACCAGGGATTGAGTGCCAATGATGCTGCGGGTCCGCCCAGCACAATTGACCACGACCAAGGGATCGCGCCCCGCTGCCTGGGCTTGAGCCACATGGGCGAAGGCTCGATACACCAACTCGCCCCCCGGTGCCGACTGGCCGCCGGGAATGGACATGGTCTGGTATTCCTCGAACCGGCGGCTGTCCATGATCAGCAGGTCCGCCCCCTGATCCTGCAAGCTCTTGATCTCTTCCGCGGTCAGGGACGGGGTATGTTTCCGGGCTTCCACCAATTCGCCAAAAGCCTTGCAATAGCTGTTGACGTCGCGGAACACCTCGCCATCCGCCGCCCAGCCCTGCAATCCGCCCTCAAGCACCGACACACGGCCATAGCCCAATTCACGCAGCCGCAGCGCCGCCGGCAGGGCGTACCCCTCGCCATCGTCATACACCACCACCGGCACGGTCAGACGGGGAACCAGCCGGTAAACCGATTCCTCCAAACGGCTGAACGGCAGCGATACAGCAAACAGAGGATGGGCGCGGGAAAACGGCCCCTCCTCCCGCACATCCAGCAATGCCACCTCGCCCCCGTCGCGCCACAAGGCGCGCACAACAGCGGCGGACAGACTGGGAATACCCGAAGACAGATGGGTCATGGCGGCGCCCTTTGCATGAAAACCGGCGGAAACCATAGCCACGCATAAATCTATAATTCAATATATTTATGGTGTTGAATCTCGCGCCACGACGAGACATTATACGAAAAATCTATGGATTTTTGGACTAAAGGACACCGCCATGGCTGGATTAGAAAAATTGCGCCTGTTCACCGCCACCATGACCCGCCTGGTGGAACAAGCCCCGGACGAAGCCGCCATCCTGGCCCAAGGCACCACCTTGCTGGCCGATCTGGTGGCCGTGGATGACTGGCTTCCCGCTGCCTATGCCCAGCCTCACCCGCAATTTTACCAACAACACCTGCTCTACGCCGATCCGTTGGACCGCCTGTCCATCGTCAGCTTTGTCTGGGGCCCCGGCCAGCAAACACCGGTTCATGATCATCTGGTGTGGGGATTGGTGGGGGTGCTGCGCGGCGCCGAAATCGCCCATAATTACGTCCGCTCCCCCGCCGGAACCCTGATCGAATCCCCGGCCGAACGCCTGAACCGCGGCCAGGTGGCCGCCGTCTCCCCCACCGTGGGCGACATCCACCGCATTGCCAACGCCCATGCCGATCAGGTTTCCATCAGCATCCACGTTTATGGCGGCAATATCGGCACGATCCGCCGCAACGTCTTTGACGCCGAGAATGGCCATACCAAAAGCTTCATCTCTGGCTATTCGAACCTCACCACCCCCAATCTTTGGGCTGCCTGAAAAAATACTGATTTTGAGCTTGCATGGCGCCGAACCCTGGGTTAGTTTGCGCGCCTCCCGACCGTACGGGCCTGCATTCTCAGCGGAGAGGTGCCAGAGCGGTCGAATGGGCCGGTCTCGAAAACCGGTGTGGGTGCAAGCTCGCCGTGGGTTCGAATCCCACCCTCTCCGCCAATTTCCCCTTAAGTTATTGAGGGGAAACAAAACCAGCGAAATCAATGGCTTTGGTGATGCCCAGTGCTACAATTGGGTGATCCAAAACCATGTTTGGCTGTGCCTGTATGTTCCGCCATCCGAAGACTGGCATCTACTGGTTCCGACGCGCTGTCCCGAAGGAGATTCGGGCGATCATCGGCAAGACCGAGATCACCAAAACCCTCGGCACCAAGAGCCTGGAGGACGCCAAGCGCGCCAACCGCCGCGTCGCGGACGAGGTGGATGCGCTGTTCGAGCAGGCGAAGGGCAAGTTGGCTGCATCAGCAGCCGCACCCACCACAGAACTCGCGCCTATGCCCGCGCGGCTGGTATGGGACGACCCCAACTTCACTGCCACCGACGCCGAACGGCTTGCTCAGGAATGGTTTGCGGCATTCGTTGCGCGCGATAAAGCCATCCGTGACACCGAGGATGTCAAATCCGAAGGGCTATGGGCGTTGCAAACCCTCGACCTCGCGCAACAGCCCGAGGCGCTGCGGGCGGCCCTACGCCTGAACCACCGATATGTTGCGCGTCCCATCGTCGTGCGGCTCTTGGATGCCCATGGACTGAACTTCGTTGTCGAAGGGCCTGCGGGTCAGCGCCTTTCATCCGCCGTGCTGCGTGCCATGGTCAAGGCAGCCGATGTGACGCATGAGCGCCACCAGGGTGATTGGGATACTCCCCTTCAAATCACCGCCAGTCAGCAGTCTTCTGCCCCCACACAGGCACAGGCTGGTGCTGCCGCCAGCAGCATCGGCATCGTCACCGTCAGTCGTGTGCTGGAGGACTACCTCACGGAAGCGCGCCTGCCTCCCGAGACGGAACGGTACTGGCGGAAGTCAGTCAGCATGTTGCTGCAACTGAACGATCTGCATCACAGCACGCCTATCGCGTCAGTGACCAAACAGCATGTCGCGGTTCTAAAACGCGAATTGATGAAACTGCCCGCTCGTCGGCAGGCCAAGGATTTCGCGGGGCTGTCGGTGAAGGAGATCATCGCCAAATTCGGAAATGATCAGAGGCACAAGAAGCTGGACGAGAAAAGCGTGAACATGCGGATTGATGCGATCCGCGCTGTGTTTTCTTACGCTGTCAGGTCGGACATTATCGCCGCCAACCCGGCCGCGCTCATGTCGATCAAAAACACCAAGCGGGTGAAGGCGAAGCCCCGGCTGCCGTTCGAGAACACGGACCTTGAAACGCTGTTCTCGCAGCCCTTATTTCACGAGCAGGCCCGATGGGAAGGACGGCAATGGCTTCCCATAATTGCCCTGTACATGGGTTGTCGCCTGGAGGAAATCGGCCAGCTATTGGTAGCCGACCTGAAGGTGCTGAACGGCGTGTCATATTTCGCGATCACCACGCTGGTGGATGACGATGAGGAGGATATCGAAAAGTCTATTAAGACCGAGTCCTCTCAACGCAATGTTCCCTTGCACCCCATCCTTGGGCAATTGGGGTTCAACGCCTATGTCGAGCGCATCCGTCAGGCGGGCCACAAGCGTCTGTTCCCCGACATCACCAGCAAACGTCGTAAGGTCACATCGGCATATTCCAGTTGGTTCAGCCGTTTCAAACACGATGCGGGCATCACCAGCCGACGCAAGGTATTCCACTCATTCAGGCACACCTTCAAGGACGCCTGCCGTGCTGCTGGTATTCCCGTTGATGTTCACGATGCCCTGACCGGCCATGCCCGCAGTTCGGTCGGTGATGGTTATGGGCTTGGCTATCCACTCGAACGGCTGGCAGGCGAAATCGGCAAGGTGAGCTACGGATTGATCTGGGAAAAGCCACATCAGAACGAGAACGCAGCACAAGGACTGCATGTGCAGGCGCTTGCATAAATACCTCCAGTCAACTTGAACCCTGGAGGTCACCCATGAGATGGGCATCCCTTTTCCCCCGCAACCAGCGTTTCCAAGCAGCCGATACCGTGCGCTTTTTCGTCGTTCCCATCATTGGCATGGGCGTCGCCCCCGTCAGCGCCACCCCTTCCTCACCGTACAAAGATGACCTTGGGATTCGGGCAGACGGTTGGCTGATGCCCGACGCCGAGGGCGAGATCGTTTCCTTCAGCCGCAACCGCACCCAAGCCCGCCTTCATTGGCGCGGCACCATTCCCGTGGTAGCTCGGAACTGGGCTGAAGCGCGCAAAGCGGTTGATGATGTGGTGTTCCATGCTTACGGCGGGGAAGTCGATGGATTGATCAGCGATGTCACCGTGGAAGTCGGACGGGTCGTCAATTTTTGCCAGCCGAACAGCGAGGAAACGTGGTTTACCCTGGTTGGAGCCGACCGATGATGGGGTATATCCAGGCGAAGGCACGGCGATACATGGGCATGGGGGCGATCAGGTACGCCCGAGCCGATCATTTCCATCTGCCTCCCGCCGACCTGTCGCCGTCCGATCTGCTGGCACTCACCACGGGCATGGGGCAGTTGGCGACTGACAGCGGCGGCACCGTCAATGATCCGCTCGTCAGTTTGTCGGCGGAGCAGGTGCATTTGCTGTTCAATACCTTGCATTTCCGCATAGTCGGTTGCCGTACCGTGAGAGGTCGGCGCGGGGATGTTGACGAGTATATCGCGGAGCATGTCGTCACAGGCAGGCCGCTGATCCTGTTCGCCACCGCGCCGCGCATCGACATGGGTTCCTCGGAGGAGCTATCCGCGAGGAAGGTGAACTGAATGGTGATGGATCACTCGGAGCCTTTCGCCCCCTGGCTGATGCCCCGCGAACCCGATTTGCGCGTCGTGGAGGTCGTTTACCTCACTCCATGCCCCGAGTGCCTCCGCGAAGCCCGATACACCGCCCTGCACGTCGCCAGCGCCGAACTCGCGGCACGTGCATCAGCCCCGCTCCGTCATGATGAAATGCACGAAGTGGTCTACCTCTTGGAGCAGTCCTCGGATCAATTGCCTGTGGGGCGCTGTGAGTGCGGCGCTGACGGCGCGGAAACGGGAAGCGCCACCTTGATCCATCTGTCGCGCCGCGAGCCAACGGGCTGGGTCGCCCCCGACCAGAGCTACGAGGTTGTCAGCGTGCGTGTGGTCGAGATTGCTGATCAGCACACTGTTCTGCGTCCAACAAACTGACGAAAAATTCCAGCCGTTCAGCGATTGTTCGTAGCGACTGAACCAGTTCCTCGCCCAGCGCATCGATGTCATCTGGTTGGGTTGCTGGTGCTGGTGCTGGTGCTGGTGCTGGTGCTGACGGTGCGGCGTGGGCGATTTGGCTGAGGCGCATGGTTTCCCTCCTTGTTCGGTAACGAGGGTATTTATCCGCATGGCTGCGCCCGCAGTGACCGTACTTAGTGTATTTTTTTATCACGCTAATTAGCGTAATGTTATGGCATGAATCCGCGTCCAACCACCTTCGCCTGCATTCTCTCTACGGTCCTGTTGATGGCCGGTGCTGTCAGTCATGCGGAGAACGCCGATTACGGTCGCTTCGAGGTGCCTGTCCCGACCGACAAAGAGACTCGCCAGGGCTACCGTGATTTTCCACCGAACGTGGGTGAATGGAATACCCGCGAGTTCTGGGAACGGCAAAAGCAGGCGGCGGAGACGCCTGACCAGAACGGGCGCGATCTGCTGGATCGGGCGAATTATTGCGAGCAGGTCGAAGAGCGGATCGACGTGTACGCCACCAGCGCCATGCAATACCTGATAGACCGCCATATGACGTTCTCGGGCGGGTACATCCCGCACAATGCGTACGAGCATGAGCAGCGGAACATTCAAACCATCGCGAATGTCGCCTATAGGGAGATCAGGCACGCGAAGTACCGTGGGGCGAACACCACCGAGTGCGACACCATCGCCGCCGATGCCGCCAAAAAAATCGATGCGGTGATCAGCAAGTACCCCTGATCATTCGCTGCGTTTGCGACGACGGCGGGCATCCAGAACACCATTCAGACCAGAGATGACATTCTCGATGTCATCATCAGTCAGACGCGTCAGCACATTCCTGATGGTGACGGCAAAGCCCGCTTCGGGTTCGGGCAGGGGCGCTGGTGGCGTGTCCTCGAAGAAGTCCTTCACGGCAACGTTCAGGTGTCGCGCAAGTTGCTCCAGGGTGTAAAGCGACGTAGCGACCTTCGCCCGCTCAAAGTTGGAGATCGTGACAACAGACTTGCCCATGAGTTCTGCGAGTCCGGCCTGCGTCAACCCACGCATCTCGCGGAACTGCTTGATCCGATTCCCGACCTGTTTGCTGGTGTCCATCGCCATGCCTCCGACTGTGCAGCACCGCTGCCAGTGAGGCGATTGGCGTAATTTTTTATCTTGCCGATTAGCGTAAAACTTTTATCCTGAGCGCGAAGGTTGCGCCTATGGGGCGCGCTCGTCCTGGGGGAGAGCCTGATGGGAAAGACCGTAGCTGTTGTCGTTGCCCTCGGTATCGCGGGCGCATGCACGTCGGCGTATGCCGATGAAAGTTACCGCTTCCGCATTTCCTGCCCTGGGAAATCCCAGTTCGAGGTCGTCCAGGCTGGGAAGAATGAAGGCGATGCCAAACGCATCGTCCAGACGCAATACGGGCAATGCAATGTCGCCTGGATCGGTCAGGGCAAGTAAGACAGGGGGAAAGAGATGAAGGCATTCATGTTCTCTGCCATCGCATTGGTTCTTATCGGCGGCAGCGCCATGGCGGGCGAAAGCGCGATTCCTTGTCGCAAGGTGATCGAAGACGGTCGCCCCTTGCCCGAGGAAACGATCCAAACGCTGACCGCGTTTGCAACACAGGTTGCGGAGTTCGCCAAAGCGCCTTGGACCGTGAATCCGTCCTCCTGTGAGTACGTCACGCTGATCCCCGAAGGGGCGAAGATGACGCGCTGGACGGGCGCTAATCGCGACCCACAAAACAAGCGCACGACGGGGAGTGTCATGATGTCCATGTCCCCTGACCGAAATGGGAACACGGTGTTCTTCGTCAACGACTCCTCTGATGTGAAGAACATCAAGAAGGACACCTACTGCTACAGCTTGCCGACCCGCCGCGTTGCCCCTGGCGCATGCCCTCGCTGACCCTGTTCTTGGAGGAACGTGGATGCGCTCGTTATCGCAAATGCTGCTGGTGATGACTGGGGGCGTGTGCCTGTCGATGTCGGCTCAAGCCGCAGAGATCAAACAACCCAATTTCTCGGACCCCAAGGCGGTCTACGCCAGCATGCAGACGATGGTCCGCGAGATGTCCGCGATGAATGATCCATTTGCCCAGGCTCAAGCACAAAACTGCGAGCAGCAGGCATCGCAGTTCGCCAGCTACGTTCAGCAGTTCACTGGTGCTGCCGTCAGTTACAACGACGTGGGCGGAAGTGAGACGGCGAAAACCTTCTGGGGATCGTGCCGCGATATGTATGTCGGGGTAAAGCGCCGCTAACGGCAGTGCCAATAGCCGCCTAAATCAGCGGGTAGCACGCAATTCTGCAAACACCTCTGGTGGTTCATGCAGCATGAGGTCGCCTTCGGGCGACCTTTTTGTTTAAGGGAAAGGGATGCGGTTATCCCGTGTTGGCATTATAATGGGCGGATAATACAAATTGGAGTAGCGATGTGATTGATGTCATTTACAAGGAAGCAGCAGGTGAGCATGCGTTGCACGGAGCTTGCACTCTTCATCACCTTGGTCAGATAATCGGGGCGCATATATTGGCCTGTGCAGCCGCAGAAGTCCTTGGACATGTTGCCGAGAAAGAAATTGGTTATTCAGTTTATCGATCCCTCTGGGAAGCTGCCAGGGAACTTGAAAAAGAATACGGTAAAAAGCTCGTTGATAAGATAAGCGCGTCCTATAATTACTTTAAACATGCAGATCGCGATTACGGCAAAGAAGTTCATTTCGACAAAAGAATCACCGACCACATTTTGTTTATGGCGTCAGTTGACCTGATGAGGATTGGGAGGGCGATGCCAGAAAGGGACGGTTACAAAGTTAGTGTTTCTGACGTTGTGATGAATTTCTTTGAATTATATATTGTAACGTACAAAAAAACTGCGATATCGCTGGCAAATCTGGATGGATTTGTTGAGTGCAAAGATTTGGACGCACATAAAAAATGCGTAGATCATATTAAGCAATGGCTGGTGCATGGAACAAGTATTCTTCAGGATTGAAACGTGGGTTCAAGCGAACATCAGGAAATTGGGTAACGCTACGATACCCCTGCGCTCAAAAATAGGGTTCAGCCCGAGATCGGCAAAATCGGGGGGAATCAGCCAAAGCTGATCACTTAATGGCGGCACTGCCGCACACCATGATGGCGCACGCTCGCCATGTCGGTCATGCGGCGGCGTCTGCCAGACTTGGGCCAACCGTTCCATCACGCATGCTTTGAGCGCCAGAAGCCGAGGGTCATCGTCTGCTGGTGCAGGGATGGTGACCAGCGGCACATCCGCCCGATAAAGCTCCTGTACCGCGTCGAGCGCGGTCACCAATGCGGAAATGCAGTCGTCCTCACCATCGGCATGCTTGAGCAGGTGGACCGCGATCTGGTGCAGGAGGTCTGCACCGCTCGTCATCGCCATTCCAAAGCCGCCACCATCCGTCCATTGGCGTTAAGCAGCGCATCGCCGTGCGCGACCAAAAGCGGATTGGGCTGTGCTTGTGGGCGGATCGCCTTCAGCAATCGAAATGCAGATTGCTCATTGCCGTGTCGCCGCTGACAAAGCAGCAGATATGCGGCGGCGGCGCTGCGACTCACGCCCCCGGCACAGTGTACCAACACCCTGGCGTCGTCTGGGAGCCGCCGACCGAATTCCAAGATCAATCGCGCCACTTGCGTGCCAGGGTCGTGATGGTCGTGAAATGCCAGTCGCAGCACGTGGATATGGGGTGGAAAAACCATGCTATCGTCGTTGGGGGCGGTGATGGAAATCGCGTGGGTTGGGTCGAACCGCCGCATCTTGGCGGAGAGTTCGTCCAGCCCGCATACCACCAGAGAAAACGGCAGCCGTTTGGTTTCCATTCCATCCCCCATCACCGTGCGACCGTAGCAATCCGTTTGAATGCGGCCAAGGCCGTGGACGACATTCAATTCCGCTTGCACGTGCAAGCCGATCTCCCCGCGCAGCTTTGTTATCGGAAAGGATGGCAACGCCCGACACGCCTGCGGCGGTCGTGCGGCGAAACGCGCTTCGGTCGGCACTCGCGGCGCTGGCGCTCTGCTCGCTTGCCCTTCCGCGCGTTCGCGTTTCTCTGATCCGGAAGGTTGAATGATCTGGTCAATGACTTCTGTCCTGACCAAGATTGGAGACACACCTTCCCCCCCCATCGAGGGGCAAAGGATGTGTCTACAACACGATCTGTCTGACCTGAGTTGTCGAGGACGCATTCGATGGGCATGAACCATGGCGGCGTGCGGTGCCATGTCTATATCCCATTCCCTTCTCACTGCTTGCGCAGCAACACGCGGGGACAATCACGACCGTGCGTACCATAGCCGTGAGTGCTTGGCGGTTGTGGATGTCTAATCACAGAGCCGCCCTTTTTGACCAATGTCTCGATGAGATTTGGAGCTTTTTCGATCCACCATCAGTGGACGCGACCTGATTTCCGATTTCCATCGGGGTTTCGGCTTCTACCTGCAATCGTTGCCTACTCCCTATACCGTCGTCGGCGCTCGTGATCTTGCTGATCCCACAAGCGGGTTCTTTACGGTCCAGTGCTGACGCCCACCTCATCGCCCCGGTCAATCGGCGTATCTCTCGCCTTGTAAACGTCCCGGTATGGCGGTTTCCCAACAACACGTCAGTGTAAAAATAAAACCCCCGAAAAGCTGGCGCACTTCTCGGGGGTTTTCAGCAGCATTATGCCGCATAAAAAATCTCAGAAGATAGAGCGCCAGCCCTTCCGTTTGTATTTATACAGAGTGCCTGATTCGTTGTCCGCTGGTCAATTTTTGGTTTCACTGCGCAGTGGATAAATACATTGATCAGCAGGATGGGAAACACATGCGGTCACTACGTGAAATTTACGAGGAGTGTCGAGGAATTGGTCTGGCGGAAAGCCAACGTGATTTCAGTGCGTTATGGGGTCGGGCAGAAAGCTGGTTCTCATCCGCGATGACGCGGGAGAATGAACGGCGCATCAGCACGGAAGCCCTACTCGGCTTTTACATGGCGCTGACCGACAATCAGATCACCAATTCGCCGAAGCATGGTGGTGTCGGCATGTTGCGCAGTGAAGTGTGGTCTGAACTGATGAGGCGCGTTGGACGCTGAGCCTGAGGCCTGTCGGCCACCACCACAGACAATCCTCAATGGCCACCACCAAATCTGATGTCGGCATCTTGGCCGACGCCGAATGACGGCCATACCGTCTGATCAAAGAAGACGGAGGTCATCATGGTCGCCCTGAAATTTTGCACCATCCAGCCGAAAAAGGCTGCCGATGTGCGGCGTCGTTCCCCCACGGACATCCTGCTCGACGCCATCGGTCATCAGATCAATCTGCTCAAAGACCCCAATTACGTGGTGGAGCGTGTCCGCTACGTGAAGACCGAGGACGGCTATAAGCGTGCCGCCATCGCGAAGCCGCCGCGTAAATGGTGGTTCGAGGGCGATGGTGGGCAATTCTATATCCAACTCCATCTCGGCAGCAGCACGGTCGTGGAATTGGAGAACAGCAAGCCGACTCTGCTGTGCGGCAAATCTGAGAACGACGTGATCGTGGTGCTGGAGCAGGTCGCCACCATGATCCGCGACGGCAAGTTTACCGATGCCATCATCCAGGCCCACGGCAAAATGAAACGCAAGAAGGGCTGACGGTGAGTGACGGCGGCGATGTCCCGCCGCCGTCATTGCCCCAGGCGTTTGAGTGTCGCGCTGAGGCGCTTTTGTTTATCCGCCAAAGCCTGACACTGTTCCGGTGACGGGGTGGTGGCTGTGTCAGGGAAAAGTTCTATGCTCGGGAAATGGATTGGGAAGTACCGTGGGTATTCGACGCTGTAGGACGAAACACAGTGGTCGTCAGGAGTGGGCAACCGAAACAGCACCTTTTCCGCTTCAGGCAATTCCTCGTACATCTCCAGAACGCGTTCCGCAGTGCGGATGGCTGCCGCAATCACCTTCGTGGTGTTATGCCACTGGGCCCGTCCATTGGCGAGGTTTGCCTGCCTGATCATCACGATCAGGTCGTTCTGTCGCGACGTGGTTTCATAACGAACTACCTTTGATGAAAGTGCTGGTCGCGACACGGCAACAACCGTTCGCGTCACCATCTCCCACCCCAGGCGGGCAGCATGGTGGCACTGGCTCGGAGGCTCATAGTTGGTGATGACAAGCTCCCGTTGCTGTCGGCGCGATGCCCCATACTGAACAGGACGGCTCATCATATTGAACTCTGCAAAGCTCGTCCGATTCTCGGGGATATCGTTGAGGGTGATCATGATGCGGGCGTGGCTGGCGATGGACTGCGCAACGGCGACAAACCGTTCGTGGTCGAATTTTCCGCCGTAAAGAATTCGGTCGAAACCCTGATGCGGTGGCAAGCCCGGCCGCGGATAAGGCGGATCGAAAAAGAAGAAGGGATTGCAGGATCGCCCCAAGGCGTAATTCACGCAAACCTCGTAGTCGGCGCACAGCAACGTGGCACCGGCTAGCAACGAGCCGAACACGGGTAGTCGCAAGATATGTGATCGCCGCAGCCCTTTTTCTCCCGTCCGAACCGCTGAAAACAGGGACGGACGGCTGAAATCGCGGATACCGTTATGCGCCATGGTATTGTGGAGATAGAAGCCGCGCGCTCTGCGATACGGATCATCAGAGGCGATGTCTTCGATAGCGGTCACGAACAAGGTTGGGCTTCCTCGTCCTTGATCGGCTTCCATTTTCAGCAGATCGCACACCATCCGCTCGCAGGGCATGGCCGACGCGACCACACGGTGATAGTCGATCAGCGGTACACACAGATCACCGGCGTAGCACTGATCGGCATTCACCCACCCCCGCTTGATCAGATGGGTTGTTACATTCAGTCCACCCGCGAACGGCTCGCAGAAAGCATCGAACTCATTTGGGACAAACAGCCCGAGTTCCACAGCCTTACGACCGTACTTGCCGCCAGGGGTCTGAATGGTGCTGGTCTGACTGGCGGTTAGACGGCGACGCACAGACGCTGAGATCAGCGCGTCGCCCACCTGCGGAATGACCGTGATCACTGGTCGTTGCCCAGCTTTTCGAGGATCGCGCTGACTTCGGTCTGGGTCAGATTGAGGATGCGGACGAAACCATCCATGGTTTCCAGCATGGCTTTGACCGAGGGCAGAATGTCTGCACGCCAGAGGACGAGAGATTGCGGTGCAGGGAAGAGCTTGCGCCCCTCGTCCTGCGTCAGCTTGTCAGGGCCCAATTGTGCGCCCTGAGCCGCGAGCAACGCCGCAGCGGACTTCGCATCCAACGTTTCGACAGCGCCAGCCGTAGGGTCGGAAAACCCCTGGCTCGCCAGGAAGGCACGGGCGTCATCACCTGACAATGGCTGAGTGCTTTCGTCCTGCGATACGCCAATGATAGACGCGTCTTTTCCTTTTTTCTTTCCGCCCTTGCCCTTACGGGGCGCAACTAGGGCATCATACCAATTGCGGCGACCGCCGACGCGCTTAAGTTCATCAACGAACGTAACCGCCGTCAGGCCACGCGTATCTGCATCGCGGTAAATGGCAGCCCACTGCGTCAGAGCCGATGTCAGTTCCTTCGAGATCACGTCCAACGCAAGGTACTTAAGCGGTCGGTAATACGGGTTTGATCCGGCCTGCACTTCGGCATCTTGGTAACGGGGGAGTTTCTCCGCTGCCGCACTGTCGGCAACACAACGACGAGCGAACTCGTAGCCAATGGCAAAGGTCTGTCGTGCGATGTCCGAACGTCCAACCAAGGCATCTTGGAACATGGCGTCGAGGAATGTCATGCCGTCACGGGCAATACGTCCCAATTCGATAAGATCAATGCTGGTTGCATCCGTAGGCAGATTGGACAGGTCGATCTTGGCTGGGTGACTGGGGGCTGGCGTTTTGCGCTTGGGGCCGGGCTTCACACCCGATGGATAGATGAGGGCTTCCGCACCATGCTTGGCGCGATAGTCTCTTACAGACAGTCGGTGGGCCGCACCAAGGTGACGGGAGAGGCTTCCATAATGACCGCCGCATTCAAGACAGACGACCGTGTTGGGTTCCTCGGAAGACGGGGCTGCTCGTGAGGCGTTCAATCTTGCTGATGGAACAGTCTCCACCAGGGACGACGGCGCATCATTTTTGGCGATTTGAGCCATTTACTATCTCCGCTACTTGTTTTGACTGCACGGTTGCAAGCAACGGATAGCTATAATATGGCTCGTTTTCGCCGTGGCAATAAGCTCCTGAATGGTGGCCAAGGAACTCTTGGCCGATTATAGGTGCTTTTCATGCTCTGGGAGCCAGTTTTACGACCACGTTGGGGAGCTATGCGCGGCCAGCCTCAGCAGGCATGCACGAATATCAACACCTTCTGGCGCGACTATTGCTTGGTAGTCAATCTGCTTGCGTCCGCAAGCGGATTTTGCCTCCCAAATGCCACTCGCCATAAAATACGCATTTCATGACGAGTTGCAGAAAACAGTATATTTTTCAATGCTGTAGCCTTGGCCGATTTCTATCCTTCTGCTATACTCGTCATGAAATCATCAGTTGGGGTGATTTCATGACGAGTGGCGACCATGGCCGGGAAGCAAGCCAAGACCCTTACCAGCGCCCAGATCAGCACGGTGTTGACCCACCTCTCGACCACGCGCCACCGAGCCAGGGATCGAGTGATATTCTTGTTGTCAGCGAAGGCCGGACTGCGGGCGAAGGAAATCGCGCTGCTCACCTGGGCAATGGTGCTGACCTCGGATGGTCAGGTAGGCGATGCGATCCACTTGGAGGACAGGGCCACCAAGCGGGCATCTGGTCGCATCATTCCGTTGAACCGCGAACTTCGTACCGCGCTCATCGAATTGCATGCCCAAGGTATTCATCGCACTGGCATGCCTGTGGTCTACAGTGAGCGCGGGATCGGCATGAACGCAAATACGGTCGCGGCATGGTTTGGGCGGCTGTACCAACGTCTCGGATTCCTGGGTTGTTCCTCACACAGCGGTCGGCGCACATTTGTTACCTCGGCGGCGCGCAAAGTCGGGCAGGCCGGTGCCTCGCTGCGGGACGTTCAGCAGCTTGCCGGTCACCGTTCTTTGGCGATGACCGCGAAATACATCGATTGCGATACCGATGCTCAGCGCAAGCTGGTGAACCTGCTGTGACACGACCTCACCACGCCAACAGAACATTTTGCGAACGCACGGTGGCGTGTTAATCTTCAACCGATGCTGGTGAGCGGGGCCGCGGGAAGCTTGCTCGACACGCAAGAGGAGGGGGCATGGGCAATCTTTTCAAGGCGATGTTCCTCTTCTCATCGTTCGGGCCGCTGTATGCCATTTTCGCAGTTCGCCTGCATTATTCAGCTAAGGTAGCGCCAATCTGGCCTCAGGCTTTTTGGCTTGCGTTTGGGCTATCGATCATCACGTTCCTCCTTTCGGCAAGGCTCCTTTCGGGCGTGAAGAGGGCTCCACGCAAAGTTATTGACGTGAAGCCTAAGGACGCTGAGGTGCTGTCCTATCTGATGACTTACACACCTACTTTGGTATTTCGTGATTTTGCCGATCCAGGCACCTACATACCTCTGGTCATTCTCTACGGAATTATTGCTATACTTTATATGCGGCTAGACGCGCCGTATCTGAATCCATTTTTTCTCCTTTTCAATTATCGGATTTATGAGGCAAAGCTGGAGGACTCCAGGGCGGTGATCACAATCGTCTCTAAAGGCAGGCCCGTTGGCGGATCAGAAAAACTCTTGCTTGCAGAAATTGGCGCGGGCACCCTCTATTACTGCGAGTAGGGCAGGATGCATCCTTAAGTTCGCAAGGGGGGAGTCATGGATGGTGGCGCACAACAGTCCTTGATTGATTCTGCCAAGGCCAATGGCATTCGCCTGCGGGCGGCTTTATCAAAGCCGACTGACATGCACCTATACTTTTGCGGCGATGGGAAGGATGACGCCCAGCGTTGGCGGCGCGTCCGCTTGAGTGCCCCCCTGTCTAAAGACCTGTTGAACGCTATAATCCGCCGTTTGAGCGAACTGGCTCAGGGGAAACAGATGGTGGAGTATACGTTCGATGAAATGGTGCCATCCGTCATTGGGGTGTGGCGGAAATCCGAGATCAAAGAGATTGGGGACTGGTTAGCTTGCGTACCCCCGTCCGACTGGCCGCACCTGTTTGACGGGAGTCCGGCGTTCACGAGCGGCATTCGGTATCAACGGATAGTATCCATATTGGGCTATTGGCCTGGGGTCATCACCCGATTTCCATAATTTACCCAGCATCGCCTACGACCTCCACACCAGGATGTGGAACCGCATTCCCGAGACGATCCGCCAGCAAATCGTCGACCTCGCCCTGGACGAGCCGGAGCTGTCGCCCCGCGAACTGGCGGTGAAATTCACCGATACCAAGGGCTATTTCGTCTCGGAAGCCTCGGCAATTTGACCCCCGCCGACGTCTATTTCCGACGCGGGCAGGCCATTCTCGACCGAAGGGCCAAAATTAAACCGATTTCGCCCGCTACATCGTAGAACCGCGAGTAGGGAGGGCATTCGCGATCAAACAGGCTGGCTTGACGCTGGGCGGAATTTACAGCTGGTTTCTCAAACGAGCCGTCGATTTCGGCTATCCAGGACCGAATGATCAATCTGCTCTTTTTGATCGCAAACTTCTGGCGAAATTTGGCGGAGGAAGAGGTAAGCCCGGCTGGGCTGAGAGGCTGGGAAAAAAATATTATACGGGATCACCCTAACGACCACGACCAAGGAGAAGGAGCCCCAAACATGATTAGGATTAGATGTCGCGTCTCGACAGCCAGGGTCACCAAGACCACGGCACAGGCCGGGGCTGACGACAAATGCATCACCTCGGTCATGGAAAGGAGCGGAGCGAAATTTCGGCCAAGACGTTTTCCGACACGGTCAACGTCAGCCATTGGGACGATTCTGCGCCGCCTCTTTCCAGGCGATAACGCGATTGCGGCCGGTCTGCTTGGCGTTGTACAGCGCCTGATCGGCGCGTTTAAGGATGGTCATGAAATCCGGATCGGCCGGATCTATTTCGCTAACGCCGATACTGACGGTCATTGATAGACCGGTTCCCCCCATATCCTTCAATTCCGCAGCGACCGCCTGGGCGGCGACCGTCGTCCGCAGCTTCTCGGCCAGGGTGACGGCTGGCGCCAGGGTGGTTTCCGGCAACACGACGGCAAATTCCTCGCCGCCGATCCGCCCGACAAGGTCGCCGGCCCGGACGTTGCCGACCAGAATGCCGGCCAGGGTCCTGATCGCCTGGTCGCCTACCGCGTGGCCATAGGTGTCGTTGATGCGCTTGAAGTGATCAATGTCCACCATCATGACTGACAGCGGGCGTTCTTGGCGGCGCATTCTGACAAACTCGTGGGCGGCGACTTCCATCAGATAACGGCGGTTCTTGCAGCCGGTCATGGGGTCAGTCAGCGCCATCCCCAGCAATTCGGCCTGGGCATCTCGCAAGCGACACAGCATGGGGCGGAAAATGAACTTCGCTTCGGCGACCAAAGCCAGCAGGATGATCCCTATGACGCCGGCTAGAATCAGGCGCATGCGTGATATGGCAGCCTCGCTTTCCGCTTCATACTGCTTCACGGCAGCATCCAGCGATTCCAGCAAGGGTTGGTGGGCCAAAGCGAGGAGGTCGTTCAGCATCGGACTCGCCGCCCGCTGCTCCGGCGCCAAGGCCAGATAGGAGCGCGCCAAACCAACATAGGTGGAAACACGGGCGTCGAGACGATAGGGGTCCGCTTGATGAATGGCGACGATTGCCGGACTCTTGTTGGGCGGAATACCCCAGGCCGCCGATCCCTGGCTGAGAGCCCGCTGGGAGGCTTCCATCAGGTCTGCCGCCACCGTCATCTGCTGGCCAAGAAATTGATATTGCGCCTGATTTCCAGACACGCTCAGTTCAACGGCGAACTCGGCAATTCGCTGAGACAGCATCCGCTGTCGACCGGCGATGTTGATGATTTTGGCGGTTTCCTTCTCACCGCGAATCATGGAATCGACCAAGACATAGCTGCTAATCGCCAGAATGGCGGTTAGTCCCAGAGCTACTAAATAGCCAATGGTGGCGCGACGAAATTGTTCCTGTGGATTCAAATGAGGAATGGCTTTCTCATCCATCACATGGCCTCAACTCAAGATTGATGAACCTGCTTTTAAAAATTGCGTCTGAGTTAAATTGTTCCCGGATTCAAGATTATGCCGCCACTACTCTGAACCGACATTTCCCAGATAGGCGGCCGATCCGCAACCCGATTGATGCCAGAATAGCCAGGCTCCGGCCTAACCGGAAGGCGAAATGCTATGGCGACAGCTTCCGCCGGGACAAATTCGCCAACCTGACCACCATGACCAGCCCCGGCGGCGCGATTCCTGCCCATTTTGCAACGGCACGGGCGCACTTCGCCTGTCGTCCGCCTTGTGCAGATGCGTTCTGCCGTCAGCATGGTGCTGGCTCACGTGGTCGAAGATCGTCGATCATGTCGAGGATACGACGGAACAGGTCACGGGGCACGGCGACCTCGGCCATCTGGAACACGGCATACCGGGCGTGGGCGATCACCTTCGCGCCGATCTTCACCACCTTCTCGCGGATGGTGGTCAGCGACCAGTTCTCCATCTCGTCCGGTAGGGCCAGGGTGCGCAGGAAGTTGGACAGGTTGTAGGCCAGGGCGTGAAGCTGGAGCCGCACGGCGTTCGCCTTCATCGTCCGGCACGACAGCCGGGTCCACTTCACCGCGTTCTTGCCCTCCTTGATGTACTGCTCCGCCGTGCCGCGCTGGTTGTAGAAGGCGACCACGCGATTGGCCGGACGAGTCAGGTTGGTGACGATGAAGCCGACACGGGGATACAATTCTCCGGGATGCCATTCCACCTTGGCCACCACCCGGCGCTTCCGGCTCCAGGATTTTGCCTGATAGCTGAAGCTGGCGTAGAACCGCTGGACATGCTTGGGCGGGCGGCCGACCGGGCGCTTGAGCAGGTGGGCGATGTGGCCTTGGAGCACCGCGTTGGCCTTGAGGCGGATGGTGTACTTGTAGCCCTCGGCCTCCAGGTAGTCGTACAGGTCGGGCAAGGCGAAGGCGGCATCGCCCCGAAAGAAGCGCCGCTTGGTCCTGTCGCGATACCGCGTTACCACCGGTTCCAGCGTCGAACGCCAATCGTCGGCGCTGTGGACGTTGCCGGAGCGCAGGCTGGTCCGTTCCAGGTCGCCGAACTGGTTGAAGACGAACAGCGGATGATAGCAGGTGCAGCCGAAGTGGCCGTTGTAGGCGGTGCCTTCCTGTTCGCCGTGAGTGGGGCTGACGCTGCTGTCCATGTCCAGCACCACCACGTCGGTCGGGCGGCGGGCATGAACCGCGTCGATCCATTTCCCCGACAGGTCGGCCAGGGCGGCGAGGTTGGCCTTGCCGGTCAGCACCTCGGTCTCGAACCGCCCCATCTGGCTGGTGGACGCCGCTTCCTTGGTCACCGCCCGACCGCCGACGATCCAGCGCATCGCCGGATCATGGCCGAGGCGGTCGGCGTCGTTGACATCCTCGTATCCGGCGAGGCGGCCGAAGACCGATTGCCGGAACTGCGCCGTCAGGGTGTGGCGGTTGTTCTTGCCGGTCCGGCTATCGGCCAGCATCTGCCCGGCCATCTCGCTCAGGCTGAGCGCGTCGTCCAGTTCCCGGAAGGCGAGTAGCCCGGCGTCGGATGTCACCTTCGAGCCGTGGAACTCCAGCTTGAGGCGGCGGTCGAAAGCAACCCGCAGATCGGCCGATTCCGTTTCACCCGCCACCGTTTCCATTTTCACCCCCTCAAGCGGCCAACACCACCTTGATTTTTATAGCAGATTTATCGTTCTTGGTCACGACACGCCTCGGTTATCTGGGAAATCCGGG
>JAYSBF010000034.1:0-36580 GCA_041915545.1 Magnetospirillum sp. | reverse complement strand
ATGGCGACCGGTCACTCCACGGAACGGAAAAACCCACAACAAGTCATGGCCCGCGAGGTCGCTGAATTGATCGGGAGCCGTTTCGCGGATCACATCATGGCCAGCGGTCAAGTGGCCGCGCAAACAGCCCGGACACATGACTGCACCCGACCGGGGCGTGATCACGTCGGATTCTCCTTGCAACGCAGGGGCCGTCCACACATGACCGGTTGATTGTCCCTCGCCGGGCGGGCGCATCTGCGCCCTTGGCCGCCGCCGCAATGGCGGCTTGGGGTATTTTGTCCCTCGCCGGGCGGGCGCATCCGCCTGCTTGGCCGCAGACCGGTTCCGCACGTCGGAAATTCACGGAACCGGTATTATCGTGTTTCGGTCTGGGGGATGGGGGTGCCGGTTTGGGTTCGCATCATCCAGATCAGCAGGATCAGGGACGGAATGGTGACCACGGTGGTCAGCAAGAAGAAATCGGTCCAGCCCATCATATCGGCCAATTTGCCGCTGCCAGAGGCGAACAGGGTCCGGCCCACGGCGGTCAGGGATGACAGCAAGGCATATTGGGTGGCGGTATAAGCCACGTTGCACAGGCCGGAAATATAGGCGACCAGGGCGGCCCCGGCCATGCCGGCCGTCAGGTTTTCGGCGGCGACGCACAGGGCCAGGATGCGGATGTCGTGGCCTGACGCGGCTTGCAGCACATAGAACAGGTTTCCCGCCGATTGGGCCAAGCCGAACAGCAGCAAGGCGGGCAGGGTGCCCAATCGGGCCACCAGGGCGCCGCCGATCAATCCGCCCAGCACCGTGGCGCCGAAGCCAAAGATTTTCGAGACGGTGGCGATTTCGTCCAGGCTGAATCCCAATTCCACGTACAAGGTGTTGGCCATGGCCCCGGCCATGGCTTCGCCCAATTTGTAGGTGATGACGAAAATCAGCACGGCCAGCCAGCCGGGGCGGGCGATGAAATCGGCGAAGGGACAGACCACCGCGCCGTAGATCCAGGCGGCCACGGCGGCGGCGGGGCCTTTCAGTTGGGGGTGGCTGGCCAGGTAATGGGCGGCCTTTTCCTCGCGCTGACGGGTGGCGGCGGATACTTTCACCTGGGGTTCCGGCCCCAGCAGAAAGACCAGCATGCCGACGCCCACCAGGGCGGCCATCAGGGCATAGGCCCAGAACCAGCCAAAGGCCGACGCCATGTAAAGCGCCCCGGCCCCGGCGGCCAGCATGGCCAGACGATAGCCGGTCTGGACCGCCCCGGCCCCCGGTCCCTGCTGGCTGTCATCCAGGATTTCCACGCGATAGGCGTCGATGACGATATCCTGGCTGGCGGATAAAAACGCCACCACCACCGCCAGGGCGGCCATGCGGCCCAGATCCTGGGCCGGATCGGTGGCACCCAGGGCCAGGATGAAGACGATCAGCAAAAGCTGGATCAACAATCCCCAGCCGCGTCGCCGCCCCAGCCAAGTGGTCAGGATCGGCAGGGGCAAGCGGTCGATCAACGGCGACCACAGGAATTTCAGGGCATAAGGCGTCCCCACCAGGGCGAACAGGCCGATGGCGGTGCGGCTGATGCCTTCGCTTTTCAGCCAGGCCGACAAGGTGGAAAAGGTCAGCAGCAAGGGCAGGCCGCTGGAAAATCCCAGGGCCAGCACCATCAGGACCCGGCGGTCCAGATAGGCGGAAAAAGCGGCAAGACGGCCCTGGCTCATGCGTGGTTCCCGGCGATCAGTTCATCAAGGCATCATGGAGGCAGGCCCCAACACCCGGTCGGACAATACCGGATAATGGGCGCGGGCGGAAAACATCTGATAATGCCACCATTCATTGCGATAAAAATCCCAGCCGGCGGTGGTCATCAATCCCATCAGCAGATGGCGGTTGCGCTGGGCATCGGCGGAGATGTCCGTATTGCCATGGTGGGACAGGGGGGTGAAGGCGTCGAAGGCGGTGCCCATGTCCAGATCCTGTCCGCTGGCGGCGTCCACCAAGGTCAGGTCGACGGCCGCGCCCATGGAATGGGGGGACCCCCGGCGCGGATCGGCCAGAAAGCCGGGATCGGGCGTGTGCGTCCACAACACCCATTGGGCTTCCGCCGGACGGAAGGCGTCGAAAAGTTTGAATTGCAGGCCCAAGGGCCGGGCCAAATCCACCGCGCGGGCCAACAGGCGGGCGGCATCGGCGTGCAGATAGCATCCGGCCTGGGGGGCATAGACCGGCTTGCCGGTGAAATTATCCGCCGTGGCATAGGCAAGATGGATCTGGACGTGGTATTCGGCGGGGGTAATGGGGACCAGCGGAAACATTGCGTGTCCTTTTCAAGCGGGAACGGGCGGCGCAGTATGGCCGAACTTAACGGAAAACCATGGTCAGACCTGGAACGGTGATGGTCAAGCAATGAAGATTTTGGCGATGGATGCGGCCAATGCCGCCTGTTCGGCGGCGGTCCGGTGCGATGGCGCCCTGGTGGCCGAATGTTTCGCGGCCATGAGCCGGGGGCAAAGCGAGATCCTGGTGCCGATGGTCGCCGATGCCATGGGGCAGGCCGGGCAGGATTTTTCCGATCTGGACCTGCTGGCGGTGACGGTGGGGCCGGGTGCCTTTACCGGTATCCGCATCGGTCTGGCGGCGGCCCGTGGCTTGGCCCTGGTCACGCAAAAGCCTTTGATCGGCGTGTCCAGCTTCGATGTGGTGGCCATGGCTGCCTTGGATGATCCCGCCCGGCCCGTGGGGGCGCCGGTGCTGGTGGTGCTGGATTCCCGCCGCGAGGAATTGTGGGTCCGGCTTTACGGCCCCGGATTGGTGGACGGATTGCCGCATCCCCTGGGGGATATGCTGGCCTTGCCGCCGGATCAGGCCGCCGCCCTGGTGGGCGGGGGGAGCTGTGTGCTGGCCGGGGACGGCGCGGCTGATCTGGCGCCGTTCCTGCCCGCCGCCTATCATGCCGGGGGGGATGGGCTGGTGCGGGCGGCGGATGTGGCCCGGTTCGCCGAACTGGCCTGGCCTCTGGGGCGGGGATTGCCGCCCGATCCACTTTATTTACGCGATGCCGATGTGACCATGCCGGCAAAGGCTGGCGCATGACCGTGCGTCCCGCCATCGAGCTTACCCCCGCCGGGGTGGTGCATGCCCAATTGCTGGCGGGGATGCATCATATCTGCTTCGCCGAACCCTGGTCCGCCGATGCCATGGCCGGAACCCTGGCCATGCCTGGCACCTTTGGCCTGGTGGCGGTGGATGGCGGCAGTCTGGCGCCATCCCTGGCGCCGCCCGGTCCCGCCGGGCTGGTGTTGTGGCGGGTGGTGCTGGATGAAGCGGAAATACTGACTATTGCCGTCCTGCCGCCCTGGCGGCGCCACGGCGTGGGGGGCGTGCTGCTGTCGGCGGCCCTGGCCCAATCGGCGGAATGCGGGGCGTCATCCATGTTCCTGGAAGCGGCGGCGAACAATCATCCGGCCCTGTCCCTTTATGAAAAATCAGGCTTTTGCCGGGTGGGTCTTCGGAAGGCCTACTATGGGCATACGGATGCTGTTCTTATGCGGAAAGAATTGCTGCCTACTCCGTCTTGCGGATGAAAAGACGGTGAGGCCCCTGGGGCTGTGTCTCGTCTTCGGCGGCAAGCAAGAGAATACTATGTCCTAATTCTTGCATGGATTTTGGCACATTGATCAAAGGTTCTCGTCCCTTCAGACGGATTTCCAAAATTTTGCCCGCCTCCATCCTTTCTATACGTAGTTTTGCACGCACGAATGTCATGGGGCAAACGTCGGCGGTGATGTCAAGGTATTCGTCACTCTTCTTAGTCATGCTGCTTCCGCGATTTGGTTTTGTCGTAATAGTTATTGCCAGAATCAGGTGAAGGACCTATATAGCACCCATTCGTCTTACTTGGAGGTCAGCTCTCGATGTCGGAGCGTTCTAACTCAAACGACCTGCTGACGCTTACCACTGAAATCGTGGCGGCCCATGTCGCCAACAATTCCGTTGCGGTCAGTGATCTGCCTCAGTTGATCAACGAGGTGTATAGGACCTTGTCCACCGTGGGCAGCGCTCCCGCCCAGCCGGAGCGGCCCCAGCCGGCGGTTCCGGTGAAGAAGTCGGTGCATCCAGAATATATCATTTGTCTGGAAGATGGCAAAAAGCTGAAGATGCTGAAGCGCCATCTGAAGACCGCCTACAACATGACTCCCGAAGAATATCGCGAGCGTTGGGGGCTGCCTGCGGATTATCCCATGGTCGCGCCGAATTACGCGGCCCACCGGTCGACCCTGGCCAAGAAAATCGGCCTGGGGACCAAGCCACGCAAGCGTGTGACCCGGCGGGCGAGCTGATCGCCATTCCGATGTCAGGCGCCGCGGGCAGGTTTGTTCGCGGCGCCTTTTGGTTTATGATGTCCTGACGAGCCACTGATGTAAGGTTTGGCATGGTTTCCCGTATCGAGCAGCGCTGCATTGAAAAAGGCATGAAGATGACCGACCAGCGTCGCGTCATCGCCCGTATCCTGTCCGAGGCTGTGGATCACCCGGATGTGGAAGAGGTGTATCGCCGTTCGACCGAGGTCGATCCCCGCATTTCCATCGCCACCGTCTATCGCACCGTTCGCCTGTTCGAGGAAGCCAACATCCTGGAACGCCACGATTTCGGCGATGGCCGCGCCCGGTATGAAGAGGCGCCGAACCAACACCATGACCATCTGATTGACGTGCAATCCGGCAAGGTGATCGAGTTCAGCAATCCAGAAATTGAAGCGCTGCAACGTGACATTGCCGAGAAATATGGCTTCCGGCTAGTGGGCCATCGGCTGGAATTGTACGGTGTCCCGTTGACACCCGACGGTGAAAAAGACCAGAAATGACGCTCGAAGTTCCCGCCGCGGCGCGCGGGGGACAGTAGAACGCGAGGAGTGATGGTGTCGTTGGACAATGGGGAAGAGGCGGGGGCTTCCCGCCTTGAGGTCAGGCTTGCCGCCAGCAAGGAGGAAATCCTCGCCGCCCAGGCGCTTCGCTATCGTGTTTTTTACGAAGAAATGGGGGCCAAGCCCACGCCGGACATGGCGGCGCTTTCGTCCGATTTCGACGAATTCGACGCCATCTGTGATCATCTGCTGGTTTTGGACCCTGCCCGTGGCCCCGGTGGTCAGGCCGTGGTGGGGACCTATCGTCTGATCCGGCGCGAAGTGGGTGAACATTTCGGCCGGTTCTATACCGCCGGCGAATACGATATTTCCAAGCTGCTGGATAAGGGCGGCAATTTCATGGAATTGGGCCGGTCCTGCGTGGATGTGGGATATCGCACCGGCCAGACCATGCAATTGATGTGGACCGGTATCGCCAAATATGTCTGGGATCGCGGCATCGACCTGATGTTCGGCTGCGCGTCCTTGCCCGGAACCGATCCCCAGGCCCTGGCCGTGCAATTGTCTTATCTGCACCATTGCCATTTGGCGCCGGATGAACTGCGTCCTCGGGCGTTGCCGCATCTTTATGTGGACATGAATCTGATGGCGCAGGAAGATTTGAACCCCCGCCGGGCCTTGGCATTGCTGCCCCCCTTGCTGAAGGGGTATTTGCGCCTGGGCGGTTTCGTCGGCGAAGGGGCGGTGATTGATCATCAATTCAATACCACCGATGTCTGCGTGCTGGTGAAAACCGAACTGGTTACCAACAAATATATGAAGCATTACATGCGCGATGTTCAGGTGGCTCCCTGACATGTCCCAACATCGTAGTGGCGAGTCCATGACCAATCCCGTGGTTGCCGTTTTCAGGTTCCTGGGATTCATCTTGTGGACCTTGCTGTTGATCGGCCCCTATCTGATCCTGCTGGCCCGTGGGTGGAAAGGCTGTGCCCGCTACGCCCGGTTTTATTTCAAGGGGGTCACCTGGATTTGTGGATTGCAGGTGGTGGCCCGTGGCGTGCCCGTGGTGGCGCAGCGTCCGGCCCTGTTTGTCTGCAATCACGTCAGCTATCTGGATATTCTGGTGCTGGGCAGCTTGCTGGACGCCTGCTTTGTCGCCAAGGCCGAAGTGGCGGATTGGCCCGGCTTCGGGTTCCTGTCCAAGATTGCCCGCACGGCCTTCGTCAATCGCAGCCGCAATGCTTCGGCCCGCGAACGGGACCAGTTGCGTGGCCGTCTGGATCAGGGGGATGCGCTGATTCTGTTCCCGGAAGGCACGTCCAATGACGGCAACCGGGTTCTGCCCTTCAAAAGCGCGCTTTTGTCGGTGGCCGAGGGGATGACCATCGCCGACGGCTCGCCCTTGCCGATTCAGCCGGTTTCCATCGCCTATTCCCGCCTGGACGGTGTGCCGCTGGGGCGGGCCTTGCGGCCCTTTTACGCCTGGTATGGCGATATGACCTTGGCCGGGCATTTGTTCGCCGCCTTGGGTTTGGGGCTGGTGACGGTGGAAGTGGTGTTTCATCCGGTGGTGACGCTGGCGGATTTCGCCAATCGCAAGGCGTTGACCAATCACTGCCATGACCGGGTCAATCGCGGGGTGATCAACACGCTGTGCGGGCGTCTGGATCGGTTGGATATGTCCCCCCATCAGGCGGCATCCTCCCCGGCGAAGCTTGACTCCTGAAGACGGGATGTTAATTTTTTTCCGGTGGTCTGGCTGGACCCCAGGCATCTGGGTGAGTTGGTCCACCAACTGATTGAATTGCGGAAACAAATCTAATTTTGCGCCGGGCGTGAAAATTGGATTTTCTCCGCCAGGCTCGGGTGGGGTTTGCCGGATTGGCTCCCCTGATGTTCGGCCCATTTTCCATTCCGGCGATGAGAGGCCCCAGGGTTCAAGACTTTGGCCAAGAAACTTTTCGTCAAGACCTATGGCTGCCAGATGAATGTCTACGATTCCGCCCGCATGGCGGACGTTCTGGCGCCTTTGGGGTATGGCACGGCCGATGGGCCGGACGACGCCGATATGGTGATCCTCAATACCTGCCATATCCGCGAACATGCGGCGGAAAAAGTGTTTTCCGAATTAGGGCGTTTGCGCCGGATCAAGGATGGCCGCCCCCAGGGGATGATCATCGCCGTCGCTGGCTGTGTCGCCCAGGCCGAGGGCGAGGAAATCCTGCGCCGGGCGCCCTTTGTGGATATCGTTCTGGGGCCGCAGACCTATCACCGTTTGCCGGAAATGGTGGCCCAGGCATCGCGGGCGGGCGGTGCCGTGCTGGATACGGAATTTCCCGCCGAACCCAAATTCGACCATCTGCCCGCCGCCCGCGCCGAAGGGTCGGCGGCGTTCGTGTCGGTGCAGGAAGGGTGCGATAAATTCTGCACCTTCTGCGTGGTGCCCTATACCCGCGGCGCCGAATATTCCCGTCCCGCCGCCGCCATCTTGGACGAGGTGCGGCGACTGGTGGATCAAGGTGTGGTGGAAATCACCTTGCTGGGCCAGAACGTCAATGGCTGGCATGGCGATGCCCCGGTTTCAGGACCGGGATTGGCGTCGTCATGGGGGCTGGGGCGGCTGATCCGGGAATTGGCCGAAATTGGCGGGTTGGAACGTATCCGCTATACCACCTCGCATCCCCGCGATCTTGATGATGATCTGATCAATGCCCACGCCCAGGTTGGGAAATTGATGCCGTTCCTGCATTTGCCGGTGCAATCGGGATCGGATCGTATTTTGGCGGCCATGAATCGCCGCCATGACCGCGCCTTTTATCTGGGGCTGGTGGACAGGCTGCGGACGGCGGCGCCCGATTTGGCGTTGTCGTCGGATTTCATTGTCGGCTTTCCCGGTGAAACCGACGCGGATTTTGACGACACGATGGATTTGGTCCGTCGGGCGGGCTTTGTCCAAACCTATTCCTTCAAATACTCGCCCCGTCCCGGCACCCCGGCTGCCGCCATGCCCGATCAGTTGAGCGAGGACGTCAAGGAAGACCGTTTGGGCCGGTTGCAGGCGTTGTTGTCGGATCAGACGCGGGTTTTCAATGATTCCATGATCGGCCGGGTGTTGCCGGTGCTGATGGATCGTCCCGGTCGCCGTCCCGGCCAATTGATCGGCCGCAGCCCCTATATGCAGGCCGTGCATGTGAACGGGGTCAGTCATTTGATGGGGCGGGTTCTGCCCATCCGCATCACCTCGGTTCACCCGGTTTCCCTGGGCGGGGAATTGGTGGGTGGCGTGCCGGAAAGGGAAATAGCGTGACCAGCCAATCGGGTCTTGACCCCCAGGTGACTGTTTTGCGGGAATTTGCCGATAACGCCCTGTCTCAGGTTTTGTTCGGTCCCCATAACACCCATCTGGAGCGGATCGAACGGCAATTGGGGGTGGCCTTGAACGCGCGGGGCAATACGGTCGCCATTTCCGGCACCCCCGAAACGGCCCATGATGCCGCGGTGGTTCTGGATGGGCTGTATGACCTGGCCCGCCGCCAAGGCCATGTGGAAACTGCCGATGTGGATGCCGCCATGCGGTTGGGTGGACATGTTCAGCCGGCAGATGAAGATCTGGTGCTGCGGACCCGTAAACGTCATATCGCTCCGCGCACGCCCACTCAGGGGACCTATCTCAGCGCGCTTCAACACAATCCCCTGGTGTTCGGCCTGGGACCGGCGGGTACGGGCAAGACCTATCTGGCGGTGGCGCAGGCCGTGTCCATGATGCTGAAGGGCGAGGTGGACCGTATCATCCTGTCGCGCCCGGCGGTGGAGGCGGGGGAACGTCTGGGGTTTCTGCCGGGCGATTTGAAGGAAAAGGTCGATCCCTATCTGCGTCCTCTGTACGACGCCTTGCACGACATGCTGCCGGGGGATCAGGTGGTGAAGAAACTGGCCGCCGGCGAGATCGAGGTGGCCCCGTTGGCGTTCATGCGCGGGCGGACCTTGGCCAATTCCTTCATCATTCTGGACGAAGCCCAGAACACCACGCCCGTCCAAATGAAGATGTTTCTGACCCGACTGGGGGAAGGATCGCGCATGGTGGTCACCGGCGATTTGTCCCAGGTGGATTTGCCCCAGGGCGTGCGCTCGGGTCTGGCCGATTCCCTGTCCATCCTGAAGGGGGTCGAGGGGGTGGCACTTGTCACCTTCACCGAACGTGACGTGGTTCGCCACGATCTGGTCACCCGGATCGTCCGAGCCTATGACCGGGCCGAGCGGGATGCCAAGGCCCAGATGGCGGCCAAGCGGGGGGACCGATGATCGAGGCGGATATCGCGGTGGCGGTGGAAGACCCGCGTTGGTCCGAGGCGTTGGATCTGGCCGAGGATCTGGTGATCCGCATGGCTCAGGCCGCATTGGATCAGGCCGATGCGGATTTGGGCGACGGGCCGGTGGAAATCAGCGTGGTCCTGGCCGATGATCCCACCGTCCAGGGGTTGAACCGCGAATGGCGGGGCAAGGACAAGCCGACCAACGTGCTGTCCTTTGCCGCCCTGGATGATGACGATGCCCCCCAGGTGCCCGGTGCGCCGCTGCTGCTGGGCGATATTATTCTGGCTTTTGACACCTGCGCCGCCGAAGCGGCCGATCAGGGCAAGCCTTTGGCCGATCATTTCAGTCATCTGGTGGTTCATGGCGTCCTGCATCTGCTGGGCTATGACCATGAAGAGGACGAGGCCGAAGCCGAAGAGATGGAAGCGCTGGAAACCCGCATCCTCGCCGGTTTTGGTATTGCAGACCCTTACGCACCGTCACCCGACGACAGTATCGCCGAAGGAGGGCGAACAGGATCATGAGCGAACCCCACAGTCCCCCGCCCCGCGACGCTGTTCAATCCGCTGATGACAGCGCAAGCGGGGCAAAAAACGCCACGCAGGCCGGCGGAGAAAAAAACGCTGATCCCGCAGATGGCGGGAGCGATTCTTCCGAACCTCCGCCCCGTGATGGCGGGCTAGGGCGGGATGGCGGCGATATCGCCGTTCGGTCGCCCAGGGATGCGGGACAGGATGATACCCTGTTCAACACCGTCTTTAATTGGGTCCGGTTGCTGCGCCGGTCCAAGGGTGGTGAAACCGTTCGCGAGGCGCTGGAGGATCTGATCGACGATCGCGATGATTCCGGCGTTCCCATCGACGATCACGAACGTGCCCTGTTGGGCAATATCATGCATTTGCGCGAACGCTCGGCCTATGACGTCATGGTGCCGCGGGCCGATATTGTCGCCGTGGATGCGGAAACCAGCCTGAACGATCTGACCGAATTGTTCACCAAATGCGGCCATTCCCGCCTGCCGGTGCACCGGGGGGATTTGGACGATGTGATCGGCATGGTCCATATCAAGGATGTGCTGGCGGCCCTGCGTCTGGGCAAACCCTTCCAAATTCAGCGGATTGTCCGCCGGGTATTGTTCGTGTCGCCCAGCATGCGGGTCATGGACATGCTGGTGGAAATGCGGCTGAAGCGGACCCACATGGCCCTGGTGGTGGACGAATATGGCGGGATCGACGGGCTGGTGACCATCGAGGATCTGGTGGAACAGATCGTGGGGGAAATCGAGGACGAACACGACCGGACCGCCGAACCCGATATGGCCGTGCGCCCCGACGGGGTGATCGAAGCCGATGCCCGTACCCCGATCGAGGAATTCGAACAATTGGTCGGTCCTCTTCTGACCGATGAAGAAAAAGAAGATGTGGACACCTTGGGCGGTCTGGTCTTCTTCATCGCCGGCCGGGTGCCCAGCCGGGGGGAATTGGTGTGCCATCCATCGGGATTGGAATTCGAGGTGGTGGATGCCGATCCCCGGCGGATCAAATGGCTGAGGGTGCGTCGCCCGGTCGCTGATGGACAGGCCGGATGAACAGCATGACGGAAAACCAGTCCGTGCCTGGACCGATGTGGCGCGAAACTCTGTCGGCCTCGGGGTGGCTGGGGGGCTGGGCTGCCCGGCTGTCCCGCCTGACGGGATGGCGCCGCCGGGGAATGGCGGTATTGCTGGGGGTGCTGGCGGCCTTGGCTTTGCCGCCGGTCGGGCTGGTTCCGGTTTTGTTGATTTCCTTGCCGGGTCTGATCTGGCTGCTGGATGGGGCGTCATCGCGCCGGGCTGCCTTTGGCACCGGCTGGTGGTGGGGTTTGGGGTGGTACAGTGCCGGGTTTTACTGGATCGCCCATGCGCTGCTGATTGACCCGGTGCGCTTTGGCTGGATGATTCCCTTTGCCACTTTGGGGCTGGGGGGATTTGTCGCCATCTTTTTGGGTCTGGTCACCTTGTTCGTCCGCCTGGCCGGGGTAAGCGGGGCTGGCCGGGTGGTGATGTTGGCCGGGGCCTGGACCGTGGCCGATTGGAGCAGGAATTGGGCCTTTACCGGTTTTCCCTGGAATCCCGTCGGCTCGGTTTGGGATGGCTGGTTGCCGATCATGCAGGCGGCGTCTTGGGTCGGGGTATTCGGTCTGTCCTTTCTGACCGTTCTGGTTCTGGGGATGCCGGCCATATTGGCGGATTTCGCCTCGGCCCGGCGCAAGGCGGCGCTGCTTTTGTCGGTCACGCTGCTGTTGGTGCTGGTGGCGTTGATGGGGGCCGTCCGGTTGGGGGGGGCGGAAGAAACCAGTTTTCCCGGCATCCGTCTGCGTCTGGTCCAGGCGGCCATTCCCCAGACCAATAAATGGCGCGACGATCTGCGGGAACGGCATTTGCTGGATCAGCTTGATTTGTCCCGCTCTCCCGGTTGGGAAAAGGTGACCCACATTATTTGGCCGGAAACCGCGGCCACTTTCGTTTTGGATCAGGATGCCCGTCATCGCGCCCTGGTGGCCGGGGTGGCGCCGCCGGGCGGCATGGTGCTGACGGGGGCGCCGCGCACCAGCGTGCCGGGAACCGGGCCGTTCGAAATCTGGAACAGCATGCTGGCCATTGATGGGGCGGGGCTGGTTCAGGGAATTTATGACAAGGTGCATCTGGTTCCCTTCGGCGAATATGTGCCGCTGCGGACGTGGCTAAGCATCGGCAAGCTGACCAATGGCGGGGCCGATTTCTCCGAAGGGCCGGGATTGCGGACATTGTCCTTGCCGGGGTTGCCGCCGGTCAGTGTCCTGATCTGCTACGAAGTCATCTTTCCCGGTAACGTGGTGGGGGCGGATCAGCCCCGGCCCGACTGGCTGTTAACCATCACCAATGATGGCTGGTTTGGCTATTCCGCCGGGCCGTTCCAACATATGGCGTCGGCCCGGATGCGGGCGGTCGAGGAAGGGCTGCCCCTGGTCCGGGCGGCCAATACCGGAATTTCCGGGGTGGTCGACCCGTTTGGCCGGGTCGTGGCCCAATTGGGATTGGAAAAGCGGGGCTTTGTCGATGCGGATTTGCCCCGGCCTTTACCGCCGACATTGTTTTCCCGATATGGAAATACCATCCCCTTGCTCTTGTCATTTCTGGCGTGTTTGGGGATTTGGACTCTCAGCAAGATACGGTCGCGGCGTCCCTGATATTCCAAGGGCGGGATGCTTCCCGTCATGATACCCGATTGACTTGCATACAATAGCCAGCTTATGGTGTTGAACGGTTAAGGGGAACCGTGTCCGTTTCAACGGCTTGATGCTGGATTATTTCATGTCTCAGACGCCTAGCGATCAAAATCCCGGCCCACGGAAAAGCAGTGGCCGGGGGCGAACCCCATCGGGAAAGCCTAATCCCATTGATGTCCATGTGGGGGCGCGTGTGCGTCTGCGCCGGACTTTGCTGGGTATGAGCCAGGAAAAACTGGGCGAGGCCCTGGGCCTTACTTTTCAACAAGTTCAGAAATATGAACGTGGCGCCAATCGTGTTGGTGCATCGCGTCTGTTTGACTTGTCCCGCGTCTTGGATGTTCCCGTCAGTTTCTTTTTTGACGACATGACGGATGATTTGAAGACCCAAACTCCGGCCTTGATCGCGGGGGCTGGCGAGTTGAATGAACCCCTGGCCCCCTTTGATCAGGACCCCATGGCCCGGCGGGAAACGCTGGAATTGGTTCGGGCGTATTATCGCATCAGCGATCCTCAAGTGCGCAAACGTGTATACGAGCTGGCCAAGGTCCTGGCGGAAGTCGGAGGCGGCGAGTAATCCTCGCTCCGGGAATTTCCTGCGACGAAGCGGGGCAGAAGGCATGGGGCGCTCACGAATTCCATGAAATCGCCTCTTCGTTGTCTCACGCTTGACGGCGGTTGGGGGGGGCTGCATACTCCGTGGCTTGAAGGTTGAGAGCCTTCCGTGGAGATTTGTGACCGCTTGCCGCCACGTTAAACTCATCAGGCTAAGTGGGTGCATCAAAATGACGGTCCGCGTGACCATCCGATGCCCCTGGTCCATCAGTTGGAGCTGGGAGGGCTCGTCCTGTGTCCCTGAAGAATTATCTATTCACCTCTGAATCCGTCTCCGAGGGCCATCCCGACAAGGTGTCGGACCGCATTTCCGATGCCATCGTCGATGCGTTCTTGGCTGCTGATCCGTATTCCCGTGTGGCGGTGGAAACCCTGTGCACCACCAATCTGGTGGTTTTGGCCGGCGAAGTGCGCGGCCCGGCTTCGGTGACCCCGGCGCTGATGGAAGACATCGCTCGTCACGCCATCAAGGAAATCGGCTACGAGCAGGACGGTTTCCACTGGAAAAATGCCGAAGTGCAGGTCCATGTGCATTCCCAATCCGCCGATATCGCGGTGGGTGTGGATGCCGCCGGCAACAAGGATGAAGGCGCCGGCGATCAGGGGATCATGTTCGGCTATGCCTGCAATGAAACCCCGGTGCTGATGCCGGCCCCCATCTATTATTCCCACCAGATTTTGAAGAGCCTGGCCGAAGCCCGTCATTCGGGCGCCCAGCCGTTGCTGGGGCCGGATTCCAAGTCGCAGGTGACGTTGGAATATGTGGATGGCAAGCCGGTCCGCGCCACCTCGGTGGTGGTGTCCACCCAGCATGACGCGTCCATCGGCCAGGAGGAAGTGCGGGAAATCGTCCGTCCTTACGTTCTGGACGTGCTGCCCGAGGGCTGGATGTGCCCGGAAGACAGCTTCTACGTCAATCCCACCGGTCGTTTCGTCATCGGCGGTCCCGATGGCGATTGCGGTCTGACCGGCCGCAAGATCATCGTGGACACCTATGGTGGTGCCGCTCCCCATGGTGGTGGCGCGTTCTCGGGTAAGGACCCGACCAAGGTTGACCGTTCCGCTGCCTATGCCGCCCGCTATCTGGCCAAGAATGTGGTTGGTGCCGGTCTGGCGGATAAGTGCGTGATCCAGTTGTCCTATGCCATTGGCGTTTCCAAGCCGCTGTCGGTTTATGTGGATACCTATGGCACCGGCAAGGTGGATGAAGCCAAGCTGTCGCAGGTGTTGCAGGATTTGATGGATCTGAGCCCGCGTGGCATTCGGACCCATCTGAATCTGAACAAGCCCATCTATGCGCGGACGTCGTCCTATGGCCATTTCGGTCGCAACCCCGATCCCGATGGCGGGTTCTCGTGGGAAGCGCTGGATTTGGTGGACAAGCTGAAAAGCGCGTTCTAAGACCGGTCCATGAGTGACGATGATTTGATGGCGCGGCCGGGCGAAGACCGGCCGCGTTTTCATGGGCGGCGGCGTGGCAAGCGTCTGCGTCGTTCGGCCCTGGATTTGTTGGATACCCTGCTGCCAAGCGTGGCGGTTCCCACCCCCCAGCCGGGGACGGTGATAGACCCGCACGCCCTGTTTTCCACCCCGGTGGATCAGATCTGGTTAGAGGTGGGGTTCGGTGGCGGTGAACATGTGGTGGCCCAGGCGTCGGCGCATCCGGCGGTGGGAATCATCGGTTGTGAACCGTTCCGCAATGGCGTGGCCAGTCTGCTGGGTCATCTGAATGGCTCGGGGATCGGGAATGTGCGCATTTATCCCGATGATGTTCGCCAGCTTTATCCGGCCCTGCCCGAAGGGTGCCTGGGGCGGGTCTTCGTGTTGTTTCCCGATCCATGGCCGAAAAAGCGTCACGCGGACCGCCGGTTTGTCGGTCCCGACAATCTGGACGCCTTGGCCCGGTTGATGGCCGATGGCGCTGAATTGCGGGTGGCCTCCGACGATCCGATTTATCAGGATTGGGCGGCCACGCATTTGCGGGCGCATGCGGATTTCCAAGAGGTGCAGGTGACCACGGATCGGGCGGCATTGCCCGCCGATTGGCCCGTCACCCGCTATGAACAAAAATGCCTGGCAGAAAATGCCCCGGTCTTTTTCCGCTTCGTCCGGCGGAGGCGGGGATCGGTTTCGATCGCGGGATAATGGGATCAGTCTTGGTTGTGGCGATTGGGAAAAGGCGACTCTTCCCTTGCCAGGACGGGCAAATCCGCCTAATGTTTCGCCAGACACATTCTTGCTTCCCGCCCAAGAAGCCACTTTGCTGGAGGGTTGGGGGTGTAAGGGTGGGCCGTTGGCCCACTTTTTTGTTTTTTTAGGGGCGTTCAGCCCGCAAGGATAGCATGGATCTGCAAAGTCGTTTGGAATCAATGGTCGCGCCGCCCCTGGAAAGCATGGGCTACGAGCTGGTGCGGGTGATGTTTCAGGGGCGCAGCCGTCCGACGCTTCAGATTATGGCCGAACGGGTTGATGGCCGGGCGATGACCGTGGATGATTGCGCTGATATCAGCCGGTCATTATCGGCCATCCTGGACGTGGATGACCCCATTCAGGGCGGCTATGTGCTGGAGGTCAGTTCTCCGGGCATTGACCGTCCGCTGACCCGTTCCAAGGATTACGCCAATTGGGCGGGGTACGAGGCCAAGCTGGAAACCTTGGTGGCCGTGGATGGCCGCAAGCGGTTCCGCGGCCGCCTGCTGGGCCTGGATGACCAGGGCCAAGTCAGGGTCATGACTGAAACCACGGAAGCGGTGATCGCGCTCGCCGACATCAAAAGTGCCAAGCTGGTGCTGACCGATGAGTTGATCGCCGCCGTGACCAGCGCGCCCGAGGGCGCGGAAGCCGAAGCAGAAGCGCCCCAGGGCGCACAGATCAAAGCGCCGGAAGGCCAGGGATAACAGAACCGATGGAACGAATCGCAGCCCTTCCCCGTCCCGAACTGTTGCAGGTCGCCGATGCGGTGGCCCGAGACAAGGGCATTGACCGCGACGAAGTGCTTGAAGCCATGGAGCAGGCCATTCAAAAGGCCGGTCGTTCCAAATATGGCTATGAACACGATATCCGCGCCCATATCGACCGCAAGACCGGTGAAATCCAGCTTGCCCGCTTCATGGAAGTGGTCGAGGTGGTCGAGAATGAAGCCACTCAAATCCCCCTGGCGCGGGCGCTGAAGAAAAGCCCCGGCCTTGGTGTGGGGCAGTTCCTGATCGACCCGTTGCCGCCCATTGATTTCGGTCGCATCGCCGCCCAGACCGCCAAGCAGGTGATCGTGCAAAAGGTGCGTGACGCCGAACGTCAGCGCCAGTTCAACGAATATAAGGACCGGGTGGGCGAAGTCAGCAATGGCTTGGTCAAGCGGGTGGAATTCGGCAACGTCATCGTCGATCTGGGCCGGGCGGAAGCGCTGCTGCGCCGTGACGAACTGATCCCGCGCGAAACCTTCCGCACCGGTGACCGGGTGCGCGCCTATATTTTCGATGTGCGCCAGGAACCCCGTGGCCCGCAGATTTTCCTGTCGCGCACCAATCCCCAGTTCATGGCCAAGCTGTTCGCTCAGGAAGTGCCGGAAATCTATGACGGCATCATCGAGATCAAGGCCGTGGCCCGCGACCCCGGTTCACGGGCCAAGATCGCGGTGATCAGCCACGATTCCTCCATCGATCCGGTGGGGGCCTGTGTGGGCATGCGTGGTAGCCGCGTCCAGGCGGTGGTGGCCGAATTGCAGGGCGAAAAGATCGACATCATTCCGTGGTCGGGCGAATACGCCACCTTCGTGGTGAACGCCCTGGCTCCCGCCGAAGTGACCAAGGTGGTGCTGGATGATGAAAAGCACAGCATGGAAGTGGTGGTGCCGGATGACCAACTGAGCCTGGCCATCGGTCGCCGTGGCCAGAATGTGCGCCTGGCCAGCCAATTGACCGGCTGGTCCATCGACATCATGACCGAAGCCGAGGAATCGGAACGTCGGAACGAGGAATTCCATTCCCGGTCGAAGATGTTCATCGACGCCTTGGACGTGGATGACGTCATTGCCCATCTGCTGGTGACCGAAGGGTTCTCGTCGGTGGAGGAAGTGGCGTTCGTGCCGGTGGATGATCTGTCCGGCATTGAAGGTTTCGACGAGGATGTGGGCGCCGAGTTGCAGAACCGCGCCAAGGGATTCCTTGCCGAACAGGATGAACGCTATGACGCCATGCGCAAGGATTTGGGCGTGACGGATGAATTGGCTGGGCTGGACGGTCTGGCGCCGGTGATGCTGGTCAAGCTGGGTCATAAGGGGATCAAGACCCTGGATGATCTGGGCGATCTGGCCTCTGACGAACTGATTGACGTGGTCGGCAAGGACGAGATGACCGAAGATCAGGCCAATGCGGTGATCATGGCCGCCCGTGCCCATTGGTTCGATGGCGACGCCCAGGGCTGATGGACGAGGAAGCGGCAGGGGCGGACAGCCCCGATGAACCGGATTTGCCCGCCTCGGGGCCGTTGCGCCGTTGTATCGTCAGCGGACAGGTGACCGATAAGGGGGGGTTGTTACGGTTCGTGATTTCGCCGGATGGGGTGGTGGTGCCGGATTTGGACCGCCGCCTGCCGGGGCGGGGAATCTGGTTGAGCCCCCGCCGGGATGTGGTAAATACGGCGGTGCAAAAGCGGCTATTCGCCCGTGCTGCACGGCGTGCCGTTCAGGTGCCCGATGATTTGGCCGACCGGCTGGAAGGAATGCTGGTCCGGCGTTGTCTTGATCTTTTGGCGTTGGCCCGCCGTGCCGGACAGGCGGTGTGCGGGTTCGAAAAGGTCAAGGCGGAATTAAAGGCGGGACGTGCCGCCTTATTGGTTGAGGCCCGTGATGGTGCCGAGGATGGCCGGGGGAAGATGATCGCCCTGGCTCAGTCGGCTTCGGTGATCGGGGTATTGGATACGGCGGAACTGGCGGTGCCATTCGGCCGGGATCAGGCGGTGCATGTGGCCGTGGCCCCTGGGGGGCTGGCCCGCCGTCTGGTGGTGGAAGCGGGGAATCTGTCCGGCTTCCGCGAGGGGTAGGGCGGAAAACCGGGGTCGGGCGGATCAATCCGCTTATGGTCACGGTAATCCGGTCAGGTAGAATGAACGAGGGCGGGTGATCCCATCCGTCCAAGCCGCGAAAGAGACGAAGTCGTTACATGAGCGATTCGAAGGATCAAGAGCGCAAGGCGCCGTTGAAGCTGTCCCAGCCGGGCAAGCTGGAACTGAAGAAGACGGTGGAAACCGGTCAGGTTCGCCAGAGCTTTTCCCATGGCCGGTCCAAGGTGGTCACCGTGGAAGTGCGCAAGAAGCGTACCTTTGCTCCCGGTGCTGCCGGGTCCATGCACGAAGTGCGGGACGGGGCGAATGTGATTGGCACCGCCGAAGCCGAATTGGCAAAGGCCGTGGCCAATGTGGAGGCACTGGCCCAGGCCGCCAGCGTCCATGATTTGACCAATCACGAAAAGGTCGCCCGCGCCAAGGCGTTGGAAGCTGCCCAAAAGGCAGCCGAGGATGCCCGCCAGCGTGCCGAGGAAGAGGCCGCGCGCCGCGCCGAAGAAGAGGCCCGCGACAAGGCCGAGGAAGACGAGCGCCTGCGCCGCGAAGCCGAGGAAGAGGCAGCCCGCGCCGCCCAAGACGCTCAGCGCAAGGCTGAAGAAGAAAAGGCCGCCGCCGCCGCCGTGGCGGCTGCCCCGGTCGAGGCTCCGGCTCCGGTGGCTGCGGCCCCGGCGGTGGCTCCGGCTGCTCCTGCCGCCGCTGCCCCGGTGGCTGCCGCGCCGCAACCGGCGCGTCCGGGTCCGCGCATGACCGCGCCGCCGCCGGCCAATCCGCCGGTGCGCAGTGGTCCGCGCATGACCGCACCGCCGCCGGCTGCCGCCACTACGACTGCCGCATCCCCGTCTTCGGCCACGCCCGCCGCGCCCCGTTCGCGCGAGGAAGAGGAAGAAGAGGAAGAACGCGCCCGCAAGAAGGCCGCCGTCCACAAGCCGGCGCCGGTCAAGCGGACCGAACCCCGCCGCCGCACGGGCAAGCTGACCATCACCGATGCTCTGACCGATGACGACCGGGGCGAGCGGGGGCGGTCCTTGGCCGCCATGCGCCGTGCCCGTGAACGTGAACGCGCCAAGCATATGCAAAAGGGCGCGGAAAAGGTCATCCGCGACGTGGTGGTGCCGGAAAGCATCACCGTGCAGGAACTGGCCAACCGTATGGCCGAACGTGGCGGCGATGTGGTCAAGGCGCTGATGCGTATGGGGGTGATGGCCACCATCACCCAAAGCATCGACGCCGATACCGCCGAATTGGTGGTGACTGAATTCGGCCACAACATCAAGCGCGTGTCCGATGCCGACGTGTTGTTGGGCTTGGGCGGCGAAGCCGATACCGACGAAGTGATGGAACCCCGCCCGCCGGTGGTGACCATCATGGGTCACGTCGATCACGGCAAGACCTCGCTGCTGGACGCATTGCGCGAAACCGATGTGGTTTCGGGCGAAGCCGGCGGTATTACCCAGCACATCGGCGCCTATCAGGTGCGGTTGTCGTCGGGTGGCAAGATCACCTTCATTGACACCCCCGGTCACGAAGCGTTCACCGCCATGCGTGCCCGCGGCGCCAAGGTGACCGATATCGTGGTGTTGGTGGTGGCTGCCGATGACGGCATCATGCCGCAGACGGTGGAAGCGATCCGCCATGCCAAGGCCGCTGGCGTGCCGATCATCGTCGCCATCAACAAGATCGACAAGCCCGGCGCCGATCCGTCGCGGGTGCGTCAGGAATTGTTGCAGCATGAGTTGGTGACGGAAGATCTGGGTGGTGATGTGCTGACGGTGGAAGTGTCCGCCAAGAAGCGCATGAACCTGGAAAAGCTGGAAGAAACCATTCTGCTGCAAGCGGAAATTCTGGATTTGCGGGCTAATCCCGCCCGCGCCGCCCAAGGCGCCGTGGTGGAAGCCAAGATGGAAAAAGGCCGCGGTCCGGTGGCTACCGTGCTGGTGCAAAAAGGCACCTTGCGGGTGGGCGACGTGTTCGTGGCTGGTTCCGAATGGGGCAAGGTCCGCGCCTTGATCGACGATAAGGGGCATCGGGTGGACGAAGCCGGGCCGTCGGCTCCGGTGGAAGTTCTGGGTCTGGACGGCGTGCCCGCCGCCGGTGATGAATTCATCACCGTGGACGACGAAGCCCGCGCCCGTGAAATCGCTGGTTATCGCCAACGTCAGGATCGGGAAGTCAAGGCCAAGGCCGCCCAGCGCGGAACCCTGGAACAGATGTTCTCGGCCATCAAGGCCGGCGAAGCCAAGGAACTGCCGATCGTCATCAAGGGCGACGTGCAGGGCTCCATCGAAGCCATCAATGGCGCGGTGGTCAAGATCGGCAATGATGACGTCAAGGTTCGCGTGCTGCATGCGGCGGTCGGGCCGGTCAACGAATCCGACGTGACCTTGGCCAAGGCATCGGGTGGTTTGGTCATCGGCTTCAACGTGCGTGCCAATCCCCAGGCCCGTGACATGGCTCGCCGCGATGGCGTGGACATCCGGTATTATTCGATCATCTATGATGTCACGGATGATCTGAAGACCATGCTGTCGGGCATGTTGGCGCCGGTGCTCAAGGAAAACTTCCTGGGCTATGCCAGCATCCGCGAGGTGTTCAACATCACCAAGGTGGGCAAGGTGGCTGGCTGCATGATCACCGAAGGCGTGGTCAAGCGTGGTGCCGGTGTCCGTCTGCTGCGCGACAATGTGGTGATCCATCAGGGCGAGCTGAGCCAGCTGAAGCGGTTCAAGGACGATGTCCGCGAAGTCCGTGAAGGCTATGAATGCGGCATGTCTTTCGCCAATTACGATGACATCCGCATCGGTGACGTGATCGAATGCTTCGAAGTGGAAGAAGTGGCCGCCACCCTGTAAGGGGGGCGGTCCACCATGTGACCATTCGACGTCCTAACGCGCCGGAGTAATCGCCATGTCCAGGGGACAAAAACCGCCATCGCAACGTCAGTTGCGAGTGGGCGAGGAGTTGCGCCACGTTCTGGCCAATGTGATCGAGCGGGGTGAAATCCGCGATCCTGACGTGCAGGGCCGCACCATCACGGTGACCGAGGTGCGGATCAGCCCCGATTTGAAGAATGCCACCGTTTTCCTGGTGCCGCTGGGCGGCGGCGAGGTGGGGCCGATCCTGCGCGGGCTGAAGCGGGCAAAGCCGTTTCTTCGCCATGAAATCGCCAAGGCCATGGATTTGCGGGCGGTGCCGGATTTAAGCTTTGAATCCGACACCAGCTTTGACGAAGGTGCCCGTATCGACGCTTTGTTGCGCTCGCCCCAGGTCCGCCGCGATCTGGACGAAGATGGCGGGGTGCCACGCGATGTGGATAGTCCCGATGGTGGGGATGACGGTGAATAGGCTGGTCACCCGTGGGGCGTAAGCGCAAGGGATTGGTGATTGATGGCTGGTTGGCCATCGACAAGCCTGTCGGCGTCGGCTCTACCCAGGTTGTGGCGCAGGTTCGCCGGATCACCGGCGCGGCGAAAGTCGGCCATGGCGGAACTTTGGACCCGCTGGCCAGTGGGGTTCTGCCCATTGCGTTGGGCGAAGCCACCAAGACCGTTTCCTATGTGATGGATGGCGCCAAGACCTATCGTTGGCAAGTGTGCTGGGGGCAGTCCCGGACCACCGACGATCTGGAAGGCGAGGTGTCGGGCGTCAGCCCGCATCGCCCCGGCGAAGCGGATATCCTGGCGGCCCTGCCTGCGTTCCTGGGGGATATTCAACAGGTTCCCCCCGCTTATTCGGCCATCAAGGTGGCGGGTGAACGGGCCTATGATCTGGCCCGGTCCGGGGAAGAGGTCAGCCTGGCCCCGCGCACGGTGCGGATCGATTCATTCCGCCTGCTGGGTTGTCCCGATGCCGATCATGCCGATTTCGAAGTCCGATGCGGCAAGGGGACCTATATCCGTTCTCTTGCCCGCGATCTGGCCCTGGCCCTGGGAACCGTGGGGCATGTGACGGTCCTGCGCCGTCTGGCCTGTGGCCCGTTCGATGAAACGCGGGCGATTCCTCTGGACAAGTTCGCCGAGCTGGGGCAGTTTCCGCATCTTCGGGCACATCTGCTTCCGATCGAGACCGCGCTGGACGACATCCCGGCGCTGGCCCTGACGGCGGCGGAGGCCCGGCGCCTGGGATATGGACAGGCTTTGCCCGTGGCAGAGCTGAATTTCCATGACCCCGCCGCCGGTCTGGCCCAGGCCCCGGTGATCCGGGCCATGGCCGATGGCCGTGTGGTGGCGCTGGCGCGCATCGAACAGGGATTGCTCCGTTCGGTTCGCGCAATCCATCTCCATCCCCATCCATCAGGAGAAGACGATGTCGATCACTGCTGAACGTACCCAGGAACTGATCAAGGAATATGCGACCCACGAAGGCGACACCGGTTCGCCGGAAGTGCAGGTGGCCATTCTGTCCGAACGGATCCGTAACCTGACCGAGCATCTGAAGACCCATAAGAAGGACTTCCACTCGCGTCGCGGTCTGTTGATCATGGTCGGCCAACGCCGCCGCATGCTTGACTATCTCAAGGACAAGAATCAGGGTCGTTACGACACCCTGATCAGCCGTCTGGGTCTGCGCAAGTAAGCATTCAATCATTCCCCGGTCCCGCAAGGGCCGGGGAATGACGTTTCCCGGCGGGTTTTCCGATGGATGGCTTGGCCGCCGGGGTGTACGTGTGGTGATTCGGCAATACCGCCCCGCGGTGGAATTTCCGAATCACCACATCAGGCCCGCAGGGGGATGGTCCCCCTGGCGGGCGATCGCGTTTGGACGGATTTCCGCCAGGGGGCGGATGCCGATGAACGCCCGCATCGCGGCAATCCGGCGGCGATGCCGAGGAATGAGGAATAACTGTATGTCGATGTTCAAAGCCACTCGTAAGGAAATCACCTGGGGTGGGCGCAAGCTGGTCCTGGAAACCGGCAAGATCGCCCGTCAGGCCGACGGTGCCGTTTTGGCGACCTATGGCGCCACCACCGTTTTGTGCACTGCCGTGGCCGCCAAGTCGGTGAAGCCCGGCCAGGATTTCTTTCCGCTGACCGTGAACTATCAGGAAAAAGCATTCGCCGCGGGCAAAATCCCCGGCGGCTTCTTCAAGCGTGAAGGCCGTCCCAGCGAAAAGGAAACCCTGGTTTCCCGTCTGATCGACCGCCCGATCCGCCCGCTGTTCGTCGACGGGTTCCGCAATGAAACCCAGGTGGTCTGCACCGTGTTGTCCCACGACATGGAAAACGATCCCGATATCGTGTCCATGATCGGCGCCTCTGCCGCCCTGACCATTTCCGGCGTGCCGTTCATGGGTCCGGTGGGCGCGGCCCGCGTGGGGTATATTGACGGCAAATACGTGCTGAACCCGTTGGTCGCCGATATGGCCAATAGCCAGTTGGATCTGGTGGTGGCTGGCACCCAGGAAGGGGTGCTGATGGTCGAATCCGAAGCCAAGGAGCTGTCGGAAGAGGTGATGCTGGGTGCGGTGATGTTCGGCCACACCGAATTCCAGGCGGTGATCGACATGATCATCGGCTTGGCCGAATCCTGTGCCAAGGAACCGTGGGATCTGGCTCCCCCCGCCCCCGCCGTGGCGGTGGTGCGCGAAAAGTTCCTGACCGCCGGCATCGTCGCCGAATTGGCCGAAGCCTATAAGATCGTCAAGAAGCAGGACCGTTACGCCGCCGTGGGCGCCGTCAAGGAAAAGGCCGTGGCGGCCCTGACCGATGACGCCGAACTGGCCGTGGCCGGTGGCATCCTGAAGGATCTGGAATCCGAAGTGGTGCGCGGTAATATCCTGAATACCGGCATCCGCATCGACGGCCGCGATACCCGCACCGTGCGCCCCATCGAAGTGGAAGTGGGGGTTCTGCCCCGCGCCCACGGGTCGGCCCTGTTCACCCGTGGTGAAACCCAGGCTTTGGTGGTTGCCACCTTGGGCACCGGCCAGGACGAGCAGATCATCGACTCGCTGGGCGGTGAATACCGCGAACACTTCATGCTGCACTACAACTTCCCCCCCTATTCGGTGGGTGAAGCGGGTCGTATGGGCAGCCCTGGCCGCCGCGAAATCGGCCATGGCAAATTGGCCTGGCGCGCGGTGCATCCCATGCTGCCGGTCAAGGAAAGCTTCCCCTATACCATCCGCGTGGTCAGCGAAATCACCGAATCCAACGGTTCGTCCTCCATGGCTACCGTGTGCGGATCGTCCCTGTCCATGATGGATGCGGGTGTTCCGCTGGTTCGCCCGGTGGCCGGTATCGCCATGGGTCTGATCAAGGAATCCGACAAATTCGCCGTTCTGTCGGACATCCTGGGTGACGAAGATCATTTGGGCGATATGGATTTCAAGGTGGCCGGGACCGAGCAGGGCGTGACCGCGCTGCAAATGGACATCAAGATCACCTCGATCACCGAAGAGATCATGAAGATCGCCTTGGCTCAGGCCAAGGATGGCCGCATTCATATCCTGGGTGAGATGAACAAGGGTCTGTCCATGGCCCGTGACGAAGTGTCGGGGAATGCGCCGCGCATCACCACCTTCAACATCCCCAAGGAAAAGATCCGCGAAGTGATCGGCACCGGCGGCAAGGTGATTCGCGAAATCTGCGAAACCACCGGCGCCAAGATCGACATCGAAGACGACGGCACCATCAAGGTGGCGTCTTCCGATGCCGATGCCGCGCAAAAGGCTATCGACTGGATTCGCGGCATCGTCGCCGAGCCGGAAGTGGGCGTGATCTATACCGGCAAGGTGGTCAAGGTCGTCGATTTCGGCGCCTTCGTGAACTTCTTGGGGTCGCGCGACGGTCTGGTTCACATTTCCGAAATCAGCCGCGAGCGTGTGGCCAAGACCTCGGACGTGCTGAAGCAGGGCGATTCGGTGAAGGTCAAGGTGGTCGGCTTTGACGATCGCGGCAAGGTGAAGCTGTCCATGAAGTGCGTGGATCAGGCCACCGGCGAGGATCTTACCGCCCAGATCGAAGCCGAACGCAAGGAAGCCAAGGCCCGCCGGTCTGATTCCGAAGCGTAAGCCGCTTTTTCGTGGGATTGTGCAGCCCTCCACCCGGAGGGCTGCATTTTTTCCGGAAAAAATTGACCATTCGTCATGAAATTTTCATCCTGGCAGTGGTCAATCGCCCCCTGGCTCTATATATGTGCCCTTTGCCTGGTTGGTCCGGGCGGCAATGATCCCCCCAAGGAGTGTTTGGTGCTTTGATTAAACTGGACCCCATCGTCATTTCCGGTCGTGAGGTTCTGCCCATCGTCGAGGGCGGTAAGGGCATCAACGTGACCAACGGGCAAAGTTCTGGTGCGTGGGCTGCCGCTGGCGGCGTCGCCACCTTCTCGGGTGTGAATGCGGATTCCTATGACGAGAATGGGCGGCTGATCCCAGCCCAGTATGTCGGCAGGACCCGCCGGGACCGCCATCGCGAACTGATCGAATACGGAATCAAGGGGGCGGTGGCTCAGGCCCGGATCGCCCATGATCTGTCCGGCGGTCAGGGGCGGGTGCATATCAATGTGCTGTGGGAAATGGGTGGGGCCGAAGAAATCCTGATCGGTGCTTTGGAAGGCGCCAAGGGGTTGATTCATGGTGTCACCTGTGGCGCCGGCATGCCCTATCGGGTGGCGGAAATCGCCGCGGCCCACGGCGTTTATTATTATCCCATCGTCTCATCCGCCCGCGCCTTCCGGGCGCTGTGGAAGCGGGCCTTTCACAAGAACGCCCAATTGCTGGGCGGGGTGGTGTACGAAGATCCCTGGCTGGCCGGTGGACATAACGGCCTGTCCAATTCGGAAAACCCCGAAGTGCCCGAACCCCCCTATGGCCGTGTCCGCGATTTGCGTACCACCATGCGCGATTGCGGCGTGCCGGACACGGTTCCGGTGCTGATGGCCGGTGGTGTCTGGGCGCTGGAAGATTGGGCCGATTGGTTCGGGAACAAGGAATTGGGGGCCGTGGCCTTCCAATTCGGCACCCGTCCGCTTCTGACCCAGGAAAGCCCGATTTCCGACGCCTGGAAACAGCGCTTGCTGACCCTGAAATCCGGTGATGTGCTGCTGCATCGCTTCAGCCCTACCGGCTTTTATTCGTCGGCGGTCAAAAACGATTTCATCCTGGATCTGGTGGGCCGGTCCCACCGCCAAATCGCCTTTTCGCCCGAATCGGTGGGCGACCATGTGGCGGAACTGCCCATCGGCGTGCGTGGCCGCACCGCCTGGGTGACCCCCCATGACAAGGAACGGGCCGAAGGCTGGGTGGCTGAAGGCTTCACCGAAGGCTTGCGCACTCCCGACAGCACCTTGGTGTTCGTGACCCCGGCCCAGGCGGAAATCATCCGCAAGGATCAGGCCGATTGCATGGGCTGCCTGTCCCAGTGCCAGTTTTCCAACTGGTCCCAGGGCGAAACCGGCAATAACGGCAAAAAGGCCGATCCGCGCAGTTTCTGCATCCAGAAAACCTTGCAGAACATCGGCCATGGCGGCGATGTGGAACACGAATTGATGTTCGCGGGCCACAACGCCTATCGGTTCGCGACCGATCCGTTCTATGCCAATGGGTTTATTCCCACGGTGCGCCAGTTGGTGGATCGGATCGCCACCGGGAAATGATGTGGGGCTTTATTGTCCGGCCCAGTCTGTGATAGTTTCAATTTTCAGATCGTCCTGACCCGGATGGAAGTGCCCTTTTCATGACCATGGTGTCCGTGCGCCCCTTCAGTCAAGCCCTAGACCGTTTGCGGAATGCGGGCTTGCGCCCCACCCGCCAGCGTCTGGCCTTGGCCCGGTTGCTGTTCGACGGCTGTGACCGTCATTTGACGGCGGAGCAATTGCACAGCGAAGCGGTGGGCAGCAACATCCGGGTGTCCTTGGCCACCGTCTACAACACCTTGCACCAATTCACGGATGCCGGGTTGTTGCGGGAAATCGTGGTCGATGCCGGACGGTCTTATTTCGATACCAATACCAGTGACCACCATCACTTCTTTTTTGAAACCAGTGGCCGGTTGTGCGACATCCCGGTCGAGATGGTGGAATTGGCCCGTATCCCTGAAGCACCCGAGGGAACATCCATCAGCCGGGTCGAGGTAATCGTCCGAGTCACTGGCTGATATCTGCCATGATCATCTTTTGAACGAACTGGGAAAGGCGTCTGTAATGGACGCCTTTTTCCATATGGGCTTGGCGGCCCGGAGGGGACACGATGCTGGATGGGCTGGGGGCGTTGCTGATGGGCGGGTTGGCCGGTGTTCAGCGCGACCTGATTTATCACCCCGGCTTGGGGGAAGATGATCCGGCCAAGGCGGGGGTGCCGGATATGCTCCGAGTCCGTTTCCAGACCGAAGATGGGCTGACCCTGACCAGTTGGTATGCGGCTCCGGCACAGGAAGATCGGGCCACCTTGGTCCTGTTTCACGGCAATGCGGGCAGCCTGTCCCACCGGGCGGGCAAGGCCCGGCAAATTCTGGATGCGGGCTTTGGTCTTTTGATGCTGGGCTATCGTGGTTTTTCCGGCAATCCGGGCCGCCCCAGCGAAGCCGGATTGTATGCGGATGCCCGTGCCGCTTTGGCGTGGCTGCGCGATGGGGGAACGCAATCCGGGCAGACGGTTCTTTATGGGGAATCCCTGGGGACCGGGGTGGCGGTGCAGATGGCGGTGGAACGCGATTGCGCCGCGGCCTTGGTGCTGGAAGCCGCCTATACCAGCCTGCCGGCCCTGGTGCCGGATTATCTGGTGCCGGGTCTAGCCAGCCTGTTGATGGTGGACCGTTTCGACACCTTGTCCAAGATTGGGCGGGTGCGCCAGCCGACCTTGCTGGTGCATGGGGGGATGGATGGGCTGGTGCCGCCGGGCATGGCTCGGGCCTTGGCCAAGGCCGCGCGTGACGGTGTGGTGGAAACCGCCTTCATGCCCTCGGCCGGCCATACGGATATCTGGGATCTGGGTGGGGGCCGGGCAATCTTGGATTTCGTCGGCACCCATGTCGGATAAATCTTGCAATCCCCGCCAAACCCCACGATAGTCCGCGCCGGGAGGTCGGCAGCGGACGAACCCGTCGCCAACTCGGTCAGGTCCGGAAGGAAGCAGCCGTAACGATTTCCGGTTTGGGTCGTTGTTCGGTCTCCCACCTTGGTTCACGCCAGGAATTTTCTATTGGATGCAAGCCGCCGTTTGGCGGCTTTTTTATTGCGCCGCTTCCTGCGGCATCCTGCTTGATCTCCGCCGCGATGGCGGCAGGAATTAATTTTGCCGCACTGGCGGCTGGTGACCTGCCAACCAGTCAAGTCAAAGGGTGGCCGGTATCAGGCATCCCACGCCCGGACTGGAAACAGGCAGGGCGGGCGGATCAACTGGTCCTGACTGGCGACCAAGGCCAATTCGTTCCGGCCTTCGCGGCGGGTCAGGTCCAAGGCGTGGTACAGCCCGGAAACCGAGCGGCGCAAGATGTCCGGCGTTTCCGCCCCCGACAGGCGATGCCCCAGGATCAGAGCGGCCAAGGTGTCGCCCGTGCCGTGAATGGGGGTCGGGAAAAATAATCTGGGCGTTTCCGTTATCCAAACCCCATCGCGGCTGACGGCCAGGCTGGCGACATGCCGACCGGTTTCAAACCCGGTGATGATCACCAGCTTGGGGCCGCGCTGTAACAAGGTGCGGGCCGCCGACACGGCTTTGGGGGGGGTATCCACCTCCTGTCCCGATAAAACCCGCAATTCGAAATGGTTGGGGGTGATGATGTCGGCCAGGGGCACGGCGTGGTCGGCGATCATGGCGGGAATACCGTCGCGCACATAAAAGCCGCCATCATCCCCCATGACCGGGTCGCACAGATACAGGGCCGCCGGATTTGCGGATTTGATGCGCTGGACGGTTTCCACCAGGGCGCGGCCGGTTTCCGCCTCGCCCAGATAGCCCGACAAAATGGCGTCGCAGCGGTTCAGAACCCCCATGCGGCTTAGCCCGGCCAGGATGGAGCGGACATGCATGGGGGAAAAGACTTCCCCCGTCCATTGACCATGGCCGGTGTGGTTGGAAAACTGCACGGTGTTCACCGGCCAGACATCGAAGCCCATGCGCTGCAAGGGCAGGACGGCAGCGGAATTGCCCACATGGCCATAGGTGACCGATGATTGCAGCGAAAGAATATTCATATTTTATCCTCATCTACGAAGGATAATTGCGCTGCGCCCTTGCTCTGGGGGCGGAAGCGGGGTATGGAAACCACACCATCCCCCATGGAAGGAGAAAAAAGACCATGGCGACCGTCATCCGTCCGCGCCGCAGCGTTCTGTATATGCCCGGTTCCAATGTTCGCGCTTTGGAAAAAGCGAAAACCCTGGCTGCCGATGGGCTGATTTTGGATTTGGAGGACGCGGTTTCCCCCGACGCCAAGGAACAGGCCCGGAGCCAAGTGGTGGTGGCGGTTCAGGCCGGCGGGTATGGCGGACGCGAATTGCTGGTACGGGTCAATGGTTTGGCCACGCCTTGGGGCTATGCCGACGTGGCGGCGGCGGCCAAGTCGGGCGCCCATGGGATTTTGATTCCGAAAGTGGAAAGTGGCGACATGGTCCGCCAGGTGGAAGCCATCATGAATGCGGCGGGCGCCCCCGCCGACATGGCCATCTGGTGCATGATGGAAACCCCGCGCGGCATGCTGGCCGCGGCCGAGATCGCTGGCGCCACCCCCCGGCTGGGCGGATTGGTGATGGGAACATCTGATCTGGCCAAGGATCTGCATTGCGCCCACACCCGCGACCGGCTGCCCATGATCACCGGGCTGGGTCTGTGCCTGTTGGCGGCGCGGTCCTATGGCCTGGCGGCGCTGGATGGGGTGCATCTGGATCTGGATGATGCCGAAGGGTTCGAATATTCCTGCCGCCAGGGGCTGGAATTGGGCTTTGACGGCAAGACGCTGATTCATCCCAAGACCATTGATGCCGCCAATCAGGTCTTTGCCCCCACCGACGCGGAAATCGCCTGGGCGCACAAGATCATCGACGCCCACACCCAGGCCGCAGCCGAAGGAAAAGGCGTGGTGGTGGTGGATGGCCGCTTGGTGGAAAACCTGCATGTGGACAATGCCCGCCGACTGGTCGCCCTGGCTGAACAAATCGCCAGATTGGCCGGATAGTCTTTTTGGTTGCATATGCTTCCCCCCTTGTATGACGAGACATTCCCCATGAGCAAGACCAACACCGGAAATTATTTCGAGGATTTTCGTCTGGGTCAGGAAATCCGCCATGCCACGCCCCGCACGGTGACCAGTGGCGACATTGCTTTGTACACCGCTCTGTACGGGCCGCGTTTTGCCTTTAACTCTTCTGCCGAATTCGCCCGGTCGTTGGGGCTGGCCGATGCCCCCCTGGACGATCTGGCGGCGTTCCATGTGGTGTTCGGCAAAACCGTTCCCGATATCAGCCTGAACGCGGTGGCCAATCTGGGCTATGCCGATGGCCGGTTCGGGGCGCCGGTTTATGCGGGCGATACCTTGCGCGCCACCTCGACCGTGATCGGGCTGAAGGAAAATTCCAACCGCCAGACCGGGGTGGTCTATGTGCGGTCCCGTGGCGAAAACCAGCGTGGCGAGATGGTGGTGGAGTATGTGCGCTGGGTGATGGTGAAAAAACGCGATCCCCAGGCGGCCATCGCCCAGGAATGCGTGCCCGATCTGCCCCAGGCCGTGGCTGCCGACCATCTGGTGATCCCCGCCGGATTGACCGCCGCTGCCTATGACGATGTGTTGGCGGGCTCGCCCCATCGTTGGGGGGATTATCAGGTGGGGGAACGCATCGACCATGTGGACGGCATGACTATCGAGGAAGCCGAGCACATGATGGCTACCCGGCTGTGGCAAAACACAGCCCGCGTCCATTTCAACCAATATACCGAAGGCCAGGGGCGCTTTGGCCGACGGCTGATCTATGGCGGCCACATCATTTCCCTGGCCCGCGGGCTGTCCTTTAACGGCTTGGGCAATGCGTTCAAGGTGGTGGCCATCAATGGCGGGCGCCATTGCAACCCCACTTTCGCCGGGGACACCATTCACGCCTGGTCGGAGGTGTTGGACAAGCAGGACGTGCCGGGCCGCAGCGATCTGGGCGCGCTGCGCCTGCGTCTGGTGGCGCTGAAAAATCAACCGGCGCAATCCTTTCCGCTGAAGCAGGAGAATGGCAAGGATTACGATCCCCATGTGGTCCTGGACTTCGACTATACGGTGTTGATGCCGAAATGATGTCAGGGCTTTCGGATAAGACCGTATGGCTGTCCGATCGGGGGTGTTCCCGCCCCCCCCTTGATCGAAGGGGGGCAAGTCTTCATACCCGTCGGGGCCTCAGTGCAAATAGGGTGCGGCCATCATGTCCCAGGTGATGATGTGATCCATCACCACGTCGCGGGCGAAGCGCAATAAGGCTTGTTCCTGCCGTACCGTGTCCCAGTCGCGGCCATTTTCGCCGATGCCGTTCAGTTCGGTCAGCAAAGCCAGATGGGCATCGCGGTGTTGGGCCAGGGTCGGGCAGTGGTGGCGGGCCATCAATTGCTCTTCATTGGCGACGTGGCGCGTCAGAACCTGGGTCATCAATCCCAACATTTTGTGGATGTCCAGATTGTGGGCGCCGCTGGCCCAATCCTGATACAGCATGTTCAGCAGCCGGATGATTTCGCGGTGCTCGGCGTCGATCAGAGCATTGCCGACGGATATGTCTTGGGTCCAGTGGATCAAATCCCCGGCTTCGACCGGATAGTGATCAAGCCGGTGGTCATGTCCCATCAGGCGGGACAGGATGTCGTCGATATGGATCATGATATCCTCCCATTTCCCATCCTTTCGGTGATCACCTGATACTGATGTCATCCGCCCAACCCATCGGGATGCCGGATCGGGGGCTGTCACCGGCGATGCTGTGGGGGTGGGATGGATGAACGCCATCGCTGAACAGGCTCCAGCCACAGACGGGGCAAATGGCCAAATCGCCCGCGGGTGCGGCGTGATGGGCCAAAGGTGCCCCGCATTCCGGGCAATGGATCGCGGGTTCCGCCTGGATCGGATGCGTGTTCGTCAGATGGGCATCCATGGCCTCGACGGATTGGCGCAGATGCCGTTCATCACTTTTCAGTGAATGAATTTCTGCGGCCATTTTTCCTATCAAGGAAATAGAGATGGATACTTGTCGCCGAAGAACATCGACTTCATTGTGCAAAGCACGCAGCTCGGCGAATATCTGATCTGTTTTTAGTTGTGAACCATCTCTTGTGTTCATGGTAGCCTCCCGTCTGGATGGCTTTATTACGCACAGTATACACTGTTTTTTAACTTTAAGGTGAAGATTCGGACTGTAATTACACGTACAATTTTATCTATTTTATTGCCAGATTCCGTGCTGCAACCTTGGCGGGGATGCGGGGAAAAGATGGCATTTTCAAAAAAAATATCGGCTTTCGGGGCGGGGGGAAAACAGGGGAAGGCACACGCGAAACGCGCTTCTATCAGGGTGATAGCATGTACTGTTTGGCCTGATCCTACCCCATGGGGTGGGGGCAGGTTGGGGCGCCCCGCCAAAAAGTGTGGCTTTGGCTCGTTGACTCAGGCTCCCCTAACAGCTAAACACTTGCCGCATTATCGCAATGGAAGGGCCATCCGGCCCTTGAATCCTTCGGGGGCTTCTTGCCATGACCACGCGCAACCGGCCGCTTTCCCCACATCTGCAAGTCTATCGGCTGCCTTTGCTGGCGCTGATGTCCATCACTCACCGCATCACCGGCACCGCCCTGGTGGTTGGATTGCTTCTGCTGGCTTGCTGGCTGGGCTCCGCCGCCTCCGGCCCGGAAGCCTTTGCCGCCGCGCAAGGGTTCCTGGGATCAATCATCGGCAGGTTCCTGCTGTTTGGTTGGTCGGTGGCGCTGTTCTTCCATCTTGGCCACGGTGTTCGCCACCTGCTGTGGGATTCGGGCTGGGGTTTTGAACTGCCCCAAGCTTACGGTTCCGCTCGGGTGTCGCTTGCCTTCACTGCCGTGATGGCAGTGGTGATGTTCTTCGTCATCTTTGTTTTGGCCTAAGGAGGAAGGTGATCATGACCCTGCGTACTCCGCTCGGCCGCGCCCGCGGCCTTGGTGCCGCCAAGGAAGGTGTGGGCCATCACTGGGGCACGGTGCTGACCGCCATCGCCCTGATCCCGCTGTCGCTTTGGTTCGTGGTTTCGGTGGCCGGTCTGGCCGGTGCCGATTACGCCACCTTCCAGGGTTGGCTGGCCCGTCCGTTCAATGCGTCTTTGTTCGTGCTGACCGTCCTGATGGTCGTCTACCACGCCCAATTGGGTGTGCAGATGGTGCTTGAGGATTATGTGCACTGCGAATGCGCCAAGTTCGGTTCGTTGGTGGCCACCAAGCTGATCGCCGCTTTCCTGGCCGTCTTCATGACGGTCTCGATCCTCAAAGTCGCCTTCGGAGGGTGATCCCCATGGCTTCCTACAAGATCATCGACCATACCTATGACGTGGTCGTCGTCGGCGCCGGTGGCGCCGGCCTGCGCGCCACCATGGGCATGGGTGTGGCGGGTTTCAAAACCGCCTGCATCACCAAGGTGTTCCCCACCCGCTCCCACACCGTTGCCGCCCAAGGCGGTATTGGTGCGTCTCTCGGCAACATGGCCGAAGACAATTGGAAGTGGCACATGTACGACACCGTGAAGGGGTCGGACTGGCTGGGCGACCAAGACGCCATTGAATACATGTGCCGCGAAGCGGTGCCCGCCGTGTACGAGCTGGAACATTTCGGTGTGCCGTTCTCGCGCACCCCGGAAGGCAAGATTTACCAGCGCCCCTTCGGCGGTCACATGCGCAATTTCGGTGAAGCCCCGGTGCAGCGTGCCTGCGCCGCCGCCGACCGGACCGGCCATGCCATCCTGCACACCCTGTATCAGCAGTCGCTGAAGCATTCGTGCGAATTCTTCGTCGAATATTTCGCCCTGGACCTGATCATGGAAGACGGCGTTTGCCGTGGCGTCATGGCCTGGAACCTGGATGACGGCACGCTTCACCGCTTCCGCGCCCACAAGGTGGTGCTGGCGTCGGGCGGTTATGGCCGCGCCTATTTCTCGTGCACCTCGGCCCATACCTGCACCGGCGACGGTCATGGCATGGTGGCCCGTGCCGGCCTGCCGTTGCAGGACATGGAATTCGTGCAGTTCCATCCCACCGGTATCTACGGCTCCGGCTGCCTGATCACCGAAGGCGCCCGCGGCGAAGGTGGCTATGTCACCAACTCGGCCGGCGAACGCTTCATGGAACGCTATGCCCCCACCGCCAAGGATTTGGCCAGCCGTGACGTGGTCAGCCGCGCCATGACCATGGAAATCCGCGAAGGCCGGGGCGTGGGCAAGCAGAATGACCACATCTATCTGCACCTGGAACATCTGGGCGCCGAAACCCTGGAACTGCGCCTGCCGGGCATTTCCGAAACCGCGAAGATTTTCGCCGGCGTGGATGTGACCAAGGAACCGATTCCGGTTCTGCCCACCGTCCACTACAACATGGGTGGCATCCCCACCAATGTGTATGGCGAAGTGCTGCGCCCCACCGCCGAAAACCCCGACGCCACCGTCGAAGGGTTGATGGCCATCGGTGAAGCCGCCTGCGTGTCGGTGCACGGCGCCAACCGTCTGGGCACCAACTCCCTGCTGGATATCGTGGTGTTCGGTCGTGCCGCCGCCTTGCGGGCCCAGGAAACCCTGAAGCCCGGCACCGCCCACAAGCCGCTGCCCAAGGATGCCGGCGATTTCGCCGTGTCCCGCTTCGACCGGTTGCGCAATGCCAATGGGTCCCAGCACACCAGCGAAATCCGTCTGGCCATGCAAAAGACCATGCAGATGGACGCGGCGGTGTTCCGCACCTCCAAATCGCTGGCCGAAGGCTGTGAAAAGCTGGGTCAGGTTGCGTCCACCCTGCCGCAGATCAAGATCAACGACCGTTCCACCGTGTGGAACTCGGATCTGGTCGAAGCCCTGGAGCTGGAAAACCTGATGGATTGCGCCCTGGCCACCATCGTTTCCGCCGAAGCCCGTCACGAATCGCGCGGCGCCCATGCGCACGAGGATTATCCCGACCGCGACGATGTGAACTGGCAAAAGCACACGCTGGCCACGGTGAAGGACGGCAAGGTGACCCTGGATTACCGTCCGGTCCACACCTATACGCTGACCGACGAGGTCGAGTACATCAAGCCGCAAAAGCGCGTGTACTAAGGCCCGGGAAGGAGAAACAGACATGGTCGAATTCGCCCTGCCCGCCAATTCCCGCGTTCAGCCGGGAAAGACCCACAAGGCCTCGGCCGGCGCCAAGAATGTGAAGGTGTTCAAGATCTATCGTTACGACCCGGATTCGGGGGCTAACCCCCGTCTGGACAGTTTCGAAGTGGATATGGACAATTGCGGTCCGATGGTTCTGGACGCATTGCTGAAGATCAAGAACGAGATCGACTCGACCTTGACCTTCCGCCGCTCGTGCCGTGAAGGCATTTGCGGGTCCTGCGCCATGAACATCGACGGCACCAACACCCTGGCCTGCCTGAAGCCCATCGAGGACATCAAAGGGGATGCCCGGATTTATCCGCTGCCGCATATGCCGGTGGTGAAGGATCTGGTGCCCGATCTGACCGTTCCTTATGCGCAATTGGCTTCGATCAAGCCGTGGATGCAAACCCAAAGCCCGATGCCGCCCGATGGCGAACGTCTGCAATCGCCGGAAGAACGCGAAAAGCTGGATGGCCTGTGGGAATGCATTCTGTGCTTCTGCTGCCAGACCTCGTGCCCCAGCTATTGGTGGAACGGTGACCGGTATCTGGGGCCGTCCATCCTGTTGCAGGCAGCCCGTTGGATTCACGACTCGCGCGATGAATACACCGGCGAACGTCTGGATGCGCTGGAAGATCCCTTCAAGCTGTATCGCTGCCACACCATCATGAACTGCACCAAGACCTGCCCCAAGGGTCTGAACCCGGCCAAGGCGATCGGCAGCATCAAGTCGAAGCTGCTGGAACGCCGTTAATATTGTCCGTCCTGTCATGGTTTCTGTTGGAGCATGACAGGACGAGGCAAAAAGCCTATCCGAAGATGCGTTGATCAGGAGTGGTCAGTGTCATCTTCGGGCAAAATTAAATCCCGGCGAGCAATCCTCGCCGGGATTTTTTTTGATGTGGAGCTGTGTGCGTTGCGTCATACCGGGTCCACATGTCGGAAATTCATGGAACCAGTATTATACCAACGGCCAATTTCATTGGTCGTTGTCCAGCCCTCGCCGGGCGCGGCCACACGGCCGCTTGGCCGCCGCCGCAATGGCGGCTGGGCTTATATCGTCCCTCGCCGGGCGGGCGCTGCCGCGCCCTTGGCCGCCGCCGCAATGGCGGCAGAACCAACGGCCGTAATACCAAATCCCGGTGAGTGAAACTCATAGGGATTTGGTTAGGCCCAAGGGGCCGCGCGGCTTATGCCGCGGAAGGCAAGGGTTTCGGAGAAACCCGCCCGC
>JAYSBF010000033.1:0-38801 GCA_041915545.1 Magnetospirillum sp. | reverse complement strand
GGCGCAATCCGTTGGATTGCTTGGCCGCGCCCGCAATGGGCTTGGGTTATGTTTGTCCCTCGCCGGGCGCAATCCGATGGATTGCTTGGCCGCGCCCGCAATGGGCGCTGGAGCGGTATGCGTCGATTTAACGCACGCCGCTCTGGCCGCGTCTTTGCCCGGTTAAGGCTTCACTGAGCCTTATACCAAATCCCGGTGAGTGAAACTCATAGGGATTTGGTTAGGCCCAAGGGGCCGCGCGGCTTATGCCGCGGAAGGCAAGGGTTTCGGAGAAACCCGCCCGCCGCTGAGGGCGCCGGTGATCGGTTCCGATCACCGGGACATGGCATTATATGTTTCCAAGGCCGCCAGATGGGGGAGCCATGGTTCCAGATCGGTCATGGCCCGCATGGAATATAGCTTCTTGCGGTCACGGCCCTTGATCTTCTTGCCCCGCTCATCCCGTTCCGGCGGCGGCGGAAACAGGCCGAAATTGATATTCATCGGCTGATACGTATCGGCTTGGGCGCCGCCGGTGACGTGGGCCAGAATGGCCCCCAGGGCGGTGGTGGTCGGCGGCGGCGGCAGATCGGCGCCAACGGCTTGGGCGGCGGCGAAAATTCCGGCCAACAGGCCGATGGCTGTGCTTTCCACATAACCTTCGCAGCCGGTGATTTGCCCGGCCAGACGCAGACGAGGCAAAGCCTTCAGTCGCAATTGCCCATCCAAAACATGGGGGCCATTGACGAATGTATTGCGATGCAAGCCGCCCAAGCGGGCGAATTCAGCCCCTTCCAGTCCAGGGATCATGCGGAAGACGCGGGATTGTTCGCCATGGCGCAGCTTGGTTTGAAAACCGACCATATTGTACAAGGTGCCCAAGGCATTATCCTGGCGCAATTGCACGACCGCATACGGCTTGACCGTGCCGGGATGGGGATTAGTCAATCCGACCGGTTTCATCGGACCAAAGGCCAGGGTTTCCACCCCGCGTTCCGCCATGACTTCGATGGGCAGACAACCTTCGAAATAAGGAGTGTCTTTCTCCCAATCGTGGAACGGAACTTTTTCCCCAGCCAACAAGGCATTGATGAAAGCGTAATATTCATCCTTGGACATGGGGCAGTTGACGTAATCCGATCCTTCGCCCTTGTCATAGCGGGATTGGAACCACGCCTTGGAAAAGTCGATGCTGTCCTTGTGGATAATCGGCGCGATGGCATCAAAAAATGACAGAGATTCCTCACCGGTGACGGCCCGGATAGCCTGGGCCATGGGCGGCGACGTTAGCGGGCCGGTGGCGATGATCGCATTGCCCCAGTCTTCGGGGGGCAATGCCTGCACTTCGCCCCGCTGGATCTCCACATTGGGCAGGGCCGCCAGACTGCGCTCCACCTGGGCGGAAAACCCATCCCGATCCACGGCCAAGGCGCCGCCAGCGGGAACCTTATTGGCATCCGCCGCAGCCAGAATCAGCGATCCGGCCCGACGCAATTCAGCATGCAACAGGCCGACCGCATTATATTCAGCATCGTCGGAACGCAAGGAATTGGAACATACCAACTCAGCCAGGGCATCGCTTTGATGGGCCGGGGTGGTGGTATGGGGACGCATCTCGTGCAGAACGACACGGATGCCGGTTTTGGCGATCTGCCAAGCCGCTTCGCAGCCTGCCAGCCCGCCGCCGACCACATGGATAGGCGGAATGGTGTGTGTGACGGTCATGCCAACCACATAAGGCCCGCGCCCCAAGATGTCCAGTTCCATCTCGGGACCAAGTCCCCAGAGCTGATTTCGATCAATCGAAATCAGCTCTGATACTCGCCTGCCGACGCCCTGTTCCGGGGCCGCTCAAACGCCACACGGGCTTTATCGCGGATCAGCCCTTGGTCAGCCCGACGGTGCCCGCGCTGGCAGTGGCGCCGGAAACCGTGGCGTTGGCCAAATCCTGCAACACAGTCAACGAGGAATTGGTGACCGTGGAATGGCTGGCCGCCAAGGGGCTGCTGGCGGCCAGGGAACCGGCAACCGGCTTGACCACGTCGCTGTCCTTCTTGTCCTGCGGGCCGTAAACATAGGTGGAAAACACCGATGCTGCGGCGCTTTGCTGGCCGTTGGTGCCATCCTGGGACTCAGTCGATTTCTTGCGCTGCAACAAATGCTGAGCCGAGACGCTGGAAACACCTTGCATGAGTCTTAACTCCACGAAAACAACACTCTATATTTTCATTTGCATATTCCGTGCCATTACTAACACATTGAAAAACAAAGGAGTCATCTTTGACGATTAGGCAAAATTTACCTATCTGGTAAAGCCTGCCCGGCAAGGAAGGGCATTTCTTCCTGCGTCAGGTTGAGGTATAAGCAAGCATCGCCTGCCACCCTATCGAGTGGGAAAAAGACTACCATGGCCAAACAATATTTCGTTGTCGGTGGGGAATATGCCGACACCCAGTTCACCCAAATCGTCGCCGGTCAGCAAGAAGAACGATTCGGCCCGTTTGACGAGCAAGAAGCTCATGTGTGCTGGCGCGCTCTGACCGGCAAGACCGTGGATAATGCCATGGTCCGCTATTTCATCCGCTGCGAAGGCGATGCCTGCGAAGATCAGTGGTATGTGGTGGGTGGCGAATATGCCAGCACCAGCTTTGATACCATCGCCGCCGGCAAGGAAATGGAAGTGTACGGTCCGCTGCCCCGCGCCCAAGCCTTGACCAAGTGGCGAGAGCTGACCGGCAAGACCGTGGATAACGCCATGGTGCGCTACGATCTGTGCTCCGACGTGGAATATCGGGCGCGACAAAAGTAACTGATACTTAGTCGCATCAGCGAATAGCCACATTTTTTTTAATGGCTCTAGCTTGTCATCGTCATTCGGGGTATCTCCTTTTCAGTGAGCATCTGCAAAAGGAGTCCCCCATGGCGCACAAGTATCATGCCTTCATTTGCACCACCGCCCGGCCCCAGGGTCACCCCCGTGGCTGCTGCACCTCCAAGGGCGGCGGGCAGGCTTTGTTCGATCGCTTGATGCAGCAATTTCAGCGCAACATGCTGTGGGACAAGGGTGTGGGCATTTCCCAGGCCAGCTGCCTGGGCTATTGCAATGACGGCCCACTGATGGTCGTGTACCCGGAAAACATCTGGTACAAGCCCACCACCGCCGAAGACATTGACGAAATCGTCAAGTCGCATTTCATCGGTGGCACTCCGGTGGAACGTCTGATCGTTACCCCCGGTCATTGATCGGGCGCCCCCATCCATGGGGGCGATGGTCCATGGGGCGCAAAGCGGGCTGCCGCCTTGCGCCCACATGGGGCACGCAGGATCAGGCAGTGCGCTGGATCAGATGGAAACCGAACGGGGTTTCCACCACATCGGACACATCGCCCACGGCCAGGGCAAAGGCCGCATCCTCGAATTCCCGCACCATGGCGCCCTTATTGAAAAAGCCCAGGTCGCCGCCTTCTTCACCCGAAGGGCAGTCGGAATTCTGGCGGGCCAGATCTGCAAAATCACCGCCCTTGCCCAAATCAGCCTTCAGCCCCTGAATGGTGGCCAACGCTTCGTCCTTGCTGCGCTGGGCCTGCGAACGCATGGAGCCTTTGTACATGAGCAAAATGTGCGAGGCGCGGATTTGAGACGCCATGAAAACCTCCGAAACAGATTGGGTGTGGATGATATCAGGGTGAGACGCATGGGTGTTGCGGCAAATCCGTAAAAATACAAGAAAAAAGTCAAATATCATTGACCGCATCGGCCAGTGGTGACAGGGTATCTATGCTAATTTGTTCTCCGAGGATTACCATGGATATCGAAACCATCGCCATTGCCTCCGGCATCGTGTTTGGTGCCGGGTTGATCGTCGCCAAGCTGCTGATTGGCCGTTATCTGGCCAACCGCCCCGTCGTGGTGTCGGATAGCAGCCGGTCCGGGGTCTGATTTTTTCTCTTGTCCCGCATTATTCTGCTGAATAAGCCGTTTGGCGTCCTGACCCAATTCACTGACCGCGCGGCAGATCGTGCAACCCTGGCTGATTTCGTCGATGTGCCTGGGGTGTATCCGGCGGGGCGGCTGGATCGCGATTCAGAAGGGTTGCTGGTGCTGACCGATGATGGCGCCTTGACCGCCCGAATCGCCCAGCCGCGTCATAAATTACCCAAAACATATTGGGCGCAGGTCGAGGGCATCCCCACCCCCCAGGCTTTGACCGCCTTGCGTCAGGGGCTGACGCTGAATGACGGCCCCACCCGCCCGGCCCAGGCCCGTTTGATGGACGCCCCCGCCAATCTGTGGCCGCGTGATCCCCCCATCCGGTGGCGGGCCAACATCCCCACATCGTGGATCGAGTTGGTCTTGACCGAAGGACGCAACCGCCAAGTCCGACGGATGACAGCCGCCGTCGGCTTCCCCACCTTGCGCCTGATTCGCTGGGCCATCGGTGATTGGACCATTGCCGGGCTGGCGCCGGGACAATGGCGGGACGGCACCCCACCCTCCCCTCGTCCAGTTCAGCCGACATCGCGGACAAAAATCAGGTCGTGCCGACACTGATCGCAGCCCCATCCACCCCGATACACGGGTCTATGCTCCATTTTGTTGAAAGCGGCGCGCCCTAGTAGCAAGCTGCGAAGCGGAGTTTTTCCGCAACCTGTCAGGGTTATGCATGCCCCTCGCCGGGTGCAATCCGATGGATTGTTTGTCCGCGGCCTCAATGGCCACCGGAGCGGCATGCTAACGCATGCCGCTCCGGGACTACTCTACCCTTGGCCGGGACACCTTGCGGATTGCCCGGCCACGGCTGCTGTTAGCGGCGCAGCAGAAGGCTGGGCGGCAGCGGGTTGGTGGTGTGGGACTTGATTGCCTGTGCCGCAGCGCGGGTTACGGCCAAGCCCATGGCGAAATGGGTGGTCAGATAAGGGCTGCGCTGATCGGCGCGAGCGCCATCACCATGTTCTTCGCTGATTTGATCGGCGATTTCCCGCAATTCGGCTGTTCCAAGCATGTTTGACCTCTTATGTCCATCATGCGGTGGATTTTGTAATTTAATATCGACACATCCACCTAACTGGTAAAAATATTACCTGACATCATTTTGCAATGCAACATCTTTCCAGATGATCAGTGAAAATTTTGCAAGATCAAAGTTCGGCGACCAAGCAAGGGACGCGGGACCGTCCCGCCTGGCGCACGCGATGCTGCCGTAGACAGACAAGGGCATCGGTGATCGCTTCCGATCACCGGGATGGGGTATCAGGGTCCGCCCCAGATGCTTGTCCCCAAGCATCTGGACACGTCGGCCCACTCCCTTATTGAATTGTGGAAAGCACGAAGGGGACCTGATCCCAATTCCGGTATTCGCCCCCCCGCTCGACCCGATCCGGGGCAATGCCACGACGGGCATTGATCAATGCCTGGACGATCCGGTGATCGGTCAGGCGATAGCGGTCGGCGAATTTTCCATCCTGAGCCAAGGTGGAACAGGGTTCCCCGAACACTTTGGCATACAGATCGGTCATCATGGCGTAGCGGGACGCCATCAGGGCATTGCAGGCATTGACCACGGCCAGTCGGTCGGATTCGCCGCGCATATGCAGTGAGGTCACCAACATCACCGACACGGCATGCAGCACGTCATAGCGTACATGGGCAATCAAGACATCCAGATGATGGGCCGTCAGGCTTTCCATGCCCTGTTCGACGGCGAAACGGATCATTCCACCCAGCAACAGGGAAAAGAATTCCGGCACCCCCCATTCCATCCCCAACCCGACCGAGGCCAAAGCCTCCAATGGGGTAAAGGCGGGATCACCAGCCAATAAGCGCTGCGTCAGCACATTATCGGCCACCCCCCAAGCCATGGGAACATCCTGCCGGGCGGGGGGAATCCCAAAGCCGTCAAACATCTGCCGGTACATGACCATATGGGTCTTGGCAGTCAGAACGGTCCCCAGTTCCGGGTATTCCTCCACCTCATGGATACCCACGCCGTATTCATCGGCGACCAATTGCGCCAGCACGACCTGAGTCAGTTCCGATATCTGTTCGTTCAAGACGCCATAGGGCAGATCCATCAATCCATGGAACCGCCCCGCCGCCAATGCCAAGCATTGGCGGGTATTCTTGACCTGATTGAAATAATGCACAGCAAAGCAGCGAACTTGTTCCGGGGTCAATGGACCATTGAACACCCGCACGAAAAACGGGTGGCACCAAACCGGATGCCCCATGACGTGATCATGCAAATCCAGAAACAAATCCTGCAACTTTCCGGGGCGAAAGATGGCCGTCTGGCGCAGGGGATGATCTGCCCCAACCCGCGCCACCAGATCATGCAAGACGCGCCCGACGCCGCCATCTTGATCAGCGTCCCCGACCATGCGCAAAAAATCGCGTTGCTGACTTTGGCGGAATGCATCCAGAATTTGGGCTGGTGACAACGCCAGCAGATTGGCCATGCCATGCACATGCGCAGGCAGGGTTATGCCGCCCTGCCCGTCCACATGCGCCAGATCGGAAAATGCCATCGTCTTGGTCATGGCTCATCCGTCCTTATGCAAAAGCCTGATCAGACACAGCAACAGGCCCCGAGCGGATATGGGTTTTTCCATGAACTCATCGGCACCGGCGGCTTGTGCCCGGACACGTCCGTCACCTTGTTCATGTCCCGACAACATCAAGATGGGCAAACGGGAAAAATCCGGCTGACGCCGTGCCCAGACCACCAGATCCAACCCATTTTCCGCCCCGATGCGCCAATCGCAGACCAGCGCATCCACCGTCCTGGTCTGCAACAATGACTGCGCTTCCCCCACATCGCGGGCCATGAAGATATGCCCGACCCCGGCGTTTTCTAAAATGGCCTGCATGATCTGGCGGAAATTATGATTGTCATCCACCACCAGAACGGACAAATCCGCCCATATCATACCGGTGGCACCGGACTTGACCCCGGTAATGCTGACTTCCGCCGCCGCCTGTTCCGCGTGGTCGTGGCCAACGACCCAGGCCCGGTAATCCATATCGGTCGAACAGATGTGATCAATCAACCATTGGTGCAAGAAATCAAGGCAATCCCTGGCCCGCACGGTGCTGCGATCCGCATCGTAACTTTCCTTCAGCGCCCGAACCTGATCCCCCAGCCGCGAATGGGTCCGGGCATGCCCTGCCATGGATGGATAACCGCAGGCATGCAAGACCCGCTCTTCACGGGTGAAATGGTGGATGACGTATTCCTCAAGCGCCCGCAAGACGCTGCCCAGCGTGGCATATTCCTCAAGGTCACCCACCGACCGATGCAGATTATTAATCAGCCCGACCAACAACTTGTGATCGGCATCCAGGGCGGGGACGCCGACACTCATCATCTCGCTCCAAGTGATGGTTGCCATGGCGCCCTGTATCCTCCCCGTTCGCTGATCGTCAGTGCCGGTCCAACTGCGACACATCCCGGACCGCGCCGCGTGCCGCGCTGGTGGTCATGGCCGCATAAGCACGCAACGCTTGGCTGACCGGGCGGTCACGGCCAACCGGCGTCCATGCCGCCTTGCCCTTTGCCTCCATGGCCTGCCGACGGCGGGCCAATTCATCATCGGACACCGCCACGCTGATGGTGCGATTGGGAATGTCGATGACAATGGAATCGCCATTTTCGATCAGCCCGACCGCACCACCTTCCGCCGCTTCCGGCGAGATGTGGCCGATGGACAGACCGGAACTGCCGCCCGAGAACCGGCCATCGGTAATCAGGGCGCATTGCTTGCCCAGACCGATGGATTTCAAATAGCTGGTGGGATACAGCATTTCCTGCATGCCGGGGCCACCCTTTGGCCCTTCATAGCGCACCACCACCACATCGCCGGCCACCACTTGGCCGCCCAGAATCTTAGCCACGGCTTCGTCTTGGCTTTCGCAAATCACCGCCTTGCCGGTAAAGGTCAGGATGCTGGCATCCACACCGGCGGTTTTGACGATGCAGCCATCAAGGGCGATGTTGCCGAACAAAACGGCCAGACCGCCATCGGCGGAAAACGCATGATCGCGGGAACGGATCACCCCCTGGCTCCGGTCGCTGTCCAAATCGGGATAGCGGGCGGATTGGGAAAACGCCTCGATGCTGCGCTGCCCACCCGGAGCGGCGCGATAAAAGGTCTGAACCTGGGGATCATTGCTTTGCGCGATGTCCCACTTGGCCAGGGCGGCGTTCAGGCTGGGGGCGTGCACCGTACCGCAATCGCCATGCAGCAGACCGGCGCGGTTCAGTTCCCCCAAAATGCCCATGATGCCGCCGGCGCGATGCACATCCTCGATATGCACATCGGCGATATTGGGGGCCACCTTGCACAGGCACGGCACCCGACGGCTGAGCCGGTCGATATCGGCCATGCCGAATGCCACCCCGGCTTCCTGGGCTGCGGCCAGCAGGTGCAGGACGGTATTGGTGGACCCACCCATGGAAATGTCCAGGGTCATGGCATTTTCAAAGGCTTGGAATGTGGCGATCGACCGGGGCAGGACACGGTCATCGTCCTGTTCGTAAAAGCGCCGCGCCAGATCGACAATGCTGCGCCCGGCTTGCAAGAACAGCTCTTTACGGTCGGCATGGGTGGCCACCACCGTCCCGTTGCCGGGCAGGGACAGCCCCAGGGCTTCGGTCAGGCAATTCATGGAATTCGCGGTGAACATGCCCGAGCACGACCCGCAGGTGGGACAGGAATTGCGTTCATATTCGGCCACATCCTCGTCGGACATGGATTTATCGGCGGCCTTGATCATGGCGTCGATCAGATCGACCGCATGGGTTTCGCCCCCCACGGTGACCTTACCCGCTTCCATGGGACCGCCAGACACGAAAATGGTGGGGATGTTCAGCCGCAGACTGGCCATCAGCATGCCGGGAGTGATCTTGTCGCAATTGGAAATGCAGATCAGCGCATCGGCGCAATGGGCATTGACCATGTATTCCACCGCATCGGCGATGATTTCCCGCGACGGCAGGGAATACAGCATCCCGGCATGGCCCATGGCGATGCCGTCATCAATGGCGATCGTATTGAATTCCTTGGCCACGCCGCCGGCTTTTTCCACTTCACGGGCCACCATCTGGCCCAGATCCTTCAGATGCACATGGCCGGGAACGAATTGCGTGAAGGAATTCGCGATGGCGATGATCGGCTTGCCAAAATCCTCGTCCTTCATACCTGTGGCCCGCCACAGGCCACGGGCGCCGGCCATGTTGCGGCCGTGGGTGGAGGTACGGGAACGGTATTCCGGCATGAAACAACCCTTTATTCGACATGTTACGGTACAGAAGTACCAAAATAGCGGTCATACCAGCGGCGGGAAAGATATCCTGTTGTAATATCTTCCGACCGCATGCGGTCCGCCTTATCGCACGGTGTCAGAACGTCTGGCCCAGCGTTTCAGATCCTGTTCAAAGGATGTGCCGGTCACCCCATCCAATTTCCGCCGATAGATCGAAACGCTTTCCATCACCCGCTGCACGTAGTTGCGGGTTTCGGTGAACGGGATCATCTCGATCCAGTCGATCACATCCACGGTGGGATCACGGGGGTCGCCATAATCGCGAATCCAGCGGCGTGATCGGCTGGGACCGGCGTTATAGCTGGCCAGGGCCAGAATGTACGACCCTTCGAAATCCCGCAGCAGATCGGACAGGTAGGCCGATCCCAGCCGCACATTGAAATCGGGATCGTCCAGGCGACCCGGATTGAACTTCACCTTCAGCGACTTGGCCAATTTTTCCGCGGTGGACGGCATCAATTGCATCAGACCACGTGCGCCCACTGGCGATTGCGCGTCGGTGATAAAGCTGCTTTCCTGGCGGATCAGGGCAAAAACCAATGCTTTTTCCGGCCCGTTTTCGGCCGAAATCGGCGGCACCGGCCACCCTGCTTCCAGCAGGAACACGCTGTCCCGGTCAGCCCGGCGCGCCACGGTCACCGCCAGATCGTTGCGCCCGCCTTCCATGGCCAGCCGCCCCACCAAAGTCCGTTCGCCGGCACTTTGGGCGGTATCGTTCAGGCGGATGAAAAAGGCCCGCAAATTATCGGTTTCCCCCAATTCCAGCATGGTGCGGATAACGCGGGTCAGTTCGCGATTGTCGAAACGCCGAATGTCATCGGCACTGGGCTGCGGATCGGGGGGCAATGGCCAATGATGATTGTCCAGCCGCGATGCGGATAATTGCCCGTAAAACGCGGTCACGTAATACGCACCCCGCGTGTACCAGTCCCGCGCGGCCTTGGCATCATTCCGGGCTTCGGCGGCGCGACCAGCCCAATAAGCGGCCCGCGACTTGGCCAGAGGGGTGCTGACCGCATCCCACAGCCGTTGAAAATGGGCGGCGGCGGTGTCCCGATCGTCCAGGAAGCGCAAGGCGATCCAACCGGCCAAGAATTCACCATCGCCGTATTGGCTGGCCATATCCGCCGCCACATCATGATCGGCGGCCACCTGATAGGCGCGGGACACCATGCCTTTTTGCAAGGCCCGGCGGGCCAATATGGCACGTTCCTGCCACCATAGATCGGGGCGGACCTGATTGCGTGACGGATGGGACAGCAACTCGATGGCATCTTCATCCATATCTTTTTGCCGACGCCAACGCACCCGGTCATAGATCAGACCGGGATCGTCCCGCAATTCCTTGGGAACCTGAGCTAAAAGCGCTTCCGGCGTGGATTTTCCATCCTGCAATCCCAACCGTGCCTGGGCCAATGCCCGGTGGCCGGCATCCACCTTCAACAGCAGACGGTTGGCTGGGGCTTCCTGCTTGTCCCACAACAGCCGATCCAAGCGGCGCCAATAATCATCGGCGGTCAGATAATCGCCGAACAAGGTCAGGAATTGGCGTTCCTGCATCACCCCAAATCCGCCATCGGCCCAAGTCGAGCGGATCACTGCCAACGCCTTGTCCTGCCGACCGGCGGCCAACAGGGCGCGGGCATAGGCCATGCCGCCATCGACCGTGGCCGGTTCATTCCGGTCGAACCAAGCCAGCACCCGATCATTGGGGGTGGCGGCGGTAATGGATTCCTCGGCCCGGCGCTGCAACTGGCTCATCAGCGGCCAATCGGCCGAACTTTCCATGAAAGAGGTGATTTCCTCGAAACTGGCGCCGGATCGAGGCGAGGTATAGGTCATCCACCGGACCATCTTGGCCAACAGACGATCCTTGGATCGCATGGCCAATTGCTCGGCCTCGGCATAGCCATCCCGGCGGGCGGCGGCGAAAACCTGTTCGTACAAGGCCCGTTCCCCCGGCGGTACCGCAGCGGCCCAGCTTGGCGCCACGGAAGAAACCAGGATTGCGGCGGCGAAAATCAGACCAGACAAAACCTTCACGAACAGACACCCCGGCTGCGGACGCGAAACCGCCGGGTCGGCAGCCGGCGTGGAAGGCCGCATTGTAAGGAGGCAACCGGAGGTGTTGCAAGCCATACCCACCGGCCTGAACAATTCTTCCACTTTTCGGATCGGCACGCATGCGATAGTCTGAGCGGGATGGGAAGTGCCATCCAAGATAACAATGTCCCGGCCATCAATGGCTGAAAATGGTCAGACAATTCCCTGGCAGGTGTGGCATGTCCGATAATTCATCACGTCAATTCATCTCCTTCACCATCGGAGACGAAGAATATGGCGTGGACATCATGGCAATCCGCGAGATCAAGGGATGGACACCCATGACCGCATTGCCCAATACACCGCCCTATATGCGCGGGGTCATCAACCTGCGCGGCGCCATCGTCCCCATTTTGGATCTGCGGGCGCGGTTCAGTGCTGCCCTGACCGACGCATCCCCCCGCCATGTGGTCATCGTGGTTGCCGTCGGCGCCCGCGTGGCCGGAATTCTGGTGGATGCCGTGGCCGACATCATCACCGTTCCCACCGACACGATCCAGCCCATCCCCCAATTGGATAGCGGGGGAGCCAACGGGTTCCTGACCGGCTTGGTGACCGTCGAGGGGCGTATGGTGGCACTGTTGGATCTGGATCGTGTCTTCAATTTCGACGAAATGGGCGAGATCGCGGCCAACGCGGCGGCCTAAGGCGGTTACATTTTTCCACCACACAGGCGTTCACGGTTCACGGGGGGGTCAAGGCGTTATGACGGCAATCACAGTGCGCGGCCGCATTTATGGCGGTTTTCTAGGGGTACTGGTTCTGCTGATCGCGGTGGGCGGACTGGCATTTTACGGTCTGACCAGCATCGATGACAATGTGGACCGCTACGCCCACCTGTCCCAGGAAACCGTCCGCATTCAGCAGATCGACCGCGATGTCGCCGGGCTTCGGCGCAACGTCAACACCTATATCGACCATGACGATGACGTGGCTTTGGACCGCGTGCGCCAATTGCAAAAGACGTTGAAGTCCAGTTTGGCCGATGCGATCGCCGAATCGGGCGCCCAAAACCGCCAAGTCATCGAAGAGATGAACCGTCTGTTCGTCGATTACGGCACCATGTTCGACAAGGCAGTGGAAACCAACAAAAAGCGCAACAGTCTGCTGAACCAAACCCTGATCCCCGTGGGTAATCAAGCCTTGGTCGCCGTGGGCAACTATCGCGACGCGGTGCAGACCGTGCATCCCGGTGATCAATCCGCCCTCGCCAACGCCAATGCGGTGATGGAACAAATGCTGATGGCCCGCCTGCTGGTGGCCCGCTACTTCGTTTCGTCCGACGCCAAACAGGCTGTGGACAGCCAGCGCCAATTGGCCATCGCCGTGGACAAGGCAAAGGCCGCCATGACCGCGGAACGTGATCCGCAATTGCAGCGCCAACTCGAACAAGCCACCACGCTGATCGCCACCTACCAAAGCTCGTTCGGCGAAGCGACCCAGGCCATCACCTTGCTGAGCGAGTTGGTCGCCAAGGAACTGGCTCCTCGGGGACAGAAATTCGCGGAATTGGCCGGTGTGGTCCGCGATTCCAGGATGGCCGAACTGGCTTCCCTGCAAGAACACACCCTGTCTACCATCGTCACGCAAAAAAGCAGCACCGGCGTCCTGAGCCTGATCGCCGTCGCCTTGGGCCTGATCTTCGCCTGGGCCATTGCCCGCTCGATCCTCAATCCGGTGAATGCCATGACCCACGCCATGGGCGATCTGGCCGGTGGTCAACTGGACGTGACGGTTCCGGCGCTTGACCGCCACGACGAAATTGGCCAGATGGCCAAGGCCGTGCAGGTGTTCAAGCAAAACGCGATCGACAAGAAACGGATGGAGGAAGAGGCAGAGATCGCACGGCAGGCCCAGGCCAAGGCCGAGGCGGAACAGCGGGCGCGGGAAACCGCCATCGTCGCCGAAGTGGCCGAAGTGGCCAAGGCTGCCAGTGGCGGCGATCTGGACCGCCGCATCGACCTGACCGGCAAGGACGGGTTCTTGCTGAATTTGTGCGACGGGGTCAACAATCTGGTGCACCTGACCGGGATCGCGCTGAAGGATGTGGCGGCGGTGCTGGCATCGGTGGCCGATGGCGATCTGACCAAGCGCATCACCAATGATTACGGCGGGTTGTTCGGCCAGTTGAAGGGCGATGTGAACAAGACCGCCGACAAGCTGTTTGAAATCGTCACCAACATCAACAGCGCGGCTGGACAGATCGGCAGCGCTGCATCGGAAGTGGCGGCGGGCGCTCAGGATTTGTCGGAACGCTCCGAACAGCAGGCCAGTGCCCTGGAAGAAACCGCAGCGTCCATGGAAGAACTGGCCGCCACCGTGCGCCAGAACGCCGCCAATGCCCAACAGGCCAACCAGCTTGCCGCCGGGGCACGGGAAGTCGCCGCTTCGGGCGGTCAGGTGGTGGCCGATGCGGTCGGGGCCATGGGCCGGATCGAAACATCCAGCCAGAAGATCGAAGATATCGTCGGCATGATCGACGAAATCGCCTTCCAGACCAATCTGTTGGCCCTGAATGCGGCGGTCGAGGCGGCGCGGGCCGGCGACGCCGGCAAGGGCTTTGCCGTGGTTGCCCAGGAAGTACGCAATCTGGCCCAGCGTTCGGCCCAAGCGTCCAAGGAAATCAAGGGACTGATCGCCGAAAGCTCGGCCCAGGTCCGCAATGGCGCCGATCTGGTGAAGGGCGCGGGCAAGACCTTGGATGAAATCCTGGGCAGTGTGAAGCGGGTGGCCGATATCGTGGCGGAAATCGCCGCCGCCAGCAGTGAACAGGCATCGGGCATTGATCAGGTCAATTCGGCGGTCAGCCAGATGGACGAAATGACCCAGCAAAACGCTGCCCTGGTGGAAGAATCCGCCGCCGCCGCCCATGCTTTGGAAGACCAATCGGGTGAGCTGAACCGGCTGATGGGCTTTTTCCACACCGGCCAGACCCAGACCGCAGCCCCGCCCAGCCGAAGCCCCCCCAAGGCCCAGGCTAAGCCGGTCAAGAGCGTTGGCCGACCAATGGCAAAACCGGTCAGCAAGTCGACGGCAGCCCCCAAGGCCACAGCTGGGCATGGGGACGGGGATTGGGCGGAATTCTGACCTTGCCGTATTGCGTGTCCGCCTTTTGGCGTCGTTCCGTCATTCTTGGCGCCGGTTTCGTTTTCGGGGTCGGCGCCATCATGCCTTCATTACCAGTCCAAGCTGGATGGGAAGACGGGTTGGCAGCCTATACCCGCAAGGATTGGGTCCAGGCCGCCAAGGAATTGGGACCGCTGGCGGATAAGGGCGATATTGCCGCCATGTCCAAGATGGGTGGGCTGTATCTGTATGGCCTTGGCGTGCCCAAGGACGAAGAGAAGGCATTCCGCATGCTGGCGGCGGCCGCCAAAACCGGCGATCCGGTGGCCCAGAATTCGCTGGGGGGAATGTATTTCAAGGGAATTGGCACCCGGCGGGACATTGACGCGGCCCTGGATTGGTTTGTCCGTGCCGCCGATCAGGGGCAGCCCAACGCCATGAATAATTTGGGCCAGATTTATTTTTTCGGAAACGGCGTGGTCAAGGACGAGGCCCGTGGGGCCGCCTATCTTGCCCAAGCAGCGGAAAAAGGGGTGGTGGCCAGTTGGGAAACCCTGGGCTTGGCTTATTGGGAAGGGCGCGGCGTTCTGCCTGACCACCCCAAGGCGGTCTATTGGCTGCGCAAGGCGGCGGAACGGGGACAGGCCATCGCCCAAAACCGTTTAGGCACCGCCCTGTGGGGCGGGGATGGCACCGCCCAGGACACCACAGAGGCCGTCCATTGGTTTGAACAGGCCGCCTCCCAAGGGGATTCTAGTTCCCTGTATAATTGCGGTTTGGCCTATCTGCACGGCATTGGCGTCGCCAAATCCCCGGAAAAGGCCGCGTTCTTTTTGATTTTGGCGGCAAAACGGGCAAAACCGTCCGAGCGTTTCGGTTTCGAGGAAACCCGGGACAAGGCAAAAACCAATATTCCCGCCGATCTGTGGGAAAAAGCCGAGTTCCAGGCAACCGCATGGATTCCCGGCACGCCACCGCCGCAATTGCCCGACACCGACGACGGCAAAACGGACTCATCCGCACCCGTCAGCCAAGGCCAATCCGCCCCACAACCCAATATCGCCACCATTTCCGTACCGGTTCCCCCGGCCGCCCCGGCCCCGGCCCCGGCCCAAACCCGTGCCTCGGCGGGATCTGGATTTGTGGTTACCCGCGATGGCGCCATCCTGACGGCGGCCCATGTGGTCGAACGATGCCGGGCCATCCGGGTCAGCGGCGAAAACAAACCGCCCCAGGTCGCGGCCTTAGTTGCCCGTGACAGCATCAATGATCTGGCCTTGCTGAAGACCGCCTTCCGATCAGTCGATGTCGCCCATTTCCGCGAAGACCGCCCCTTGCGCTCGGGTGATGGCATCGTGGTCAGCGGCTATCCCTTATCGTCTCTACTGTCGCGGGAACCCAACGTCACTGCCGGGGTGGTCAGTGCCATGGCCGGTTTACAAGGTGACAAACGGCACTATCAAATCACCGCCCCGGTGCAAAAGGGAAATTCGGGCGGACCACTGGCCGATTTAAGCGGCAATGTCGTGGGGGTGGTCAGCGCCAAACTGAACGCCATGAAAGTGGCGGACAGCACTGGCGATCTTCCTCAAAACGTCAATTTCGCCATCAAGGCAGATTTGGCCCGCCAATTTCTCAAGGATCACGGCATCGCCGTAACCACCGCCCCCGCGAAAACGGAATCCACGCCGGGCGATGTGGGTGAAAACATCAAGAAAATCACCGTCTTCATCGAATGCGAGGGTTAGCAGGGTGCGGAAAAACCCTCTTTCGGGGGCATTTGCCCCCGATCCCCCAATCGAGAGGCACAGCCTCCCGAACCCTCCAGATTTCTAACTCTTTGAAAGAAAAAGAAACTGGAGGCTTGGAGGCTGCGCCTCCAAACGGGTCTGGGCGATCGCCCAGCCGCGAAGCGGAGTTTTTCCGCACCCTGTTAGACCCTATGTTCGCAGGCTGAGCGGCCCCGGCACGGGGCGGCCACAGGCAAGAATAAGAGCTGCGATGAGGCAGACACATTTCGACTTGGTTAGGCCCAAGGGGCCGCGCGGCTTACGCCGCGGAAGGCAAGGGTTTCGGAGAAACTCGCCCGCCGCTGAGGGCGCCGGTGATTCGGTTCCGATTACCGGGATATGGTATAAGGCCGCAGCCAAGCAATCCAGCGAATTGTGCCCAGTGCGATGGGATATGCCTCGGCGCGACAATTTTCTTGCGGAATGCCGTCCATCAATATATTTGAAAAAGTATAGCGGTTTGAGGTTGACGCCACGACCATGGTCACGGAATACGCTGACTACGCCTGGCGCAATCAAAGCAATGCAAGAAAATTATGATCGGTGAAAAGACATGACTCCAGATATAACGATTCAATCCATGTTTCTACAAGCAACACCTGTTGTAAAATCAGTATTGATTATTTTAACATCATGCTCTGTAATCTGCTGGACAATCATATTTGAAAAGTCAATTTCACTATGGAAGTTTCATAAGCAAATAAAAAATTTTGAACGCATGACAAACACCCGTGGGATATCGTTTTCCCATCCTGCCAATACCCCTCTTGCCGTCACCCTACTGGCCGAAGGCCGCGAGCAATGGCTGGACCACAAAGCTGGGGAAAGTCATGCGGACCGCCGCGACCGCATTGAACGGGCCATGCGCGATGCGATGATCTCTCATCTGTCGCTGGTGGAACGACGCCTACCCTATTTGGCGACCATCGGATCTGCCGCTCCCTTTATCGGCCTGTTCGGAACAGTCTGGGGGATCATGCATGCCTTTACCGGCATCGCCCAAAGCAATGACACGTCGCTGGCGGTGGTGGCTCCCGGCATCGCCGAGGCCCTGCTTGCCACCGCCATCGGTTTGGTGGCCGCGATTCCGGCCTCCATCGCCTATAACAAACTGGTGTCGGATTTTTCCTCTGCCGCCCGTCGACTGGGGCTGGCCATCAGCGCCATGGTCCGCCGGGCCGCGCTTTCCCAAAACGCCAGCCCGATGGATGCCGCCGAATGATCCCCACCGACCAGCGCGGCGACGATCTGGGCGCCCCCCGTCTTTTGGCTGACATCAATGTCACTCCGTTCATTGATGTGATGCTGGTGCTGCTGATCATTTTCATGGTCGCCGCCCCCTTAATGATGGTGGGGGTGCCATTGAAATTACCCAAAAGCTCGGCCGAAAAACTCTCAGCTCCCACTCCACCCTTGGTGATCAGCATGGACAAGGACGGCAACACCTTTGTCGGCGAGGAACAAATCGAAATGGATGCCCTGCCCCGGCATTTGGCCGCGCGGATAAAGGATGATCCCGACCGGGTGGTCTATGTCCGCGGGGACAAGGATTTGGGATACGGCCGGATCATGGATTTGCTGGGCAAATTGGGGGCGTCCGGGATTACCCGGCTCTCTTTGCTGGCGGAAGGCAGCGCCCCAGCCCTCCCCGCCCCTGGTGCGGTCCAATGATCGGCTCGGCGGCAATGGCGGATACCTCTCCCGGTGCCATGGCCGGAATATCCGCCCCCCACGGACTGATCCGCTGGTGCATCCCCCTTTCGCTCGTGCTTCATCTGGTGGGTGGCGTCCTCTACCTCAGCCTGGATCAGCCGCCGCCCCACCGACCGCCACCATTGCCGGTGATTGAACTGGCACCGGCCATCACCCCCCCAGCCCCCAAGCCAACCCAGGCACCACCGCCATATCCAGAGCCGACGCCTCTCCCATCGCCCCCGCAATCCGTGACGCCACCGCCACGTCCACAGCCTCGGCCTGTGCGGGAGCGTCCGGCCACCGCGCGGCCAACGCCGACAGCCTCCACGGCGGCGGCGGACAGCGTGGCGCCGAACACATCGGCCCCCACGGCAGAAACGACGCCGTCATCGCCGCAGGCGGTATCCGCATCGCCGCAGGCGGGATTCACATCGCCGCAGGCGGGATTCACATCGTCGCAGGCGGTATCCGCATCGCCGTCACACGCTCTCCCCCCCGCCCAAGCTGCCGCCCGCCAACTCGATTATGTCAGCCTGATCAGTTCCCTGGTCGCACGCGGGCAGCGCTATCCTGCGGATGCGCGGCGAAAGCGGCAAGAAGGCATCACCCATCTGCGCTTCACCCTGAATGCCCAAGGGGCATTACTGTCCTGGAGCATTGATGGAAGCTCGGGGGTGGACAGCCTGGATCAAGAAGCCGGACAGATGGTGTCCAGGGCGGCCCCCTTCCCCCCCATCCCCCCGGAATTGGCCAAGGATCGCCTGACCCTGACCCTGTTGGTTGATTTCAACCTAAAGGACATCAGATAATTTTTTCGTCTCCGGCAATAATTTCTTACTCATGAGCGCAGGTAGTCCGCTCCACATGCGTATTATGAATGACAAAAATGTTTTGTGCGGGATCTGGAGCGTTTTTCGCGGATCATGGATGACGAAAGCCTGCTGCTGGCCGTGGGGTGTGGGGACCACAGGGCTTTCTCGACTCTGATGGAGCGTCATGGATCATTTGCCATGACCTTGGCGACGCGTATGACCGGCAACAGTCAGGATGCCGAGGAAATCGCCCAGGAAGCCTTCATCCGCGTCTGGGTTCACGCCTCGCGCTGGAATCCCGATGGCGGAGCCAGGTTCACCACATGGCTTTACCGCGTGGTGATGAATTTATGTTTGGACCGGGCTCGCCGTGCCCCCATGGCGGCCCTGGATGATATCCCCGAACCGCCTGATCCGGCACCGTCGGGGTTGGAAACTTACAGTGCCGAAACGGCACGAACACTGGTGGCAGAAGCCATGGCCCAGTTACCGGGGCGACAGCGCGCGGCAATCGCGCTGTGCTATTTCGGCGAAGTAAGCTGCCAGGAGGCAGCCGACAGCCTGGAGATATCCCTGTCGGCGTTGGAATCCTTGCTGGTCCGCGGCAGGCGGGCTTTGCGTGACTACTTCGCCCGCCGGGGCCTGGTGACCATGGGAGATGTGCTATGACGCCCGAACAATTCCAACACACCCTTGACCGGTTGGGCTGCGCCCTTGACGGCTGGCCCGACGCCGAACGCATCCCCGCCCAGGCCCTGCTTGACGCTTCCCCCGAAGCCCGTCGGCACCTCGATCAGGCCCGCATGGTGCAGCGCATCATGACCGCCCATGACCCGGCCCGGTCCATTTCCGGCGACGCGCTGCAGCGGGTGCAGGCAGCGGTCATGCTCCGGCTGCCACCCCAGAATATCCGCCTCCAGCCCCCCTCCGCAGCGCCGCATGCCGCCCCCTATCCGGTCAATGGGTGGATCGGGAAAATCCGCCGGAATCTGGCCCAGGCTCTCCACATGAACCCAACCACGCTGATTTGGGCGCCGCGCTTGGCCATGTCCGTTGCCCTTGCCGCCGGATTGGGGGTAATGGTTGGCGATCTGGTTCCCGAAACGACGGCGCATCTGGCTCCACTTCAGATGCTCACAAGCACCACGTCCCCCCTGCCCATGGATATGTGATGAAGCTCAGCCCCTGGTTCCTGCTGCTGTCGGTGGCGCTGAATGTCTTCCTGGGTGTCATCGTCTCCATGCAGATATGGCGTCATCCCCTGCCGCCCAAGCCCTTTCGCCCGGACGACATCATTTTGTCCATGGCCTCCCATCTGGAGCAGACAGACCGCGACCTGCTGATGACCGCATGGCGTAACGCCCAACCGCAATTCATCGCCCAAGACGACGCCATGCAGGCACTACAGGGGGACATGCGCAAAGCCCTGACATCGGACCCCTTCGATAAAGAGGCGTTCACCCAAGTGACCCGGCAATTGCGGGAACGGCAAATCGCTGGCCACATGTTGCTGGCCTCGGTTCTGGATGACGTACTTCCCCGCCTGTCCAGCGACGGACGCCATCGCTTGGCGACCATGCCGCCGGGGGAGCGCAACGGCCCACCACCGCCGCCGCCGCCAGACGGCGTCCGCTGATGCCAAGACACGGCGACCAAAGCCGATTGCCGTGCCCGGCGAAGGGCTAACAGGGTGCGGAAAAACCCTCTTTCGGGGGCATTTGCCCCCGATCCCCCAATCGAGAGGCACAGCCTCCCGAACCCTCCAGATTTCTAACTTTTTGAAAGAAAAAGAAACTGGAGGCTTGGAGGCTACGCCTCAAAACGGGTCTGGGCGGTCGCCCAGCCGCGAAGCGGAGTTTTTCCGCACCCTGCTAAAGGAAAGTTCCGGCCCGGACACACCGTGGCGGCAAGGCCATGCGGATACCCCCCATTTTCAATGGCTCAGGCGTTATTCACTATCAATACTGGGGGAAGTCCGCCGCCTCGATCCAGGAACTAGGCAGTTTCTACCCATCCAATCCCGGAAGAAACTGCCTAGGGGACGGCAAAAAATTCCGACTAAGTATTTCATTTTCCTTGTTTTTTTTCACTTACTTCCATCGCTGAAGGTGTATAAGGAAAAGAACAGACATCCACCCGTCCGCCACCAGGGACACGGAACCCCGCGATGATGCAACCGATGCCGTCCAATGCAATATCTGAGGCCAGCGATCTGGCCCAGTGCGACGACGACACCCTGCTTGACCGCATGAAGGGGGACGACACCCAGGCTTACCGGATCTTGGTGGAACGTCACATTGACCGGGCCTATGCCCTGGCCCTGCGCATTCTTCACAACATGGCCGATGCCGAAGACATCTCGCAAGAAGCGTTGCTGAAGGCGTGGATACACCGCCATTCCTGGCAAAGCGGCAAGGCGAAATTCTCGACCTGGCTCTATCGGGTGGTCTTCAATCGCTGCGTTGACTTGCGGCGCCTGCCCACCACCTCCTGGATCGAAGACGTGCCCGAGCCGGCGGATGAACGACCGGATGCCGTTCACGACATTCACCGCCGTCAGATTTTCGACCGGCTGGGCGAAGCCATGGCCACCTTGCCGGAACAGCAGCGGGCGGCCCTGACACTTTCCTATTATGACGATCTTGGGAACAGCGAGATCGCCGAAATCATGGGCACCACCGTCCAGGCGGTGGAAAGCCTTTTGAAGCGCGGACGCCAAGGTTTACGCGACCGGCTGCGCCGTTCCGAAAGGGAAATCCGGCAATCTTTCGTCCAAAGCTAGAAAGTTCGCCTGGATTTTCGGATGGCATCGTTTATAGTGCACAGGCTTGTGTCAAGAGCAGGCCGATCCCGAAAAGCGGGAGCGAAAAGGATCAGAAGGAGACACCAACATGCCCGTTATCGCGACGAACAATGCGGCTAACACCGCCCTGCGTTACCTGAACCAGAATGCCCAGGACCAGTCCAGCACCCTGTCCAAGCTGGCCTCCGGTTCCCGCATCACCAAGGCCTCCGATGACGCCGCTGGCTTGGCCGTGGGCACCCGCCTGCAGGCTGACGTGACCGTGCTGAACCAGGCCCAGACCAACACCGCCCAGGGTAACGCTGTGTTGCAGACCGCCGATGGCGGCATGGCCCGTATCAGCGACATTCTTCAGCGCATGAAGGCTCTGGCTGCTCAGTCGAACTCCGGTTCGGTGACCGATACCGGCCGCGCCTACATCTCGGAAGAATTCAAGCAGTTGACCTCGGAAATCGACACCATCGCGTCGTCGACCCGTTTCAACAACGTCTCGCTGCTGAATGCCAACTCGACTTGGTCGTCGGGCATTTCCTTCATGGTCGGCACCACCACCACCGACAAGATCACCATCAGCATCACCTCGGTGTCTGCCAGCAGCCTGGGCGTCAGCGCCGCCTCCGTTTCGACCCAGTCCAACGCGACCACCGCTCTGGACATGATCGACTCGGCCATTGACACCATTTCTTCGGCTCGCGCCAAGATCGGTGCTCAGATGTCCCGCTTCGACTTCCAGTCGCAGACCATCGCCACCAGCGTGGAAAACACCAGCGCCGCCCAGTCCGTGTACATGGACGCCGACGTTGCCGCCGAAAAGACCTCCCTGGCCTCCGCTGACGTGAAGACCCAGGCGGCCATCGCGGCTCTGACCCAAGCGAACCAGATCCCGCAGCAGTTGCTGAGCCTGCTGAAGTCGTAAGCTGATAACGCTTTCGACCTTCGGGACTTGATGATTTGGGGCGGGGTGAAGAAATTCACCTCGCCCCTTTTCAATCCAAACACCGCCAGCACAGCTCAAAGCCAAACGCTTTGTGGGCACATCATCCGGCAGACACACACAGCGGACCAGCCCCGATCACGGGAAGGCACCGCAACAAACAAAGTGCGCACCAATCACTTCAGGCCCACGCATCTTGTAATTTCACCAAAATCCGCGAAACGCATCGCCCGATTAATTAAACTCGTCTTATTTTATCTATTTTTTAAGCTTTCTTTGCCACCTTCGCCCTGCCGTAAAAATAAAAATTTCCAACAGGACAAAAAGTCCGCCTGGATTTTCGCGGCGAATTCGTTAAAGTGGTGGTCAGTCATCTAGAAGGGTGACGCCTCCCCCCTAAAAAGGGGAGAAAGCAAATCAGAAGGAGTTATCGTCATGCCCGTTATCGCGACGAACAATGCGGCCAACACCGCCCTGCGTTACCTGAACCAGAACGCCGAAGATCAGTCCAGCACCCTGTCCAAGCTGGCTTCCGGCTCCCGTATCACCAAGGCTTCCGATGACGCCGCCGGTCTGGCCGTGGGCACCCGCCTGCAGGCTGACGTGACCGTGCTGAACCAGGCCCAGACCAACACCGCCCAGGGTAACGCCGTGTTGCAGACCGCCGATGGCGGCATGGCCCGTATCAGCGACATTCTTCAGCGCATGAAGGCTCTGGCTGCTCAGTCGAACTCCGGTTCGGTGACCGATACCGGCCGCGCCTACATCTCGGAAGAATTCAAGCAGTTGACCTCGGAAATCGACACCATCGCGTCGTCGACCCGTTTCAACAACGTCTCGCTGCTGAATGCCAACTCGACTTGGTCGTCGGGCATTTCCTTCATGGTCGGCACCACCACCACCGACAAGATCACCATCAGCATCACCTCGGTGTCTGCCAGCAGCCTGGGCGTCAGCGCCGCCTCCGTTTCGACCCAGTCCAACGCGACCACCGCTCTGGACATGATCGACTCGGCCATTGACACCATTTCTTCGGCTCGCGCCAAGATCGGTGCTCAGATGTCCCGCTTCGACTTCCAGTCGCAGACCATCGCCACCAGCGTGGAAAACACCAGCGCCGCCCAGTCCGTGTACATGGACGCCGACGTTGCCGCCGAAAAGACCTCCCTGGCCTCCGCTGACGTGAAGACCCAGGCGGCCATCGCGGCTCTGACCCAGGCGAACCAGATCCCGCAGCAGCTGCTGAGCCTGCTGAAGTCGTAAGCTGATAACGCTTTCGACCTCTTGGGTTTGATACCATGGGGCGGAGTGGGGTTGCCCACTCCGCCCTTTGTTTAGGACCCGTCCTGCCCGTTGCCCGAAACAGCGCGCATTCATCATCTGCACGCAGTTCCAGCGGCCCCTGTGGCCGCGACCAAGCAATCCGCGGGATTGCGCCCGGCAAGGGACATATTGATCCCAGGTCATGGCGCGTTCGATGAAACGCACGATGCGCTAGGGACTACCTTGGCTGTAATCAGGAGCCGACAGAATGACGACCATCTCAGCCACATCATCAACGTCCACATCCTCGACGAAATCATCATCGTCGTCGTCGTCCTCGTCATCATCGTCCTCGACGTCCACCAAGTCGACGTCCACCAAGTCGACGGACCTTACTTTTGATGCCGATGCTTTGGTGGAAGAAGCGGTGCAGGCAAAATACCTGGATCGCGTCGATACGCTGAAATCGAAGATCAGCACCAACGACACCAAGATCGCGGCCTATACCGAACTGCAAAGCCTTCTTTCCTCGCTTGAAGACAATCTGGAAACCCTGCGGGCAGCCCCCGGCAGTGTCGGTCGTTCCGATGACGTCTTTCGCGATCGGCAGGCATACCTGACTATCGACGATGGCAGCACTGCCAGCACCTACATGTCCGCCACCGTGGCGGAAGGCACCGATATTCAGGATTACGATGTGGTGATCGCCCAGGTCGCCACCGCCCAAAAGGTGGGCAGCAGCAGCCAGCCCAGCACATTCACAGCCTCGACCAGCGGCAGCTTCACCTTGGGCCTGGATTCCGACCGGAGCGGCACGGTTGATACGGATGAAACCGCGACCATCAACATCACCGCCGGCATGTCGTTGTCGGAAATCGCCAGCGCCATCAATGCCCAGACCAGCACCAGTGGCGTCAAGGCATCGGTAGTCAAGACCGATGACACCAATTACACCCTGGTTCTGACGGCCACCGACACCAATCTTCAAATCGCCACGACCGATGGCAGCGGCATCCTTCAAAGCCTGGGTGTTGTTGACGGCGCGGGGACATTCTCCAACGAATTGCAGGCTAGCCAAGAGGCCATCCTTTACCTGGACGGCATTCGGATGACCCGCTCCACCAATAGCATCAGTGATGCCATTGATGGGGTGACCTTGAATTTGTACAAGGCCAATGACGCGGCCAGCAAGACCTCCCTGCAATCCACGGCGTCGGTTTTGTCGTTGGAAATTGATAACAATCTTTCCAACGTCAAGAGCGCGATTCAGGATTTCGTCACCACCTACAATGCGTTGCGCGACTTTGTTGTGGCCAACCAAGCCCTCACGACCAGGGGCACGGCGTCGTCGGACGCGGTCTTGTTTGGTGACAGCACTCTCTCTTCAATCAGCCGCACCCTTCAGCAGATGATGACCGGTTCGTCCGATGGGTATTCACTGGCTGATTTGGGGATCACGCTGGATACAAGAAACAAACTGGTCCTGGACGAAGACACCCTGGATCAGGCATTGCTGGCCGGTGTCGATGCGGCCGCTTCGCTGTTTTCGTTCAAGTTCGACTCGACCGACACCAATCTTCAGCTTCTGAGCCACTCAGGAAAGCCGGCCCAGGCTGAACTTTCCATCGTTATGCAAACGTCCGGTGGTCAGATTCAGAACACCAGCACGCTGACCGACACGCTGACCGGGACAGCGCTTTCCTACAGCATCAGCTCTACCGGGAATGCCATTACCATCACGGCTCCCCCGGATTATGCCGGCATGACCCTGGTTTACACCAACTCGGTGGATGGCGCCCATTCCATGAGCGTCAGCGTGAACCAAGGTATCGCTGACCAGATGTACCAGGCGGTCACCGTCGTCGCGGACACCAATCACGGAACCATCCAGGATTTGATCGACGGCCTGGAAACCACGAACGACAATTTGCAGTCGGATATTGACAAGATTCAATCCATGGCAGAGATTTACCGGGAGTTTCTGCTAAACAAATACGCCAAGGTCGAAGCTGCGATGACGACGGCGCAGAGCACCATTGATCTGATCAAGGCGATTCTGGCCGCTGAAAACAGCAGTTCGTGATGGTTTGGAGGATGTGAATGGTTAACCCGCGTAGCGCTATTTCCGCCTATCAGAGTGCCATTCAAACCACGCCCCCCTTGCAGGCCGTGGTGATGCTTTATGACGGCGTGCTGGTGCGCATCCGCAACGCAACTACCGCCGCCGGGAATGGAGATTTTTCCGAGCAGTTCAACCAGATCGTGCGCGCCAACGACATTCTTCGTGGCCTGATGGCTGCATTGGATGTCGAACAGGGGGGGACGCTGGCCATCCATCTTCGGGATGCCTATGAAGCGAATATGCGGGCGTTGCTGAGCGCTGTTGGACGGAGAGACACCGAACAATATCTCAGCCGCGTCGTCGTCAGTCTGCGGGAGTTGCGGAACGCCTGGGCTGAAATCGCCGGAATGCCGCAGTCTTCTGCAGGCGGCTAAGCGTTCCTTTATATACGATGCGGTGCGTCAGGCGCCGCATCGGGCGACAAAGCAGGCCGTGGCATCCGCTACGGCCTGTTTTTTTACGATCTGGCAACATCTTCTTGTCTACACTAAAAAAATTCCGCCTGACCGGATGGCGCCCCCCGTATTATTTAGCAAATGGGGCCATTCCTGGCGGGACTGGCTGATCAATCTGCGGAGTAAGACGTCATGTCAACAGTAACCGGCACGAGCAGCAGCAGTTCAAGCTCAAGCTCTTCGTCGTCGTCCAGCACCAGCAGCGCTTGGTCAACCAGCTACGACATGTTCCTGAAGCTGTTGGTGACCCAGTTGCAGACCCAAAATCCGCTGGACCCCACCGATCCGACCGAGTTCACCACGCAATTGGCCCAGTATTCGACGCTGGAACAATCGGTGTCCACCAACGACAAGTTGGACAGCATCATCGGCAATATGGGTGATTCCACCTTCAGCAGCGCCGTCAGCTATCTGGGGCACAGCATTGAAGCCTCCGGCAAGAACGTCAGCGTTCAGAACGATGGCACCGTCGATGCCGATTGGAAATACAACCTGTCTGGCAATGCGAACGCCGTCACCTTGACCGTCACCAATTCCGCCGGCTCCACCGTGTGGAGCGGAAGCGGAGAAAACACCAAGGGCGACCACACCTTCGCCTGGGACGGCACCAATTCCACCACCGGCGCCACGGTTCCCGCCGGGACCTACACCCTGAGCGTCAAGGCCGTCGATGCCTCGGGCGCAACGGTCAGCAGCACAACCTCTGTCAGCGGGGTGGTGACCGCCGTGGACTCGTCCAGCGGCACGACCTATCTCCAAATGGGCGATGCCCAAGTGGAACTTGCTAACGTCACCCACCTGGCTATCTGAGCAGGAGCACGATTATGAGCCTTTCTGGTGCAATGAATTCCGCCGTGTCGGCGCTGAAGGCTCAGAGCCAGGCGCTGTCCATGATTTCCGACAACCTCGCCAACTCCAGCACGACCGGCTATAAGGGCACCACGGCGTCGTTCTCCACCATCGTCACCCAGATGTATTCGGGGACGGCGTATCCGTCGGGCGGCGTGCGGGCCAACGGTGTGCAGAACGTGTCCGAACAGGGGTTGATTTCCTCAACCTCCACCGCGACCAACCTGGCCCTGGATGGCAATGGGATGTTCGTGGTCCGTTACGGCACCGGCGATCAGTCCATGTACTTCACCCGCGACGGTGAATTCTATCCCGACCATTCTGGAAATTTGGTCACCGACCAGGGCTATTATCTGCTGGGCTGGCCGACTGATGCCAATGGCAATACCAGCAGCAGCTCGGAACTGGATCTGGAAGTCATCAACATCAGCGACAATGCGTCGTCGGTCGCGGCCTCCACCAAGGCGACCATCTACGCCAAGCTGCCGGCCACGGCCACCTCTGGCACCACGTACAACACCACGTCCCTGACCGTGTACAATTCGCTGGGGGTGGAAGCTACCGTCCCGGTGAACTGGACCAAGACGTCCACCAGCAACCAATGGACCGTGACTTACGGTACTTATAATTCCGTAAGCAACCAGTACGAGATCCTGGACACCAGTGGCAACGTCCTGGGGACGGTCAATTCCCCTGCCTCGACCAGCACGCTGAATTTTGACACCAGCGGCAATTTGGTTACCTCGACCTCGACGATCAATACGCTTGGAATCACTTGGGCCTCTGGCGCCACGACTGCCGCAAACAGCAGCATCACCATGGATTTCAGTGGCATCAACCAGACCAGCAGCGGCAGCAGGGTCAGTGTGACCAGCCAATCCACCGATGGCCATTCCTATGGTTCCCTGCTGGGCGTGACCACGGCCAAAGATGGTACGATCACCGCCAATTACAGCAACGGCCAGGCCATTCCTATCTACAAGGTCGCCGTGGCCACATTCCCCAACTACAACGGGCTGGATCAGTTGAGCAACAACGTCTATGCCCAGACGTCGGAATCTGGTGATTACACCTTGCACACGGCGACCGATGGCGGCGCCGGGGCCATCAGCGGCAGCGCCTTGGAAAATTCCACGGTGGATACCGCCGATGAATTTTCCAAGATGATCGTCGCCCAGCAGGCTTATTCAGCCGCGTCGCAGGTGATCACCAGCGCCAAGGACATGTTCGACACCTTGTTGAGCGCCGTCCGCTGATTTTTTAAAGGAACGAAGCCATGGCTACAGACAGAAGCGTCGCAGAGCTGGCTGATGTGAAAGTGGCAAGGGCTGTAGCCGAAGCGCAAGCCCTGCTGCTCCCCGGTGTGACGGAAGAGTTAAGCGCCCGTCAATTTTCCATCCGTATCAAGGAACGGTTGGCGGGCCTGACCGGGCATGAGCGGTTTTTGACCATCCAGCGCATGGCGTTGGTGGTTCATGACATGGAAGCGTTGGTGGAAAGCCTGCGCCAGGAACTGGCCGATCTGTCCCAGGAACTGCGCAAGGTCAACCAGCATAGCGGCGCCAGCACCGCCTATAGCCGCATGACGCAAACCTCGTCACGCAGCCTGTCATGAAAGGAGGACCAGATATGGCCTTTCCCATTCCCTTCCTGGAATCCGCGCCGGTAATCCCTGATGCGGCCAATGACCGGCTTGCCAGCGAATTGCTGGCGGTGGTGACCGAATTGTCCGGCGTGATCGCCGACGAGAACGACATCCTGTCCCGTGGCATTCCCGCCAGCGTGGTGGAAACCCTGGACCGCAAACTGGCCCTGACGGAAGTGTATGAAGAATTGTGGGAACGGATGGATGAAACCGGCGAGGGCTGCGGCTTTTCCACGGAATCCGACCTGTCCCGTGATCTGATGGATGCCGTCCGTCATCTTCGCGATGTCACCAGCGAAAACCTTGATCGTTTGGAAGAGGCGGTTGACGCCTCCAAGCGCCGGGTGGATGCGGTTATGGCCGCGATGCAGGAAATTGAACGCAACACCACAACCGGCTATACTGCCGATGGCGATGTGTTGGCTGTTCATTTCCCGCGTGCCAGCGCCAAGTTTCACTGCTAGAGCCCGGCCACAGGAGACCTTGCCATGACGTTGACCGCAGCTCTTAATTCCGCGACCTCCTCGCTGACCGCGATCCAAACCCGGATGGCAGTGGCGTCGTCCAACATCGCCAATGCGGATAATACCAGTTACACCGCCAAAAAGACCTCGTCCTCGGCCATCATCGCGTCGGGTCAGGGGGTCGGCACCAAGGTTGACAGCATCTACAGCGGCGTGGATGCCAATCTTCTGCGCAGCATCATCAATGCCATTTCGTATAATTCCCAATCCCAGACCACCCAGGATTATCTGGGTGATCTGAGCGACGTCCTGGGCAATCTGTCCAGCACCGGATCGGGAACCACGGTCGCAAGCCTGCTCAGTTCGCTGGAAACCGATTTCGACAATCTGGCGACCACGCCGGAAAGCACCACGCTGAAGACCCAGGCCGTCATGGACCTGGATGACACCGCGACGTCGATCCGTGCGCTGTCGGATCACGTGCAGCAATTGCGTGCCAATGCCGACCAGGACATTGACAGCGCCGTTGATACCGTCAATGAATCGCTGCACACCATCGACGACATGAACAAGGCGATCGCGAAGGCTCAGGCCCTGGGACAGCCCACGGCCGATCTGGAAGATCAGCGTATGGCCGCGCTTCAAAGCGTCGCCGAACAGATGGATGTCACCTATTACAACGACAGCAATGGCAGCATGAACGTGCTGACCGGTTCGGGGCAGGTTCTGGTTTCGTCTTACGTCCATGAAGTCAGCTATACCCCGGCGCTGAACGTCACGCCGTCCACCACCTTTGGCGCGATCAGCGTCAACGGCATCAACATCACCAACAACATCAGCAGCGGGAACATCGCATCCTATCTGGAGCTGCGTGACACCACCCTGCCCGCCGTGCAAAGCGATCTGGACAGCATGGCGCTGTCGCTGAAGAACACGCTGAACACCATCAGCAATTCCAGCAGCGCAGTCCCCCCGCCCAATACGTTGACCGGCACTGAATCCTATACCAACGCCACGGCGTTCAGCGGCACCGGCACCCTGACCATCTCGGTGATTGATGCCACCGGTACGGCAACCACCAACACCATCAACCTGGCCAGCTATGCCACTGTCGGCGCCCTGGCCACGGCCCTGGATGCCGCTGCCAATCTGAATGCGTCGCTGGATGCCAACGGCCATCTGGTGCTGAGCGCGGTCCCATCCACCAGCACCGTGGCCGTCAGCGGTGGTTCGGTCGGTAGCGAGAATTTCTCGGGCTATTTCGGCCTGAATGATTTGGTGACCGGAACCGACGCCACCAATATCAAGGTCAATCCGGCCCTGTCCAGCAATCCGAGCCTGCTTCCGGTCGGCACCTTGAACACCACGACAGGTGCCGTCACCACCGGGTCGGGCAGTCAGATGGCCGCCATGGCCGATGCCTTACGCACCGCTGATCTTACCACCACGGCGGGGACCATCGTTTCCAACGTCGGGACATTGCTCAGCAGTTCAAAGACGACCGCGACCAGTGCTGAATCGACGCTCAGTTCGTTGAACAGCACGTTTCAGTCCAAATATGGCGTCAACGTCGATGAAGAAAATGCCCGGATCACCGCATTGCAAAATGCCTATGCGTCATCCGCGCAGATCATCAGCACGGTCAATGCCATGTTCAATGCCCTCCTGCAGGCGGTGAAATAATCATGCAGCGCGTCTCAACCTATGGAATGATGAACGGCACCCTCGCCTCTGCCTTGGCGCTGCAATCGCGCTATGCGAAGACGAACGCGCAAAACGCCTCTGGCTTGGTTTCGTCCAACTATGCCGATCTGGGTGCCCAGGCATCGACGCTGATCTCGCTGGAAAGCAGCACCACCCGGACCACGGCGTGGAAGACCAACACCAACATCGCCCACGACCGGGTCGAAGCCATGTGGTCGTCCCTGGGCGGGATGACCGACATTCTGACCAATCTGCGGGCCACCATCACCACGGCTCAATCCGCTGCCCAGGGGTCGGTGGCGTTGAATACCGCTGGCTCCAACGCCTTGAACGATCTGGCTTCGGCCATGAATACCCAGTTGGATGGGCGCTATCTGTTCGGCGGCAGCTTGACCGATACCCTTCCGGTGGATACCACGGCATTGACGCCCATCACGTCGGTGCCGTCCACGGCCAATAACAGCTATTATCAGGGTGATTCGGTCCTGTCTTCGGTTCGGGTTTCCGATCAGCAGAGCATCACCTATGGCGTGACCGCCAACGGCACCGGGTTTGAAAAGGCCCTGCGCGCCGCGAATATCCTGGCGAACATGACCACCTCGCCCTTGGATACGGCCGCCTTGGATGAAGCCTATCAATTGGCGACGGATGCTCTGGACGCCTTGACCGCGCAGCGAAGCGCGGTATCCATCAATCAATCCCGCCTGGAATCGTCCTTGCAGGCCCAGACCAACAGCCTGGGTTTGCTGGATACCATGGCATCGGACATCAAGGCGGTGGATGTGGGTGAAACCACTGCCAAGATGAACAGCTACCAGACCCAATTGCAGGCGTCTTACGCTTCGATCGCGTCGGTCTATAAGCTGTCTTTGGCGAACTACCTGTAAAAATAACACCAGGGAGCGTTGACCGAATTTGGTCAACGCTCTCCTCTGATCTCAGAGACGCCCCCTGGCTTCGCCAGGGGTTTTTTATTCGGCCTGGGATGTTTATTCTGTTTATTCGGAACGAGACTGCACCACCAGGGGGGCCGTGAAGACCTGGACGGGCTGACCATCGCGGTCCACCGTGTGCACCCGCATGGTGATCAGCCCATATCCTGGCCGCGATCGCAACGCCCTGATTTCCAACACCTCGGCCTTGACGGATAATTCATCCCCGGCGCGAACGGGCCGCGCCCATTTCAAACCTTCGATCCCAGCCCCGATAACCCCATTCGTGGGAGTAAAACCACTGCTGGTAACCAAAAGCCGCATGGTGATGGCGGCGGTATGCCAACCACTGGCTGCCAGCCCATTGAAGAATGACCCCTGGGCAGCCTCGTCATCACAATGAAAAGGCTGAGGATCCCACTGAGATGCAAAAGCCTTGATATCGTCCGCGGTAACCAGATAGCTGTCCGACTGAAAGATTTGCCCTGGGTAAACATCTTCCAGCCACATGACATCTTCTCCTCTCACAGCGGGCGACCATTCAGATTACTATGCGTCTCATTCGACGCACCGTAATCTAACACAGCCGGAGAAAACGGGTATCAGAGCTGTTTCCGCCCGAATGCCGCGCGGAGTTTTTCGCGGCCAGTTGCCACACCCCGCGTCAAAATCATCCCTTTCCGGTATACCAACTGCCATCCCAATGCTCTGGGATATTCGCCAGAAGCTGACGGCAGCGCCCCATCAGGGTCTGGGCCGGGCCAAATTCCAGATCGGTCCACCCCTTCGGCGGTTTGATATCCGCGAACAAATCCAATGCCCGCGCGAATTGACCCTGCCGGTAACAGCCCAACGCCTGCTGCCATTGGTCCAAAAACGCAGCATCGTCCGGGCAGGCCGGACCCGACCGCAATGGGGTGAACAAGCGCAACGGCGTGTCTCGCCCCTTGACGCGCACGCTATCAATTTCGACCAATGCAACTTGGCCGTCCAAGGCGGCCGCGCTGGCTTCAGTAACGATCACGGTGCAGTGATACATGGCCGCCAGAGGTTCAACCCGGCTGGCCATGTTCACCGCTTCCCCCACGGCGGTATAATTGAAACGGTTGACGGCCCCCAGATTGCCGACAATGGCCGGACCGGTATTCAGGCCGATCTTGACCGAAAAGCCGTCACGTCCCTGGGCCCGGTCCATTTCCACGGCCTTGGACACCCGCTCGGCGGCATCACAGGCCGCCAGTACGGCACGCAGGGCATGCCCGTCCACAGCACCGGGCGCATTCCACAGGGCCATCACCGCGTCACCGATATATTTATCCACATAGCCGCCGGATTCATCCACGGCCTGGGTGATCAAATCCAGGTAACGATTGGTGACCGCCATCAAATCCGACGGCCCCAGCCGGGTGGATAGGGCGGTAAAACCGGATAAATCGGCGAACATGCAGGTTATTTGCCGTTCTTCCCCCCCCAAACTGGGCTGATCATTGCTTTGGGACAATTGCTCAACCACGGCCGGCGCCAGATAGTGACCGAAGGCCCGCTGAAGGTGGGCGCGGCGACGCTCTTCCGCCCAAAACCGTGGACCAAAGGATAAGGGCGCGGCCAAGGCCATGACCACCAGGATCGGGGCCACGGGCAGATAGACGTGCCAAAGCGGCGCGCTCCACGACACTGACAGCAAGGCCACGATCCCCAAAAGGGGAATCGCCAAGGCCGTCCCTAAGGGCAAGGCCAAACCGGCGGTCACCGCAATCACCGCCATCACCGCCCCCAGCGCCATCACCGCCCATACGGGAATTTCCCGCAATCTGCTATTTTCCAAAACCGCTTCGGCGGCAGCGGCGTGCAGATACACTCCGGGGATTGATGCGGATCGGGGGGCGGAAATCCCCAAAACCGGCACATCTTCCGCCGCCACCGGGGTAACACCGCTGGTCAGCAAATAGCGGTCCGGCGATCCCTTGCGATCCTCTTCGGGCAAGACCGTCCCGATATAGACTACCCGTCCCCCCACCAACCGCGACAAGGTGGCGATGCCTTCGGGGGTTTGTCCCAGCCGAATTACATCCCCCATGGCATAGGTCGGGAATTGCACTTCGAGCGGACCACGGGGGGCAAATCGAATACCGTCATGCTCCCATCCCTGGGGCATGCCCTGCCCCAGGGCCAATACCGCCGCCGAGGACAAGGTGGGAATAGCCCGCCCATCAGGACCGGCAAAGGCAGAAGTCACCTTGCGCACCACCCCGTCATCATCGGCCACCACTTCGGCCAAGGCCACCGATTGCAGACCGGCCGCCACTTGAAACGGGCGGGCGGGCGGGGTATCGCCGGTCCGGGCCAGAATGACCCGCCCCCGATTCCGGGCCAGGGTTTGCAGGAAAGACCGATCATGATCGGGAAGATAGGCATTGGCCGAATAGCCGAACAAAACGTCAAACAGCATAACCCGCGCCCCGGCGGCGGACAGGGCATCCACCACCTGCCCCCAAAATGGGGAAAACAGCACGCGCGGCCACGCGGCCAGTTCCGGCTGACGCAGACTGGTCCAATCCATGCCGATGACGGCGACTTTGTCGGAAACACGGGTCTGGCCACCGCCCAAATGCCACCTGGCCCAAACACCCAGGTCGAAAAGCGGCCCGTCCAGCAAGGACAAGGCACCATTCAGGGGGGCAAGCCCCCCACCCAGAACGGCGCCGATCAGATAGATAATATGTAAAACACGCCGGTTCAGGCGCAAAAACGGTGGCATCGCCACATCAATCCACCCGCAACAGACAAACCTTGCCGGGCACGGCATCAATCACACCGACGCCGATGCTGTCGACGGTGGCCCCGCCCTTATCGGTCAGATCCAAGGTGTAATCGGCGTCACGGGACAGATCCGCCACATCCTGGGGCTGGGTGATCCGGTGGTTGACCACCGGCAGGGTCAGGCGCTTGGCCTCGCCCTCACGCAAGACAACGGCGCTCACTTGCGGGGCACGGCTGCCCACCACCAGACAGTCCAGCCGGGCCGGCACGGTGGGGAAAGCCACCGACCGCATCAGAACACCACCGCCGACCCCAGCCGTGGCCACACGGACTTCCTGCGGGCAGTTTTCGCCGGGGGTGTCGGTCACGCTTCCCCCGGACACGTCGATCTTGCCGACGCCGACGCTGACATCCCCCCCCTTCACCGAAATGGTGCGGCAGGTCCGGTAATGCAGCAGCGTCACCGAATCGCCCGGAGCCAAGTGCAGCTTTTGACCATCCATGACTTCGCTATAGGCGCTGATACCGCCGCCTTTTCCCGCCACATCCAAGGCCAGGGCGGCAGGAACGTCAGCGGCCTGGGCCTGGGCGGCGACCAGAAAACAAAGACCTGCGGCGGCGGCCGACAAACTATAAGGCATCATCACCGCAACTCCCCCTTCTTAATTGCTGTACAGTCAGGATATCATGGTCGGGCCAGTTCATGCAAAGTGCGTAATTTCATACGTAGCTTGAGCAGTGATTAAACAAGCAGTGATTAAACACGGTGCCCCCCGGAGTAGTCTCATGCGCCTGCCCTTCCATCTTTCTCTGATCATCCCGGCCATGGCGACCGGTCTGGCATTGACCGCGCCGACCGCCCAGGCACAGATGGGGTCCAATATGCTGCGGGCGCAAACCCGCATGGTGGAAAGCGCCATCAGCCGCAACCTGGACCGGGTTTTCCGTCCCAAACTGGTCATCCGCGAAGGAGCAACCGGTCCGGTCACCGCCTTGGCGCTATCCTCGGATGAACATTTTCTGGTCACCGCCGTCGGCAACAGGACCTTGCGCGTGTGGGATCTGTGGGTCGGCCGCGAAGTGGCCCGCCTGCCCGGCCATGCCGCCAAGATCACCGCGATCGCGGTTTCCGCCGATGGCAAGCGGGCCATAACCGCCGCTCAGGACAAGACCTTGCTGGCCTGGGACCTTCAAACCGGAACCTCTTCCCCCCTTCCCGCCCCTGACGCGGTGGTCAGCGATCTGGCCGTGTTGGGCGATACCGTTCTGGTAGCATCGGATGATGGGAGTGTCAGACAAATCGGTTTGCAAGACGGTCAAATCCGCCGGGATCTGGGAAAACTGCACGGCACCGGGCCGGTTCGGCTGACCGTGGCGCAAAATGGCGGGTCGTTCGCCACCGCAGGCAGTGACGGCATGGTCAAGGTCTGGGGCGCGGATGCCGCTGCCCCCACCGCCACCATCAATACCGAAACCACCCTGACCGCCATCGCCCTGGATAGCACCGGCACCCGACTGGCAAGCGGCGATGACAGCGGACATATCCGCCTGTGGACTACCGGGGGCGCGGCCCAGGGCCGCTTGCCGGGACATGACCGCGCCATCGCCAGCGTGGCTTTCGATGCCAGCGGCACCACCTTGATCAGCGGTGCCCGCGATGGCGGCGTGGGATTTTGGGATTTGAACAGCGGCAAGGAACGGGCGCACGGCAAGCATGATGCGGGCGTATCCTTCGTCCGCGCGGCCAAGGATGGGTCTTTCGCCCTGACCGGGTCCGAGGATGGCACCACCCGGCTGTGGAATCTCAATAACGGATCGACCCTGTTGACCTTGCTGTCCACGGAAAAAGGATGGGCGGTCATCGACGCCAAGGGCCGCTATGATGGCAGCCAGCAAGCATTGGACGGCATTGATTGGCAGGGCGACGACGCCACGGCCAGCATCGACGATTTCGCCGAAACCCATTACGAGGCGGCATTGCTGCCGCGCACCTTGCAAGATGGCGGCAGCCTGGCCCAGGTGCAAAGCATCCCCGAAGGCGTGCATTATCCGCCAGTGGTGGCTTTCCGCTCGCCCACCGCCGGGGTGGATGGCCAGCAAAACCGGGTGAATGTGGAAATTCAGGGCGACGACCAAGGCGGCGGGGTGGCCGAATTGCGTCTGTACCGCAATGGCAAGCTGGTCCCCCCCCAACAGGGCCAGACCCGCACGGAAACCATTGACGGCCGCGCCCGCATGATCGCCAGCTTCGACATTGACCTGCCCGAAGGGAATGCCACCCTGTCGGCCACCGCCGTCAATACCGACCGCTTTGAAAGCCGCCCCCAGGTGATTTCGTTGCGCCAGGGCCAGGCATCCAAGCCGGGCAAACTGCATCTGCTGACCGTGGGCATCAACAGCTATTCGGAAACCCGGCTGAATCTGGATTACGCCCGCCCCGATGCCCAGGCCATCGCCGGCTTCATCGCAGGCGGCGGGACGCCGCTGCCCGTGGCCGAGGAAGTCAACCTGACCGACCAGACCGCCACCAAGGAAGCCATTGTCGCCGCCATCCGCAAGATGCGCGACGTTCCCGCCCAGGATGTGGTGGTGATCTATCTGGCCGGGCACGGGGTCAGTGTCGGTGATGATTGGTATTTCATCTCGCACGAAATCCAGATCCCTGGACGAGCTGACCGGCTGAAGGGAATGGCGTTATCCTCGGCTGAATTGAAAGCGGAAATCGAAGGCTTGAACGCCGAGCGGACCTTGTTGCTGCTGGATACCTGTCATTCGGGATCGGCGGTTTCGCCCCTGAAGGATTATCGTGGCATGAAAACCCTGCGCTTGATTGCCCGGTCAGTGGGAACCCATGTGCTGGCCGCCACCGACCGCAATCAATTCGCGGTGGAACTGTCCAAATTGGGGCATGGCATTTTCACCTATACCTTGCTGAATGGCTTGAAGGGAGGGGCCGACCTGAACGGCGATGGCAAGGTGTCCGCGACCGAGTTGATCGCCTATGCGGAAAACCAGGTTCCGGTCCTGAGCCGACAATATGCCGATTATCCCCAATACCCCACCGGCTATTCCCGTGGGTTGGATTTCGTCGTGTCGCAGCGTTGACCCCCCATGCGCATTCCTGATTTTTCATCTTTGGCAGCCCTGCTTTGCGCCGGGCTGTTGAGTGTGGGGCTCAGCGGCTGTGCGGGCGGAAACCGAGTGGAGGTCGAAGAAAACGCGGCTAAAGCCGGTCTGATCCGCCGCGATCTGGCCGCCGGTCCCTTCACCTTGGCCAGTTGGCAGCGTCCTGGACAGGGCGACACCATGACGGTCTATATCGAAGGCGACGGACTGGCCTGGATCACCCCGCGGCAGCCCGCCCGCGACCCCACGCCGCGCAATCCGGTATCCCTGGCCTTGGCAACCCGCGACACAGGCCCCGGACCCGTGCTGTATATTGCCCGCCCGTGTCAGTACCGGGCCGATCCTGCCGCCTGTCAGGTCCGCTATTGGACCAATGCCCGGTTTTCCCCCGAAGTGGTGGAGGCCACGGATCAGGCCATCACCCAAGCCAATAGCCGCTTCGGCACCCATCATATCCGTCTGGTCGGCTATTCTGGCGGTGGTGTCTTGGCCGCCCTGCTGGCCGCGCGGCGGGATGATGTAACCGCCCTGGTCACCATCGCCGCCCCCCTGGATACCGATGCCTGGATCGCTCGGCACGCGGTTTCGCCGATGTCCGGGTCACTGGCTCCCCTGGATCACCCCGGACGCTGGCCCCTTATTCCCCAGCTTCATCTGGTGGGGGAAAAAGACACTGTGGTACCGCCGAACCTGAACGCGGGAATCCCCGAGCGCCTGCAGGCGGCCTGCGCCGTTGTGCGGGTTATTCCCGGCTATGCGCATGATTCCGACTGGCAAAGCATCTGGCCGCTTTGGCCTGATTGCCCATGACGGCTTATACTTGTTTCAGAAAGTTCCGACCCAAGGTCGGAACTTTTCTTTAGCAGGGTACGGAAAAACTCCGCTTCGCGGCTGGGCGACCGCCCAGACCCGTTTGGAGGCGCAGCCTCCAAGCCTCCAGTTTCTTTTTCTTTCAAAGAGTTAGAAATCTGGAGGGTT
>JAYSBF010000032.1:0-39034 GCA_041915545.1 Magnetospirillum sp. | reverse complement strand
CCAAATCCCGGTGAGTGAAACTCATAGGGATTTGGTTAGGCCCAAGGGGCCGCGCGGCTTATGCCGCGGAAGGCAAGGGTTTCGGAGAAACCCGCCCGGCCGTCACGGGCGCCGGTGATCGGTTTCGATCACCGGGATATGGTATAAGTCAGAACTGACCGCCGCTGGTATTATTCCGTCGGGCAAACTGGCATGGTGAACGAGAACGTCGCCCCCTGTCCCAATTGGCTGTTGACCCAGATACGACCGCCGCAGCGTTCGACGATTCGTTTGCAGATGGCCAATCCGATCCCGTTGCCGTCATAGCGGTCGCGGGTGTTCAGCCGTTGGAAAATGCGGAACAGCTTATCGAAAAATTCCGGCGAGATGCCGATACCGTTATCGGCGACGGCGAACAGCCATTCATCCCCCTGGGCTTCGCACGTCACCGAAATTTCGGCGGGGCGATTGGGGGCGTGGAATTTGATGGCATTGCCGATCAGATTTTGGAACAGGCGGACCACTTCATGTTCATTGGCCCAGATCGGGGGCATGTGGTCGGGAATGGTGATTTTGGCGCCACTTTCTTCGATGGCGGCGCCCAGATTGTCGATGGCCTGGGTCAGTAGGACCCGACTGTCAAGACGATCCATCCGGGCATCGCTGCGGCCGATCCGGGAAAAGTCCAGCAGGTCCAAGACCAGCCGGTCCAGGCGGGTTGCTCCTTCGCGGGCAAAGGCGATGTATTCGCGGGCATCTTGATCCAATTGCGGGGCGTAACGCCGTTCCAGCAGGCTTAGGAAGCTGCTGACCATACGCAGGGGTTCGCGCAAATCGTGGCTGGCCACATAGGCGAATTGTTCCAATTCGGCATTGGACCGTTCCAGGGCGGCGGCGTGTTTGCTCAGGTTCTCCTGGGCGGTGACGGCTTCGGTGAACAAGACGCGCAGTTGGGCTTCGCTGTCCGCGATTTGGGTCATGCGTAATTGCAGATTGTCGGCCATGGTATTGAAAGTCCGGGCCATCTGATTGATTTCGTCATCGCCCATGGCGGGGTCGATGGGGACGCGGCTGTTCAGATCGCCCTGGGCGATGCCGTAGCTGGCTTGGGTCACCTTGGCCAGGCGCCGGGTCACCCACAGACCGACAGCGAACAGCAAGGTCGCGGATAAGATGACTTCGGTGGCGGCGATGATGAACCCGATTCCCACCAAGGACCGCCGTGTTTCGGCGAAGATCCGGGTGGACAGGCCCAGTCGCAGCTCGCCATAGCTTTGTCCGCCCAACCGGATGCTGACACGGGTGTCATAGCGGTCATCGGCATCCGATCCCCGACCGCTGGACAGGGGCGGCAGGGTTTTTCCTTCGGGCCAGCCGGATGATGCCATCATCTGCCCGTGGCGGTCGAACAGCACCATGTATTCGATACCTTCATCGCTGCACAGGGCGTCCAAAAGGTCTTGCAAGGTGCCGTAATCACGCTGCACCAGCGGGGTGGCCAGGGCGGATTCCAGCAGATCGGTCAATTCGGTCATGCGGGTGTCGAATTGCCCCCCCATGGCCCGTTCCATGGTCCGGGTGTTGCTGACCACCAGGGCCGTCAGCATGGTGATTTCCACCAACAGGCTGATCAGCATCAACCGTCCGCCCAAGGTCCGCCAAGGACGGATGGCGGTCAGCCAGGTCACCAGTTTGCTCATCGCCGCCCCAGTGCCGCCCGGACCAGCGGCAGATAACGGTCAAATTGGCGGAATTGCTCGGGGTCCACCTCGCTGACCCCGTCATAGGCGGTTTTGGTCATGAAAGCGCGGCCTTCGGGGGTGGCGGCATAGGCGAAAATGGCTTGGCGCAGGGCTGTCACCTCGCTGGCCGGCTGGCCGGGTCCGGCCAGCAGCATGGAGGACATGGGCAATTCGACCGGCGGGCCGACCTGACGCAGCTTGGGGGCCACATCGGCGGGCATGCGCATCAAAGCCTGTTCCCAGACGCCGGCCACGGTGTTTTCGCCGCGCAGCACCGACAAGATGGCAGCATTGTGGGAAACCAAGGCGGTGATACGCACATCTCTTGCCGGGTCGATGCCCAATTGGATCAATTGTTCCTTGATGGCGATGGTGGCCAGGGCCAGCGGGTCCGGTGTGGCGATGGATTGGCCGCGCAGATCGTTCATGTTGGCGATGTGGCTGTCCTTCAGGACCAGGAAGGCACCCCGCATGGTGGCATTCATCCGCAGCACCGGGCGATATCCGGCCTCGGCCTGGGCCAGTCGGCCCAAATGGGCGGGGGTGATCACATAGGCGAATTCCCCGGCTTGGGTCCGGCGGGCGAATTCGGCGAAATCCTTGGCTGTATTCAGATAAACCGGGCGGTTCAGGCTGGTTTCCAGCGCGGCCCGCATGGGATCGAACATTTCGAACAGGGATTTGGGGCTAAGGGCGGGGAAAATGGCGATTTCGATAGGTGGGGCGCCGGCCAGCCCCGATCGCGTTCCCCCGAAGATCAGGAGAACGGAAAAAACTGCGGTGAGCAGCACACGAGCCATTCGAACATTCAGCATCGCAATCCAGCCCAAAATCAGATGGTCTTGCCAAAGGGCAGCCCATTACCTTTGTCCAGGATAGCATAAAACGATTTTATACCCCCATCTCGAAGTGGGGTTTAAGCCGACGTCCAGCCGATTCCGTACGTATGGATGCGCACTGTGCCAAAATTACGGGTGATCATGCCTTGTCTTTGCGCAATCCGGTAATGACATCGGCCACGGCCAGGGCCAAGCCGGCGGCATCGCCCTTGACCCCGTGGCTGACATCGACCACGCCGTCGATGGCGGCGGCGGTGGCGCCCACATTGTCACTGACTGTCTGAATGTCCCGTTCGACCAACCCCACCGCCTGGGCGGCCCGGTGAATGCCGGAACTGATTTCCGCCAGGGCGGCATTTTGTTGAACCACTGCCGCCGCCACCTGGGTTGACGTTTCGTCCACGGTGGTGATGGTGGTGGCGATTTGTTCGATGGCGCGGGTGACATCGCCGGTCTGGCGGTGGACTGCATTCAGAATGTGGGCGATTTCCTCGGTGGCGCGTGCGGTTTGATTGGCCAGGGATTTGACTTCGCCCGCCACCACGGCGAACCCTTTACCGGCTTCGCCCGCGCGGGCGGCTTCGATGGTGGCATTCAGGGCCAGCAGGTTGGTTTGCGCAGCCACGGCCTCGATCATGGTAACGGCTTCGGCCACACGCTGGGCATCGGTGGAAAGCTGCCGCACGGTGCTGACCGCATGGTGGCTTTGTTCCACTGCCGAACCGACCAGCTTGGCGGCCCCATCCACCTGGCGTCCGATTTCGCTGCTGCTGGCGGCGATTTCTTCGGCGGCGGCGGCCATGGCATCCACCACCCCCATGGCATCGGCCCCGGCCTGGGCCACCGCGCTGGTTTTCTGCGATGCGGCACGGGCCTGGACCTGAATGTCACTGGCGGTATCATTCAGCCGTCCGGCCTGGTCGCCCAGGGATGACACGATCCGGTCCACCCGGCTTTCCAGATCGTCGGCCAATTCCGCCAACAATGCCCGTTCGTGCTGGGCGGATTCCTGGCGGCGGCGTTCCTGCTCCGCTTTCAATTCCCGGTTTTCCAAACCGCGTTCGCGCAAGGTTTCCACCGCCCGTGCCATATCCCCCACTTCGTCGTGGCGGTTGTTCAACCCGGTGCAGCGGTCGAAATCGCCATCGGCGATCTTGCCCATGCAGGTGCACAGATTGGATAAGGGGCCGATCAAGGCCCGGCCGATGAAGAACGATCCGGCCCAGATGGCGACGCAGCCGCCCAAGGCCAGGATGATCAAGGTGCGGATTTGTGCCCAAAAGGCTGCATCCACATTGTCCATGTAGACGCCGGTGCCGATCATCCAGCCCCAGCCGTCATTCACCACCGAATAGCCCAGCTTGGGCACCGGGTGATCTTTTTCACCCGCTTTGTCCCAATAAAAATCAATGAACCGCCCGCCCTTGCGGTCGGGACCGGTCAGCAATTGAATGACCAGATTGCCCTTTGGGTCCTTGAAGCCCCACAAATTCTTGCCCTGCAATTCCGGTTTGGCCGCATGCATGACGTTCACGCCATCCAGGTCATAGACGAAAAAATACTCGACCCCGTCATAGCGGATGGCGCGCAAGGCATCCTTGGCCAATTGCTGGGCCTGGTCGCGGGGCAAATCCCCCTTGGCCGACCGCTTTTCCAGGTCGGATACGATGGTGGCGGCGGAATCCACCACCGCCTTCAGCTTTTGGCGGTTTCCGTCAATGATCAATTCGCGAGTGGCCAGGGCGGCATAGATGGCGACAATGCCAAAGCAGATAAAGGCCAGCAGTGGGAAAAGAGCCAGCTTCACCCGGATTGTGAATCGTGGTGTCTTCATGGCTGTCCCCCCTTTGGCGGGCAAATCCCGCGCTCTATCCACTGGTCTTACCGGACAGTGTAGACCTGACTGCGGTGGCGGCCAACAGGGAGGGATGCGCCAAAAGGCATATCTACCTTTGTTTTACAGCTTTTCTAAATGGCGGAATTCTGCGGGTTATATGGTTTTCGCTCTTAAAGGAGCCTTGTGCGTATCATGCCTGCAACCATAGCAGGCCAACCACCATCCCGGCATTCAGCGCACAAGCGGCTGAAAACAGATGAAGGGCGCGGTCCATATCCTTGACCTCGGCCTTGGCCCGGCCCTTGCCGATCCATTTTTCGTCCACCACCAGACCGGGGTATTTGCGTGGTCCCCCCAGGGCCAGGCCCAGGGCGCCGGCCATGGCGGCTTCGGGCCAGCCGGAATTGGGAGAACGGTGGTGGCGGGCATCGGTGATCATGGTGGCGAAGGCGCGGAACGGGTTGCCCTTGGCCGCGAATAACGCCGCCAGACACAGGATTACCCCGGACAGGCGGGCGGGGATCAGATTGGCCACATCGTCCAGCCGCGCCGATGCCCAGCCAAAAGACCGGTAGCGTTCGTTGCGATAGCCCACCATGCTATCCAAGGTGTTGATGGCCTTGTACATGGCCAGACCGGGCAGCCCCAGCAGGATGTACCAGATGGTGGGGGCAACCACCGCATCGGAAAAATTTTCCGCCAGGGATTCAATGGCGGCGCGGGCCACACCATGCTGATCCAGGCTGTTGGGATCGCGCCCGACAATGCGCGATACCGCATAGCGCCCGGCCTCCAGCCCGCCATGCTGCAAGGCACGGGCGACATCGTCCACATGTTCGAACAGGCCGCGCTGGGCCAACAGGATCGCGGCAGCAAATACCTCGACCAGCCAGAAATGGGGGATGGCACGGGCTAGAAAAGAAATGATTCCGCCGATCAGCGCGGCAGATCCCACCACCAGCACCACCAGCACCACGCCGCGCCAGCGCCGTTCTCCATCGGCCAGGCTGGGGCGGTTCAGGCGTTTTTCCAGCCCGGAAATCATGGTGCCGATCATCACCACCGGATGGGGCAAGAACCGGAACAGCCAGCGCATTTCCCCCAGCAGCGCGTCCACGGCCAAGGCCATGAACAGCAAAAACAGGGCGTCGGGCGCGTGGCCGAATTGTGTGCCAAAGGGAAGCATGATCCGACTTTACCCTTGGGTGGTTTACCCTGGCAATCGGCTTGGGTTAGAAAACCACCATGGCAGATGATCTTGATGACGGCGTTGTGGTGGGGGTGGGCTTTCAACGCGCTTGCTCTGTCCACGAATTGGATGCCCTGATCCGGCAGGTATTGGCCGATCCGGCGGTTGCGGGCCGCCCGGTACGGGCGCTTGCCACCATCGAGACAAAGCGGGATAGCCCGATTCTGGCCGCCATGGCCACCCGTCTGGAAGTGCCGGTTTGGCTGTTTTCCGCCGAAAAACTGGATCAACAGACGCCGCGATTGCGCAATCCGTCCATGGTGGTCAAGCGGTTGATGGGATGCCCCGGCGTGGCGGAAGGGGCTGCCCTGGCTGCCGCCGGGGCCACGGCCCAACTGCTGGTGCCGTTGTCTGTTCTGGGCAAGGCCACGGCGGCGGCGGCGGGGCGGCCATGATCATTTCGGCAAGTTATCGGACGGATATTCCCGCCTTTTATTCACAATGGTTCATCAATCGGTTCCGGGCAGGCTATGCCAAGGTCCCCAACCCCTATGGTAGTCAGATTTCCACGGTGCCGTTGCGGGCCAAGGTGGATGGCTTTGTCTTTTGGACCCGCAATATTCAGCCGTTTTTTCCGGCTTTGACCCTGGTGCGGCAGGCGGAAATTCCGTTTGTCGTCACCCATACGGTGACGGGTTACCCCCGTCGGCTGGAACGGTCCGTGGTGCCGTCTTCACATGCAGTTGCGGCCATGGCCCGAGTGGCCGACCGGTTCGGCCCTCGTGTGGTGGTCTGGCGCTATGACCCTATCGTGCTGTCCGATCTGACCCCGCTTTCTTTTCACCAGGACCAGATGGACCGGCTGGCCCGGTCCTTGGCGGGAATAACCGATGAAATCTGTGTCAGCTTTCTGACCCCGTATCACAAGACCCGGCGCGGGCTGGATCGGGCGGTGGGGGGGGATGGCTGGGCCGATCCCCCCGACCAGGACAAACGCGCCTTGCTGTCCGCCCTGGTTCCGGTGGCTGCCGCCCATGGCATGACGCTTGGCATTTGCAGCCAGGATCATCTGCGGGTTTCCGGCGTGGCCGCCGCCGCCTGCATTGATGCCCGGCGGCTTGAGGATGTGGGGCGGGGTTGGGGCAATTCCCGCCCCATCGCCGCCAAGGTGAAAGGCAACCGCCCCGGCTGCCGCTGTCACGAAAGCCGAGATATCGGTGAATACGATACCTGTCCCCATGGCTGCGCCTATTGCTATGCGGTGCGTGGCCGCGATGTGGCGGTGCGTCGGCATGCCCACCATGATCCCGCCGGGGAATTCCTGATTCCCCCAGCGGATTGTCCGCCATCGCCCGCCTTGTTGTTCTAGGTCAGGGCGGGTATGTGATGGGGACCATGTCCTGATGACGGTTTCACCATGACCCCGGCCCAGATCGACGATTTCTATGCCCGGCTGGCCCATGCCATGCCCAACCCCAAAAGCGAGCTGTTCTACGTTAATCCCTATACTCTGCTGGTGGCGGTGGTGCTGTCGGCCCAGGCGACCGATGTGGGGGTGAACAAGGCGACCACGCCGCTTTTTGCTCAGGTCAGCACCCCGGCCCAAATGCTGGAATTGGGCGAAGACGCCTTGCGCGATGCCATCAAGACCATCGGTCTTTACAAGACCAAGGCCAAGAACGTGATGGAATTGTCCCGCCTGTTGCTGGAACGCCATGACGGGCAGGTGCCCCATGACCGCGCCGCCCTGGAAGCCTTGCCCGGCGTTGGGCGCAAGACCGCCAATGTGGTGTTGAACGTGGCCTTTGGCGATCCGACCATCGCCGTGGACACCCATTGTTTCCGGGTGGGCAACCGTACCGGCATCGCCCCTGGCAAGACCCCGCAAGAGGTGGAAGACGGGCTGGTGGCCGCCACCCCCGCCCGGTGGGCCATGGATGCCCACCATTATCTGATCCTGCACGGGCGGTATGTGTGCAAGGCCCGCAAACCCGAATGCTATCGCTGTCTGGTGGCCGACCTGTGCGGGTTTCAGGATAAGACCAAGGCTCCCTGATCTGACATCATTGCGAATTCGTAATGATGTCTCTGATGCCAACGGCCAATTTCATTGACCGTTGTAAGCCCTCGCCGGGCGCGGCCATCCGGCCGCTTGGCCGCCGCCGCAATGGCGTCTGGGATTATTTGTCCCTCGCCGGGCGGGCGCTGCCGCGCCCTTGGCCGCCGCCGCAATGGCGGCAGAACCAACGGCCGTAAATCAGAACTTACCGCCGATGGTATTACGCTTTGACCCCGGCCCCCCTGGCCTTGGGGGCGGTGGGGTCCAGCGGCCAACGGGGGCGGGGGGCGAAATCCAGCCCGTCTTGTTGGCCCAGGCGGAAGCGTTCCAGCCCGGCCCAGGCGATCATGGCGGCGTTGTCGGTGCACAGGCGCAGGGGCGGGGCCAGAAAGGTCAGGCCGTTTTCTCGGGCGATGCGGTCCAAGGCGGCGCGCAAGGCGCTATTGGCGGCCACGCCGCCCGATACCACCAGATGTTGCCCCTGTGGCCATTGGCGTCGGAACAGGTCCACCGCGCGGCGGGTGCGGTCGGCCACCGATTCGGCCACCGCCACCTGAAAGGCGGCGCAGATATCGGCCACGTCCCGTTCGCATAGCGGCTGGGGCTGGGCCTCGGCCAGCAGGCGGACCGCGTTCTTCAGGCCGGAAAAGCTGAAATCACAGCCGGGTTTGCCTTTCATCGGGCGGGGCAGGGCAAAGCGGGCGGGATCGCCGCGATCAGCCCATGCCTGAACCTGGGGGCCGCCGGGATAGCCCAGCCCCACCATCTTGGCCACCTTGTCAAAAGCTTCACCCGCCGCATCGTCGATGGTGGTGCCCAGGCGGCGGTATTGTCCCACCCCCAGCACCGCCAGCAATTGGCAATGTCCGCCCGATGCCAGCAACAGCAGATAGGGAAAGTCGATACCGTCGGTCAGCCGGGCGGTCAGGGCGTGGCCTTCCAGATGATTGACGGCAATGAACGGCTTGCCGGTGGCCAGGGCAATGGCCTTGGCGGTCATGGTGCCGACCATGACCCCGCCGATCAGGCCGGGGCCGCCGGTAGCAGCCACCGCGTCCAATTGATCGAAATCCACCTGGGCGTCACGCATGGCCTGGGCCACCAGCCGGTCGGCGTGTTGCAGGTGGGCGCGGGCGGCGATTTCCGGCACGATGCCGCCAAAGGGGCGGTGTTCCTCCAGTTGTGACAGCACCACATCGGCCAAAATCGTCCGGTCATCGCGGACGATGGCGGCGGCGGTTTCATCACAACTGGTTTCAATCCCCAGGATCAGCACCATAAAATCCTTTCCACACTCGTCCGCTTTACCTACAACAGCCGGGCCATGACGTCCAAAGCAAACCACCCCATCCTGACCATCGGCACGCGCGGCTCTCCGCTGGCGCTGGCCCAGACCCACGAAACCCGCGACCGGCTGGCCGCCCATTGGCCGGAATTGGCCGAACCGGGGGCCATCGCCATCCAGGTGATCCAGACCACCGGCGATCTGGTGCAAAACCGTGCCTTGGCCGAAATCGGCGGCAAGGGTTTGTTCACCAAGGAACTGGACGATTCCATGCTGGATGGCCGCATTGATCTGGCGGTCCATTCCATGAAGGACGTGCCCACGGTCCTGCCGGACGGGATCATCCTGCCATGCGTCCTGCCGCGCGAGGATGTGCGCGATGCCTTCATCTCGCCCAAGGCGTCCTGTCTGGCCGATCTGCCCCAGGGCGCGGTGGTGGGGTCGGCGTCGTTGCGGCGGGGGGCACAGATCCTGCACAAGCGCCCGGATCTGAAGGTTGTCAATTTCCGCGGCAATGTGCAATCCCGCCTGCGCAAGCTGGAAGACGGGGTGGTGGATGCCACGCTGTTGGCCATGGCCGGGCTGAACCGGCTGGGCCTGTCCCATTGCGTCACGGCGGCCCTGCCGGTGGATGACATGTTGCCGGCCGTGGCCCAGGGGGCGATCGGGATCACCTGCCGGGCCGATGACGGGCGGGCGCAAGCCTATCTGGCGGCGTTGAACCACCCGGAAACCATGATCCGCATCACCGCCGAACGGGCTTTTCTGCTGACTTTGGATGGGTCCTGCCGGACCCCTATCGCCGCCTTGGCCGATGTGACCGGCGATGAAATGTCGTTCCGGGGACTGATCATCAGCCATGACGGCCAGACCATTCATGCCGCCACCCGCCGGGGGCGTCTTGATCAGGCTGCCGCCATGGGCCAGGATGCGGGGCGGGAATTGCTGGCGATCGCCGGGCCGGACTTTTTCGCCGGTCCCGCCGCCGTGCCCCAGGGCTGATTCCATGGCCGCCATCCTGGTCACCCGTCCGGCGGAAGACGCCCGAACCGTGATCCAGGCGTTGCGGGACCGGGGGCTGACGGCGCTGAACGAGCCGCTTTTGGATATCGTGCCCTGCCTGGATATGGCGGTGGATGATCTGGGGGCGGCGGGTATCCTGGCCACGTCGGGCAATGGCATCCGCGCCTTGGCCGCCCGGTCGGCCCGCCGGGATTTGCCGGTTTGGGCGGTGGGCGATGCCTCGGCCCGGCTGGCGCGGGATCTGGGCTTTGCCCAGGTGCACAGTGCCCAGGGCAAGGTGGATGACCTGATCGCGCTGATCACCCGCCAGTGCGATCCCCAAGCGGGGGTGTTGCTGCACGCCGCCGGAACCGTGGTGGCGGGCGATGTGTCCGGGCGGCTGGCCCAGGCGGGATTTCATATCCGCCGTCTGGTGCTGTATGACGCCCAGCCGGCCAAGGTCTTGTCGGACAGTCTGATCGTGGCGTTAAAGACTAGCCAAGTGGATCGGGTGTTGTTTTTCTCTCCCCGCACTGCCCATACCTTTGTTACCCTGCTTGAAAATGCCGGATTGGCCCATATGTCCGCCCGGCTGACCGCCTTTGCCCTAAGTCCGGCTGTGGCCCAGGCATTGGCTTCACTTTCCTGGGGGGCCGTTCTGGTGGCCGCCCATCCGACCCAGGCCGCTCTTCTGGCGGCCCTTGACGACGATCTGGCCCGGCACACCGCCGGGTCGTCCGGGAACTGACCATCCGGGGATGATATGACCAAGACCGACGCGACCGAATCCGCCGCCGATGATGCCGCTTCCGCCCCGGCGGAACCGACGGTGCATATGGCAGACCCCACGGAAAACGCGGTCAAATCCCCGGTTGGATGGATCGGGACGGTGGCGGTCATCCTGATCTTGGCGGCTTTGGCTGGGACGGCGGTGGCGACATGGCCGGAATGGCGCCATTTGATGGGCGGGCAATTCGCCCAGCAACCGGCCCCGCCGCCCGCCATGATGTCCAGGTCCGACATGGGCCCGCCATCTGGAACAATGATGGCTCCGCCATCTGGCATGATGATGGCTCCGCCATCTGGCATGATGATGGCCGGACCGTCCCCCAGCGGGGCCGATCTGGATGCCCGGATGCGGGTGGTGGAAGAGCGGCTGAAGGTTTTATCCGCTGATGGCGCCGCCGCTGCTTTGGCCCCGCTGGAAAAGAGGCTGGACGAGATTGACCGCCAAACCCGTGCTCTGGCGGGTCAACCGGCCCTTCCGGCCCGGCTGGGGGAAACTGTGGACGGGCTGTCCAAACAGGTGGCGGATCTGTCCCGCACCTCGGCCGATGCCGCCGCCGTCTTGCGCATTGCCGACCGTCTGGACAAGGTCGAGGCTCAGATGCGCGACCTTCAGGCTCGGCGCGAATCCGCCGGTGCCTTGCTGCTGTCGGTGGGGCTGCTGCGCGATGCCCTGGCCCGCGCCCAATCCTATGATGCTGAATTGCGGGCTTTCCTGGCCCTGGCCGCCCGTGCCCCCCATCTGGCCGGGGGCGACGTGGCCCAGGCTGCCGCCGTGCTGAAGCCCCATGCCCAATCGGGCGTGCCGGCCGTGGGCACGCTGTCGGCCCGGCTGGACAGCCAGATCCCGGCCATTGTCCGCGCCGATGTCTTGCCCGATGACGCCGATTGGCGCCAGCGCACCTTGGACCGGCTGTCGGCCTTGGTCAGCATCCGGCGCGAGGATGGCGATGCCGCCGGAACCTCGCCCGCCGCCATCACCGCCCGCGCCCGTGCCGCCCTGGCCCAGAACGATCTGGCGGCGGCGGTGGCCGAGATTGATCAATTGCAGGGCGCCCCGGCCCAGGCCGCCGCTGTCTGGCTGGCCGATGCCCGTGCCCGGCTGGAAAGCGACCGGGCCATCGCCGGCCTGAGCGCCCATGTGATCGCTGCCATCGGTGCGGGAGACTGACGCCATGATCCGCCGTCTTGTCCTGTTCACCATTTTCAGCGCCCTGCTGATCACCGCCGCCGTCTGGATGGCGTCCCGTCCGGGCGAAGTGATGATCCGCTGGCAGGGATGGCGGGTGGATACCACGGTTCCGGTGCTGGTGGTGGCCGTCTTGGCGGTCATGGCGGCGCTGACCCTGATCTGGCGGCTGGTGCGCGCCATTATCCGCCTGCCTGCCGGTTGGCTGGCCAATCGGCGGTCACGGCGGATGAAGGATGGGTATCGCGCCTTATCCGACGGCTTGGCGGCGGTGGCGGCAGGCGATGGCAAACGTGCCCGTAAACTGGCCCATCGGGCCGATAAATTGTTGGAAGACCAGGCCCTGACCGGATTGCTGGGGGCGCAGGCGGCGGAATTGGCCGGTGATGACGGCGAAGCCCATGACCGGCTGATTGGAATGGCCGCCCGCCCGGAAACCGCGTTGCTGGGGCATAAGGGATTGTTGGCCCAGGCGTTGAAACGGGGCGATCAGGCCCAGGCATTGGAACATGCCCGCCAAGCCTGGGGTCTGGGCGGCGGCGGCGATCTGGCCTTGACCCTGTTTGATCTTCAGGCCAAGGCCGGGCTGTGGACCGAAGCGGAAACCACATTGGATCAGGCCAAGCAGCGCGAGGCGTTGACCGGAGGTCAACTGACCCGGCTTAAGGCGATCACCTTCCTGGAACAATCCCGCCGCGATGCCCTGATGGGGGATTATCATCAGGCCGCCCGTCTGGCCGACAAAGCCCGCCGCGCCGATATCATGGTGGTGGGGGCGACGGTCCAACTGGCCGCCATGCTGCATCGTCAGGACAAAGCCCGCCGCGCCACCAGCGCCATTCTGACCGCGTGGCAAGTCACCCCCCATCCGGCCCTGGTCGAAGCCTATTTGGCTTTGGCATCGGCGGAAACCCCCTTGCAGCGGGTGAAGCGGCTGGAAAAGCTGGTCAAGGTCAACCCCGACGCGGTGGATGGTCATATCGCCCTGGGCGAAGCCGCCTTGAATGCCAAGCTATGGGGGCAGGCCCGCACCCATTTGACCCTGGCAGCCAATCAACGGGCCGGAGCCGCGGTGTTTTTCCTGTTGGCGAAGCTGGAACACCAGGAACATCAGGATGAACAGGCCGCCCAAGCCTGGCTGGCCCAAGGCGCCGCCGCCCCCCAAGATCCCGCCTGGATTTGCGGGCATTGCGGTCACAAGGCCGACCAATGGTCGGCGATCTGCCCGCAATGTGGCGAGGTCGATCGGTTGGAATGGCGAACCGTTTAGCAGGGTGCGGAAAAACTCCGCTTCGCGGCTGGGCGACCGCCCAGACCCGTTTGGAGGCGCAGCCTCCAAGCCTCCAGTTTTTTTCAAAGAGTTAGAAATCTGGAGGGTTCGGGAGGCTGTGCCTCTCGATTGGGGGATCGGGGGCAAATGCCCCCGAAAGAGGGTTTTTCCGCACCCTGTTAGATGTCGCCTCTCTATTGAGAGGCGACAACACCTAATCCGCGCGGACTTTGCGGATAAAATCATCAATGCGCCCGGTCAAGGTCGCGGATTGCGCAGCCAGATGTTCCGCCGCGTCCAGGACAGTGCGGGCGGCTTGACCGGTCTGTTCCACGGTCTGGGTGACATCCGCCATGGTGCCGGTGACCTGTGATGTGCCGTGCGCGGCGCGGTCGCCGTTTTGGGCGATATGTTGGGTGGCGCTTTCCTGCTGCTGGACCGATGCGGCGATGCCGGTGGATATATCGCTGATCTGGGTGATGGTCCGGCTGATGCCGTGGATCGCCTGGACGGATTCCGCCGTGGCGGCTTGAATGGCCTGAATTTGGGTGGTGATCTCGCCGGTGGCCCGTGCCGTCTGGTTGGCCAAATTCTTGACTTCTGCCGCCACCACGGCAAAGCCCTTGCCCGCTTCGCCGGCGCGGGCCGCCTCGATGGTGGCATTCAGGGCCAGCAGATTGGTTTGACCGGCAATATCGCTGATCAGCTTGACCACGGCCCCCACCTGTTGGGCCGATTGGGCCAAGGTCTGGATTTGCAGATTGGTGCGTTCCGCTTCGGCCACTGCGCCGGTGGCGATACGGGTTGAATCCGCCACCCGGCGGCTGATGTCATTGATGGCCGATGCCAGATGGTCGGCGGATTCGGCGACGTTGCGCACATTGTCCGCCGCCCCCTGGGCCGCCTGCATGACGATGCCTGCCTGCTGACTGGCCTGTTCCGCCGCTCCTGACATGCCGGTGGCGGTCTGACGTAAATCCGTGGCGGCCTGGGCCACATCCGTGACGATGGCGGTTACCGTGGCTTCGAATCCGTTGGCCAGATCGTTCATGGCGGCCCGTCTGGCGGCTTCGGCCTGAGCCTTGGCCTGTTCCTGCTGATGGCGCAGCCGGTCCACCTCGATCATGCTGTCCTTGAACAAGGATACGGCGCGGGTGATTTCCCCCACTTCATCCCCATTTTGGGTCTTGGGGATCATCACCGTCAGATCGCCATTGGCCAGTTTCAGCATGTTGGCGGTCAATGTCCGCAGCGGACGGACGGATGCCACGGTCCACCATGCCACGATCACCCCCAGCAGCACGGCGGCGGATGTCAGGACGATCATGAAGGTCTGAAAGCCCTGGGCGGTGGATCGCGCCATGCGGGCGGCATCCTGGTTACGGCTTTCCTGGTAGTCGATGAAAGCGTTGATCTGGGCCAGCCATTGCCCGAAAAGGGGACGGGCATCCCGCATCAGCATGGTCTTGGCCGCCTGGATGTCCCCGGCCTTTTGCCGGGCGATGACTTGGGCGATGACGGGCAGGGTCTTTGCCTCAGTGTCCTTGATGGCGGCCAGCAAGGCCCGTTCATCGGCGGAAATACCCGCCGGATTGCTGAACATCTGGTCAAGGGGGGTGGCGGAATCGGCATAAAAGCGGGCCAGCCGGTCAATATCGCTGATGGTGGCCGCCAATTGCCCGGCATCGTCAACCAAAACCACATCCCGCAGGGCGATGGCCCGGTCGTGAACGCTGCCGCGGAAGTTGATGGCAAATCGTTGCTTAACCGAATTGATGTCGTTGATCTGGGCCAGGTTGGTTTCGATCACATTCACCCGGTTGATGCCGATCACCGTCAGCACTGCCATCAGCAGCAAAAGGGCGCCGAAGCTGACGGTCAGACGGGTTCCGATCCTGATGCCGCGTAATGCTGTCATACCCATCATCCCTGCGAAGTTTATCAGAGTGAGTTTAAGAAAGACTCTTAGCGCAGGGAAATCGATAATCTCTCTTGCCGTATTCGTCCGGGTCGATGATTTACGCTAAATCCCGGTGAGTGAACCTCATGGGGATTTGGTTAGGCCCAGGGGGCCGCCCGCCGGATGAGGGCGGTATAGAGGAAAGCTCCGACCTTGGGTCGGAATTTTCTGAAACGGGTATCACGCCGCGTGGCTGCGGTCCCACCATGCGTACAGATCGTTTTCATCGGCGGGCAGCAAATCGCCGAAATCGCCGGTCATTTCCCGCCAGCGATCCACATGGCGATGATGAACGGTGGTGATGACCGGCACGCCCCGCACCAGGGCGTCCATCAATTCCGCGATCAATCCGCGCCCATCGGCTTCCAGCTTGCCGAATTTGCTGATTACCAGCAGATCGGGCGGGTCGGCCAGGGCGCGGCGCAAAACCTGGCTGGCTTCGGCGATGCCTGACGGGTCCAAGGTACAGGCGGTGCTTTCACTTCCCAGGTTTTGAGAGATGGGGTAGCTGTCATCGCTTTCCAGATCCACCAGATAGATGGCCCCGGCACAGCGTTTTTCCGGGTTGGGACGTTGTTGCACCAGGCCGCGCACTTTCAGGCCCTGGCGGCTGATGCTGCGGGCAAATCGTTCCACCACGCCATTGGCATTGGTGTCGTCGCCATAGATCACGGCGGCACAGGGAGCGGGGGTATAGGGGGCGGAAAGGTCGCATTGGGCCATTGCGGTCACACTCCGGCAGCGGGTAAGCGCTATATATCTGGACGATATGACCAAGTGGAGTCAATGAAAATAACAAATAATTCATGCTGTCACTATTGCGACATTACTTGTCTGATTCTCGACATCACGGTGTCATGCCATATCTCGGTGATCGGAACCGATCACCGTCGCCCTCAGCGGCGGGCGGGTTTCTCCGAAACCCTTGCCTTCCGCGGCGTAAGCCGCGCGGCCCCTTGGGCCTAACCAAATCCCTATGAGTTTCACTCACCGGGATTTGGTATCACACCATATCCCGGTGATCGGAACCGATCACCGTCGCCCTCAGCGGCGGGCGGGTTTATCCGAACCCCTTGCCTTCCGCGGCATAAGCCGCGCGGCCCCTTGGGCCTAATCAAATCCCTATGAGTTTCACTCACCGGGATTTGGTATCAGGGACCGCCGAGCCCGTTTGGTGATGGCGCGGGTGGCCGGGCCGGGAAAGGCATTTTCCCACCGTCGGCAGGTATCTTCGACCCAGTGGGGATGGTCCTTGGCGGCGTCATTCAGCCAATTGGCCACGGAATTACCCACATAGCGGTCGGCATCGGCGCAAAGTGGGTCTAGTACCTGCAAACCGGGCCGGGGGTCGGCGCGCAGGCTGGTAATATGGGCGCACCAGACGCCACGGGGACGGGTCGATTCGCTGGCGAAACGACGCAGGAAGGGCGATGCCTCGCCGCACCATGGCGCCAGCAGGGCCAAGGCCCGGTCGGCATCGGCCGCCACATGGGCGCGGATGCCCAGCCAGGCCCATTCCCGCACGCCGAAATGGGCATCGTCCGCCAGGGGGCGGATCAGTTCCAGGCGGCGGGCCAAATCCAACTCTGGCACCAGACCGATCATGAACGCCGCCCAGCCGCGCACGGTATCCGACGGATGGGCCGCCAATTGACCAATTCCGTCAGCCCCCAGATCGGTCAGGGCCAGTTCCGCTGCCAGGGTCATGCGGCGGGTAATTCCCAGATCCGCCGCCTGGGCCAGGGGGGTGACATCCACCCGTGGACAGGCGGATGTCATCAATTGGGCGAAATCCACGGCCAGCCCTTCGGCCAGGGTCAGGCTTTCCGCCCGCCCGGCATTCAGGGCATCCAACACCTGGGGCGGAATATCCCCCCGTGAGCGGGCGCCCTTGCGCGGGGCGGGCGAAGTCATGCTCTTACCCTCGGTTCAGGGCGCGCCAGGCGATATCGCGGCGGCAAAAGCCCTGGGGCCATTCGATGGCATCCACGGCCTGATAGGCCCGTTCCCGCGCCTGGGTCACATCCTTGCCGATGGCGGTCACGCCCAGTACCCGGCCCCCGGTGGCCACCACCCGGCCCTGGCTGTCCAGTGCCGTGCCGGCATGCAGCACGGTCACGCCGTCCACCCGGCCCGCGGCATCCAGACCGCCGATCACGGTGTTCTTTTCATAGGAACCGGGATAGCCCTTGGCGGCCATCACCACCACCAGGGCGCACTCGTCTTTCCACGACAGGGCGGGCACCTGATCCAGACGGCCTTCGGCGGCGGCCAGCAGCACCGGCAACAAGTCGCTGTCCAGCCGGGCCATCAACACCTGGCATTCGGGATCGCCGAAGCGGACGTTGAATTCCAGCAGCTTCGGCCCGGCCTTGGTCACCATCACCCCGGCGAACAGGACACCGGTAAACGGCATGCCTTCGGCATTCATGGTGCGCACCGCAGGCAGGATGCAGCGTTCCATGATCTGGTCCTGCAACTCGGCCGTCATCACCGGGGCGGGGGAATAGGCGCCCATACCGCCGGTATTGGGGCCGGTATCGCCATCGCCCACCCGTTTGTGATCCTGGGCGGCGATCAGCGGAATGGCGGTATTGCCATCGCACAGGGCGAAGAAGCTGATTTCCTCGCCCTCCAGGAATTCCTCGATCACCAATTCATCACCGGCATCGCCGAAGACCTTGGACCCCATCATGTCGTCGATGGCGGCCATGGCTTCCTCTTCGGTCATGGCGACCACCACGCCCTTGCCTGCGGCCAGCCCGTCGGTCTTGACCACGATGGGGGCGCCCTTGGCCCGAACATAGCTCTTGGCGGCTTCGATTTCGGTGAAGCGGCCATACCAGGCGGTGGGGATCTGGGCCAGCCACACCAGATCCTTCATGAACCCCTTGCTGCCTTCCAATTGGGCGGCATCGGCGCTGGGGCCGAACACTTTTACCCCGGCCAGATGCAGCCGGTCGGCCAGCCCGGCCACCAACGGCACTTCCGGCCCGACCACCACCAGATCAACGGCATTGGCCACGGAAAAATCCACCAGCCGATCCAGGTCATCCACGGCGATGGCCACACATTCGGCCATCTGGGCGATTCCGGCATTGCCGGGGGCACACCACAGATTGGTCAACAAGGGCGATTGCCGCAATTTCCAGCACAAGGCATGCTCGCGCCCGCCACTGCCTACCACCAGCACCTTCATGACCCACTCTCCATCGCAAAAGGTCTGGCGGTTTTTTAGCATGGTGGCGGGGGTTTGCAATCCTTGCCCAAGCGGTCCATGATCCCGCCCATGAGCGACCAGCCCGTCCCAGCCAGCAATATTCCCGAATTCAGCGTCACCGAATTGTCCAACAGCCTGAAACGGACGGTCGAGGACAGCTTTGCCCATGTGCGGGTCCGGGGCGAGATTTCCGGCTTCAAACGCCATTCATCGGGTCACCTTTATTTTGCGCTGAAGGATGCCGATGCGGTCCTGGATGCGGTGTGCTGGCGGGGGGCCGCGCAAAAGCTGGGCATGGCCCCTGAAGACGGCATGGAAGTGGTGGCCACCGGACGGCTGACCACCTATCCCGGACGCTCCAAATACCAGATGGTGGTCGAGCGGATGGATCTGGCCGGGCAGGGGGCGCTGCTGAAGCTGCTGGACGATCGCCGCCGCAAGCTTCAGGCCGAAGGATTGTTCGATCCGGGGCGCAAGCGGCCCATTCCCTTTCTGCCCCAGGTTATCGGCGTGGTCACCTCGCCCACCGGGGCGGTGATCCGGGATATTCTGCACCGTCTGGCCGACCGCTTTCCCCGCCATGTGCTGTTGTGGCCGGTGGCGGTGCAAGGCGACGGGGCGGCAGAGCAGGTGGCCCGCGCCATCGACGGCTTCAACGCCTTGCCCGCCCATGGCCCGGTGCCCCGGCCCGATGTGCTGATCGTCGCCCGTGGCGGTGGTTCCATCGAGGATTTGTGGGCCTTTAATGAAGAGGTGGTGGTTCGTGCCGCCGCCGCCTCGGCCATTCCGCTGATCAGCGCGGTGGGGCATGAAACCGATACGACCTTGATTGATTTCGCCGCCGATCTGCGGGCGCCGACCCCCACCGCCGCCGCCGAAAAGGCCGTGCCGGTGCGGGCGGAGCTGATGGCCACCGTGGCCGATTGCGCCGCCCGTCTGGCCGGGGCGGCGGCCCGTGGGCTGGATGACCGCCGGACCCGGCTGGATCATCTGTCCCGTGCCCTGCCGAACCCGCGCAAGGTCATCGACGATTGCAGCCTGCGCCTGGATGACCGAGGCGAAAGGCTGCGTCTGGCCTTGCCCAATCTGCTGGACCGGCTGGCGGCTCAGGCCGACCGGCTGGCGGCCCGGCTGCGCCATCCGCGCGAATTGCTGGCGGCGAAGGATCATCAATTGGCCCAGACGGCCACCCGGCTGGAACACGCGGCCAAGACCGCCAAGGCGGCGGAGCAAGCCCGGCTGGATCAGGGGGCCTTGCGTCTGGCCCAGGCGGGCGACCGCTTGCGTCCGGGGCTGGACCGGGTGCTGGCCGATCAGTTCCGGCGGCTGGAGGCCAGCGGCAAACTGCTGGACAGTTTCAGTTATCGAAAGGTGCTGGACCGGGGCTATGCGGTGGTGCGCGATGCCCAGGGCGCGCTGGTCAATGCCCAGGATGCCCAGCCCGGTGCCGTCTGGCAGGTGGATTTGGCTGATGGCCGTGTACAGGTCGCGGTTGCCGGTTCCCCATCCGCCGATTCCCCCATCCCCCCGTCATCCCCGCCCGCCGCGGGCAAACGGTCCCGGCCCAAGACCGATGGCCGCCAGGGGTCGTTGCTGTGACCCCGGCGGGGGAAAAGAGAACATAAGAGAATCGGAATCTCCTTGACGCGGCGGCTTCATCCTCTTACAAGGCTGCCTTCCCCGGTTTCGTCGCCGGGACCGGATGAATGCGCGCGCATTGTTGCGCCCGAAACAAAAAGGATTTCGACCATGGCCCGCCGTTGCTCCATCACCGGAAAGGGCGTTCTGACCGGCAACAACGTCAGCCACGCCAACAACAAGACCCGCCGCCGCTTCCTGCCCAATTTGCAGGAAACCGCCGTGCTGTCCGATGCGCTGGGCCAAATGGTCCGCCTGCGGGTGTCCACCCGCGGTCTGAAGACCATCGAACACAATGGTGGTCTGGACGCTTACCTGCTGGGCACCAACACCTCGGTGCTGACCGACGAAGCCCGCCGCCTGAAGAAGCGCGTGCAGAAGGCTTTGGCCACCAAGCAGGCCGCCGTCTGATCCATCCGGTCCGGCCAGTGATCAAGCCCTGGAGAGAAATCTCCGGGGCTTTTCCCGTTTGTGGCGCATCGGGGGCATCCGCCCGCTTGCGCCTGGGAATATCCTTGGCTAGGGTGGCCCCGGCGCCGGATAGACCTATATATCCCGGACACATGACCGTTTCTCTAACCGCCATGACCGTTTTTCTCTAACCGCAAGGTCCCAGGCCGATGGATGTCATCCTTGAACCCCTGCTGATGGTTCTGTACTACGCACTGGAAATTTACTGGTACGTGGTCCTGGCCACCATCATCCTAAGCTGGTTGCAGGCTTTTGGCGTCGTCAACACCTATAACCATGTGGTCCGCACCATCGCCGACGTGCTGGGGCGGCTGACGGAACCGGTCTTGCGGCCCCTGCGCCGGATTTTGCCCGATGTCGGGCCGGTGGATCTGTCCCCCATTGCCCTGTGGCTGATCATTCTGTTCTTCCAGATGGTCATCAAGAAATTGCTGATGGCGGTGGCGGGGTACTGACCGTCATGCCGGTCACGGCCTTGGCCGATGGGGTACGGGTTCGGATCAAGCTGACGCCCAAGGCGGCGCGGGACCGGATCGACGGGGTTGCCGATGATGGCGAGGGCGGGCGGGTCCTGAAGGTATCGGTGACCGCCGTGCCCGAGGACGGCAAGGCCAACGCCGCCCTGATCCGCTTCCTGGCCAAGCTGTGGCGGGTGCCGCGAACATCGGTGGACATCGTTCAAGGGGCCACCGACCGGCGCAAGGTCCTTTTTATTCACGGTGACGGCCAGGATTTGGCCCAGCGTCTTGATCAATGGATGGCGACGATAAAATGACCCAGGCAAAGCTGATCGACGGCAATGAATTTTCCGCTGGCCTGCGCGACCAGATCGCCCAGCGGGTGCATGAATTGCGCGACGGCCACCACGTTACCCCCGGTCTGGCGGTGGTGCTGGTGGGCGAGGACCCGGCCAGCCAGGTTTATGTGCGCAATAAGAACAAGCGCGCCTTGGAATGCGGCATGCAATCCTTTGAACACATCCTGCCCGCCGATACGTCCGAACACACCGTTCTGACCCTGATCGAGGGGCTGAACGATGATCCGCAGGTGCATGGCATTTTGGTGCAATTGCCCTTGCCCGCGCATATCGACGCGCAAAAGGTGATCGAAGCCATTCGCCCGGATAAGGATGTGGACGGCTTTCATCCCTGGAATGTGGGGATGCTGGCTTCGGGCGGCACCGGGCTGATTCCCTGCACCCCCTTGGGGTCCATGCTGCTGCTGCGGGATACGTTGGGGTCGCTGTCCGGTTTGCGCGCCGTGGTCATCGGCCGGTCCAATATCGTGGGCAAGCCCATGGCCCATCTGCTGATCCGGGAAAGCTGCACGGTCACCGTGGCCCATTCCCGCACTCGCGATCTGCCTGAAGAAGTGCGCCGCGCCGATATCGTGGTGGCGGCGGTGGGGCAGCCGGAAATGGTGCGCGGCGACTGGATCAAGCCGGGCGCCACGGTCATTGACGTGGGCATCAACCGTGTGGCCAAGCCCGATGGCAAGACCAAGCTGGTGGGCGATGTGAAATTCGATGAAGCGGTTCAGGTGGCCGGGGCTATCACTCCGGTTCCCGGCGGGGTTGGCCCCATGACCATTGCCTGCCTGCTGCGGAACACCCTGACCGCCGCCGCCCGCCTGCACAAGCTGGACATTCCCGAAGCCAAGCCCTGGAACTGATACCAACGGCCGTAAGTCAAACAAAGGGCGGGCTTTCCGCCTGCCCTTTGCCGTTATCGGCGGGCGGTGTATGGTGCCGGTATGACTGACCGAACCATCTATCACATGTGCCGCCGCGATGAATGGCTGGCGGCACAGGCCACGGGCGTCTATGCCGGTTCGTCCCAGGACGCGGCGGACGGCTTTATCCATTTTTCCACCGCCCAACAGGTGGTGGCCAGCGCGGCCAAGCATCGCGCCGGTCAATCCGGCCTGCTGCTGCTGGCGGTGCGCGCCGATGCCTTGGGGGCGGCCCTGAGATGGGAGGAATCCCGTGGCGGGCAATTATTCCCCCATCTTTACGGCGCCCTGCCGCTGTCTGCCGTGGCCTGGGTCGGGGATTTGCCCCTGGACCCGGTATCCGGCCTGCATGTTTTTCCCGATCTGAAGGATTGATCCCCGTGGATATTTTTTCCGTCGCCGGTCCGCTGGTGCGTCTGTTCGCCCCGGAAACCGCCCATAATCTGACCGTCCGGGCGTTGCACAGCGGTTTGGTGCCGTCCCGCCGCCCGGTGACCGATCCGGCCTTGCGGGTGTCGCTGTGGGGATTGGACTTTCCCAATCCGGTGGGGCTGGCGGCTGGCTTCGATAAAAATGCCGAAGTCCCCGATGCCATGTTGGGCCAGGGTTTCGGTTTCGCCGAAATCGGGTCGGTGACGCCAAAGCCGCAGCCGGGCAACCCCCAGCCCCGGCTGTTCCGTCTGACCGAAGATCAGGCGGTGATCAACCGGATGGGATTTAACAATCAAGGGCTGGAGGCGGTGGCCGGTCGTCTGGCTGTCCGGCGCCAACAGGGGCGCGGCGGTATTGTCGGGGCCAATCTGGGCAAGAACAAAACCACCGAGGATGCGGCTGCCGATTACGAAATCGGTGCCGCCCGATTGGCACCCCTATGCGATTACATGGTGATCAACGTCTCTTCGCCCAATACGCCGGGCCTGCGCGCCTTGCAGGGGCGGGGGCAGTTGGAAGAGTTGGTGGGGCGTACCCGCAGGGCATTGGATGGGGCCATGCAGGGACGCAAGGGGCCGCCCCTGCTGCTGAAGATCGCCCCCGATCTGGCCCATGACGATCTGGCCGATATCGCGGCGGTGGCTTTGTCCGGCGGGGCGCTGGATGGTCTGGTGGTGTCCAACACCACCATCGCTCGGCCCGATAGTTTGCGGTCGGGGGATAAGGGGGAAACCGGCGGCTTGTCGGGGGCGCCGCTGATGGCGCCATCCACGGCGGTCCTGGCCACCATGGCCCGTCTGACCGAAGGCAGGCTGCCGATCATCGGTGTGGGCGGCATCGCCAGCGCCCAGGATGCCTATGCCAAGATCAGGGCCGGGGCGTCGTTGGTGCAGCTTTATTCCGCCCTGGTCTATCAGGGAACCGGGCTGGTGAACCGGATCAATGCCGGTCTGCTGGACTTGCTGAAGCGTGACGGCTTTGCCACCGTGGCCCAGGCAGTGGGCGCGGACATCCGATAGAGATATGGGGAAAACCATGGGAATCCGCATCATTCCGGGGCTGTCGTCCCTGGACAGCCAATTCGACGCCCTGATCCTGGATCTGTGGGGGGTGATCCATGATGGGGTGGAACCCTATCCGGGGGTGCGGGACACTTTCCTGGCCCTGAAAAAAGCGGGCAAGAAAATCCTGCTGCTGTCCAACGCGCCCCGGCGGGCCGATGCCCTGGTGGATCAGATGGCCCGCATGGGGCTGGACCGGGGCCTGTACGATCTGGTCCTGTCATCGGGCGAAGCCGTGCATATGGAACTGGCCAATCCCCAAGATCCGTTTTACCAGGCCCTGGGCCGCCAGCTTTATCACATGGGGCCGGAACGCGACCGGAATGTGTTCGAAGGCTTGCCCCTGACCATGGTGGATGTGGACCATGCCGATTTCATCTTGAATACCGGACCGTGGGATTTCGACGAAACGGTCGAAGATTATGTGCCGGTGATGGAAAAGGCCCTGGCCCGCAATCTGCCGATGGTCTGCGCCAATCCCGACAAGACCGTGATCCGCCAGGGGCAGCCGGTGGTGTGCGCCGGAGCCTTGGCCGAACGCTATGCCCGAATGGGCGGACGGGTCAGCCAGCGGGGAAAGCCCGATCCGGCCATTTATGCCCTGGCCCTGTCCATGCTGGGGGTCAAGCCCGAGCGGGTGATGGCGGTGGGCGATGCCCTGCATACCGACATTCAGGGGGCCAACGGCGCCGGTCTGGCATCGGTTTTCGTGACCCAAGGCATCCACGCCCAGGAATTGGCGATCACGCCCGGCCAAATTCCTCAGGCGAAAGCGCTGGATGATGCCTATATCCGTCATGGGCAGCGCCCGACGGCGGCGATGGCGTCATTTCGGTGGTAGGAGAACAGGCGATGAGACAGCAAGCCGATGTGGTGGTGGTGGGGGCCGGCCCGGTGGGTTTGTTCGCCGTCTTCGAATGCGGCATGGTGGCGCTGAAGGCGCATGTGATCGACGCGCTGGACGAGGTGGGGGGGCAATTAAGCGCCCTGTACCCGGAAAAGCCCATTTACGACATTCCCGGCCATCCGGCCATCACCGCCGGTGATCTGGTGGAACGGCTGAAAACCCAGGCGGCGCCGTTTGCTCCGGTCTATCATCTGGGGCGACAAATGACCGGTCTGGCCCATGCGGATGGCGGGACAGATTGGCTGTGCACCTTGTCAGACGGCACGGAAATCCAGGCCAAGGCGGTGATCATCGCCGCAGGCTGTGGTGCCTTTGGCCCCAATCGCCCGCCCTTGGATGGGATCGAGGCTTTTGAAAATCAGGGGCCGGGACAGGGCGTGCATTATTTCGTCACCCGACGCGAAGATTATCGCGGCAAGAAAGTGGTGATTGCCGGCGGCGGTGATTCGGCGGTGGATTGGGCGCTGTCCCTGGCCGAAGTGGCCGAACGGGTCATGGTGGTGCATCGCCGTCCGAAATTCCGGGCCGCGCCGGAATCGGAAAACCGGCTGAAGGCCCTGGCCGATGCGGGCAAGCTGGATCTGGTGGTGCCCTACCAATTGCATGGGCTGGAAAGCCGCGATGGCGGCGCCCTGGCGGCGGTCACCGTGGCCACCATGGAGGGCGAGGTCAAGCGCCTGGACGCCGATGCCCTGTTGCCGTTTTTCGGTCTGTCCATGAATTTGGGTCCCATCGCCGAATGGGGATTGGGGATGGATCGGTCGCAAATCGCGGTGGACCCGGCGACCATGGCCACCGGCGCGCCGGGGGTGTTCGCCGCTGGCGACATCTGTACCTATGCGGGCAAGCTGAAACTGATTTTGTCCGGTTTCGCCGAAGCGGCCCGCGCCGCCCATTCCGCCCGTGAAACCGCCCGTCCGGGCGAAGTCATGCACTTCCAATATTCCACATCCGCCGGGGTGCCGTGATTGGGATCTAATACCAACGGCCAATTTCATTGGCCGTTGTCCAGCCCTCGCCGGGCGCGGCCATCCGGCCGCTTGGCCGCCGCCGCAATGGCGGCAGAACCAACGGCCGTTGGTATAATCTTTGGTATCAATACCGTTCAATGGTATAGGTGCCCGCCTATCTGCTGCGCTGCACGCAAGCGAGGTGTGCAGCGCACGCAATTCTCCAATACCCATTGTTACAGTAAGGTTTCGTTCACCTTCTTGGCGGATCGGCAGATATGGGCCGCGGTTTGCGGATGTCAGGTCGTTCTGTGTCCCCCCACCTGGGGTGGAGAGGAGGTTGATATGCGGGCAATGCATCTGGTCTTGGAAACTGCTGTCGCCTCTCTTCCCGGGGTGTCGTTCCTTCTGATCGGCGTCATGTACCTGCTGGTTTGAGACTTGATCGATTCCGGTCTTGACTCTCTAGTTCCCCTGAGTATAGTTGCGCCCTCTCGCGCCGGGACCGGCTTTGGCGCGTCAGCTCATTTTTGCGTTAGGATGAGACGTTATGTTCGCAGTCATTCAGACCGGCGGTAAGCAGTATAAGGTGGCCAAGGACGACGTGATCCGCGTCGAGAAGCTGGCGGGTGAGGCTGGTCAGGAACTGGTGTTGGATCAGGTCCTGATGGTTGGTGACAAGATCGGCGCTCCGCTGGTCAGCGGTGCCGCCGTCAAGGCGACCGTGGTTGCCCAGGCCCGTGGCGAGAAGATCATTGTCTTCAAGAAGCGCCGCCGCCAGAATTCGCGCCGCAAGAACGGCCATCGTCAGGATATCACCATCCTGCGTATCACCGACATCACCGCCGGCTAATCGCCGGGCGGTCAGGCAAGGAGAAATCCAATGGCTCATAAAAAGGCGGGTGGCTCGTCCCGCAACGGGCGCGACTCCGCGGGTCAGCGCCTGGGTGTGAAGAAGTTCGGCGGCGAATTGGTGCTGTCGGGCAACATCATCGTGCGTCAGCGCGGCACCAAGTTCTATCCCGGTGTGAATGTTGGCATGGGCAAGGATCACACCTTGTTCGCCACCACTCATGGCACCGTGTCCTTCCGTCATCGTGGCGAGCGCACCTTCATTGATGTGGCTCCGCTGCCGGAAGCGGCCGAATAAGACTTAAGCCGGAAACGGCTGGGTTAAAATTCAGCGAAAGGGGAACGGTTCCGCCGTTCCCCTTTTTGCTATTCTCACCACCCATGCCGGTGCGCTGGCTTTGATGGTGGCGGATGGAATCATGAAATTTCTCGATCAGGCCAAGATTTTCGTCAAAAGCGGTGACGGCGGCGCCGGCGCGTGTTCGTTCCGGCGGGAAAAATACATTGAATATGGCGGTCCCGACGGCGGCGATGGCGGACGTGGCGGTGATGTGATCATCGAATGCGTCGATAATCTGAATACCCTGATCGACTATCGCTATCAGCAGCATTTCAAGGCGGCCAAGGGCATGCACGGCATGGGCCGCCAACGCACCGGCGCCACCGGTGATCATGTGGTGCTGAAGGTGCCGGTGGGGACGCAAATCCTGTCGGAAGACAAGGAAACCGTGCTGGCCGACCTGACCGAAGCGGGGCAACGGTTGGTATTGTTGCGCGGCGGCGATGGCGGATTTGGCAATCTGCATTACAAGACCAGCACCAATCAGGCGCCGCGCCGGTCCGATGTGGGCTGGCCTGGTCAGGAAATGTGGGTGTGGCTGCGGTTGAAGCTGATTGCCGATGCCGGTCTGGTGGGGCTACCCAATGCGGGTAAATCCACCTTCCTGGCGGCGGTGACGCGGGCGCGGCCCAAGATCGCCGATTATCCCTTCACCACCTTGCATCCCAATCTGGGGGTGGTCTATCTGGGGGGCGAGGAATTTATCCTGGCCGATATTCCCGGTCTGATCGAAGGCGCCCATGAAGGGGCTGGCATTGGCGATCGCTTTCTGGGCCATGTGGAACGGACACGCGTGCTGCTGCATCTGGTGGACGGCACCCAGGACGATGTGGCCGAAGCCTATCGGGTGGTGCGCGGGGAATTGGCGGCCTATGGCGGCGGGCTGGATGAAAAGCCTGAAATCGTCGCCTTGAACAAATGCGATTCCTTGATGGAAGAAGAAATCGCCGAAAAGCTGGCCCAATTGTCCGAAGCCTGCGGCGCCCAGGCATTGGTGCTGTCGGGCGTGGCGGGCATGGGCCTGCGCGAAGTGCTGGGCAGCCTGCTTATTCATATCAAGGACGCCCGCGCCGAAGAGCCGGGCGTGCTGGCGGCGGCGGTCACCACCGGTGCGGGCAAGCGCGGCAATGACGGGTTCTTCCGCCGGATGAAGGATGCCGAAGCTGACGCGGATGATGCCGGTCATTATGGTCCCGATGGCGAATGGATCTGGGACGACGTGGATGATGACGACGACCTGGATGGGGATGAAGACGATGGGATCGCCGATCGCTGACGCCAAGCGGCTGATCGTCAAGATCGGCTCCAGCCTGCTGGTGGATGATGCCAGTGGCGAAATCCGCCGTGACTGGCTGACATCCTTGTGCGACGACGTGGCCCGCTGCCGGGCGCGTGGCCAGGATGTGGTGCTGGTGTCGTCGGGGGCGGTGGCGGTGGGACGTCGCCGCTTGGGGCTGACCCCGCCTTTGAAATTGGAAGAAAAACAGGCGGCGGCGGCCACCGGACAAATCCGTTTGGCCCATGCCTATCAGGAAGCGCTGGAACAGCACGGACTGACCGTGGCCCAGGTGTTGCTGACCCTGGCCGATTCGGAAAACCGCCGCCGTTATCTGAATGCGCGGGAAACCCTGGAAACCCTGTTGCGGCTGGGGGCGGTGCCGGTGATCAATGAAAACGACACCGTGGCCACCACCGAAATCCGTTTCGGCGACAATGACCGTCTGGCGGCGCGGGTGGCGCAGATGATTTCCGCCGATGCGCTGGTGCTGTTTTCCGATATTGACGGGCTTTACACTGCCGATCCGCGCAAGGACCCGACCGCGCGCTATCTGCCGGAAATCCATGATATCACCCCGGAAATCGAGGCCATGGCCGGTGATCCCGGCACCGGCTATGGGTCGGGCGGCATGGTGACCAAGCTGGCGGCGGCCAAGATTTGCCTGTCCGCCGGCTGCCGTATGGCCATTTGCAAGGGCGATCCCATGGCGCCGTTGACCGCGCTGGAAACCGGGGCGCGGGCCAGTTGGTTCATCCCGGACGGATCGCCGCGCACGGCGCGCAAGCAGTGGATTTACGGGTCCATGAAGCCCCAGGGCGTGCTGGTGGTGGATGCGGGCGCCGCCCGTGCCCTGGCCCGTGGCGGCAGTTTGCTGCCGGCGGGGGTTACCGGGGTGGATGGCGATTTCGACCGGGGCGATTGCGTGCTGATTCAATCCGCCGATGGCCGGGCCTTGGGCCGGGGCTTATCGGCGTATTCCGCCGCCGATGCCCGTGCCATTCAGGGCCGCCAATCCAGCGAGATCGAAGCCATCTTGGGCTTTCATGGCCGGGCCGAGTTGGTCCACCGCGATGATCTGGCCTGGGATGCCTGAGATGACGGTTCGCCGCTGCCTGATATCCGGTGTGATCATGGCGGCGGTCCCCGTCTGTGCGGCCTGGGCCGCTGATCCGTGCGTGGTGGCGGTGGATACCGGCCACAGCCGCGCCCAGGGCGGGGCGGTTAGCGCGCGGGGGGTGGATGAATGGCACTTCAACCGCGCCCTGGCGACCCAGGTGATCCTGGCGCTGGAGGCCGAGGGCATCCGCACCCTGGACATCAATCCCGATGGCGGCCCTATTGGTTTGAAAGAGCGCCCGGCGGCGGCCCAGCAGGCCGGGGCACGGCTGTTTTTATCCATCCATCACGATTCGGTGCAGTCGCATTATCTGTCGCAATGGCAGGTGGACGGGCGCAGCCTGTCTTATTCCGACCGGTTTTCCGGCTATGGCTTGTTCGTATCGGCGAAAAATCCCGCTTTCCAGCAAAGCCAATGGGTGGCGGCCCGAATCGGCGACAATCTGGTGGCCGCCGGCCAGCGCCCTACCTTGCATCATGCCGAAGCCATCGCCGGGGAAAACCGCCCTCTTTTGGACGAAAAGCGGGGAATTTACCGCTATGACGATCTGATCGTGCTGAAATACGCGGCCATGCCGGCGGTGCTGGTGGAAGCCGGGGTGATCGTCAACCGGACCGATGAAACCCGCATCCAAAGCCCGGCCTATCGTGCCCTGCTGGCCGGGGCCATTGCCGGGGCGGCACTGGATTATTGCGCCAGTGTGGAAAAAAGCGGGGCGATCCGTTAACCTTTGTCCCCTTTCTTTTGACAGGATGTGTTCCATGACCGCCGATTTGCACGCCATCATGACCGATCTTGGACGCCGCGCCCGCGCCGCCGGGCAGGTTTTGGCGCAAAGCCCGGCGGATGCCCGGAACAATGCCCTGATGGCCGCTGCCAATGCCTTGCGCGCCGACAGCCCGGCCATCGCCGCCGCCAATGCCCGCGATATGGATGGCGGACGGGAAAAGGGGCTGACCCCCGCCTTGCTGGACCGTCTGCTGTTGACCGAAGCCCGGATCGAGGCCATGGCCAAGGGGCTGGAAGAGGTGGCGGCCCTGCCCGATCCCCTGGGCCGGGTTCTGGCCGAATGGGATCGGCCCAATGGCCTGCATATCCAGCGCGTGGCCGTGCCCCTGGGGGTGATCGGCATCATTTATGAAAGCCGTCCCAACGTGACCGCCGATGCCGCCGCTCTGTGCCTGAAATCGGGCAATGGCGCCATCTTGCGAGGTGGATCGGAAAGCTATCATTCCGCCCAGGCCATCATGGCCTGTCTGCGCCGGGGCATCGAACAGGCCGGGTTGCCCGCCGATGCGGTACAGATGGTGCCCACCACCGACCGCGCCGCCGTGGGCGAGATGCTGACCATGTCCGATTATATCGACGTGATCGTCCCCCGTGGTGGCAAGTCGCTGGTGTCGCGGGTGGCGGCGGAAAGCCGTATTCCGCTGTTCCAGCATTTGGAAGGTCTGTGCCACACTTATGTGGACGGTGCCGCCGATCTGGACATGGCCCGCAAGGTGGTGGTGAACGCCAAGATGCGGCGCACGGGGGTGTGCGGTTCCACCGAAACCCTGTTGGTGGATGCCCGCATCGCCAGCCGCGCCCTGGCCCCCCTGGTCAAGGACTTGCTGGATGCCGGGTGCGAAGTGCGCGGCGATGCCGCCACCATGGCCGTGGATTCCAAGGTGGTGGCGGCCAGCGATGACGATTGGCGCACCGAATATCTGGATGCCATCATTTCGGTGAAGGTGGTGGATGGGGTTCGTGCCGCCATCGAGCACATCAACAGCCATGGCTCGCACCACACCGATTCCATCATCACCGAAGATCCGACCGTGGCTCAGGATTTCCTGAACGGCTGCGATTCGGCCATTGTCTGCTGGAATGCCTCGACCCAATTCGCCGATGGCGGCGAATTCGGCATGGGGGCGGAAATCGGTATTTCCACCGGGCGTATGCATGCCCGTGGCCCGGTGGGGGTGGAACAATTGTGCACCTTCAAATACAAGGTGCTGGGGACCGGGCAGACCCGGCCGGGCTGATCGTCTCCATGACCGAAATCAGGCCGCTATCCCGCTGGGGTGACCGGCGCCGGGCCAGGGTGGGGTTGCTGGGCGGGTCGTTCAATCCCGCTCATGACGGTCACCGCCATGTGGCCCTGACGGCGCTGGGGCGGCTGGGGCTGGATCAGGTGTGGTTGCTGGTCAGTCCGCAAAACCCGCTGAAGGGGGTGGGCGACATGGCGTCGCTGGCCGATCGGCTGGCCAGTGCCCGCCAAATTTTGGGCCGCGATCCCCGCTTGCGGGCCTGTGCCCTGGAAAGCGCCTTTTCCACCCGTTTCACCGCCGATACCCTGGCCCAATTGCGCCGCCGCTTTCCCCGGATCGCCTTTGTCTGGCTGATGGGGGCGGATAATCTGGCGCAAATGCCCCGGTGGCGGCGGTGGCGGCGTATATATCAGACTGTTCCGGTTGCGGTTTTTGCCCGCTCTCCGTATTCTCAGGGGGCATTGGCCAGCATGGCCGCCCACCGCTTCGCCCGCTTTCGCCGGGCCGAGGCACGGGCGCGCGGGCTGGCGGGCTGTGCGGCACCGGCTTGGTGCTATGTGCATGCCCGCCTGCATCCGGCTTCGGCTACGGCCATACGCGCCCAGGGATTGGCCCTGGGGGCGCAGACAAAAGGACCACGACGATAACACCCCGATCTAAAACCGCCGTGCTGTCGGCGGAAGCCCTGGTGGATTTGGTTATCTCCACCTTGGACGAATTAAAGGCCGAAGATGTGGCCAGCGTCGATTTGCGCGGCAAATCCAGCCTGGGCGATCACATGGTGGTGGCCACCGGTCTGTCTTCCCGTCAGGTGGCGGCCATGGCCGAGGTGCTGATGGAACGGCTGAAAGCCGCCGGTCAGCCGGTTTCCGCCGAAGGCATGGAACAATGCGATTGGGTGTTGATCGACGGGGGCGACATTATCGTCCACCTGTTCCGCCCGGAAGTGCGTGCCTTTTATAATCTGGAAAAGATGTGGGGCATGAGCCGGGCCGATTTGTTGCGGGCCGCCCAACAGGCGACGCCCGGCGCCCAGGCGGCGGGGATCGGGGCCTGAGCCATGCGCCTGTGGTTGGCGGCGGTGGGCCGGGCCAAGCCCGGCCCGGAAACCGATTTGTTTCATCAATATGCCCGCCGCCTGACCCCGCCCTTGACCATGCGCGAGGTCGAGGAAAAGCGCCCCCTGACCGTGGCCGAGCGTAAAAACCGCGAAGCCGATTTGTTGCTGGCCGCTTTGCCGCCCCAGGCGGTGTTGGTGGTGCTGGACGAACGCGGGCGGGCCATGGGGTCCATGGATTTTGCCCGCCGGTTGGGCCAGTGGCGGGATGATGGTGTGGGCGATCTGGCCTTTGTCATCGGTGGTGCCGATGGCCATGGCGATGCCATGCGCAGCCGAGCCAGCCTGTTGCTGGGGCTGGGGGCGATGACGTGGCCGCATATGCTGGTCCGCGTCTTGGTGGCGGAACAGCTTTGGCGCGCCCAAGCGATTTTGGCTGGCCATCCCTATCACCGGGAATAAGCGGTCACGATGTTTCCCCTCCCTCGGCGAGGGACATAACCAACAAGCCCATTGCGGGCGCGGCCAAGCCGCCCATAGGGCGGCGCCCGGCGAGGGACATAAATAAATCCCAAGCCGCCCATAGGGCGGCGCCCGGCGAGGGACATAAATAAATCCCAAGCCGCCCATGGGGCGGCGCCCGGCGAGGGGGGTTAATAAGTCAGAATGCGAGCGGCATCTTGGGTTTTATCCAGGGCCGATGCCGCGCCCTGAATGGCGTCGATGATGCTTCTGATATTGGCGGAAATGGTATCCACCGCCGACGATGTCAGTTGCATGTTGGCGGACATGTCGCGGGTCACCATGCTTTGTTCCTCGACCGCCGACGCAGTCGATGCCACATGTTCGCGCACATCGGAAATGGCGGATTGAATCCCCCCCAGCGCGGTGACCACATCGTCGGAAATAGATTGAATATCCCCGATTTCCTGGGAAATCTGTTCGGTGGCTTTGGCGGCTTGACTGGCCAGATGCTTGACTTCATTGGCGACCACGGCGAAACCCTTGCCCGCTGCTCCGGCGCGGGCGGATTCAATGGTGGCGTTCAGGGCCAGCAGATTGATTTGGCCGGCGATATCGCGGATCAGCCCGACAATCCCATCCATGGCATTGGCGGCGCTGGCCAGTTTGTGAGTGGCCTGACTGGCGGCTTCCATGCGGGCAAATGCCTGATCGGTGGCCGATTGTGACCGGGCCATGCTGCTGGCGATTTCTGCGATGGATGCGGCCAGTTCCTCGGCGCTGGTGGCCATGGTTTGCACGTTGTCCGATGTCTGCCCGGCCGCAGATGCCACCGAATCGGCCTGGGATTCGGATTGGTCGATGGCGTGATCGATATTGGCGAAATTGACGTCGATCAGCGTCTTCAGATTGCTGAGCAGGCTGATCTGGCTGGTGATGTCGGTGGCGAATTTGACCACTTTCCAGGGGTTGCCGTTCAGATCGAAAACGGGGTTATAGGCCCCTTCGATCCAGACATCGCGCCCGCCTTTACCGACGCGTTTGTATTGGCCGGTTTGAAACTGGCCTTGCCGCAACTGTTCCCAAAACACCCGATAGCTATCGTTGTCGCGCTGATCCTGTGGCACGAACATGCTGTGGTGCTTGCCCTGGATTTCAGACAGCTCATAGCCCATGGCAGTCAGAAAATTCTGGTTGGCGGTCAGGATGATGCCGTCCAGATTGAATTCGATCATCGCCTGGGTCCGGTCGATGGCATTGACCTTTCCAGACAGGTCGGCGAAAGCCATTTTTTCCCGGGTGACATCGGTGGCGACCTTGATCACCCGGTCAAATGTGGTCCCGGTACTGGCAATGGGGTTGTACGACGCCTCAATCCAGACTTCCCGCCCGTTTTTGCCGATGCGCCGGAACTGGGCTTGCTGGAATTTTCCCTGACGCAGGGTCGCCCAAAAAGCCTGGTAATCGGGGCTGGCGGCATAGGCCGGTTCCACGAACATGGCGTGTTTCTTGCCGATAATCTCGGCTTCCTCATAACCCATGGCGGTCAGGAAGTTTTGGTTGGCGGACAAAATTTTTCCGTCCATATCGAATTCGATGATGGCCAGCGACGCATTCAGGGCAGAGATGATCTTGTCAGATTGGGTTTGTTTCGGCTTAAAAAACATAAAATCCCTCCTGCGTCGAGGCTAGTGTTGTAATTTGTTCACAGTTCATTAAACTCATTATTTTTAACGGTATCTTCGTTTGCCTTGTGTTTGTATTTATTCGTCTTTATTCGTATTTTTTCTGATACAATATTATTTTTATTCCCATGATGGTGTCAATATTATTGTTGTTGGTGTTTTGTTTGCTGTTGCGCTTTCGGGTGGTTATGGATCGGGTCCTTACCCCTCTATCGTTGTGTATAGGGTGATGTGTGACAGTGGGGCTGTGCTCTTCGCTTGAATTCCTGTAAGTGTGGGGCCAACATTCCAATGGGTCGTATCGACGGCGAGGCGGGGATTTGGACACTGGGATTTTAGCCGAAGAACAGTCCGGCTATGACGAATACCGGGCCAAGGTCAAGGGAACCAATATCAGTTCCCAAACCCTGTTGGCGACGGATTATCTCAATCACTTCAATGAGATCGTCATGTTGCTGGATATGTTGCCCGACATGCCCGACATGGTCGAGGAATGCAAATTATGGGCACCCAAATCCTATAAGGATCATTTTACCGATTCGTCCTTTTCCGACAAGCAATTGGCGGTCGAAGCCTATGACCGGGTTCCGTCCAAATATCGCCGTCCGTTCGAGGATACCATCGAGCAACTGAATATTCTGGTGACCCAGGGGGTGGACCGGCTGGATCGGGAAATTGCCGATGGGGCAGAGGGAGAGCAATTGCGCGATTCATGTCGTGCCATCGCCCGTGCCGCCCAAGTCTTGATGGATTGTGCATCATCCATCATTCATGGCGGCGACGTCGCCATGGTTCAGTCTGAAATCGACGGTTTGCTGGGGCGGGGATAGGGCGTCTTTTTCCGGCGCGGCCATGGACAAAATTCGTGGAACCGTCATCATCCATTGTCCTTGGGGTGGTGCCGGGTGGGGCTGTATGATAGCGCCGTCCCTTGTTCCGAAAGGCTGTGCCGTCCCGTGTCCCACGCTGTTTCCCCGCCGGTTGGCGAACATCCCTTTGCCCAATTCGTTCGGATTTTGGGCAAGGGGCCGAATTTGTCGCGTCCGCTGACATTGGACGAAGCCCGAACCGCCATGACCATGGTGATGGATGGCGAGGCCGAGCCGGTGCAATTGGGGGCCTTTTTGTGCCTGTTGCGGGTCAAGACCGAAACCCCGGATGAAGCCGCCGGTCTGGCCCTGGGTATCCGGGATCGTCTGGTCCTGCCTGCGGCCCTGCCCCAAGTGGCGGTGGATTGGCCCAGCTATGCGGGCAAATCCCGGCAATTGCCGGTTCATCTTCTGGCGGCCCTGGCCCTGGCCCAAGCTGGCATTCCCGTGTTCATGCATGGGGCTGAAGGACATACGGCTGGGCGGGTTTACGCATCGTCCGCCCTGGCCGCCCTGGGGGTTCCGGTGGCTGCCGATGCGGATGACGCCGCCCGGCAGTTGGAACGGGGGGGCTTTGCCTATCTGACCTTGGACCGGCTGTCGCCGCCCCTGCACGGGGTGATGGAGCTGAAAAGCCTGTTGGGGCTGCGGTCGCCCATTCATACGGTGGCGCGGATGATCAATCCGTTCCGGGCTGATTTCACCATCAACGGCGTGACCCATCCCCCCTATCTGCCGGTTCATCGCAGTGGCGCCCGTCTGGCCGGGGAAACGCGGGCGGCGGTGTTCAAGGGCGAAGGGGGCGAGGCGGAACGCCGCCCGGAAAAGGCTTGCGAAGTCTGGTTTCTGGAAAATGGCAAGGAAGGGTGCGAGGAATGGCCCGCCTTGACCCAGGGGGCCAGGCCCCATGACACCGCCATGGATTTGTCGCGGCTGGGGGCGTTGTGGCGGGGCGATGATACCGATGCCCATGCCGTGGCGGCTGTTACGGGCACCATGGCGCTGGTCTTGCGCTATTCCGGGCGGGCCGCTGATCAGGATCAGGCCCGTGCCTTGGCTTTGGATATCTGGGCCGGGCGCAGCCGGGGGCGAGTGTCGAATCTTTAAGCTGTTCTAAAAAAGCGGATGCGTTACCTTGCCCGCGCATCCGCTGACGGAATATAGAAGCCCGCATGATTTCCATTGAAAACCTAAGCCACGCCTATCCCGGCGGGCGCAAGACCTCGCCCCGGCTGGCCATCGACCGGTTGACCCTGTCGGTGGGCGATGGCGAGTTTGTCATCCTGTCCGGCCCCAACGGGTCGGGCAAGTCCAGCCTGTTCCGCATTTTGTGCGGCCTGGCCCGGCCATCGGCGGGGCGGGTCACCATTGGCGGCTTTGATCTGGCCACCCAGGCGGCGCAAGTCCGTGCCATTCTGGGGGTGGTGTTCCAAAGCCCGGCGGTGGACAAGCATTTATCGGTTTCTGAAAATCTGCGGCTGCATGCGGATTTGTACGGTATCGGCGGGTCCGAATTGGCCAAGCGCATGGATGAATCCCTGGCTTGGACCGATCTGGGGGACCGGCTGGGGCAAAAGGTCGATACCTTGTCGGGCGGTTTGGCCCGGCAGGTGGAATTGGCCAAGGTTCTGCTGACCCGCCCCCGCGTGCTGTTACTGGACGAACCGACCACTGGTTTGGACCCGGCATCGCGGCGCAATTTCCTGGATGCCTTGCACCGGATCGGCCGCGAACGGGGCATGACCGTGCTGATGACCAGTCACGTTTTTTCCGAAGCCGAAGGGGTGGATCGTCTGGCGGTGATGCAGGCAGGCTGCTTGCTGGCTTATGACACGCCCCAGGCGTTGAAGGCCCGGATCGGTACGGAAATGGTGGTGGTCCGCCCCCGCGATCCCGATGTTTTCGCCGCCCGTCTGTCGGCCGAATTGGGTCAGACCGTGCACCGCCATGGCGATGAAGTCCGGTTGGAGCAGACGGAAAACGGCGAAGCTTTGCCGCTGCTGGAACGGATCTTGGCCGCGCATCGGGCGGACATCTTGTCCATTTCCATCAAGGAACCGGATTTGGAAGACGTGTTCGTTCATGTGACCGGAAAAACCGCAGCCGCGGCATCTGTTCCTTCCGCATCCGTTTTGGCCGAGGTGGCCCCATGATCCGCGTGTCCTGGGCTTTGGCCCGCCGGGAATTCACCCGCTTTATCCGTCAGCCCCAGCGCGTCATCGGCGCGGTGGCCCAGCCTTTGCTGTTCTGGCTGTTCCTGGGGGCCGGCATGGGGGGCAGTTTCCGCCCGCAAGGGATGGAACAGGTCAGTTACCTGGAATATTTCTATCCCGGCGTGATGGTGATGATGATGCTGTTCGCCAGCGTCTTTTCCTGCATCACCATTATCGAGGATCGGGATGCGGGCTTTTTGCAAGGCGTGTTGGTGGCGCCGGTCAGCCGGTTGGGTATCGTGCTGGGCAAGGTGACCGGATCGGTGCTGATCGCTCTGGTTCAGGTGGTGCTGTTCACCGTGGCCGCTCCCTTTCTGGGGCTGCATTTGACTGTTGGCGGCGTGGCATTGCTGTTGCTGGCCTTTGTTCTGACCGGGGCGGGGTTCGCGTCCTTGGGGTTCCTGCTGGCCTGGGGCATGCGGTCCACATCGGGCTTTCACGCCATCATGATGGTGTTCCTGATGCCGCTGTGGATGCTGTCGGGGGCGCTGTTCCCGGTCAGCGGCGTTCCGGGCTGGATGCATGTGGTCATGCTGATCAACCCGGTGCATCACGCCCTGAACGTGGTGCGGGCACCGTTCTATCAGGGCGGCGGCGCCTTGTTGCACGATGGCGGCTATCTGGTGTCGCTGGCGGTGACCGTGCTGTGGGCGGTGGTGTGCGTGGGCTTGTCCATGCGCCGGGTCAATGGCCGGGAAAACGGCGCGGCCCTGGCCGCCAGCTGATCCATTCTTAACACTTCAAGGTCCCGATCCCATGATACCTTGCCCTCTGACGATCATCATCAGGGGGTGGGGCCATGTTCGCGGTGCTGGTGGGGAACATCAAGGGTGGGTGTGGCAAGACCACCATCGCGACCCATCTGGCCACCGCCTTCGCCGGTCAGGGATTGAAAACCGCCATTGCCGATTGCGACCGGCAGAAATCGGCATTGGGATGGCTTAAGCGCCGTGATCCCGGCCTGTCCCCCATTCAAGGTCTGGATTGGACCAAGGATGTGGGGGACACCCCCAAGGGGCTGGACCGTCTGGTCATCGACGCCCCGGCGGCCATGCATCACAAGGATGTGGAAGACCTGATCCGCATCGCCGATGCGGTGGTCATTCCGGTTTTGCCCGGCACATTCGACCAGGACGCCACCGCCCATTTCCTGAAAAAACTGTCCGAGGTCAAGGCCGTGCGCAAGAACAAGCGGCTGGTGGCCATCATCGGCAACCGCCTGCGTCCTGGCACCAAGGCATCGGATCAGTTGGACGTGTTTTTCGCGTCCCTGGGCTTTCCGGTGGTGACCCGCCTGCGCGACAGTCAGCTTTACCCGGCCCAGGCCGCCGCCGGGTCCAGCCTGTTGGAAGGCGGCGGACGGCGGGCCAAGGATTATGCCGCCGAGTGGCACCCCCTGCTGACCCTGCTGGATCAGGGCCAGCATGCCGAAGCCTGACGCATGATGATCGGGGGTTATGTTTATCCCTCGCCGGGGGCTGCCCTAACAGGGTGCGGAAAAACTCCGCTTCGCGGCTGGGCGACCGCCCAGACCCGTTTGGAGGCGCAGCCTCCAAGCCTCCAGTTTCTTTTTCTTTCAA
>JAYSBF010000031.1:0-39307 GCA_041915545.1 Magnetospirillum sp. | reverse complement strand
TCGCGTAGGTCCTGGGAAAGAGATTTCGGCATACAGGCTGGCCTCCGTCTCCAGCCTGTATCTTGAATCAGATTTCACACCTCATGGGAATCCCTAACCGATTCCGGCAGAGCGAAAAGTGCTCTAACCAAATCCCTATGAGTTTCACTCACCGGGATTTGGTATCAGTGGCTTGGCGGGATGCGGGGTCAGGCCATCGGCGGCCCGGATCAACTGAACCAGTTCGCTGCGCCAACCGAAATGATCCTGGCCCCGTGCGCCATCGGCCAAGGCTGCGGCGTCATCATATGACCAGGACCCGGTGGTTTTCTCCTGACGCAACAACTGGGCGAAACCAGCCACCGCCACCGAAAACCGCACATCGTCCGATGCTTGCTGCACGGAGCCTATTCCGTCGACACTGACGGCCTGTTCCTCGATCCGGCTGCGGTCCTGCCCCGGAAGATGATAGCGCACTCGGGCAAAAGCCAATTCGTTCCCGATGCCCGCCCTCGTCTTTTCCGTCTGCGTCCTATCGCCATAGCGCAATGGCGGCAGATGGCGCGTCTGGGAAGCCCTGGGCACGATCTCGTAAATGGCGGTCAGGCTGTGACCGGCGCTGACCTGCCCACCCGCGACGGCATCATCCAGAAAATCGGCACGGTTCAGCTTTCTGGTTTCATGGCCGATCAGACGGTATTCGGCCACCGTGTCCGGGTTGAACTCCACTTGCATTTTCACGTCATCGGCAATGGGGATCATGGCCGATCCCAATTCCTCGACAAAAAGCTTACGGGCTTCCAACAGGCTGTCCATATAGGCGGCCTGACCATTACCGGCATGGGCCAGACGTTGCATCAGGCTGTCATTCAGATTGCCGACCCCTACCCCAACAACCGTCAGATAAATCCCGGCCTGGCGTTTTCCAGCGATGAACTTTTCCAACTGCACGGGATCAGACACGCCGATATTGAAATCGCCATCCGTGGCCAGAATGATGCGATTGACCGCCTCGGGATCGAAATTCCGCTCGGCCAGGGCATAGGCCATCTGTAATCCTGCCCCACCAGCCGTTCCGCCATTTGCGGACAACTCATCCACCGCATTCATGATCCGGGGCAGATCACCACCCCTTGCCGAGTCCAAAGCCACCCCGACACCGTTGGCATAGGTCACGATGGACACGACATCATCCGCCCGCAGCCCATCCCCCAACTGATGCAATGCCTTTTGAATCAAGGGAAGCCGATCGACCGAGGCCATGGAACCGGACACATCCACCAAAAAGGTCAGGTTGGCACGGGGGCGTTTGTCCCTGGGCTGATCCCATCCTTTGACCGCGATATGCACCAACTTTGCCCCTTCGGTCCAGGGTGATGCCAGCACGGTCGTGGTCATCTTGAACGGTCGGGACCGGTCCCCAGGCGACGGATAGGAATAAGAAAAGTAATTCACCATGTCATCCGCACGCACGATCGCGGGGGGTGGCAACCGGCCTTCACGCAGCGACCGGCGGATAAAGGGGTAAGCCGCCTTTGACACATCCATGGACAAGGTCGATACCGGGTCCGTTTTCGCGTCTGTCCAGGTATTGCGGGGACCATCGGCGAATTTATCCGTCTCGACCGCCACAGGTGCCCCAGGCATTACCCCGATCCGGGCGGTAGGTGCCGATGCCAAGGCGTAGGCGGGGGCGGGGGCGGGGGCGGGGGCGGGGGCGGGGGCGGGGGCGGGGGCGGGGGCGGAGATAGAAACGGGCTTGGCGGCAGCCGCCTCCCCACTGGCCATCGGCTTGATCTCGGCCGTGTCGCACCCAGCCAGGAACAATCCCCCCATAAGGGTCAGGCAACACAATACACGCGCTTCAATCATTTTTCCGCACTCCACAGCCATTAATAATGAAAGATAATAAATGGCAATTTATGGCGGAAATTTGATCCAGGTCAGCCTCGCGTCATTTGTTCCTGCCGATAGCGATCCACCACCCATTCCAGGTGCAGCCGCATGGCTTCGGCGGCGCCATCCGGGTCACGGTTGCGAATGGCCTGACAGATAGTCCGGTGATGAGCCAAAATCATCCGGTCGTCATCCAAGGTCGCGAACATCTCATAACGGTGATGATCCAGCATTTGCTGCAAAATACCGCGTAACGTGGCCATCAGATGGATATACACCCCCGAACCGGACGCACCGGCGATGGCCAAATGGAAACGGATGTCGTTTTCGGTCTTATGCTTGCCCTTGCTGATGTCGCGCTCTGTCGCGGCCATGATTTCGGACAAATCGGCCAATTGTGCTTCGGTTCGGGATTGCGCCGCCCGCCGCACGGCCCAAACTTCCAAAATGGCGCGGATTTCCGCCAGATCCGCCAGATTGGCGTGGTTAACCCGCACCAATTCGCTTAGCCCCGAATCCATACAGGCCACATTCGAAATCACCTTGGTGCCGCCGCCTTGCACCGCATCCAGAAATCCCTGGGTCTTCAACCCCTGCAAGGCCGCCCGGATCGAAACCCGGCTGACCCCCATCTCTTCCGCCAATTGGCGTTCCCCCGGCAAGCGGCTGCCCGGCGCCCATTCGCCCGAGGCGATGCGGGCGAGGATACGGTCGGTGACCCGGTCGGACACCCGGTCGCCGCCCTTGCGGGATGAAACGCGGGGCGGGGCGGATAAGGTGGTGGAAGCAGAATCAGACATAAGGCCGGATCGTGCCCATCCCCCCTGCCCGCGTCAAGACTTACTCGTCTTTCAGATGAATTTGCCAATTCTCATGGAATACGCAAAGGGATGGCAGAACCGACTATATCGCTCAAGACAAGGTGTGCCTCAGAAATTTCCGACCTTTGATCGGTAAATTCTGAAAATAATATTACACGCCAGTGGATGAAAAGCAGGTCTGAATAAACTGGGCTACGGAGTGATAAAAGGTTTATCATGGAATTTCATGTTATCTTACGAATAGTTGAGACGCTACGATGGATAAAATGACTTGCCGCCATCATGGATTGACTGGTTCCAGCAAGTCCACATAGCCCATCGGCGAAGAGGTGCACCATGGCTGATCTGGCTCCAAAAACAGAATTGCTTGGCTCGGACGCTTATTCCCCGGCGGAAATCCAGGCGAAAGTGGAAAAGTTGGGGGTGAAAAAAGCCACCATGCCATTCCTGCCCAGTTTCATGCTGGCCATGGTGGCCGGGGGCAGCATCGGCTTGGGCGGGCTTTATTTCTGCATCGTCCTGGCCGATCCGGCCCTGTCTTTTGCCGTACAGCGCGTGCTGGGCGGGGTGGTGTTTTCCCTGGGGCTGGTCCTGGTCATGGTCGCCGGGGCAGAGCTGTTCACTGGCAATTGCCTGATCATCATGGCCCGCGCCAATGGCCAAATCACGACCCGACAAGTGTTGCGCAACTGGGCCACCGTGTGGCTGGGCAATGCGGTGGGGGCCTTGATGCTGGTGTTCCTGGTTTTCATGTCCCACCATTACGCCATGAACAATGGTGCCATCGGCGCGGCCATGCTGAAACTGGCCATCGGCAAGATCGAACCCGATTGGCTGACTATTTTGTTCAAGGGCATCATGTGCAACCTGCTGGTTTGTCTGGCCGTATGGCTGGCCTATGCCGGGCGCACCGTGGTTGACAAGATCGCCGCCATGATCCTGCCGGTTTCCGCCTTTGTCGCCGCCGGGTTCGAACACTGCATCGCCAATCTGTACTTCCTGCCCATGGCCCTGCTCTTAAAAGTCACGGGCCATATCCCCGAAGGACTGGACGTCTCGGCAATCACGGTAACGGGGATATTGCACAATCTGGCTTTCGCCACCTTGGGCAATATCATCGGCGGATCATTTTTTGTCGGGGTGGTCTATTGGGCCATTTACCGCAAGGGCTTGGGCGGGCTTTATCCCATCGAAAAAAACAACACCCATGGTTGATCCGTATAGTTACGAAGGTGCGGACAGCCCTGGTTTACGCTAGGGATGTCCGCCGTCTTCCTGTGGGACATTTTTCATGACCGCCGATCTTGCCATCGTCCTGGCCTTTCTGGGCGCAGCCGTGATTATGTTCGCCCTGAACCGCCCGCGCATGGACGCGGTGGCGTTGTTGATGATCGTGGGGATGCCCATGGCCGGCATCATCACCATGAACGAAGCCCTGGCCGGTTTTGCCGATCCCAGCGTCATCCTGATCGCCGCTTTGTTCGTCATCGGCGAAGGATTGGTGCGCACCGGCATCACCCAACGCCTGGGGGATTGGCTGATCCGCCGGTCAGGCAGCAATGAAACCAAATTATTGGCATTCCTGATGATCAGCGTCGCCGGCATCGGATCGGTGATGAGCTCTACTGGCGTGGTGGCCATCTTCATCCCGGTGGTGCTGCGGGTGGCGCACAATGCCGGTCTGGCGCCGGGGCGGCTGATGATGCCGCTGAGCGTCGCCGCCCTGATCAGCGGCATGATGACCTTGGTGGCCACGCCCCCCAATCTGGTGGTGCATGCGGAACTGGTCCGCCATGGACTGCCCGGTTTCGGCTTTTTCGATTTCACGCCCTTGGGCCTACCCATCCTGGTTCTGGGGGTGATCTACATGGCCTTTGCCCGCAGGATGCTGTCATCCCGGCGGGACCACAAAAAAAGCAATCCACGCCCCCATCTGGCCGATTGGGTCAGCCAGTACCGATTAGCCGATCGGGAACACCGTCTATGTGTTACCGCCCGGTCGCCCCTGGTGGGGCGCAAATTGGAAGATTTGGATTTACGCGCCACATCCGGCGTCAACATCATCGCCATCGAACACAATAACCGCCTGGGCGAACGCTTCATCAGCCCCACCGCCAATACGGTGCTGCAATCCGGCGATGTCCTGTATCTGGATCTGTTCAATCCCACCGTCGATATCGGTGACATCGCCGAACGCTTTCATCTGCATCGTCTGCCGCTGAATGGCGCCTATTTTTCCGACCATACCCAGGAAATCGGCATGGTCGAAGTCATGGTGCCGCAAACATCCACCCTGATCGGCAAGACCGTGGTGGGGGCCGGGTTCAGATCCCTTTACGGCCTGCATGTGATCGGATTGAAGCGAGGCGGCATCCCGCATGAAGGCAGCATGGTGGAACGCCATTTGCGCCTGGGCGACACCTTGTTGCTGATCGGCCCGTGGAAAGCCATCCGTCGGCTAAAAGCCGAATCCCGCGATCTGATCGTCTTGGACCTGCCTGCGGAAATCGACGACGTGGTGCCCGCCGCCAGCCGCGCCCCCCTGGCTTTGGCCAGTCTGGCGGCCGTGGTGGTCATGATGGTCACCGGGATTGTCCCGAACGTACAGGCGGCCCTGATCGGCTGTTTGCTGATGGGGCTGTTCCGCTGCATTGATTTCAACGCCAGCTACCGCTCTATCCACTGGCAAAGTCTGGTGTTGATCGTCGGCATGCTACCCTTTTCCCTGGCGCTGCAACGCACCGGCGGGGTCACCTTGGCTGCCGATCTTTTGTTATCGGTGGTGGGACAGGCCAGCCCCCATCTGGTGATGATCGCCCTGTTCGTGGTCACTGCCCTGTTCGGCCTGTTCATCTCGAACACCGCCACTGCCGTCCTGATGGCCCCGGTGGCCCTGGCGGTCGCCACCGAACTGAACGCATCCCCCTATCCCTTTGCCATGACGGTGGCCCTGGCGGCATCGGCCGCGTTCATGACCCCGGTGTCATCGCCGGTCAACACATTGGTCATTGGCCCAGGTCATTACACCTTCAGCGATTTCGTTCGGGTCGGCGTCCCCTTCACCTTGATCGTCATGGCGGTCTGCGTGATATCAATTCCCTGGCTGTTTCCGTTTTACCCATAATACCCTATCCCGGTGATCGGAACCGATCACCGGCGCCCTGGGCGGCCGGGCGGGTTTCTCCGAAACCCTTGCCTTCCGCGGCGTAAGCCGCGCGGCCCCTTGGGCCTAACCAAATCCCCATAAGGTTCACTCACCGGGATTTGGTATAAAGCAACCATTGCGCCCGCGAGGGCCGAAGCTGATCCAGCAGGCTACGGAAAAAGGCGCCTCTCCTTCCGTTTGGGGGCTTGCGCCGCCAAGCAGAGTTTTTCCGTATCCTGCCAGCCTGAACGGTCACGGGCATTTATGCTCGTGCGCATGATCGCCCTTGGGACAGCCTTCATTCAGCCCGGCCGGGGTCAGGCCGATCCAGGCGGCGATGCTTTCCTCGCTCCACCCCACCATGCGTTTATCGGCTACTTGCATCAATGGCCGACGGATCAGCAGATGTTCGTTCAGCAACAGGGCCAAGGCTTGGTCGCGGGTCAATTCCTCGGGAACCACTTCGCCCGATTTCACCTTGGGCGCCGAACGGTTGAACCACTGATCCACCGGCAGGTCATTCAGGAATGGCATCAGGGTTTCCGCCGTCCATGGTTCAGACAGCAAATCACGCACATCCAGAACATGGCCGGATTCCGACAAAATCTTTTTCTGGCGGGCATTTCCACCACATCCAGGCTTTTCATAAAAAATCACCGTGGCCATGCTTGATGCTCCTTATGTTTGCCCTCGCCGGGCGCAATCCCACGGATTGCTTGGCCGCGCCCGCAATGGGCGCCGGATTAGCAGGGTGCGGAAAAACCCTGTTTCGGGGGCATTTGCCCCCGATCCCCCAATCGAGAGGCACAGCCTCCCGAACCCTCCAGATTTCTAATTCTTTGACAGAAAAAGAAACTGGAGGCTTGGAGGCTGCGCCTCCAAACGGGTCTGGGCGGTCGCCCAGCCGCGAAGCGGAGTTTTTCCGCACCCTGTTATACCATATCCCGGTGATCGGAACCGATCACCGGTGCCCGTGGCGGCCGGGCGGGTTTCTCCGAAACCCTTGCCTTCCGCGGCATAAGCCGCGCGGCCCCTTGGGCCTAACCAAATCCCTATGAGTTTCACTCACCGGGATTTTGTATTAGGTTTGCCCTCGCCGGGCACCGCCTGACCGTGGCCAATCATTCCCAGATATAAATAAGGGGGGCGCCTTCCGACGCCCCCCCTTCGACCTGCGATCGCTTCCGCCACCTTATCGCCGCAGGTCGATCTCCACACCGGCTTCGCCGGAGAATTCCACCAGGATGTCTTCATCCCGCACGATGTACTGGCACGCCAGACGATAGGGCGGGGGAGCGTCGTTCACTTCGGCGTCGCTCAGCAGATTCTTGTTCAGCTTGCCATTCACCGACAAGGTCAGCTTTTCCCGTTCGGTCAGGGCAATGGCCTTGGGCTTGTTGTCGCCCAGATAGGTCACCTTGATCAGGCAGGAACCGCATTCGCCGTCTTGGCACTGGAACGGAATCGCGATCTCGTTCTTCTTGGCCAAAGCAAGCAACGTCCCGTTATCGCCTGCAACGGCATAAACGGTGATGTTCTTGGCCAAAGTCGGGCCGCTAAAAGTCACATTAGCCATAGGGTTTACTCCCTCTCTCGACACACAAGGCTTTATATTTGTCGTTGTCGTCTGATATCTCAGACTTTACCCATCAATACATCCACGGCTTCATCCAGGGTCATGAAAATTGGAATAATTCCTTCCACTTCCATGAACTTGGTTTCGTTTTCCGTGGGTTCACGGGACAAGACCACGTAATGCGGCCCCTGCGACCGGCGAATGATGCACCGGGCAAAGGTACGCAAAATCTGATCGTGCAGGCGGCAGCCCAGAAACAGGAAGGTCTTTCCTGTCCGGCGGTCCTTCACCGTGTCGGGAATGGGGGTCTGAATGTCGATCTCGGTCAGGACTTCCACATAATCGGAATCCGAGGTCAACTGATCCCCATCCGGCTGAGCGGCGCCATGGGGCTTGTACAACAGCGTCTGCCATTTGGCGGCTTCGGCGTCGGGAACCAGCGTGCCCTTGGCGTCAGAGGCCACGGTCCACGGCGCATCATCGGTGCGTCGGGCCTTGGACACCCCCCGGATAGTGCCCCAATCCCCCCGCCCCGACAGGGCCGAGCTGAGCGAGCTGTCATACCAGGTATCGACGATCATGGACAATTGGGTCTGGGACGCCAGCCACCGGTGCAGACGGTTGGGTTCGGGCATCGGCTTGAAAATGTCCGCCATCAACTTGTCCAAGGTGAGACGATGGCGGAAGGTTTCAATGTACTGGGCCGTATGCCACATGTTGTTGCGGATACGCTGGGGAACCGAAACGCCAGTCCACAGACGCTTGGCCAATTCCAACGGGTCAGCGGGAACCACAGGTTCAGCCGTTTCCAGAGTCAGCACTTCCGGCCCCAGATACGGCACCACCTTGCCGGCAGCCCAATCGGCGGCCAAGCCCTTCAGAATGTCCTTGGGTTCCGCCATGGGATCAGTCCTCGTCGCCAAGCTTGCGGGCATCCACAGTGATCGGCAACGGGGTATCAGCAGGCATATCCGGCATCTGGAATCTCCAGCCGTTGCTGATGGTGATCAGACTGCCCCACGGGCTATCCCCACTCATCTCAACGATCTTTTCTTCCAAATCCTTTTTCGGAACATAAATTTCGTAGTAATCGGCAACCTTGCGCAACGTCACCTTCATCGGGCGGACTCCAAGAGTTCTAGTTCGTGGCGGCGCATGCCGACCAGGATACCTTGATCAACAAAATCAATGGCATAGACATAAAAACGGTTCAGGTAGGTGCCGACGGATTTGACATAGCCCACATCCCCCGCATCCAGCAGGAAATGCCCGATGGCCACGCCGGGATAGGTCCCGTCATTGCGCACGGCGCGCACTGCCTTGACCTTATCCCCGATCTCGAAGGCCGGAGGATCATACAGTTCGCATACGGCTTCCTCGACCATCGGCACCCTCCCTCAAACAATGAACCGGCCTGGATCAGGCCTTGACGATGCAACCGTCAACCGGGCACACGGCCTGGCACTTGGGTTCGTCGCCATCGCATTCGCTGCAGGCGGCGGCCTTGATCACATAGGTGTCATTCTTCATGGAGATGGCTGCGTTGGGGCATTCGAATTCGCAAGCGCCACAAGCAGAGCAGGTCGAAGCGACGATCTTCAGGGCCATGGGATAATACTCCTCTTTAAGACTGGTTTATTAGACACGTTTGTTTCAGGCGAAATCCCGAACCGCCGTTCCGACGGTTTCGGCATACCAGGCAGCGATGGAAGCCTCGATATATTCGAAGGCATAGGTTTCGATGGCGCTGATGCCGGCCTCGGCCAACTCGTCCTTGGGACAAGTTCCGATCTTGGCGACAAACACCGTATCAATCCCCTCCAGCGACTTGATCACCACATCCAGTTTATCATCGTCGCCGGAACCGCCAACGCAGTAATTCTCGGTTTTGCGATGCCCGACGAAGCGCACGCCCTCGTGGTCCACTTCATAGACCTGGAATTCATTGGCGTGGCCGAAATGCTGATTGATGCGTCCGCCGCCCTTGGTGCAGATGGCCACCAGACGGGACGGAGCGGCCGGGGTGGCCTGGGACAGACCGGCGGTGGCGGCTTCGGTGGCGCGGCGATGATCGGCGCGCTCGCGTTCCACCACTTCCCGGTACAGACGACGGGCTTCGGGATCATAGATCAGATCGTCGCCGATCTTGTCCATGGTGAAGTCCTGGGACAAATCTTCGCCCAGCATGCCCACCGCATCGGCACGGCACTGACGGCAATGGCGCATCAGATTGGCGCCGCCTGCCAGCTTGTCCTGCAAATCCTTCAATTCGGCACTGGTGGGACCACGCTGGCCGGTCAGACCGAAATGGGTGCCGTGGGCGGGATCGGAAATCAGCGGCATCACATTGTGCAGGAACGCGCCACGCGCCTTGATTTCCTCATTCACCTTGATCAGGTGTTTGTCATTGACCCCGGGGATCATCACCGAATTGACCTTGACCAGAATACCCTTGCCCGACAGGCGTTCCAGGCTTTCCATCTGGCGTTCATGCAGAATCTGCGACGCCTCGATGCCGGTGTAACGCTTGCCGTTGTGGTAAATCCACGGGTAGATCTTCGCCCCGATTTCCGGGTCCACCATGTTGATGGTGATGGTCACATGGTCGATATTGTGTTCGGCCAGTTCGTCGATGTGATCCGGCAGGGCCAGACCGTTGGTGGAAACGCAGAATTTCAGGTCCGGCAACACCTTTTCCACCTGACGGAAGGTTTCAAAGGTCTTGCGCCAGTCGAACATGGAATCGCCCGGCCCGGCGATCCCCAGAACCGAAAGCTGCGGCACCTTATTGGCCACCGCGACCACCTTGCGGGCGGCCTGTTCCGGGGACATGCGTTCGCTGGTGACGCCGGGGCGGGATTCGTTGGAGCAATCGTACTTACGATTGCAGTAATTGCACTGGATGTTGCACGCCGGGGCCACCGCCACATGCATGCGGGCGAAATAATGGTGGGCTTCCTCGCTGTAGCAGGGGTGATCCTTGATCATGTCCCACACATGGGCGGGCATGTCTTCGGGGCGGCCCGACGTCCCGCAGGACTTGGACGAACACCCGCCACCAGCTGCCGGCTGAGGGTCAGCGGCCGGAGTAAGAAGGCTCGACAATGGAATGACGTTGCTGCTCACCTGCGGCCTCCACACCTGGAAATGTAGCGCCTAGTACCCAGCAAAGCCCGTGCCAACCGGCGTTTTCCGCAGTATTCCGCGATTTCCTGAAACGCCGCCTCCGGTTTTCCCCCGATTGCACAGAAATAGGCTGTCCGATGTACGACGCCATGTCAGGGTTGCGACAAAGCCGTTTCCTTGGCATGGATAGGGATGTCAGGCGGGATGACTGCCCGTCGCCGCCGTGAAAATGTGGGGGAAATCATGGCCGAACCACCATCCGGCGCCAGGGGGCGCCGTATTCTTTCGCTGCTAATGGCGGCCATGGCCGTGTCTGGGGTGACCGCCTGCGCATCGGTGATGGGAAACAGCCATTCCATCGTCCAAATCACCACCAACCCGACCGGGGCACAGTGCAAAATCCTGGGCCGCGATGGCTTTTCCGCCACCGTCACCACCCCGGCGGAACTGGACATCCCCCACCGTGCGGCCCCGGCCCGGATGCAATGCGCCAAGGATGGCTTTCGCCTCACCACCTATACATTGGACACCGATGGTGATGGCTGGGTCTGGGGCAATGGCGCCCTGGCCGCCGCCACTGGCGGTATTGCCCTGCTGGGGGCCATGGTCGATGCCGATCGGGGCGCGGGAGAATATTTCGCGGACAGCGTGACTGTCACCTTGCCCCCCACCCTTCCCCGCCCGGTTCGGGCCACCAGCCGGAACCAGGGTGTCACTCTGGAAACCGCCGCCCCCTGACGCCCTTCTCCCACGGCCCGACCATGGAGACAAGACACCATGTATACCGATGCCGATCTGAATGCCGCAGCCGATGCAGGCATCCTAGCTCACGGCGATATTGACAGCTTCCGCGATTTTATCGCCCGGCACCGGGCGGCGCCCCTGGTGGATGAAGAACATTTCCGCCTGCTGAGCAGCTTCAACGACATTTTCATTTCTATTGCCGTTATCCTGACCCTGACCGCCCTGGGAACCTTGGGATGGCGTCTTAATCCTTTGGCAGGAAGCATGCCCGTGGCCGTAGTCAGTTGGGGATTGGGTGAATACTTCACCCGAAAGAGGCGCATGGCCCTGCCCAGCATTCTGCTGCTGATCGGCTTTACCGTCGGGGCCATGATGTCCACCGCCGCCATCATGGATATAATAGCCAAATTCGATTTGATCGCGATGCACGTACAGTTCGGCATCGCTGCTGCGATATCGGGGGGCGCTGTTTATGGGCATTGGCGCCGGTTTATGGTCCCTATTACCCCGGCACTTAGCGTCGCCATCATCATCGCCATCCTTGGCTTCACAGTCGCTATCAAGATTCCCGAAGCACGGAATTACGGTCCGGCGATAACCTTCGCCGGGGGCATTGCCGCTTTTCTGCTGGCCATGCGCTGGGATATGGCCGATCGCGTCCGCAAGACCCGCAAATCCGACGTGGCTTTCTGGTTGCATCTGCTGGCGGCGCCCCTGCTGGTTCAGCCGGTATTTGCTTGGTTGGGCCTGGCACCGAACTGGTTTATCAGCATATCGGATACGGCCGTCCAGCCGGGGATCGCCCAGGCTGTGGCGGCTGTCGGCATCTATGCGATCCTGGCCCTGGTGGCTTTGGCCATCGACCGGCGGGCCATGCTGGTTTCCGCGCTGATCTATGTGATCAGTGCCATCATCATGCTGTTCCGCGCCGCGGGTTCACTGGGAACCGACATTGCCTTGACCGCTTTGATCATCGGGTCCTGCCTGTTGCTGCTGTCGGCACTGTGGCAGCCCGCCCGTCGGCTGGTTCTGGCGCCATTGCCCCTGTCCGTGAAAAGCCGACTGCCCCCGACCGCGTCTTGACCGGCTTGCACGGTTCACCCACTGGCATGTGGACGCGGCTTCCGCTAAGGTGCGGGGATCATGACCGAAGCTGATCTTTCTCCGATCCCCGCCCCCACCCTCGCCGCTGACGGCGCCACCACTCATTTCGGCTTCCGCACCGTGGCGGAAACCGAAAAGGCGTCCCTGGTCCGGGGGGTGTTCGATTCCGTCGCGCCCAAATACGATCTGATGAACGATCTGATGAGCGCGGGCGTCCACCGCCTGTGGAAATCCGCCTTCCTGGACTGGCTGCGTCCCCGGCCCGACCAGACCTTGCTGGATGTGGGCGGCGGCACGGGCGACATCGCCTTTGGCTGGCGCGCGCGGGGCGGCGGGGCGGCCATGGTCTGCGACATCAACAAGGAAATGCTGTCGGTGGGTCAGGCCCGCGCCCAGGACCGCAACGTCACCGGCAATCTGGCCTGGGTCTGCGGCAATGCCGAATGTCTGCCGGTGGCCGACATGTCGGTGGACCGCTATACCATCGCCTTTTGCCTGCGCAACGTCACCCATTGGGACCGGGCCATCGCCGAAGCCTATCGGGTGCTGCGTCCCGGCGGGCGGTTCATGTGCCTGGAATTCAGCAAGGTGGTGGTTCCGGGCTTGCGCGAATTCTATGATTTCTATTCCTTCAACCTGCTGCCCCGGCTGGGGCAGATGGTGGCGGGCGACCGGGAATCCTACCAATATCTGGTGGAAAGCATCCGCAAATTCCCGCCCCAGCAGGAAATGAAAGCCATGGTGGAAGCCGCAGGCTTCGAACGAGTGGAAGTCCGCAATCTGTCCGGCGGCATTGCCGCCATTCATTCCGGGTGGCGCCTTTAATGTTTCGCAGCCTGCGCAATCTTCACCGCCTGCTGACCATCGCCCGTGTGTTGGCCCGCCACGATGCGCTGACCGCCATCAACCACCCCGCCGCGCATATGATGGCGCGGGTGCTGCGCCTGGGGCGGTCGTCATCGTCATCCCTGCGTCCGGGGCAAAAGCTGGCCGCCGCCCTGGTGGAACTTGGCCCCACCTTCATCAAGCTGGGACAGGCCATGTCCACCCGCGCCGATCTGCTGGGCGAGGAAATGGCCGCCGATTTGTCCGAACTTCAGGACCGTCTGGCCCCCTTTCCCACCGAACAGGCCCGCGCCATCATCGAAGAGGAATTGGAACAGCCGCTTAGCGTGGTCTACTCCCAATTCGATGACCGCCCGGTGGCCGCCGCCTCGATCGCCCAGGTGCATTTCGCCGTCACCCCCGACGGTCACGAAGTGGCGGTCAAGGTGCTGCGTCCCGGCGTGGAAGCCGCTTTCCGCCGTGATATCGACCTGTTGCACTGGCTGGCCGGCTGGGCCGAACGCACCCAACCCCGGCTGCGCCGTCTGCGCATGGTGGAAAGCGTCCAGACCTTCGAGGATTCGGTGGTCATGGAAATGGACCTGCGCTTCGAAGCCGCCGCCGCCGCCGAATTGGGGGAAAACTTCCGGGGGGACGACACCTTCCGCGTCCCCGAGGTGGATTGGACCCGCACTGCCCGCCGTGTCATGACCCTGGAACGGGTCTACGGCATTCCGGTGGACGAAACCGAGGCCATGAAGGCGGCCGGGCTGAACCTGGATGACGTGTTGCGCAAGGCGGCGGAAGCCTTTTTCAATATGGTGTTCCGCGACGGGTTCTTTCACGCCGACATGCATCCCGGCAATCTGTTCGTGGATAAGAACGGCAATATGGTCGCGGTGGATTTCGGCATCATGGGCCGGGTGGACAAACGCACCCGCCGCTTCCTGGGCGAAATGTTGATCGGCTTTTTGAACGGCGATTACCGCAAGGTGGCCGAAGTCCATTTCGAAGCGGGCTTTGTTCCCGCCGATAAATCGGTGGACACCTTTACCCAGGCCTGCCGCTCCATCGCCGAACCCATCATGGGCAAGCCGATGCACGAGATTTCCATCGCCCGCTTGCTGGGACAGCTATTCCAGGTCACTGAAACCTTTTCCATGCAGACCCAGCCCCAATTGCTGATGCTGCAAAAAAGCATGCTGGTGGCCGAAGGTGTGGGCCGCACCCTGGATTCGACGGTCAATATGTGGGAATTGGCCCGCCCGCTGATCGAACGCTGGATGGTCGCCAATCTGGGACCACAGGCCCGGGTCAAGGATACGCTGGTCAACGCCGCCGCCACGTTGGAACGCCTGCCCCGCATGCTGGCCGAAACGGAAAAAGCCTATACCAGCATGATGAATGGCGGGTTGAAACTGCACCCGGACACCGTATCGGCCATGCGCGGCGAAGGCCGCCGCCGGGGCGTCCCCATCTGGCTGCCTTGGGTTCTGGCGGCAGTTCTGGCGGTCCTGCTGCTGCATAAATAGTCGGAAGTTTCCACCCCGCCCGCAAAGGGCGGGGTTTTTACGTCCATCCTCTCGTCGGGTGCCGCCTGCGGCACAAACAGGATCAGGCCCGGACGCAGCGGACCAGGACCCGATCCCGTCATCCGGTCAAATCCACGAGATCAGCTTTTCCGGGTTATCATCCCGTTCGATCCGGTTTCCCGCCGCCTTGGGCGTGCCCAAATACAAGAATCCAACGATCTGATCCTTGTCATCCAGCCCCAGGGCGGTGTGCAGGGAACGGTCATACATCAGCCAGCCGGAACGCCAGATCCCGCCATATCCCAGGGCTTGCGCCGCCATTTGCAGGGCCAGGACCGTACAGCCGGCGGTCAATTGCTGGTCGAACAGCGGCACCACATCATTTTCAATGGCCTTGGCCACCACGGTAATCACCATGGGCGCACGCAAAGGCATGCGAACTGCCCGTTCCACCACCGCCGGCGGCTCACCGCGCAAGCGAGCGGCGTCCTGCATCATCGCCCCCAACCGGTCCCGTCCTTCCCCTGCCGCCACCAAAAAACGATAGGGGCGCAGATGATGGTGGTCAGGCACATGCAAGGCGGCCCGAAAAATGGTGTCCAGATCGTCGCCGCTGGGGGCCGGGTCCTGAAGCACCGGGGTGGAATGTCGATCAAACAATAGCGAAAGAGCATCCCGACTGGGTTTGTCGCTACTCACACAATCCTCCATCACCTATATACTTCGCCGTCATACTGAGGGAAAAACCGCTATACCGCAATGGGTTGACGGCGCATCCCCTCGCTTTTCCACTACTATTGTGGATGCAGCTCTGTCAGTCTTCAAACATATTTGTCATGAACCTTACAAAAACCCAATAATCACCCACAATCTTTATGCGGGTATTTTTCATAATTACCCTTTCTTCAGGGCAATGGTTTGAGCTATCGTCGGATGTCGTTATATCATTTTAAGTATCTTCAGGGAGGGGCGGAATGACCCTTCAGACCGCAGGGACTGTTATTCCACACAGCTTTTCCGGCACATCCGCGGTGGCCATTCCACAGGACGGGCAAATCCAGCGCCATGCCTTGCCGCAACCGGCGCGGATTGATGTGTTGGCGCGGGTTCCGGTCCCATTGACCCAGACCTTTCGCGATGCATTTGATTTGCTATCGCGCCAAACCCCGGACCAGAAACTATCGGTCAGCCAGCCCATCGGCGATGACGAGGCTGCGATCTTCGGCGACATTCTGGCCGGGCGCCGCCCCCTGCCCGATCTGATTTTATCCACCGGCACAGGTGATCTGGCCGCCATCGAAGACCCGGCCCACTTTCAATCCCTGACCCCCGTGCCGCTGCCGCCGCGCCATGCCGCCTGCGGCTTGGCTGACCCGGCGGGTATCGCCACGCCGCTGGCTCTCATTCCTTTTGTCTTTCTGGTGGATGCCGCCCGGCTGGGCGATCTGCCGCTCCCCAGCCGTTGGGCGGATTTGCTGAACCCCCTTTATGCCGGCAAGATTGTCTTTGGCGGCTGGAAACCGGAAAAGGCCGCCACCTATGACGAATGCAACCGCTTTTTCCTGGCGGCCATGCTGCGCGATTTCGGCGAAGACGGCATCAAATCCCTGGCGGCTAATGTGGCGGGGCTGATGCACACGCCGCGCATGCCCCGCATGGCAGGCACCGGGCGCGATGGCGGCGGCGCCATTTATATCCTGCCGTGGTTTTTTGCCGAAATCTGCCCACGCCGATCCCATACCCGCATGATCTGGCCCCAGGACGGCGCCTTGGTCATGCCCATCTATCTGCTGGCCCGGCGGGGTTTGTCGGGTCCGGCGGCCCGGCTGGCCGATTACCTGCTGGGAGATGAATTCGGCATGAAGCTGATGCGCAATTGCTATCCCCCGGCATGGAGCCATCAGGCCCAGGATCACTATCCCCTGGGTGCCGCATTGAAATGGATGGGCTGGAATGCGGCTCGCGGTCCGGCACAGGCGGCCCTGACCCGCCGGGCCAGCGACATTTTCTTTGCCCATTGGCAGGAAGCAGCCTGAAGGGAAAACAGTCATGCGGCTGATAACGGTGGCGGGCGCCCCATCGGTGGGCAAGACATCGGTGATTTTGCGTACGGCAGAGCCTCTGCTGGCCGAAGGGCTGCGGGTCGGCATCGTCAAATTCGATTCCCTGTCCACCACCGACGATCAGCTTTATCAACGACTGAACCTGCCGGTAAAAGTCGGATTGGCAGGGGCCTTGTGCCCCGATCATTTTTTCGTCAGCAACATTGACGATTGCGTGCGCTGGGGACTGGATCAGGGTTTGGATCTGCTGATCAGCGAAAGCGCCGGGTTATGCAACCGCTGTTCCCCCCATATCAAGGGGGTTTTGGGGGTGTGCGTGGTGGATAATCTGGCGGGCATCTTCACCCCGAAAAAAATCGGCCCCATGCTGAAACTGGCCGATGTGGTGGTGATCACCAAAGGCGACATCGTCAGCCAGGCTGAACGCGAGGTCTTTTCCTTTAACGTCAAACTGGCCAATCCCAATGCGGATATCGTCTTTTTCAACGGCATCACCGGCCAGGGGGCGCTGGATTTGGGGCTTTATCTGAAACAGGGGGCCGAAATCACCTCGCTGGAAGGCGCGCGTTTGCGGTTTTCCATGCCGGCGGCGGTCTGTCCCTATTGCGTGGGGGAAACCGCCATCAGCGAACGCCATCAAAAAGGCAATGCCCGCAAGATGGAGTTCAGCGCATGAGCACGGACCGGCTTTCCCCCGTCATCCTGGCCCAGACCGTGGGTCAGGTGATGGACAGCCACCCGTTCATCGCCGAATTCTTTTCCGTCATCGACGCCCGCCATCGCCCGTCCCACCTGCCCCTGGCCCAGTGGCTTCAGGGGTTGAGCGAGGAATTCACCGCCGATTTCGGCATGGACCGCGACCAGATCGCCCGGCAATTGGCGGCCCTGATCCATCGCATCGACACCATGGGGGGACAGGGCTGCCGCCCGGTCCGGTCCCTGACCATCATCGGCGGCCGCAACAAATTGGGCCAGCCGGAAGATTTGACCCTGACCCTGACCGCCGGAGATATCGTCTGCATCGTCGGCCCCACCGGGGCGGGGAAAAGCCGGTTGCTGGCCGATATCGAATGTCTGGCCCAGCAAGACACCCCCACCGGCCGCCGCCTGCTGGTCAATGACGAAACACCCACCGCCACCGATCGTTTCGCCATGGACCGGAAATTGGTGGCGCAACTATCCCAGAACATGAATTTCGTCGTGGATCTGAGCGTGGGCGAGTTCATCGACATGCATGCACGCTGCCGCATGGTGACTGACCGCGACCGGGTGGTGGATCAGATCATCGCCTGCGCCAACGAACTTGCCGGGGAAAAATTTTCGGCCCGCCAATCGGTGACCCAGCTTAGCGGCGGCCAGGCCCGCGCCCTGATGGTGGCCGACACCGCTTTATTGTCGGCATCACCGGTGGTGCTGATCGACGAAATCGAAAATGCCGGGGTCAACCGCAAGAAAGCGCTGGATTTATTGGTGCGCGAGGAAAAAATCGTGCTGATTTCCACCCATGATCCGCTGCTGGCCCTGATGGGACAACGCCGCATCGTCATCCGCAATGGCGGCATCCACGACATCATCGAAACCAGCGACCTGGAACGCCAGAACCTGAAATTCCTGGAAAGCTTTGACTACAAGGTGATGGAATTACGCGACCGCCTGCGCAATGGCGAACGCATCGAAGTGTCATTGCAAGGCGCCATCATCCCAGCCGCGTGACCAACACCTTTTCGATCAGATCCGCCGCCTGGGTGGCTGGCATATAAAAGGTGTGGGTGAATAACGCGCTGGGGATCAACGGGCTTTCGTCCAGATTGTTCAGGATATTGGTGGCCGGACTGAAGCGGGCGAAATCCGCTACCGGCAACACCTGCCCCGCCGTGCCCACCACCAAAAGCACATCTTGGGGCCGCAGGGATTCCAGGGTCTGGAACAAGGTGCTGTACAGGGGCGCACGCTCGCCAAAGAACACGATGCCCGGCTTTACATCATCATGGGAACCGCAGCGGGGACAGGCATCGGTTTCCGGCGACCATGGCGCCAGACCGTGATCCCATTCATGGCCGCAATCATGGCATTGCATGGCTTCCAACCGGCCATGCAGATGCACCACGTCATGACACCCCGCCTGTTCCAGCAAGGGGTCCACGTTCTGGGTCAACAACATGGTGGGCCAACGGGCCTGCCAGCGGGCCATGGCCTGATGGGCGGCATTGGGGCGGGCCTCCACCGCGGCGGCCCGACGCTCCGAATAAAAGCGGTGCACCTGGGTCAAATTCCGCCGCCATGTGTCGATATTGCACACTTCGTGCACATCGTGGCCTTCCCACAATCCATCGGCATCGCGAAAGGTGCGCAACCCCGATTCCGCCGACAGGCCGGCCCCGGAAATCACCACCAATCGGGGGGCAGAAGCTGTTTCAATCATGCTGTCATCCCAATGACCAATGGGCACCCCACGCGCCCCGTCAGGTCACGAATGTAACATGATTTGCATCTGCGGGTAATATTCCGTCGATTTTTACCAAATAAAGCATTCCTTCATTATGCATGTTCACGCCATCTCTTGACTTTAGGCCATGTTGACCGCCAAATCCCCCCAGTTCAATCTGGGGAAGCAGCATGGACGCGGAAAACGGCAGGGCGGACGCGACGGATAAAACCCGGCTTGCGGCAATGGCGGTGGCGGCGATTGGCATCGTTTACGGCGATATCGGCACCAGCCCGCTTTACACCCTGAAGGAATGTTTTTCCGAGGAACACGGCTTGCCGGTGGACCCGGCCAATGTGATGGGCATCGCATCCTTGGTGTTCTGGTCCATCATCGTGGTGGTCACTCTGAAATACGTGTTGTTCGTCATGCGCGCCGACAACCGGGGCGAAGGCGGCATCCTGGCCTTGCTGGCCCTGGCCATGCGCGCCAGCCATTCCGATCGTGCCCGCATGGGACCGGTGATGGTTTTGGGCCTGTTCGGCGCCGCCTTGTTCTTCGGCGACGGTATGATTACCCCTGCCGTCTCGGTCCTGTCGGCGGTCGAGGGGCTGGAGGTGGCAGCCCCCCATATGGAATCCTGGGTGGAACCCATCACCGTGGCGGTGCTGGTCCTGCTTTTCGCGGTCCAAAGCCGGGGGACCGCCAAGGTCGGGGTGGTGTTCGGCCCCATCATGCTGGTGTGGTTCGCGGTCCTGGCAATCATGGGATTGCTGGAAATCATCGCCAAGCCCGCCATCTTGCAGGCATTGAATCCCGCCTATGGCGTGACCTTCCTGATAAATCACGGGCACCAGGCTTTTGTGGTGTTGGGATCGGTGGTGCTGGCCGTCACCGGGGGCGAGGCGCTTTATGCCGATATGGGGCATTTCGGCAAGAAACCCATACAACTGGCGTGGTTCGCCCTGGTCCTGCCCGCCCTGGTGCTGAATTATTTCGGCCAATCTGCCCTGTTGCTGGATGAACCCGAGGCGGCGCGCAATCCCTTTTACCTGCTGGCGCCCGAATGGGGGCTGTATCCGCTGATCGCCCTGTCCACGGTCGCCACCGTGATCGCGTCGCAGGCGGTGATCACCGGGGTGTTTTCCATTTCCCGTCAGGCCGTGCAGCTTGGCTTTTCCCCCCGCCTGGAAATCCGCCACACCTCGGACGAGGAAGAAGGACAGATCTATATCCCACGGGCCAATTGGCTGCTGCTGGCCGGCATCATCGTCCTGGTGCTGGGGTTCAAATCATCGTCCAATCTGGCCGCCGCCTATGGCATCGCCGTGACCGGCACCATGGTCACCACCACCATTCTGGCCCTGGTGGTGGCCCGGACCTTGTGGAAATGGCCGGTTTGGGCCTGTGCCTTGGTGGGCACCGTCTTCCTGATCATCGACATCGGCTTTCTGGCCGCCAATGCGGTTAAAATCCCCGATGGGGGCTGGTTCCCGCTGCTGGTGGGGATGAGCATGTTCCTGCTGATGGCCACCTGGAAACGGGGACGGCAGATTTTGACCCGGCGGCTGGCGGACGATTCCATGCCAATCGACCTGTTCCTGGCCCGGCAAAAGGAAAACCCCACCCACCGGGTGGACGGAACAGCCATCTATATGACCAGCAACCCGGAAATGATCCCGGTGGCCATGCTGCACAATCTGAAGCACAACAAGGTGCTGCATCAGCGGGTTGTCTTCATGACCGTTCAAACCGACGACATCCCCCGCGTATCCGCCAAGGATCGGGTGCTGGTGGAAGGTCTGGCCGAAGGATTTTACCGGCTGACCGTGCGCTATGGTTTTTTCCAGGAACCGGATTTGCCCAAGGTCCTGCGGCTGTGCAAGGCGTTCGGCCTGGAATTCGAGCTGATGCAAACATCGTTCTTTGTCGGTCGCGAAACCCTGATACCGTCCATTCACCCGGAAATGGCCGAATGGCGGGAAAAACTGTTCGTGGTGATGAGCAGGAACGCCGTTTCCGCCACCGACTTCTTCCGCATCCCCGCCAATCGGGTGGTGGAACTGGGCACCCAGGTCCAGCTTTAGGCGGAATGCGGTCATGAGCTCCGATAAACACGCGGCCCCCCAACAAACCGGGGCCGCTTTTACCCCCCACCATCCATCCCGCAATGTTTTTGCCCTGATGCTGGGGGCGATCGGGGTGGTGTTCGGGGATATCGGCACCAGCCCGCTTTACGCCATGCGCGAAACATTTTCCGGGCCGCATCAACTGCCCATGACCCATGCCAATGTGCTGGGTGTTCTGTCCTTGGTGTTCTGGTCGGTGATGATCGTGGTGTCGTTGAAATACGTCATCATCATCATGCGGGCCGACAACCGGGGCGAAGGCGGCAGCCTGGCCCTGTTATCCCTGGTGTCGCAAACCGTGCAGGGGCGGCCCCGGCTGATGGGGCTGGTGGGGGCCTTGGGGATTTTCGCCGCCTCGCTATTCTATGGCGATTCCATGATCACCCCAGCCATTTCCATCCTGTCGGCGGTGGAGGGCGTGCGGGTTGTCGCCCCAGCCCTTGACATGTGGATCATCCCCATCACCCTGGGCATTCTGGTGATCTTGTTCGCCATGCAAAGCCATGGCACTGCCGCCGTGGGCCGGATATTCGGCCCGGTGATGGTGACGTGGTTCGTGATCCTGGCCATTTTAGGCATCCGCAATATCGGTCTGGCGCCCGAGGTGATGAAGGCGCTGTCCCCCCATTATGCGGTCATGTTCCTGTTGAACGGCGATGCATCGGGCTTTTTGGCTATGGGATCGGTGGTTCTGGCGGTCACCGGGGCCGAGGCGCTTTATGCCGATATGGGCCATTTCGGTCGCCAGCCCATCCGCCTGGCCTGGTACATGCTGGTACTGCCGGCGCTGATGTTGAATTATCTGGGCCAGGGGGCCTTGCTGCTGCACGATTCCGCCGCCTTGGAAAATCCGTTTTTCCGCATGGCCCCGGCCTGGGCGGGCATCCCGCTTTTGGCACTGGCGGCCCTGGCCACGGTGATTGCGTCGCAGGCGGTGATTTCGGGGGCATTTTCTGTCACCCGTCAGGCGGTGCAACTGGGCTATCTGCCCCGGATGAGCATCATCCACACCTCGGAAAAGGAAATCGGCCAGATCTACGTTCCCGTGCTCAATTGGGTACTGATGGTCTTTGTCATGATCCTGGTGGTGGGCTTCCGCTCGTCGTCCAATCTGGCATCGGCCTATGGGGTGGCGGTGACCGGCACCATGCTGATTGATGCCACCTTGATCGGCATGGTCATGCTGCTGCGCTGGAATTGGTCGGTGCGCAAGGTATCCATTCTGCTGGCCCTGTTCGTTCCCCTGGATCTGGCGTTCTTCTTGGCCAATGCGGGCAAGATTCCGCATGGCGGCTGGTTCCCGCTGGCGATCGCCCTGGTGGTTTTCCTGCTGCTGACCACCTGGAAACGGGGGCGTGGCCTGTTGATGAGCAAACTGGCCGATGACAACATGCCCGTGGATGTGTTCCTGATGTCGCTGTCATCGCGGGTTCATCGGGTTCCAGGCATCTCCATCTTCCTGACCGGCACCCGCGAAGGGGTGCCCATGGCCCTGCTGCATAATCTGAAGCACAACAAGGTGATTCACGAACGGGTGGTGTTCCTGACCGTCACCATCGAAGACATCCCCTTTGTCACCGCCGAAAATCGCCTGGACAGCACCGAACTGGCCCCCAATTTCCAGCGCGTGCATCTGCGCTTCGGCTTCATGGAAGACCCTAATATTCCCAAGACGCTGGCCCAGGCCCGCTCGGACCAATTGGGGTTCTTTTATGAACCCATGTCCATTTCCTATTTCCTGTCGCGGGAAACCATCATCCCGTCCAAGGCACCGGGCATGACGTTATGGCGTGAATACCTGTTCGCCTGGATGGCCCGATCGGCAACCGGGGCCATGGAATTCTTTCACCTGCCATCCAACCGCGTGGTGGAACTGGGCAGCCAAGTGGAAATTTAGATCATCATGCGTCAAATATGACGCATGATGATTTGGGATTATGTTGTCCCTCGCCGGGCGTGGCCTTCCGGCCACTTGGCCGCGCCCGCAATGGGCGCTGGGATTAGGTTTGCCCTCGCCGGGCGCAATCCTGCGGATTGCTTGGCCGCGCCCGCAATGGGCGCTGGGATTAGGTTTGCCCTCGCCGGGCGCAATCCTGCGGATTGCTGGGGCGATCACGTCACTTCCCGCAATCCCACCTCGACCGCCATCCGCCAGTTTTCCACGGATACCGCCGTCCGGGACAGGACTTCCACCCCTTCATCCTCAAGTGGTGCGGGACGACCAATGCGGGCGGCATCGGCGATCAGTTCGGTGATCATCCGATCCCGTTCATCCAGCAAATCACCGATCAGCGGGGCGAACAGGCCGACCAGGGCGGTCAGCCACCGTCCCACCCGTTCATCCACCCCGGTCACATGGGACCGCCAGATGCGGAACCGGGGCAGCATGGCCCGCACATCGGCGGCGGCGTACCATGCCTCGCCCGTTACCCAGCGATTGGTGGTGAAAAGCTGGGACACCCGCCCGGCACTGTCCAACCCCACCGCGATCAGATGGGCCGGAGCATCGGCAGGAGCATTCTTTGGCGCTAGCGGACAAAGCCCCGCCGGCATGCCGCGTGGCCGCAAGAACAGGTGGAAATGCCCGGTTTCGCCGCTGCGGTGGCAGTGATAGTAAAACTGGGAATGGCTGCCGACATCATAGACGTCACCCACGGGATAATGGCGGAACGCCACCGCATCGCCCTTGGTCAGCAATTGATGGGGATTTCCGCCCAGCGATTCCATTTCGGCATCCAGCCTGGCCACCTCGCGCCCGGCGGCGGCCATGCTTTCCAATTCCCGGCGGGGCAAATGGGACAGGCGGGGAATCTGCGCAGCTCGGCTCATTTCTGCTGGGCCTCCCCATAGAATTTTTCCGCCCCCTCATGCAGCTTGATGGCCATGCCATCCTTGGCGGAAGCGGCTTTTTGCAGACCGCCCAACACCGGATGCAGACGGGTCATGGCGGTGAAATTGGCATTCACGGCCCGCAGCACCGCCTGCACATCCTCGGCCGGGACCTGGGTGGTGGTGACCAACAGCGTCTCCATCTCCAGGCTGGGGATATCGGCATCCTGGCCGTCATACGTCCCCTTGCGGATCGTTCCATGACCGGCCCAGGGATTACGCTTTAAAAAACCATCCATGGTCTTGGCCTTGATGGGAACGATAGTGGCGTTGCATTCACCCAGGGCGGTCACCGCCTCGGGCATGGGGTGGATACCGGAAAAGAACGCGGCGTCGATGTTGCCTTCGCACAATTCCCCCGCCTGTTCGGACAAATCCAGTTCCACCGCCGGCGACAATTCCCCTTCCGACAGCCCTGCCGCCTCCAGCACCGCACCGGCCATGAAGCGCTGGAACGATCCCGGACGGCCCAGATTGACCCGCTTGCCTTTCAAATCCGCCACCGAATTGATCTCCGCCCCCTCGCGCGCCAGCAGCAGCACCGCTTCACCATGCAGGCTCATCACCGCGCGCATGTCGGGAAAGGGACCGTTTTCCTTGAATCCCTCGCCGCCTGCCACCGCCTGCTGGGCCGCACGGGCCTGAAGGATGGCCATGTCGATTTCCCCAGCCTTCAAAGCCGCCACATTGGCCGCCGACCCTGAAGACGGCATCACCAGACACAGACCCGGCTTGACGTGTTCCTTGTTCATGACCCGGCACAGCGCCCCGGCCACGGGATAATAATAGCCCGTCACCTCGCCCGAGCCGATGGCCAGGACCTTGCGCTCGCCCGCGCGGGCCGCAGACACCATCAGGACCGCCATGACCAACCCCGCCACCACCGGCAGCCCGCGCCCATTCCACCAATCGGTCACCCGCGCACCCTTTCCATGGTTTGTTTCCGGTCGGCTTTTCATGTCCGAATTCATAGCCTTCAATCATGCCCCACCCGGCGCCTCGGCGGAAGAGCGGTGACGCAGATTCAACCGGTTGGTTCGCTCCTATGATTTGGAACGTCTCAAAGACTACAAAAAATTTAACTGATTTTGGCAAAAGCGGGTTGCCATCGGGTTCGTAAATGGTAACAATCGCCAAACTCGATCAAACGTCCAGGGGAGGATGTGGCCGTGAAGAAGACTATACTGCTGGCGGTGACCGCCATCACGCTTGCAGCATCCGCCCTTCCGGCCATGGCAATCCAGTGCGTTCCCTACGCCCGTGAAGTTTCCGGCATCAAGCTGAAGGGCGATGCCTGGCAGTGGTGGAATGCCGCCGCCGGTCAATATGAACGCGGTCGCGATCCCAAGGATGGGGCTGTGCTGGTGTTCAACCGCCAGGGCAGCATGCGCTATGGCCACGTTTCGGTGGTGACCCGTGTGATCAACAGCCGCTTGGTTCTGGTGGATCACGCCAATTGGGCCCCCGCCCGTGGCACCGGTCGCGGCGCCGTGACCACGGCGGTTCCGGTGGTGGACATGTCCCCCAAGAACGATTGGACCCAGGTGCGGGTGTGGTTCAACCCCGCCAGCGATTTCGGCAGCCGGGTTTATCGCACCGAAGGCTTCGTCTATCACGAAGACACTCCTTACACGAAGCGTCCGGCCGTTCATCAGGTGGCTCTGGCCCGCACCATGAACATGTTCCCGAGCCTGAATGCTAAGGGTGCCGCCCCGGTGGAAGCCGCTGCCCCGCATGTGGAAATGGCCGCCCTGTCCACCCCCCCGGCCGCGCCCGCCGCCGCCCCGGTAGCGGAAGCTCCGGTGGTTGCAAAGGTGGAACAGAAGCCTGAACCCACCTCCAAGGCCATGGCCGCCAAGGGCAGCCGCAAAAAGGACGGCGTGACCAAGGATCAGGCCATCGCCGCTGTCCAGCCGACCGCCACCGCCCCAGTGGTCACCGCCGAAGCCGAAACGGTGGCCAAGCCGACCGGTGCTGCCGTTAAATATTCCTTCCGCTCTACCCGCAGCGGACATCAGACTGGTCTGAACGATCTGTTCTTCAACTGACTGATCTGAGCTTCGAATCAAAGCCGACCATCCCCCCGATGGTCGGCTTTATTATTTTTGCGGTAAAATGAACAAGAGTACCGACTTTTTTATCAGGACCTATTGACGCCACCCGGCCAGTCGGCTAGAACCATCACCCCAGCCATGCAGTACCCCGTTTTTCTTGCGGAGGGATGGGTGAGTGGCTGAAACCAACGGTTTGCTAAACCGTCGTAGGCCGATAAGGCTTACCGCGGGTTCGAATCCCGCTCCCTCCGCCATCTTCCCTTGGACAGCGTGCCGTGGCACCGTTTTCCATACTCTCTCATGACATTCGCCCCGAGGCACGGATATGAGCCGCAGTCCCGATGAGGAGCGGCTTCGGCTGCTGAAGGCATTAGCCTATCGCATCCACCGCAAGGAAGAGCCCACCCAGGCTTTGGCCGACTGCTTCGAAGCGGAGGGACGCGGCGGCAAGCACCGGCAATGGAAACAGGCCGGGCAAGTCCTGGCAGCCGATGGCTTCATCGCCGCCCTGTTGGCTGGTGATCTGGTCAGCGCCGAAGTGGCGGCCATCCTGGCCGTGGTGGAAAAAGCCGGAAACCACCGGCTACTCTCAGATGCCATCGAGGCACTGACCCAAACCATGGAATAGACCTGTCACACCGCCCGGTCAATGAACTGACCCGTTGGGTCGGTTCATGCCGAGACGGTGACGCTCAACGCCGCGCGGGCTTAGCGACCGCCGAACGCGGATCATTTCAAAGGGCGGCCGGTATGATACCGGCAGAGGGACCGGATGGGTCAATCCGACATCAGCCCTGCTCCGGGGGGCGGCGGGACGGCAGTGTTTTGGCGAAAGACAGCGGCTCCTGTCTGCTGCTCCGGGGTAATTCCAGCCAGCGAAAGCGCTGCGGATGGAAATAAATGTCGGCCAGATAACCGGTCACCGCCACCAGCACGCCAAGACCGATCATCACCCCCAGGATTTCTTCGTTCGACATGACTGCCTCCGCATCCCGCCGGGAAGGGCAAGGCGCAATCCCCGGCTTCTGGCGGCATTGTCAGGCCGACCCGCATCAAGGTTCGAGATGGAAGGCTGTAAAGATTTTTTAATGGGGGATGGGATGTCCACGAAACCCGTGATCTTTCCCCCGCCCTATTCCTTGCCCTTCAACCGATAGCCGACACCCGGCTCGGTGACGATCAAGGTGGGCTGGGCCGGGTCAGCTTCCAATTTCTGGCGCAATTGGTTGACGTAGACCCGCAGATAGGCCGTGTCGTCCACATGGGCCGGCCCCCATACGTGCTTCAGGATTTCCTTATGGGTCAAGACATGGTCGGGGGCGCGGGCCAGAAATTCCAGCAATTCCCACTCTTTCTTGGACAGGTGCACCTCTTCGCCGGCGCGGGTGACCACGCGGCGCACCAGATTGATGCGGACTGAACCGATATCGACGCTCTCGGCCTCGTCCTTGCCGCTGCGCTGACGCAAGACCGCCCGCACCCGCGCCATCAATTCGGCGACGCCGAAGGGCTTGGTGACGTAATCATTGGCGCCCCGGTCCAATGCCTCGACCTTATCCAATTCGGTGGCGCGGACCGACAGCACGATGATGGGCACCTCTGCCGTTTCGCGCACGGCGCTGATCACCTCTTGTCCGTCCATGTCGGGCAAGCCCAGGTCCAGGACGATCAGATCGGGTGCCTGTGTCCTGGCGGCGGCGATACCATCGGCGGCATTTTCCGCCTCGACCACCTCGTATCCATTGGCCGCCAACGAGATGCGCATGAATTTGCGGATTTGCGGCTCGTCGTCGATAACCAGGATGCGCGGCATCAGGTTTGTTCCTTCAGATCCAGATCAGGCGGCAGCGGCAAATGGATGATAATGGATGTGCCCGCGCCATGCAGCCCAGGTTCGGCATGAATGGTGCCGCCATGAGCCTCGACGATGCCACGGCAGATGGCAAGCCCCAGCCCGGTCCCGGCGGGCTGACTGTCGGCCAGATTGACGCGATAGAACATGTCGAACACCTTTTCACGGTCTTCCGGCGGAATGCCCAAGCCCTGATCGGCCACCTCGATGGCGATATGCCGGGCGGTGCGCACGGCCCACACCTTGACCGGCGTGCCAGCCGGAGCGTATTTGCAGGCGTTATCAAGCAGGTTGAAAATCACCTGTTCCATCAGCATGGCATCCAGGCACAGCAGCGGCATGTCAGGGGCGATCTCGACCTTGAGACTGTGATTGCGGGCCAATCTTTCCGTGCGCTTGACTGCCGCCATCACCACATCATGCAGATCGACCCAATCGACCCGTGGTTTCAAGGCGCCAGATCCCAGCTTGGTCATGTCCAGCAGGTTCTGGACAAAGCGGTTCAGCCGTTCCGCCTCGTCCTGGATGGTCTGGGCCAGATCGCGGCGGCTGGCACCATCCAGCGATTGGTCATAACTCAGCATGGTGCCTGCGGCCCCCATGATCGACACCAGCGGCGTGCGCAGATCGTGCGACAGCGATGACAACAAGGCGGCACGCAGCCTTTCCCGCTCGGTGGCGACGCGGGCAGTTTCGATATCGGCGGCCAAGGTGGTGCGCTCGATGGCGACGGCGGCTTGGTCGGCCAACGTCTCCAGCAAGCGCAATTGGGCCGGAGACGGCATGTCGGCATCCTCGGTCATCTGCACGCCCAACACACCGACCGGGCCGCGCCCGGTCTTGAGCGGCAGGAACAGCCAATCGGCAGCGGGCAAGGTGGTGGAACCACGCCCGGCCAACTTGCCATGGGTCCAGGCCCAGTCGGCGGCCCCCGCCGATTTGTCGTCGATCTGGTCTTCCGGCGGGTAACCGGCGGCGATGGCCAATCCCTGATCGCCGGGCATCAGGACCAGCGATCGGCCGTGCAAGGTGGCGGCCACATGATGGACCACGGCCCACAGCACATCATCAAGGGTGGCGGCAGCGGTGATCTTGCGGCCGAAATCATAAAGATTGGTGGTGCGGCGCACGCTTTCCCGCGTCGCCCGGATCTGTGCCCGCAGCCGCGCCGCCATATTGCTGATGACCACCGCCGCGATCAGGAAAAACACCACCGTCAGGATATTCTGGGTGTCGGTGATGGCAAAGGTCCAACGCGGCTCGGTGAAAAAGAAGTTGAAGGCCAGAAAGCACCAGACCGATGCCAGGATGCCAGCCCGCAAGCCCGATTTCATGGCGACAATCATCACCGCCAGCAAATAAGCCACCGAGATGTTGGCGATAGGCAGCCACAGATCAATCACAAAGCCCAGCCCGGTGGCCGCCCCCGTGGCCGACAGCGCGAAAAGATAGCCCAGCCACAAGCGCCAGCCACCGGATGATGGATGCACCGCCGCCATCGTGCGGGGCTTTTTGTCGTCATCCCCGCCCACCACCAGCACATTGAAATCGCCGGACCGTTCGATCAGCCGCTCGGTCACCGATTTTCCCAAACGCCCGAACCAGCCGACCTTGCGGGCCCGCCCGACCACGATCTGGGTGCAATTACGCTCGCGCGCATAGGTCAACACCGTATCGGCAACGTCATCCCCTTGCAGGGTCGCCGTGTCGCCCCCCAATTGCGCCGCCAGCCGCATGGCGGCATCGACTTGGTCGATCTGCGTCTCGGACAGCGTATGCGCGTGCGAAGTTTCCACCGTCACCGCCACCCAGGCAGTTCCCCGCCGTTCGGCTGTTCGCTTGGCCACCCGCACCAGCCGTTCGGCATCCACCTTTTCGTCGATGCACACCAGCACCCGCTCACGCGCGGGCCACGGGCCGGGAATGGCGTGGGCGCGCATGTAATCGACCATCTGGCGATCGACCCGCTCGGCGGCATGGCGCAACGCCAATTCGCGCAGCGCGGTCAGATTGCCGGGCGAGAAAAAACTGTGTACCGCCCGCTTGGCTTGCTCGGGCACATAAACCTTGCCCTCCTCTAACCGTTTGATCAGATCCTGGGGCGGCAGGTCGATCAATTCGATCTCGTCAGCGGTGGCAAGCACGGCATCGGGCAGCGTCTCGCGCACTTTGACGCCGGAAATCTGTTCGACGATATCGTTGATGGATTCCAGATGCTGGATATTCAGCGTCGAATAAACGTCGATCCCCGCACTCAGCAATTCTTCAACATCCTGCCAGCGCTTGACATGGCGCGAGCCGGGAATGTTGGTGTGGGCCAGTTCGTCCACCAGGGCAATGCCGGGGCGGCGGGTCAGCAAGGCATCCAAATCCATCTCGCGGAAGCTCTTGCCCCGGTAATCCGCCATGCGGGGGGGCAAAAGCTCGATACCGGCAAGCAGCGTCTTGGTTTCACGTCGGCCATGATGCTCGACCACCCCGGCGACCACGTCGATACCTTCACGCACGCGCTCGTGGGCGGTTTCCAGCATGGCATAGGTCTTCCCCACACCGGGGGCGGCGCCAAGAAAGATTTTCAGATGCCCCCGCCCCTCCCGCTGGGCTTCGGCAAGCAGAGCATCGGGGGAGGGGCGTTCGTCGCGTTCGTCACTCATGCGCGTCATACTCGTTTCATACCATATCCCGGTGATCGGAACCGATCACCGGCGCCCTGGGCGGCCGGGCGGGTTTCTCCGAAACCCTTGCCTTCCGCGGCGTAAGCCGCGCAGCCCCTTGGGCCTAACCAAATCCCTATGAGTTTCACTCACCGGGATTTGGTATCAGAAATTCCCAACCTATGGCGGGAGATTTCTTGTGGCCCCTCGCCGGACATGGACATCCGGCCACTTGGTCGCCGACCGATTCGACGAGCCGTAAATTCGTGAAATCCGCGACCAAGCCCGCGCGGCGCTTGAGCGGCCCCGGCACGGGGCAGCCATAGGCAAGAATAAGAGCTGATTTCGCTTGGTCGAAATCCGCTATAGTTCATTTCATTGGCCAGCGTTCGTCCAGTGCCAGATTGAGCCCTGGCACATCAACACGCTGTCGGCCGATCATCGGGCCGTCACGATTGATGGTGTATTGCGCCATCAAATGCCGCACATCCTGGACCGGAACGTGGCGGCTGGCCGCCACGCTCTTCACCTGGATCGACGCATAGCCGATATCCGCGTATGGGGCCGGGGCATCGGTGCGCAGATGGAAATAGTGCAGATCGACCGGCACGGGTTGCAGACCGTGCCGACCGGTCAGGATGATCGCGGCAATGATAAAGGCCACGATGCCGAGCAAGGGCAGAAAGGCCCCAATCCCGGCCCGAAAGACCGGATTGAGGCCGTCCGGGTCATCCGTCATGGCGCCCCCTTCGCAGCGGGCAGCGGCCATTTTTCATCAAGCGCCAGATTAAGTTTCAGCACGTTGACGCGGGGTTCGCCCAAGATGCCCAAGTCGCGCCCTTCGATATGGTCGGCGATCAGGCGGTGCACGGCATCGGCCCCCACCCCACGGGCGGCGGCGACGCGGTTAATCTGCCATATGGCCGAAGCCGGGGTGATGTGGGGATCAAGGCCGCTGCCCGAGCTGGTGACCAGATCGGCAGGCACCGGCCCGTGCTGGTCGGGATGAGCCGTCTTCAGCGCGGCCAAATTGGCGGCGACGCCATCGACCAGCGCCTTTGACGTGGCGCCCAGGTTGCTGCCGCTGGAATTGGCGGCGTTATAGGGAACCGGCACGGTCTTGGCCGGATCGCTGGTATCGGCGCCGCTGGTGGCCGAAGGACGGCCCCAGAAATAGCCGGGTCCGACAAAGTTTTGGCCAATCAGTGCCGATCCGATCACCCGCCCGTCTTGTTCGATCAGGCTGCCCTTGGCCTGGAGTGGAAAAGCAAGCTGGGCGACGCCGGTGACGGCAAGAGGATAGGCCAGGCCGGTCATGACGGTCATGACGGCGATCATCGACATGGCGGGACGAAGTTCCTTCAACATGGGTCTTCTCCGATCAGGCAAGGCCAAGGGCGGCGATCAGCACGTCAATCAGCTTGATGCCGATGAACGGAACCGCCAAACCACCCAGGCCATAGATCAGCAGGTTGCGGCGCAGCAGCGTTTCGGCGCTGGTCGGCTTGTATGCCACGCCCTTCAGCGCCAGCGGGATCAAGGCGATGATGATCAGGGCGTTAAAGATGATGGCGGACAAGATGGCGCTTTGCGGGCTGGCCAAATTCATCACATTCAGCGCCTGCAATTGCGGATAGGACGCCAGAAACAGCGCCGGAATGATGGCGAAATACTTGGCGACATCATTGGCGATGGAAAATGTCGTCAACGATCCTCGGCTCATCAGCAATTGTTTGCCGATCATGACAATCTCGATCAGCTTGGTGGGATCGCTTTCCAGATCCACCATATTCCCGGCCTCGCGCGCAGCCTGGGTGCCGGTATTCATGGCCACGCCGACATCGGCCTGGGCCAAAGCGGGGGCGTCGTTGGACCCATCGCCGCACATGGCCACCAATCGACCGCCCTTTTGATAATCGCGGATCAATTCCAGCTTTTTTTCCGGCGTCGCTTCGGCCAGAAAGTCATCCACCCCCGCTTCGGCGGCGATGGCCGCAGCGGTCAACGGATTGTCGCCGGTGATCATCACCGTCCTGATGCCCATGGCGCGAAGAGTGGCGAAACGCTCGCGGATACCGGGCTTGATGATGTCCTTCAAATGAATGACGCCCAGCAACCGCTCGTCCCGCGCCACCACCAACGGCGTTCCGCCCGCCTTGCCGACCCGTTCCACTGCCTGGATCAGTTCCTTCGGCACACCGCCCGGCGTGCGCCCGGCCTTTTCCGCCACATAGGCAGTGATGGCGTCGGATGCCCCCTTGCGGATTTCGGTCGTGGTGACGACACCGCCGCGCCCGTCGGCCTCCAGAGTGACGCCGCTCATCCGCGAATGGGCCGAAAACGGGATGAAGGTCATGGCACCGCCTTTTGGCTCGCTCAGACCGAACCGCGATCCGGCCAGGGCGACGATGGATTTTCCCTCGGGCGTTTCGTCGGCCAGCGATGACAGAAAAGCCGCTTCGGCAAGGTCGCGTTCATTGACATTGGGCAGCGGGATGAATTCCGCCGCCTGGCGGGCGCCCAGGGTGATGGTGCCGGTCTTGTCCAACAGCAGCACGTCAATGTCGCCCGCCGCTTCGACCGAACGGCCAGATTTGGCGATGACGTTGAACTTCACCAGCCGATCCATGCCCGCAATGCCGATGGCCGACAGCAACCCCCCGATGGTGGTGGGGATCAGAGTCACGAACAAGGCGACCAGAAACACCATGGGCAACACCGTGCCCGAATAAGACGCCCAGGCCGGCAAGGTGGCGACCACCATCAGGAAAATCAGGGTCATGCCCACCAGCAAGATGGTCAGCGCGATCTCGTTGGGCGTCTTCTGCCGTTTCGCGCCTTCGACCAGGGCGATCATGCGGTCCAGAAAGGATTCACCGGGATTGGTGGTGATGCGCACGACGATGCGGTCGGACACCACGCGCGTCCCCCCGGTCACCGCCGACCGGTCGCCGCCGGATTCGCGAATCACCGGGGCGGATTCGCCCGTGATAGCGCTTTCATCCACCATGGCGATGCCGGTGATGACATCACCATCGCCGGGGATGGTATCCCCAGCCTCGCACACCACCAGATCCCCGACACGCAAGGCATCGGCGGGAATTTCATTGGGCTTGGCCGCATCGGTGGTGGTGATTTTCTTGGCGACGGTGCCGGTCTTGCTGCCGCGCAAGGCGGCAGCCTGGGCCTTGCCACGCCCTTCGGCAATTGCTTCAGCGAAATTGGCGAACAGTACCGTGAACCACAGCCAGGCCGAAATCTGCACCATGACGGCGAAATGATCGGCGCCCGGATTGGCAAAGCACAAGATGGTGGACAGCAAGGCAACCATGCCGGTGGCGAACATCACCGGATTTTTGATCAATTGCCGTGGGTCAAGCTTGATCACGGCATCCTTGGCCGCCCGGCCCAGGATGGCCCGGTCAAACAACGACAGGTCTTTAGGACGATGGATGCTCATCGAAGCACCTTTCTCAGAACAAGGTGCCAGCGGCGAGCATCAAATGCTCGACGATCGGCCCCAGGGCGAGGACAGGGAAATAGGTCAGGCCGCCGACCACCACGATGACCGCCACCAGCAAGGCGACAAACAGCCAGCCATGGGTGGGAAAGGTGCCCGCCGATGGCGGCACGGTCTTCTTGGCCGCGACAGCACCGGCAATGGCCAGCGCCGGAATGATGACCACGAAGCGGCCGAACAGCATGGCGAAACCCACCAGCGTGTTGTTCAGCATGGTATTGCCGGTCCAGCCGGCAAAGGCCGAACCATTATTGCCGGTGGCTGAGGCAAAGGCGTAAAGCACTTCGGACAGGCCGTGAGGGCCGGCATCCTGAATGGCGCCGGGCGCCCACAGCAGACTGGCAGCCCCCATGCCCAGCACACAGGCCGGATAGACCAGGATGGCCAGAACCGAAAGCTTGACCTCCTTGGATTCGATCTTCTTGCCCAGATATTCGGGGGTGCGGCCCACCATCAACCCGGCGATGAAGACGGTGATGACGACCATCACCAGCATGCCGTACAAACCCGCACCGACACCGCCGAACACCACTTCGCCCAACAACATGTTGATCATCGGCACCATGCCGCCCAACGGCATGAAGCTGTCATGCATGGCGTTGACCGAACCGTTGGACGCCGCCGTGGTGGCCGTGGCCCAGATCGCCGAATTGGCGATGCCAAAGCGGACTTCCTTGCCCTCCATATTGCCCAGGCTGCCATCCATGCCCAGCGACACCATGGCCGGATTGGCCTGGATTTCCGAATAATAGGTGATCCCCAGCCCGACGATCAGCATCAGCCCCATGGCGGCAAAGATAGCCCAGCCCTGGCGCTGATCCTTGACCATGCGGCCAAAGGTGTTGGTCAGACCGGCCGCCAGCAGCAGCAAGGCCGCCATTTCCAGCAAATTCGACAACGGCGTCGGGTCCTCGAACGGATGGGCCGAATTGACATTGAAAAAACCGCCCCCGTTGGAGCCGATCTGCTTGATCGCCACTTGCGACGCCACCGGCCCCTGGGCGATGACCTGATTGGCGCCTTCCAAAGTGGTGGCGCTGGTATAAGTGTCGAAATTTTGCGGCATGCCCTGCCACACCAGGACCAGCGCGACGATAAAGGCCAGCGGCAGCAGGATGTACAAGGTGGTGCGGGTCAGATCGACGTAGAAATTCCCCACCGTCCGGGCGTTGGCACGGGCAAAGCCCCGGATCAAGGCCACCAGGACCGCCATGCCGGTGGCAGCGGAAACGAAATTCTGCACCGTCATGCCGACCATCTGGGTCAAATAGCTCAGGGTGCTTTCGCCGCCATAGGACTGCCAGTTGGTGTTGGTCATGAAGCTGATTGCGGTGTTAAAGGCAAGATCAGCAGGCACCGCCGCCATCCCTGCCGGGTTCAGCGGCAGCATTCCTTGCAGACGTTGCAGAGCAAATAACAGCAGCGCCCCGACCAGATTGAAAACCAGCAGCGACAGCGCATAGCCGGTCCAATGCTGCTCACGCGTGGGATCAACCCCGCAAAGCGCATACAGGCCGCGTTCGACCGGGCCAAGAAACCCGGCCCGGCCCTCATAGACCCTGGCCATATAGCTGCCGAGTAGCGGGGTAAATGCCGTGATGACGGCGAGATAGATCAGGATTTGCAGGATGCCGGCGGCGTCCATGGCAACCTCTCTAGAATTTTTCGGGACGGATCAGCGCAACCCCCAGGTAGACCAGCAGGCCAACCGCCGTCAGGGCGCCAAGAATGATGTCGAGAGACATGGAAACAGCCCTTCGTCAGATGCGTTCGCAGCCATGGACGGACAAAGCGCCCAAGGCAAAGAAAGCGACGATGGCAGCGATAAAAATAAGATCGAGCATCACGGCTCTCCGGTTGAGATTCCAGTACAGGAATCGCTACACCCGGATCGCATCAGCGTTCCATACGGGAAGGCATAAAGACGACGTTTATGCCCCACCCCGCAGATGACCCGGAAATTTGTGGCAATTATCCGGGTAGTGGCTCAGATTACAGAACAGCAAGATTGATTTTCGCCCCCCTTTTGGGGCAGGAATAGGGCATGCCCCGTCGCGGGCGCGGCCAAGCTGGGCCAATGCCCGCACCCAACAGGGGGCCGCAAGGCAATGCTCGGCTACAGGTCGGGTATTGCCGGGACAGTATCAGGCGTCAGGGGACCGACGGCAGATCATGTTGACACGCAGGGATATTCTGGCCGGTTTGGCCGGTTTGGCGGCAGCCTCGACCCTGGCACCTTCGGCTTGGGCCGCTCAGCACAAAACCACGGACAGGAAAAAAAGCACCCAGTCAGGTCCGCTGGACGCGGTTATCGACATCAGCCACTCCACCCAGGTCAATGATTTCCAGGCGGCACGGCGTAACAGCCGCATTCTGGGCGTGATCCACAAAGCCAGCGAGGGCGGCGATTGGGTCGATCCCCTTTACGCGCAAAGACGAATCGCGGCGGAAAATGCCGGCATGCTGTGGGGCGCCTATCATTTCGGCACCCGCTCTTATTCCGGAATCATCCAGGCCAATCTGTTCCTGAAAACCGCCCGCCCCGGCCCCCAAACCCTGGTGGCGCTGGATTTGGAATATAATGAGCTGAATCCGGCCAATACCATGACCATCAAACAGGCGGAAGATTTCGTCCGCACCGTGGTCGCCGCCACTGGCAAGCATCCTTTGATCTATACCACCGCCGCCTGGGCCGATAACGAACCCGTCGGCCCCACCCGCCGCCGCCTGGGCGGACGGATCAGCACCGATTCCATTTTGGCCAAATGCCCCCTTTGGGTGGCCGATTACCGCGCCCGCCCCGAATTGCCCAGCGCGTGGCACGGCAAGGGGTGGCATTTCTGGCAATATGCTGGCGACCGGGCCGAAGGTGGATTGCGCGCAGCCATGTCGCGCAAAGTGTCCGGAATTTCCAGTTGCGACCGGAACTTCTTCAAAGGTGATGAAGCCACCTTACGCAAATTCTGGCTGGCCCAAGCTGAGGCGTCAAAGCCCACGGGCACCACCAGCAAGCCCAATAAAGCCAAACCCGACCTGGGGGCAAAGCCACAGCCAAAAGAAAAGGCGAAACACCCAGTCAATAGCAAACGGGCCTGATCCCGGCCACGCTGGACTATGGCCTTGTTCTGGAATGCGGCAATGATTTTGCGACACGTGCCGACGTGAATTTGGCAGGGTGCGGAAAAACCCTCTTTCGGGGGCATTTGCCCCCGCCCCCCCCAATCGGGAGGCACCGCCTCCCGAAACCTCCAGACTTCTAACTCTTTGAAAGAAAAAGAAACTGGAGGCTTGGAGGCTGCACCTCCAAACGGGTCTGGGCGGTCGCCCTGCCGCGAAGCGGAGTTTTTCCGCACCCTGTTAGAGCGGATTTTTCGCAATTACGGAGAAAGCAGAAGATCAAAATGGGGTGCTTTAGCGCCATTATCAAAGTAATGAATCAGCTCTGCGCGATCCTGGCATTTAACCGCAGTATGATCACCAGGGCCAATAATGCTGACAGAATACCCCATCGAGAGCAGATCATCGACGTAAGCCGACTCGGGAGCAGCCGGATGAAACTCAGCGATGATTTTAGGCTTGTAATCCGAAATTAGCTTATGCGCGCCACGGAGAACGCTCTGTTCGCGTCCTTCGACATCAATTTTGATCAGATCAAGTCGTGAAAGCGGAGGGAGGAGATCATCAAGGCGCCCGCACAATATCCTTTCGAAGTTAAATGCTGTCGCTTGTTGAGCTTCACTGTCTGGGCGGACAACTTTATTGCTTCCTGTGCTATCAAGTGAAATATTTTCGATGGTCGTAGAATCTGACAGCGCAACGGGGACAATAACAACATTATTGGCGTTGTATCTCCGTATGTTGCTTTGAATTGTCCGACAGTTTTCAAGGCTGGCATCGACGGCATAGACCAAACCATCAGAGCCAACAATCTGGGATGCAACCATGGTGTGGACACCGGCGTTTGCCCCAATATCAATGAAGACTGATCCGCTATGAAGATTTCTCTTTATAGCATCACAAACCCACGGCTCATAAGAATCCAAGCCGGCAACCACGTTTTGCTCATAGACCCAATCATTATCTGGAACGAGAACATTGATTCCATTAACTTTAATTTCGACCAAGCGCTCTTCGAAGGCGACAGCAAGCAGCTTCGTATTCTTCGCCATAAACTCCGCACTGGTGAAAAAATTTTGCGCCAGATTATATGGAGTAATGTTTCTGGCCTTTGAAATGTATCGCAAAAAAGATTCAGCGCCAGCCGGGTCTGAAGGGCGCCCAAGAATAAGCCGATAACACAGCTCAATGTGTTTATCGGTCACCTTATTTTTTTTCAGTATATCGTCAATGAGATTATCTATTGATGATTTAATAGACTTCTTGCCAAAAAAATTAAACACCTTTGATATACCTTCGCTTTAGAGTGGATTTTGACTTCATCGGATTGACATCCTTGATAAAGCCCGTTGCGCTGAACGGCCCCTGAACGGGGCGCTGACAGGCAAGAACCAGAGTGGATTTCGATTAAGTGAAATCTGATCTAGCCAACTTTGACCATATGCAATCAAGAAGCGCGTCGTCAAATAAATTATTTGCGCGTAACTTTATCACCTTTTCGTAGAATACATCTGAGATGGCCCTTGAAGCGATCAAGTGCGAGCAGAGATTGGCAGAGTTATACCATATCCCGGTGATCGGAACCGATCACCGTCGCCCTCAGCGGCGGGCGGGTTTCTCCGAAACCCTTGCCTTCCGCGGCATAAGCCGCGCGACCCTTTGGGCCTAATCAAATCCCCATGAGTTTTACTCACCGGGATTTGGTATAAGGTCAGGAGAACGGGAACAGGAATCAAAAAGCCCGCAAGTCGTTGGACTTACGGGCTTGATTTGGTTGCGGGAGCAGGATTTGAACCTGCGACCTTCAGGTTATGAGCCTGACGAGCTACCGGGCTGCTCCATCCCGCGGTGATTTG
>JAYSBF010000030.1:0-40998 GCA_041915545.1 Magnetospirillum sp. | reverse complement strand
GATTTCTAACTCTTTGAAAGAAAAAGAAACTGGAGGCTTGGAGGCTGCGCCTCCAAACGGGTCTGGGCGGTCGCCCAGCCGCGAAGCGGAGTTTTTCCGAACCCTGTTAGATCATCGTGCGTCAAATTATACCGCCCCCCTTTGAATTGATGGGGTGGCAGGTCACCAGCCGCCATTGCGGTACCCGCCCGGCGAGGGACAAAAGAATCCCAGCCTTGGGTCGGAACTTTCTGAAACAAATATCACAACCCACTTTCGCGGATCACCAATGCCACCGACCGCCGCCACGCCATGGCGACCAGGGATTGCGGAGCCGAAGCGATCTGGACACTCCCCCGCTGGGTCCGGTCTGGAGCGGATACGCTTTCCGCCGGGATCAGGGTTACCCGATAGATGGATTGTTCGGGAACAAGTTTCCGATTGGCGTCCTGGCGAACGGCGATGGCGCCGCCATGGACCGATGCCAATTCGCTTTGGTCCACCTCGCGGGTCGAGGCCCGATCCAGGGCAAGCACCGTCAATTCCACCGGACGCTCTCCGCTTTCCGGGTAAAAACGGGCGGTGGCACCAGCATGGAGGCGGGCTAAATCCGCTTCTGGAACAAAGGCTTCCACCATCGTACCCGACAGGCTGCGCAATATCCCCAAGGCTTCGTGCTTGCCCATGGCCAAACCGGGATAGAGGCCACGGGGGACATCCTCGACCACCCCATCGAACGGGGCGCGCACCACCAATGCATCCTGACGGGCGGCCACATCACGGCCTTGGGCATCGGCACGGCCAAAGGCTTCCCTGGCCACCAGGCTTTGCGCCTGGGCTTGTGGATCAAAGGAAATTCCAGTCAGCCGGGTCCGCAATCCGTCGCTTTCGGCCGTGGCCTTGATCTGCTGCAATTCCAATTCGGGGGATGAAAGCGTGAAAAGCGCCTCGCCCGCCCGGACCTGCTGCCCGCTGACACTCACGCGATCCAGAAAACCCGGCTGGGCCGTGTAAAGAACCATCTGGCGTTCCGCCCGCAACAAGGCGGGTGCCGCCACCCGCCCCTGCCACGGAATGACCGCCGACACGACCACCAGCGATGCCAGAGCCAACGTGATCCAGGCTCGGCGATTGCCCCGCATATGACTGCCTCTCTTATGCCATTCCCGCACCTCATTCATCACCGGACGGGCGATGAACCACCAGATTTCCACCATCATCAGCACCAGGCCCAACGCCTTGAACGCCATGTGATAGACCAGCAGGGCAATGCCCAGGAACAAGAAGAAACGATAAACCCAGGTCGCCAGGGCATAGGCCACGAAAACACGCCGCCGATCCGGGGACAGGGTTTCGGGCGGCACTTCGCCCAGGCCGAACAACATCTCGCGCAGCCACCACCGTCCCATGGCGAAGGTGCGGTCCTGAAGATTGGGTTCGTCCAATAAATCGGAAAGCAGGAAATATCCGTCAAACCGCATCAGCGGATTAAGGTTGACCGCCAAGGTCATGATCCAGGTGGTGCCAGCCAGCAAGAACACCGCCGACCGTACCGCCCCATCGGGCAATGCCGCCCACAGCAACGATGCCACCACCGCCACCAGCAATTCGGCCATCATCCCGGCGGCGTCGATGATCAGACGTTGCCGCCGGTCGGTCAGGCGCCAGGCATCGGTGGTATCGGTCCACAGGACCGGCCACATGACCAGCAACGCCACCCCCATGGCCGGCACCCGGCAGCCGAAATGGCGGGCGGCGAAACCGTGCCCCAATTCATGGGCGATCTTGGCCAGAGTAAGGGCCACACCGGTGCACAGCGCCCCTTCCACGGTAAAGACCCATGGAAGAGTGTGGGTGAACTGTGCCCATTGCCGCCCCACCAGATAAAGACCCAACAGCCCCCCCAGCAGCAAACCCAAGGGGAATAAAGGATGAAAGGCCCAGGCCATCATGGGCTGAAGCGCCGCCAATGCCCGATCGGGATTGAGCAACCGGACCCGTACAAACAGATAGTTTTTCAGCAGCCAGCGAAAGGCCGACAGCTTATGCCCGGCCTGGGCCGCCATCATCTGCCCCCATTCCATCCCCTGCGGCATCAGCAATTGCGCTTTTTGTGCAAAGGCCGCCACCTCCATCACCTGGGCCGGACTGGCGGCCAAGGTGGTATCGCGGGTGATGGCAGCGGCGATGGCGGTTGGATCACCCAACCCCCATCGTGCCAGGATTTCGAATTCCAGCCATCCGATACGGATAAACCGATGGGCGGCGGGATCGTGAATGGTCCAACTGGGCTGCCCCCACCGGTTCGCCGGTCCGGGAAGCAGGCGCAAATCCTCGCGCAAGGCGGGCAAGGCCCCAGCGGTGGCAGCGGTGGCGCTTGCGGCTACAGACTGAGCCATTGCCGCATCACGGCCAGAGGACGGCGCAACAGCCACAGAATCAGCGGACGAGTTTCACCATAAATCTTTGCCGTTCCCTTCAGCCCCAGCCGCAACGGGGCGTCACCTTCGGCGAAAGCCGCGCGGAACCGATGGGCGGATACACCCTCGGGGGTGACCTGACTGGCATAGCTGGCCTGGGTCAAGGTGGCGGATGCGGGTTGATCCGGGGCCACATTGGGGAAAAAACGGATATCCGCATTGGCGGCGAACGTGACCACATCGGCCACAGGCACCATGATCTCCAAATCCACTCGCGCAGGGTCCGCCACCATCATTACCCGTTCGCCCACCGCCACCGGACGGCCGATCCAATCGGCGGGATCATCGAAAATCGCCACACCATCGGCTGGGGCGGTCAGATTGGCGCGGGCCAACTGACCAGACAGGAATACGGCTTCCGCTTCGGCCTGGGCGATCTTGGCGCGCAGTTGGGCCAGCTTGGCCTGGGCCGTTGGATCGGACAACGCCTGTTGGGCGGTTTGGGCATAATCGGCCCTGGCCATATCGCGGGCCTTTTCCGCCACCTCCAGCCGGGTCAGCATCTGGGTGGTTTCCAACGTCACCAGAACATCGCCCTTGATGACATGCTGGTTGGGCGCCACCGGAATAGTATCCACCACCCCTTCGAATGGCGCCCGGATCGGCATCGGATCGCGGGGTATCACCTCGGCCGGGGCCAAGACCGACTGGCGCACCGGAAACAGCGCGGCCACGACCACGGCAACGGCACCGGCGGTCAACCAGAATTTCCGGCGACGCAGATGGAGATGCCATGCCGCCCGGACCGGGCGCCCGGCCAATTCCCATCCTTGGGCATAGCCGGACACCAGCACGTCCAGTACGTGCATGTCGCCATCGCCCCATGGCTGGGCACGACCGAACAGCATGCCGCCCAACAGCGCCCCGGTATGGCTATGCAACGGACACCACACCCCATGATCAGGAAAATGACTGGCCCATTCGGCGGCCACGGCGGGCGGCACCATAGCGGCGGTCACCATGCGCGGCCCGCCCTGATCCCCGGCGGCGGCCAGATGGGGAAAAATCCGGTTCAGCCAGCCCATATAGGGCGAAGCGGTGTCGGGAACCGCCAGGCCGGACAAGGCCGCCACCCGCCCGCCCGCTCCATCCCCGGCGATCCACAAGGCCGCCTGCTGATAGGGAATGATCTGAGCGGTGTCATTGACCATCAAAAAGCCCAGCCGGGCGCGATCCAGTCCACGGGCCTGCCGCTCCAGATTAAGCAGCGCCGACAGCCGCAGCAATTGATGGTTCAGCCCGGCACTCATGGCGTGGAAGGCTGGAACAGGGCTTGCCCACTCATTCCGGGCAACAAATCAGAACCGGGCGGAACAATGCGGCCATAGACTTTCACCGATTGGCTGACCGCATCGACCTTGCCGGAAATACGGATGATCTCGGCCCCATAGGTCTTGGCGGTTTCATCCACCATCACCTGGAAACGCACCCCCGGCTTCAACCAGGACAACCACCGGGACGGAACGATCAATTCGGTTTCCAACTGGCCGTCATCCAGGATTTCCAGCAGGGGCGCGCCTTCATTCACATGCTGATATTCACGGGCACTGACCGACGCCACCCGCCCGGAAAAAGGCGCGGACAAGGTGCAGCGGCCTGCCACCGCCTGGGCGGCGGTCAGATCGGCCTGGGCCTCGCGCACCTCGGCAGCGGCGATCTCGTATTCCATGGCGCTGTTGGTGCCCAGGCTGCGTTGCTTCTGGGCGATTTCATCCACTTTACGTTTTTTGTCCAATTGCGCCCGGGCACGCCCAACCGCGCCATCGGCCACCGCGCAATCAAACCGGGCCAAGACCTGGCCTTCCTTGAACCGCTCACCATCCTTGAAGGGAAAGCGCAAAAGCCGACCCGACATGGGCGCACCGATCTGGGTGCTGGTGGTCGCAGTGATTTGCACCCGGATATCCGGGCTGATGACGGGTGCCGACGGTCCGTCGGCAATCGGCGCCGCCCCGGCGGGCCGAATGGGGGGAGAGGCGTTCGCCGGGGCGGCGCCCGCCGATGCCAAGGCACCGGCGAGCGCAAGGACGGCATAAAAGCGTGGGATCACGATGCCGTCCTATCGGAAGCGGAAATTTGCGCACTGGGAATGGCCGGATCGGTCGAACCGTCGGGTTTCACCGGCATGTCCGGCAAAACCAGCCGACCGGTTTCCCAATCGGCAATGGCCGCGCCCACCTGCCCGGTCAATTGCTGAAGATTGTTGGTGTCCACGGTGGGCGGCACCAGATCCACACCGATCGCGGCATACAGATTGCCCAACGCCATGTGAACATCGGACAAGGCGCGGTCCCGATCCAATTCGGCAGCGGTCGCGGTCAGGAAGCGGCGGATGCGTTCCATGTCCGACTGGGCCTCGACGGCGTTGGCATTGGCCACGGTGGCGGAAATCTGCCGCTGCACCGATGCCACATCCTGGGCGGTACCCAGATTTTCCAGGGCGCGCAAATATTGCTGATAGGCCATGTTCACCTGGGTCAACACCGCGACCGACACCGCCAGCCGACGAGTCTTGGCCACATCGACGGCGGCTTCCGCCGCTTCGATGGCCTGCGGCCCCTGGATCAGATTGACCAGATTATACGAAGCACGCACCCCGGCCTCTGCCCAGCCTTCGTTATAAAGATAGCTGTTGCTGTCCGTATTCAGGCTGGCCATGAAGGTGACGCCGGGCATCATCTTCACGATTTCCTTATAGACCGACTGCTTGTCCACCTTCTCCTGATAGGCTTCCTCGCGCAGTTCTGGGCGCATGGCCAGCCCCACTTCCTCCAGCCGTTCGGGCTGGATCTGGATGGCCGTGGGAACATTGACCACGTCATCGGGAACGGCCAGCGGGATTTCGGCACTGGGAGGCACATTGATCAAGGCGGCCAATTGGGCCTTCGCGGTCAGCATGTCGGTCTTCAACCGCCTTAACTGACTGATCACCTGCAACAGGTTTTGCTGGTATTCCAACGCCTGAAGCGGGGGCTGCACCCGGTCGCGATGGGCTTGGCGCGATGCCTCCAACGCCTTTTCCGCCTGTTCCAGGATCGGGTCCATCTTGGGCAACAGACGTTGGGCGGTGGCCGCTTTCCAATAGGCCCCACGCACTTCCTTGACCAGGGTGTTGATCACCTTGCGGCGGCGTTCCACCGCGATCAGCGCGCGATAGCCCTGTTGCCTGGCCTGGAAATAACTGACCCCCAAATCCAGCATGTTCCAGGAAAATTGCAGATCCGATGTCAGGTGCTCGCGGTCGGTGGAATAGGAATAATCCAGCGATGTCGTGTGATTCTGCACCGAGATGGAGCGCGAGGCGGCATCATTGTTGCGCCAATTATAGCCCGCATCCGCCGCCAGACGGGGCAGCATTTGCGACAAGGCCAGATCCATCTGGCGTTCCTGCAAGCTGGTTTCGGTCCGGGCCAGTTGGTGGTCATAATTGTATTTCAGTGCCCGGGCGATGGCCTGATCCAGGCTCAGGGGGCCGGTCACCGGTTGATAATCCGCGTAGATGGCCTTGTAATCTTCCTGGGCCCGCTGGACATGTTCGGCCTGGGTGATGGGTTCAGGCCGCACCGAGCACGCGGCCAAGGCGGTGGTGGCAAGAAAAACGGCAAGGGTACGTCTCATATCTGCTCCCCCAAGAAAAATCGTATCCGTCCGTCAGGCGTCATGCTGAGACAAGGCGGTCAACAAACTGCGAGCCTTGGCCAAAATCCCCATAGCCCCGGCATCCCGCATCTGACTGGAAAACGCCGTCCGTCCATCCGGCTGCCCAAGCGGACGGCTATGGTCCAACCATCCCTGACGCTGTGGCTGGGACTGATGGGTTTCCGGGGGGGCGTCTGTGGTTCCCGACCGGCCCGCACCGGGGGGCGCGGCCTTTGGCTTGGGCGGGGCGTTGCCGTCGGGCTGGCCCGTCCCTTCCTGTACCGGCGCCTGATCCCCAACATTCTGCCCCACCAGGATGCGGAACTGGGCTTCCGCCTGATTCCCGAGCGTATCCTTGGCGACGATGACAATGTCCACCGGGCCGCGGGCCGAATTGGGCGGCGTCCCCCGGAAGGTCAAAGCCCGGGCGTCAAAGGTCAGCCAATTCGGCAGAGCCGACCCGTCGGGGCGTCGGGCTTCGTAGGTCAGGTTTTCATTGGGATTGCTGTGGCGGAAGATATCCGGCGGCACTTCGATGGTGGCGGGCTGCAACGGGATGATGAAACGGTTGCTCACCGATGCCACCAGCATCAATTCCAATTGCGGCTGACGATAGGCATCCCAACGATTGACGAAATCTCCCATGGATTTGGAAAATATGTCCCGGCTGGTTTCGCTTCCCCCGCCCTGATCCTGCCGCACTTGCGGGGTCGCCATGGTGTAGAGCGATTGCGCGGGCTGTGACGGGGTGGTGTAGAGCGATTGCACCGGAGCTTGCGGCTGCACGGGCGGGGCTGCAACCACCTCGGTGCCGCGGGTATCCACCGGGCGTGACGGCTGGACCTGAACCACGCCCCCCCCTTCGGAAGCAGATGGTTCCGGGGTGGTCGGCGGCACGGGTGGCGGAGACACGACCGGCGGCTCGGGCGAAGGGGGCGTGACCGGCGGCACATAGGGGCTGAACGCGATTTGTCCGGTCAGCACATTCGACGACAACGCGGCGGGACCACCCGCATTATTGCTGTCATCGTCATTATTGCCATCCATCAGACTGATGGAATAAGTCCGTACCGGAGCGGTTCCCCCCTGGGTGGGATCGGCGGACGTGCTGGCATACCGCACCGCCGCCAGAATAGCCGACACTTGCGCGGGCGTCGCCCCGGCGGTCAGGGTGATCACCAGATCCGTCCCATTCCCGCCGCTGATCGACGCCACCCCGGCCAAGCCGGTGGGCAGCGACAGCACGTCACCGGGACGATAAGCGTCCAGATGAACGGTCATCACCCCATGGCCAAAGGTGGTCACCCCACTATCGCCGAAATCCACATCGGTGACACTGGCACCCGACAGCAAAGCCACAGGTCCAGCCCCCAAGGCCGTACCTTGGGCGGTGGGATTGGTCAGCGTGCCGGCCAGGACCGGCGCATCATTGACCGGGTTGATGGTGATTCCGAATGTTCCGGTGGTCACCTGGGGCGACACCCCCAGGCCGGTGGCCGATTGATATTCGTCGATGGTGACCGTGATGGTCACATCGCCGGTGGCCGTACCGTTGTGATCGGCATTGTCATTCAACGCCGATTGGTAATGCAGACCGCTGGCACTGGTGTCATTCAGCAACGCCTTGATGGCGCTGGCCTTGCCCTCCAGCAGCAAGGTGCCGCTTTCGTCGCCGCTGACGACGGTGACGTTGCCGCCAGGGGTGGAAATAACCGTCCCTTCGGTCGCCGCCGTACCGCTGCCCAGCCCCAAAATCCCCCGCCCACCCGTGGACAAGGTGACCCGGATCGGAAGATTATAGGTGTCCGATTCATGATCGGTGATATCAAAGCCACCGCCGATATTGGTGGCCGCATCCTCGTCCACCGTCTTGGACACCGGCAGGGACAACACCGCCTTTTGGTTACCCGCCCCCAGATTGTAAACGCTGGATGGCGCCAGATCGGCATAAACATCGAATTCGGTGGTGGGCACCGCCTGGGCGCTGGTGCTGCCGTCTGAATTGTTCAACTCGCCGCCATTGGCGTCGATCCCGCTGCTGTCCAACGCCCCGGTGGACAGATCGCGCACCCGGTCATCAGCGATCACCTGGATCAGACAATTGGGGTTGGTCGAAAACAGATTGGTGCTTGGCGTCATGGTCAGACTGGCCAAGGCGGCGTTGATCTCGGCCAGGGTTCCCCGAATGCGCAGGGCGGCACCGTTCCCATCCATGGCGGTATCCACGCTCACCCCGCTGCCCGCCGCGTCCACCACCAGCGTCACACCGGCGTAATCGCTCAGGGATAAGGGGGTGCCGCCAGCGCCGAGCAGACGGATGGTCACTTGCAGAAAATCGGTTTCGTCACTCTGCAAATTGCCGCTATCGCCGGAAATATCCACATCCGCCACCGAAAAGCCACTGACCAGGACGGTGGTGTGATCATCGACCAGATGCAGATAAGGCGTGCTGACCGTGACCGTGGGGGCGTCATTGACCGGATTGACGGTGACGCCAAAGCTGGTGCTGCGAATATCGGCAGTATCCCCCCGATCCGTGGCCGAGCGATACTCGTTCAAGGTCACGGTGATGGTGACATCGCCCGCGGCAGCCGCATTGTGGTCGATATTGTCATCGGCGGCCGATTGGTAGTGCAGCCCGTTGGCGCTGTCGTTCAGCAATGCCTGTATGGCGCGGGCAGTCCCTTCCAGCAGCAAGGTCCCGGTTTCGTCGCCGCTGATGATCGTCACCCCGGCGATGGTGCCGCCATTTTGTATGGCGATGCCTCCAACGCCCAAGGTTCCCATGCCGCCGGTGGATAAGGTGACCCGCACTGGCAAGTTGTAAGTGTCGGATTCATAGTCGGTGATAACGAAATGACCGCCGATATAGGTGCGCACATCCTCGTTCACCGTCGGCGTGACCAAAACCTGAAGAGCCGCGGTCTGGTTGCCCGCATCCAGGTTGTAGATGGTCGGGGCGGCGCCGGAATAGACGTTGAATTCGGTGGTGGGGACCGCTTGGGCGCTGGTGCTGCCGTTGGAATTGTTCAACTCGCCGCCATTGGCGTCGATCCCGCTGCTGTCCAACGCCCCGGTGGCCGGATCACGTATCCGGTCATCGGCGATGACCTGAATACGATAGGCCGCCGGGTTGGCGCTCCAATTGGTGTAAAGAGTGCTGCCGGGGGTCAGGGTCAGACTGGCCAGCGCGGCATTGACATCGGCCAGGGTGCCGCGGATACGCAAGGCGGCGCCGCTGCCGGTATAGGTGGTGTCGGTGGTCACGCTGCCGGCGGATGTCGCCAGCACCACCCCGGCATAGGCACTTTGCGGCAGCGGATTGTAATTGCCGTCCAGCAACCGGATGGTGACCTGGATGAAATCGCTTTCACCGGCCTGGACCCCGCCATCGCCAGAGATATCCACGTCCGAGACGACAAAGCCGCTGACCGCGGCCGCCGTCACCCCATCGGTCAGGGTCAGCATGGTCGAAGTCTGGGTCACCACCGGCGCGTCATTGACCGGAGTGACGGTGATATCCACGGTATTGCTGACCGTGTTGTTGGATGGATCGGACCCGCCGCCGGTTCCCACCGAAGCATCGGTGCTTTCGGTGATCGACACCGTCAAGGTGACGTCGCCCGCCGATCCGCCATTATGGTCGGTGTGGTCGTTGGTGGGAGAGGTGTAATAAACCCCCGCCGCCAACAGCGTGTTGATATTCCCGACCGTGCCGGTCAGGGTCACCGTGCCGGTTCCGCTGCCCGAGATGGTCACGCCCGATTGCGTGCCGACCTCGATCTTGCCAGCCCCCACGGTCAGGGTCACCGTGGTGGGCACGCCGAACCCCACGGATTCCGGGTCATTCACCGAAATGCCGGTGATCCTGGTCTTGACGTCCTCAGCCACGGTCTGGCTGGTGGGCACGGTGACGGTGGGGGTTTCATCCACGGTCGAAACCCGCACCGTTACCGTCTTGGACACCACATTATAGCCGCCAAAGGACGATACCAGCGTGCTGTAGGGGTTGAATTCCGCCGTGCTGATGGCCTGGGCCGCGCCACCTGCGATATTGTTCTGGTTGATCGTGCCGCCATTGGCCCCGCTGGTCAGCGTCCCAGACCCATTGCGAGTGCGGTCATCGGCCACCACTTCCAGTTTCAACTGGCTATTGGGATCGGTGGTGGTGGCCAGTTGCAACCCGGCCAGATAGGCGTTGATCTGCGCCACGGTTCCGCGCAGCACCAGGCAATCGTTCACACCGCCATGGCTGCTATCCACACTCGCCCCGCTGCCGCCGACCGAGCTGGACAGGGTGTATCCGGCATAATCCGCAGAGGAAAGAGGGGTGCCGGACGCAGATGTCAGGCGCACGGTCACCTGAACCAGAGCCGCCGGGTCCGTCGGCATGGAAAAATCGGAATCGGTCAGGGAAAAGCCGGTGATGGCCGTGGCCGTGGACGGGGTGTCCACCTCGATCACCGTCGAAGCGGATGGCCCGGCAATCACAGGGGTATCGTTGGCGGTGGTCCAGACTTCGATATCGAACTTGCCGGTGGGATAGACACCGGGACCGGCATCGCCCACCTGATATTCGAAATAATCGGACACCGCACCCTGGCCGTTGCCGTTGTCGCCATTATGAACATAGGTGACACGTCCGGCATCCAGATCGGCCTGGGTGAAGGTACTGCCCACCCCAAGCACCTGACCATTCAGCAGCAGCTTGCCATACACCACATCGGTGGTGATGCGGTACTGGATCTGGCTGGCGCTGTTATCCGGGTCATAAGAAATCAATTGCGACCGGACGAACCCGTCGGTGGTGGCATAAAAGGCGGTGCCGCCATAGGCGGCATTGCTGCCGCCGATCACCCCGGTAGTGCCCTCGGTAATGCGCAGGCCGGTATTCACACCGCTGCCGATAACCCCGGTCGTCACCGCATCGGTGGTGGGCGAATCATTGACCGGGGCGATCTTGATATTCACCGTGATGGTATTGCCGGTGGAATTGGATTGGCCCTGGGCGTCATTGGCCGTCAACATGAAGCTGTCGGTGAAATTCTCGCTGCCATCATGGGTGTAGACCAGTTTGCCGGCCTGGATATCCGATTTCAGCACATGGCTGCCGATCACCAGGGCGGCACCGCCATTGACCGACAATGTGCCGTATTGGGGCAGGCTGCCCAAAACCACGTAAAGCTGGTCTGAACCGCTGCTGAGATAATTGTCCAAGGGGGATGGGCCGGCATCGCCGCTGCCATCCACGTCGGTCAGGGTAATGGTCGATTGGCCGACGGTATTGAAGGCCACCGATCCGCCTTCGGCCACGGTGGATGACTGATCCACGCTGACCTCGGGTGTGTCGTTGACCGGCCGGGCCTCAACCCGGAAATTATGCCCGGCGCCATCGGTGGCGGCGGGGGTAACCGCCGCCTGCCCGTCGGAAACCGAGAAGCTGAACCCCAGATTGGCCGACAGGAATTGTTCCCCGCCATCCTGGCGATAGGTCACCTTGCCGTCCAACAGATCCTTCATGGTGAAACTGCCGAACTGGGCTATGGCCACCCCGTTCAACAACACCGTCCCGCCCGTGGGAACGCTTTCCAGACGGAAAACGATTTCAGACGAGGTGTTGTCGGTATCGGTCACGGCGATGCGCGGTCCCGTGGTGGCGCCGCTGCCATTGAAATTGCCCCCCACGGTGACCGTCCCGCCTTCTGACAGATCGGCGGCGCTGATGCCGACAATCGCCGCCACCACCGGCGCCACGTTGACCGGCGCCGGTCCGACACCCGGTCCGGTCCCGCCGGGGGTGAAGGAAAAGATATAGCTGTTTTCCACATAATGGCTGTCGGCGGCATCGCGGATACCGCCTTCGATCGCCGGGCTGTTGACCGTTTGATTGACGGTGGAAAAAGCAGTCAACTCGCCATCATACACTTTGAAATTAAACGAGAACTGCTGAACGGTGCTGCTGTCATGAGTCCCGCCGGTGAAAACCAGGGAAACCGCACCGGCGGTGATGTCCGCCTGGGTGAAAGTGCTGCCCACCCCCAATGCCTGGCCATTCATCTGGATTTGCGCGGTGCCATCCCCGGAAAGCAGGGTGACCGGCCCGGTAACCACATAAGTCAGGTTGGAATCGGGAGAATCCGTGTCGGTGCTGCGCAGCATGGCCGAAGTCATGGTGACCCACCATGTTCCCACCGATCCCACATAGCTGACATTGGTGGTCAACACCGGATAATCGTTGTTTTCCACCGGATTGATGGTGATGGTTTGGATGGTGGTGGTGCCATCGCCAGCGGTGGCACCCGCATCATGGGTGCCGCCATCATCGTCAGTGACCGATAATTTAAAGGTCAGAGCGGTGGTCGGTTCCGCGTCGCTGACATCCAGCCGCAGCAGATTATTCAGCCCGATGACGGTCCCGCTCCAGACAAAGCCATTCACGATCTGGGTGTCGCCGACACTGAACTTTCCGTCACCATTGATATCCAGGTACAAGACGTTCCCGGCAGGCAAAGCCAGATTGTTGAAGGCGAAGGTATAGGTGGTGCTGACCTGATCGACATCGGTGACGCTGACCACGATGGGCACGCCCAACCGCCCTTCATAGGCGATCACCGCGGGATCGGGGGCCGCGGTGACCACGGGCGCCTGATCCACCGGAACGATCTTGATGGCGACCGTCCCGGTATCCACACCACCGGCACCATCGCGCACGGTAACATTGAAGCTGTCGCTTTCGCTGCCTGCCAGCAGGGCTTCATTGGCTTGGCTGCCCAGATGTTCATAAGTGATCTTGCCCGCGATCAGATCGGCCAGGGTGAACAGCGACCCCGCCAACAGCGGATTGCCATTTTTCAGCAAGCGGCCTTCCACCGGCACGGACGTCACCTCGAAGGTGATCTGATCGGTGGTCTGAGCCTTGACCGTGGACAGGTTGGAATTCAAATCCGCATCGAACGCCCCAAGCGTCGCCAAGCTGGTGGTGTCGATCCCGAATTGGGCGGCAGTCAAGGTTACGGTATTGCCCAGCCCCTCATTCACCCTGGCCACACCGGCATTGCCGACGGGCAGCGGATTGAAATTCGGCACGTCATTGATGGTCACCACCTGGACGGCGATGTCGGCGCTGGCGCTCAGGCTGCTGCCGTCAACGACGGTCAGGGAGAACTTGGCATTACCGTTGAAATTATCGGTGGGACGATAGACCAGACCGGCCAAGGCGGCATTGATATCGGCGGCTGTCCCGGTGAAGGTCATGGTGGCGTCATTGACACCGTCGCCCGCACTGAAACTAAGGCCGGTGGTTCCGTTCAAGCTGAAAGTGCCGCCATCGGCGATGGTGGCGCTGGGGGTTTGGTTGTTTTCCTTCAACGTCACAGTGACGGTCAGCGTTCCCGTGCCCGAAATGGTCAGTTGATTGTCAAAGGTCAGGCTATGGTCTTCGTCCACCTGCCGGGTCTGCGATGATGGGGTGGTATCGGTGATGGTAGGCGCGGCCATCAGTGTCTGATACGCCTCCAGCGTGGCGCGATCGGCGGGCAACCCCGTCTCGATGCGGCCGGTACTCGCTTCCAACACCCAATCCCCGCCCAACGAAGCGGCGCCGGTATCATCGGTGGAGGCCGCCACATCGGCCCCGGTCAAATTATGCAGATCGGTCAGCAGCGCGGTGCCGCTGTCCCCTGCCCCCACATCGCACCCCCAGATCAGAATGTCGGCCCCTTCGGCCAGATGGTCGCGCCAGGACGCCACCTCTGCCGCCTGATCGGCCAGGGTGGCCGAGGTGATGGCGCCACGTCCCGCCTCGATGGTGCCGGCGCTGCCATGGGACAGGATTTGCAGGCTGGTCACGCCGCTTTGCCCGGCCAGTGCCTCGGTGATCTGGGTGATGGCATCACGCCCCGGATCCAAGACGACCACATGCGCCCCGGTGGCGGCACTGGCATCGGCCAGTGATTGCCAACCTTCCACCTTCTGGTCGATGAAGACGATCTGGCGGGCCTCGGATTGCCCCCCCTGAACCGTCACCTGCGCGGCGGCGGGTGTGTCCTGGACGGCGGCCTTGATCGCCTTGTCCTGGGCAGTGGCGTCGGTCGCCGTCGTTCCGGCTTGACTGTCGCTGTGAGAAACATCCGCCGCCGCCGCCGTGGCAATCGCGACCGAACCATCGAACAAAGTCCGGGATTCCAAAATCAATTTCATCACAGCCCCCAGAGTGCGAACGAATACCGTCCCCCTGGGGCACCGGAATACCCCAACAATAAAAATCAAACAACAGAATTGAATAAAATTTTTATTTCATAAGTTGGATATTGTTGGTTTTAGTTTGAACATAACCAAGTAGATGTTGGATTTTGTTCACAATAATACTTTTCCGCAATTTAAAGATGCGCACATATATATCTTTTGAATGATGTCGGCGCCGCACGGGCGAGCCACGCCCGGCGAAGGGACACAAAGAAAACCCCCCTTCCCGGACGGGGAAAGGGGGTGAAGGGCATCGAAGAGAGGGAGACTACCGGTCCATGCTCCCCGTCCCGGCATCGGCGGGATTGGCGGGGTTGGCGGTCGGGGCCGGATCAGGCCCCTTGCGGGCATTGGTGCCGCTGCCATCGTCGAAGATGTTGAACAAATTGCGCAAAAAACCTGGGGTCAGGGCCGATAGCGGGTTGACGATAACATCCGGGTCGCCGGTCGGTCCCTTCATGGAATAGTTGAAGGCCACCAATCCGCCGCCTTTTTCCCCACCTGTGATCAGCCACCCCAGAACGGGAATATTTCCCAGCACCGAATTCAGGGCATAGGCGGGAACGACGGTTCCTTCCAGGGCCATTCGCCCCCGATCCATATCAATCTGGCCCTTGGCGGTGATCCCCAGGGCCGAGCCAAAGGCGCGCACGTCATGGACCGCCAACAGCCCATCCGCATAGGTGAAGGGGGCATCCAAGGTGCTGAAGCCGACACCATCACCTTTCAACACATCCAAAATGCCGGTCAGTGCCGCCACGGTCAGCAGACGGGCCAGGGCCGGGGCTTTGACGATCTGATAATCCTTGACCTTGATGATCCCGGACAGGGGTTGGCGCGGGTCCGCATCGTCATAATGGGCAGCCACATCCAGCCTGCCGTTCATCATGTCGCCATAGGTGTCAAAGGTGCGCAGAACCCCACCCGCATCATCGGAAACCAGGGTGACCGCACGGCGATTGGGGCCATCGGGCCGCATGGTCAGGGCAAAGCTTTTGCCGTTGTCCAAGAGGGCGCGGATATCCATGCCGCGCCAATCCTTGACATCATGGTTCAAATTGGCGGTGACATTCAGCAACCGCCCGTCCTGCGACACCCAGGCCTGCCCCAACGAAGCCGTGATGGTCATGGGCGGCAGGCCGTCTTCTTTTTTTCCGCCGTTTTTCTTACGGGCCTGGGCGGCATCGACCTCGGCCGGGGTTTCCTCGCCGGATGAAATGAAGGGTTCGGCATTGATGCTGTCCCCCTTGACCGTCACATCCAGCGCGCCGCCGGGATTAAAGGTCACTGACCCGCTGATATCCGTGCGACCGCCATAGGCCAGACGGGAAAAATCCACCCGGCGGATGGCCCCGTCATTGCCAAAGGCCACCGCGCCCTGGGCCTGCAAATCACCGGCATTGACCACGAATTTGGGAACCGCGACGATTTGCCCCCGGTCCAGGCGCAACAGCATCTGAGCACCGCCGGTGGTGCGTTCTTCCTTGCGCCATCCCATGCCCGGCAAGGTCATGTGGGCGGGAGACAGATCGGCATTGATGTCGATATCGCCCTTGCCGCCATCTTGCAGGACCGCGACCACACTGGCCCCCACCGGCCCGGCCAGAACCGGCGACACGAAAGGCATGGCGGTCAGCCCCAGCACCTTGCGCTGGTCTTCATCCAGCTTGGGCACCTGCACCTGATAGCGCGAGCGGAAGGCGACCCCCTTGGCGGAAAAATTCTCGCGCCATTTCAGATCGCCGGGAATAGTGCCCAAGACAATGGCGCCCTGGGCATCCAGCCCCTTGGCATCCACATCCACTTCCAGATCGGCGCGGGTCAGATCTTGGCCCAGTAAGACCTTGGGCAAGGACACAGCCTTCAGGCTGGAATGGGCCTTCACCGCCAGATCATCCATGCGCAAATTGCGCAAAAGCGGGAATTTCAGTGACAGGCGGGTGGTGGCATCCCCCCCCACCTTGGCCGGGTCGATACCCAGGGCGCTGGCATAACGCAACGGTTTGCTATCGACCAGACGCAACGCATCCGCCGCTGGCCCATCCACGGTCATGTCGATATCGGCGAATTGATTGACCGCATCCAGCCCGCCCAGAACGATGGTGCCGCCGGTGATGCGCAACCCGTACACTTCGCCCCCCAGCAGGGCCAGCCGAAAGGCCGAAGCATCAAAGGTGGCGCGGGTGGCCGCATTCCTGACCACCGGCATGGGATGCAGATAATCGACGCTGACCCCGTCCGCCGCCACCTCGCCGGCCAGACGCTCGACCATCAGATCATCGAAACGGCCATTGGCCGAGCGGGCGGTCACCGATACCTTCAATTCCCTGGCCATGCCGTTGGACAGATTTTTCAGCACCCATTCGCGCGGGTTAGCGGCGGCGAAGGACGGCCATAACCGCCCCAACTCATCCACCGGTACATCGGTCAGCCGGGCTTCGGCGGTGATGGCGGTGGCGCCCCCCAATCCCTTGGCATCAGCGCTCAGGGTCAAGCGCGGCCCACCCAGATCGACGACGGCTTCGTCCAGATGGGCGGTTTTCAGCCCGTCGGTCAGTTGCCCCCGCAACAGCAGGGATTCCACCGAGATCCGGGTGGGGGCTGGTTGCTCCAACACGATCTGTCCGGCACCGCCGCCCAGATTGAAATCAATGCTTTGAACCGTCCCGTCAGCCCGGCCCAGGATCTGGATGGACCCGGCCAGCGGCAGATCCACCGCCCGCAATGGAGCCAGGGCACCGCCCAATACCGCCAGTTCCGACGGACGCAACCCGGCCATCATCATTTCGCCGCTCAGGCCGCCATCGGCCTTGGCATAATTCAGGCGTAAATTCATCCCGCCCTGCCCGTCCCTGGTTTCCAGCACCAGGCGGGCCAGAACCTGCATCCCCTGGGGTACGCGGCGGATATCAATATCGCCATCAGGGGCGTGCCAGGACGTCCCCAAGGCCAAATCATCCACCCGCACATCGGCGTTGATCACCGATACCCGTTGCAGATGACGGGCGGGACGGGCCGGATTGGGAACGCCGATCACCGCATCCAGCAAACCGGCCACGAAAGCATCGGACTGCCCGACCGCCTGTGGAGAAGCCGCCTGGGGGGGCGGAGCGGAAGCGGAAGGGGAAGGGGAAGGGGACGATTTCTGTGACAGCACATCCCACTGAAACCGCCCTTTTTCATCCCGCACCAGCCGCAACCGGGGGTGATAAAAACGCACGGCGCTGGGGGCCAATTCCCCCGCCAGCAACGCCTGACCGTTCAAGGTCAGGGCCATTTCCGGCACTTCGGCCACCGGGGCTTCGCCGCCCAGGAACAATCGGACATTCAATGCCTGGATTTCCACGGCCCACGACCCCGGCGCCAAGGCCAGCACGGTGGTATCCAGACGGGTGGAAAATCCGTTTTGCGGATCGCTTAAGGCATCTTCGATATAGGGAGTCAGGAAAGACAGGGCGACGGGGCCGGATGACAAACGCCATGCCAGGAACGACAAGGCCACCAGCAATGCGGCGAACAAAAGTCCGATGAACTGGAACAAGCCCCTGACCGCGCCATGAACCACTGTCGAACTACCTTCCTGTCCGCTTTGTTCCCAGCACCTTGATTTCCGGGACAAAGCTTGATCTGCTGACCAGCAAGCAACCACACCATCCGGGAAGAAACAAGGTGAACTTTTCTTTTCAGCCCAAGCTTTTACCCCCCATCGCCGACGATGGCGCCCGCGCCCGTGGTTTCGAACGCTGGCTGGAACGGGCGGGCGAGTTGGCCGACAACGATACCGCCCACAGGATGCAGGCCATTCCTGGCGATTTCATGGCGGCGGCGTTGTTTTCATCGGTCTTCGGCAACAGCCCGTTTCTGACACATTGCATTTTATCAGACCCGGCCTTTGCCCTGGACTTGCTGGAATTGGGGCCGGACCGGGCCTTCGCACGGCTGCAAGATGATGTATGGCAAAGGCTGGATCAGGAAACCGACCTGCCCAAGCTGATGCAGCATCTGCGGCTGGCCAAGCGCCAGGTGGCTTTGCTGGTGGCCGTGGCCGACATCACCGGATCGTGGGAACTGGATCAGGTCACCGGAACCTTGTCCGATTTCGCCCAGATGGCCGTCCGTCTGGCGGTCCGGTTTCTGCTGCGTCGCGAAGCGGCCAAGGGGGAATTCACCCTGCCCAACCCCGCCGACCCGGAACAGCAAAGCGGGCTGGTGGTGCTGGGTATGGGCAAATTCGGCGCCCGCGAATTGAATTATTCATCGGATATCGACCTGATCGTTTTTTATGATCATGAAAAGCTGGACTATCGCGGACGGCACAGTCTGCCGGAATGCATGATCCGGCTGGTGCGCGATCTGGTGAAAATCCTGGATGAACGCACGGTGCATGGCTATGTCTTCCGCACCGATCTGCGCCTGCGCCCCGATCCGGGATCGACGCCGGTTGCCATTTCCCTGGTGGCGGCGGAAAATTACTATGAAGGGTTTGGCCAGAACTGGGAACGCGCCGCCATGATCAAGGCGCGGCAAGTGGCCGGGGATGACCAGACCGGCAGTGCCTTTCTGAAATTCCTGCGCCCGTTCATCTGGCGCAAATCCCTGGATTTCGCCGCCATCCAGGACATCCATTCCATCAAGCGCCAGATCAATGCCCATCGCGGCGGCCACAAGATCGCCGTTGCCGGTCATAACATCAAGCTGGGCCGGGGCGGCATCCGCGAAATCGAATTTTTCGCCCAAACCCAACAACTGATCTGGGGCGGGCGCCAGACGGCCTTGCGCTGCATCCGCACCTTGGACGCCCTGGATGCCCTGGTGTCCCAAGGACATGTGGATGCCCAGGCCGCCGCCGAACTGGCCGACAGCTACCGGTTCCTGCGTCGGCTGGAACACCGTCTGCAAATGGTGGACGACAAACAGACCCAAACCCTGCCCGACACCCCCGAACGGCTGTTGGCCCTGGCCCGGTTCATGGGCTTCACCGACAGTGACGGGTTCGCCCAGACGGTTTTGTCCCATTTGGGTCTGGTCGAGGACCATTATGCCCATCTGTTCGAGGAATCGCCCCAATTGGCCCCTTGCGGCAATCTGGTCTTTACCGGCGGCGACAATGACCCCGACACGGTCCAGACCTTGACCGGCATGGGTTTTTCCAACGCCGCCGCCATCTGCGAAACCATCCGCGGCTGGCATCATGGCCGCATCCGAGCCACCCGCTCGACCCGCGCGCGGGAATTGCTGACCGAATTGACCCCGGCGCTGTTATCGGCCCTGTCCGGCACCGCCACTCCCATGGAAGCCTTTTTGCGTTTTGACGGCTTCCTGTCCGCCCTGCCCGCCGGCATTCCCCTGTTTTCCCTGTTTCATTCCAATCCGGCACTTTTGGATCTGGTGGCGGAAATCATGGGCAATGCCCCGGCCCTGGCCGATCTTCTGGCCCGGCGTAGCACGCTGTTGGACGCGGTTCTGGCCCATGATTTCTTCGCCCCGCCCCCTGATGCCGACGTCATGGCCGCCGAATTGTCGGATCACCTGGCCGAAGCCGCCGATCCCCAGGAAATGCTGGATTTGACCCGGCGCTGGGCCGGGGATGTGCGATTCCGCATCGGGGTACAATCCTTGCGCAACCTGCTGCCCCCCATCCAGGCTCAGGCGGCATTCACCCATTTGGCCGATGCGGTGCTGACCGCCCTGGCCCCCAAGGTCCAGCACTTCCTGGCCCAAACCCACGGCACCGTGCCCGGCGCCGAATGGTGTGTCCTGGCCATGGGCAAGATGGGCGGGGGGGAAATGACCGCCACGTCAGATCTGGATTTGATCCTGATCTACGACGCCCCGGCGGGGGTTGATGAATCAGACGGCCGCACCCCCCTATCCACCGCCACCTGGTTCGCCCGGCTGACCCAACGGCTGGTCAATGCCCTGACCGCAAAAACCGCCGAAGGCGGGCTGTACGAAGTGGACATGCGGTTGCGCCCATCCGGCAATGCCGGCCCCATCGCCGCCCGCTGGGAAGCCTTTGAACGCTACCAGCACAAGGATGCCTGGACCTGGGAGCACATGGCCCTGACCCGCGCCCGCGTAGTTAGCGGGTCGCCCACTCTGGCCGGGCGGGTGCGGGATTTGATCCAAACCGTGCTGTGCCGCCCCCGCGACCCCGATACCTTGCTGGCCGATGTGGCCGATATGCGCCGCCGCATGGCCCGCGAACACAAGCCCGGCAATCCGTGGGATGTCAAACACCGTCTGGGCGGATTGGTGGATATCGAATTCACCGCCCAATATCTGCAATTGCGCTGGGCAGCCACCCACCCGGACGTTCTGGCCCAAAACACCCGGCAAACCCTGGATAACGCCATGAAGGCCGACATCCTGGCCCCATCCGACCGCGACCAATTGGTGGAAGCCTGGGGATTATGGTCGGCCATCCAAACCGTGCTGCGCCAGACCATCGCCGGATCATTCGACGCCGACGCCGCCCCGGCGGGGCTAAAGGCCATCTTGGTGGCGGCGGCGGGCTACGCCGATTTCAAGACCCTGTGCGACAAGGCCAATGACTGCGCCCAGGCGGCCCACGATGTTTACGAACGGATCGTCGGTCAGCCTGGGCGGCTGATCCATGACCAGCGGGCCGCGCAGGAACAGGCGCCCTGATCCACGAGGCAGGCAAAACAGGGCGCAGCCCGTCTTGATCTTGACAGCCCCCCGGAATGTTGACAGTGTTCACATATGCAGACATGCCGATGTGAACACTGCTCGACAAGGGTTTGTCATGGACCATTATCTGATCTTGAAAACAGTGCACATCGTCGGTGTTGTGCTGTTCGTGGGCAATATCATCGTCACCGGGTTTTGGAAGGTGATGGCCAACCGGACGGGTGATGCCGCCATCATCGCCTTTGCCCAACGTCTGGTCACCCTGACCGATTGGATTTTTACCCTTGGTGGCAGTTCCCTGGTGGCTGCTGCGGGCATGGCCAATGTGATTTGGGGGGGCATCGGGTGGGATTCGCCCTGGGTCATTCACGGCGGTATCCTGTTCACCGCATCCGGGGTGGTTTGGGTGGTGATCCTGGTGCCGTTGCAAACCAAATTGGGACGGCTGGCCAGGGAATTCGCCCAGACCGGCATCATCCCCGATATCTATTGGCGGCTGGACCGTTGGTGGCTGATCTGGGGGAGTGTCGCCACCATCCTGCCCCTGGCGGTCATTCCGGTGATGGTGTTCAAATGATCCGCGGTCATCGTTTTACCGCCCAGGTCCTTGCATCCCTGCTCTTTTGGCTGGCCGGTGTCGGCCTTGCCTGGGCTGCTGATCTGACCATCGCCGTCCAAGGTGCCGGACCGGTGGGGGATATCCGCATCCGTCTTTACAACAAGGAAAGCGGTTTTCCCGCCGATGGCCGGGCATTCGCCGCCTTTATCCTGACCGCCGCCGACGGTCAGGCATCGGTCACTCTGCATCAGGTGCCGCCCGGCCGTTATGCGGCGGCAGCTTTTCAGGATGTGGACGGTTCGCAAACCCTGACCACCAATTGGTTGGGCATTCCCACCGAACCCTATGGATTTTCCCATGCGGCGTCAGCCGGTGTCTTTTCTCAGGCCGCCATCGAGGTGGGGGACAGCAGTGTAATCGTGGAGATCAAGCTACAATAGTCGCATTCCAATTGTTACAATACGCGGAAAGTACGGTCTGACCCGTGGGGTATGCACTGTACAAATTGTAAAGGTCGTATACGATCCGGGGACGTAGTGTTTCAGCGAAAGGATCACCCATGAGTGTGAGCGTCGGCCAGCCCGTTCCCGCCTTTTCCGCCGAAACCGACGAAGGCCCCCGTTCCCTTGCGGATTTCGCCGGGAAACGGCTGGTGTTGTACTTCTATCCCAAGGATGACACCTCGGGATGCACGTCGGAAGCCCATCAATTCCGCGACGATTATTTGCGTTTTACGGTGAATAATTGCGACATCCTGGGGGTGTCCAAGGATTCCATCGCCAGTCACACCAAGTTCCGGGCCAAGCATAACCTGCCCTTTCCACTGATTTCCGACCCCGAAGGCTCGCTGTGCGCCGTCTTTGACGTGTGGAAAGAAAAGAATATGTACGGGAAGAAGCATATGGGCATTGAACGCTCTACCTTCCTGATTGACGAAAAAGGCATCCTGGTGCGCGAATGGCGCAAGGTGAAGGTGTCGGGCCATATCGTTGACATTCTGAACGCCTTGCATTCCTTGTGACCGGGCGGTTAGGGTCGGGTCATGATGACCCAACCCACCGACATCCCCGCCTTGCCCGCCACCTTGGCCGAAGCCGCCGTTTTGGTTCTGACCACCGGATCAGCCGCCGATAAATGTCGGCTGACCCGGCAGGTTTCCCATGATTGGCGCACAGGTCGGCTGTCCCAGGTGGGGCAATGCCTGCCGCCTGACCGCCCCAACCGACCGGAACGCCCGCAATTGCTGGCCCCGAAGCATATGCCCAAACGGACCTATGCCGGGGATAAGGGGCGGATCGGCCTGTTGCATGCCCTGGCTCATATCGAGCTGAACGCCATTGATCTGGCCTGGGATATCATCTGCCGTTTCCCCCAATCGTCCATGCCCAAGGCGTTTTATGATGATTGGGTCCAGGTGGCGGTGGACGAAGTTGATCATTTCGAAATGCTGGAACGCCTGTTGACCAGCCTGGGGGCCGCCTATGGCGACTTGCCCGCCCATGACGGGTTGTGGCAGGCGGCGGAAAAAACCGCCGACGATCTGATGGCCCGGCTGGCGGTGGTGCCCATGACCCTGGAAGCCCGTGGGCTGGACACCACCCCGGCCACCATGGACAAACTGGCCCGGAATGGCGACACCATCACGCCTCCGGCCCTGGATGTGATCTATCGCGACGAAATCGCCCATGTGGCCGCCGGGGTGCGCTGGTTCCGTCATCTGGCGGCGGAACGGGGCCTGGACCCCGCCCCTCATTATCAGGATTTGTTACGCCAGCGCTTTCCCGGCGGATTAAAGGCGCCGTTCAACCATGCCGCCCGCGATCAGGCGGATTTTCCCGCCCATTGGTATGAACCCATGGCCAAACCCCTGGCGAACGGACCCCATCCATGAAAATCCGCACAACCGCCGCCGTGATCGTGGGCGTCACCGCCTTGGCCGCCACAACCCTGACCAGCGCAGCCTTGGCCACCCCACCCGATGCCGCCCTGGCGGAGCGGGGATGCGCGGCCCTGGCCAGCCGGGTGGATGCCATCGCCGGGACCGGCCCTGTCTTTCTGGCCAGTTACGAACAAACCAACAGCCCGGCCCTGACCGGCGCGGCTTTTGTCTATGACAACGCCCTGGCCGCCATTGCCCTGACCGCCTGCGGTCGCCATCCGCAGGCGAACCGCATCGCCCAAGCCCTGGCCCTGGCCGCCACCCACGACCGGGCGGACACATCCCAAGCCCGGCTGCGCAACGTCTATCGGGCAGGCCCCCAAACCACACCACCGCCGCCCCATGGCTGGTGGGACCCGACCCGGCGGCAATGGATGGAAGACAGCTATCAGACCGGCACCGCCACCGGCAATGTGGCATGGGCAGGACTGGCGCTGTTAACCGTCGCCCGTGGCGGTAATGACCCGTCCCTGATCCCCGCCGCCCGCCATCTGGGCAAATGGGTGCTGGACCACATGAATGACGGCAAATCCGGCGGCGGGTATGCCGGGGGTATCCATGGCGACGGTGCCGCCGCCCACCCGGTGGGATGGAAATCCACCGAACACAATATCGACCTGGCCGCGCTGTTCGGTTGGATGGCCCGGCTGGACGGGGGCAATGCCCCCTGGACGGCGGCGGCGGACCAGGCCCGCGCCTTTGTCGATTGGGCATGGATCAGTGGCGGCGGCCATTTCCTGACCGGCACTCTGCCCGACGGCGTCACTCCCAACCGGGCCACATCGGGGCTGGATGCGCAATTCTGGCCGCAATTGCTGGACAGCGCCCCCGGCCAATGGGCGGCGGCACTGGATTACGCCCAATCCAAGCATGGAGTGGCAGGCGGGTTCGATTTCAACGATGACCGCGACGGGCTATGGGTGGAAGGCACGGCCCAGGGCGCCCTGGCCCTGTGGGCGGTCAAACGCCCCCAACCGGCCCGCGCCTTACTGGCCGGTCTGTCCCAATTCCAAAGCCCCACCGGCCTGTGGTGGGCCTCACGGGAAGACCGGATCACCACCGGTCTGGCCATCGGCCCCGACAGCACCACCGCCGACTTCTTCTATTTCCGCATTCCCCATCTGGGGGCCACCGCCTGGGTGGTCCTGGCCGGTCTGGGCTGGAACCCCATGACCGGCGCGATTATCGCGGAATGACAGGGTGCGGAAAAACCCTCTTTTGAGGCATTTCCCCCCGAACCCTCCAGATTTCTAACTCTTTGAAAGAAAAAGAAACTGGAGGCTTGGAGGCTGCGCCTCCAAACGGGTCTGGGCCGTCGCCCAGCCGCGAAGCGGAGTTTTCCCGCCCCCTGTTATACCATGTCCCGGTGATCGGAACCGATCACCGGCGCCCGTGACGGCCGGGCGGGTTTCTCCGAAACCCTTGCCTTCCGCGGCATAAGCCGCGCGGCCCCTTGGGCCTAACCAAATCCCTATGAGTTTTACTCACCGGGATTTGGTATTAAATCAGGAACAGATTATCAAGTGCCTTGAACAGATCGTCACCAAAGCTTGCCCCCTTATGCAGAACCGGAATTTTCTTGGGCAGCAATTCCAGGCGTTCATCGCCGGGGTCCAGCGACGTGATCAGGGCAATGGGAATATTGCGGGTGGCGGGCATGGCCGACAATCCGATGGCCAGATCAATACCGTCCAATTGCGGCATGATGGCAGAGATGACGATCAGGTCCGGCTTGGTCTGAAGCACCAGGGCAAAAGCGTCGATGGTATCCGCGACGATGGACACCCGATATCCGCATTGCTGCAACTCGCGTTCCACATAGCGGGTCTGAGCACCGTGAGGCATGACCAGCAAGACTTCGACGCTGCGGATCTGGATGTCGCCCAGATTGAAGCCAAGGCGGGGCGGCAACCCGCGGATAACCGCCGCCGCTTCGAAATCCGGGGGCTGACGGCTTTCGGCCAGCATCAGCATCAGATCCAGAAAGTGCTGTAGATCATCCCATGCCCGCGGCGGCAGGGGCAAACTGGCCCCCGCCAGATACTCACCCAAGCGGTGCGCCAGGATGTCCAGAGTACGGAAACCAAAATTGGCGGACGGACCGCGAAGACGCACGGCGGCGCGACGGAAATCATCCACCACCTGATCTTCGGTCACATGGGCATGCCGTCCCGCATCCAAGGATACGTCCAAGGATTGCAGCGTCTCAATGCATTCGTCCACAAATTCCTGACGCAATTCGTCGACGACGTCTTGTTGCCCTTTAGAGTTCTGCTCGCTCACGTTGCCGCCTATATACCGCCATTCGTCCCCGTGGTGGCAGTGTAGCGCGACGGCGCCCGCCTCTCCACTGCTTCCTTGCGGCCCAAGGATAGTGGAAAGCCCTTATGACTTATGGACTGGACTGAGCCAAAGAACGGTCACCCCATATCATGGTCTTGCATCCATCAGATAAAAAAACCACAGTAAACAGGGAATTATCCTCTCTAGCCAAGGACTGCCGCTTTGGTTTCCGACCACGCTGTCGAGCGTATCGTCAAGAAAGAGCTGCTGAGTTGCTCGCCCGATACCACCATTTTGGAGGCCGCCCGCCGGATGGCCGAAATCCGGTGCAGTTCCATCGTGGTGGTCGAAGACGGCAAGCCGGTGGGGATTTGGACCGAACATGACGCTTTGTCCGTGGATCTGAACGATCTGGAAAGCGTGCTCCGCCCCATTTCCCAGGTCATGAGCCACCCGATCAAGACGCTTCATGGCAAAACCAGCATCGGCGATGCCGGCCTGCGGTTCCAAATGGAAAATGTCCGCCATTTCGTGGTGGTCAACGATGCCGGCGCCCCCTTGGGGATCATCACCCAATCAGATGTGATCCTGCGCCACGGGGTCGAACATTTTCTGGTGCTACGGCCGGTGGGGGCCGGGTTGTCCCGGCGCGGCATGGTGTGTATCGACGGAGGAGCATCCCTGGCCGATGCCGTGGCCCAATTGCGCGCAGCCAAAACCGATGCAGCGGTGGTGGACAGTCCCAAGGGACCGGGGATCATCACCGAACGCGATGTGGTCCGCCTGATCGCCCAGGGCGGGCATGTGCCCGCCTGCGTGGATGATGTGGCCAGCCGCCCGTTGATCACGGTCCGGGATGATGACAGCCTGCTTTCTGCCCGCGCCTTGCTGGAGGAACGGGGCATCCGCCATGTGGGGGTGGTCAATACCGCCGGGCGTCTGTCGGGGCTTTTGTCGTTTTCCGATATCCTGGCTGCGCTGCAATATGAATACGTCCAACGCCTGGATGAAGCCCTGCGCGAGCGGGACGAGGCATTGTTGCGCTCACGCAAGGATCTGCACCTGGCCAATAAGGTGATCGAAGCATCGCTGGACGGGGTGATGATCTGCGATCCCCGCGGATTGATCGAATTCGTCAACCCGGCCTTTTCCCAACTGACCGGCTATACCTTTGAAGAGGTGGTGGGGAAAAGTCCCCGTGTCCTGAAGTCAGGCCGCCATGACGAAGAGTTTTATCACCGGCTGTGGGACACTCTGACGGAAAAGGGAGTTTGGCAGGGCGAAATCTGGAATCGGCGCAAGGGTGGCGATGTTTTCCCCGAATGGCTGACCATCAATGCCATTTACGACGAACAGGGACGGGTGGCCCAATACGCCGCCATCTTTTCCGACATCACCGAACGCAAGCGGACGGAAGAGCGTATCAAGAATCTGGCCTATTTCGATGTGCTGACCGGCCTGCCCAACCGCCGTCTGTTCGTGGACCGGTTGCAGGTGGCCATTGCCAATGCCCACCGCCACACGCAATCCCTGGCCATCATGTTTTTGGATTTGGACCTGTTCAAGCGGATCAATGACACGCTGGGACATGGCATCGGCGATTCCGTGCTGGTGGAAACCGCCCGTCGGCTGGGGCAGTGCGTGCGGGAGGGGGATACGGTGGCGCGCCTGGGGGGGGATGAATTCGTCATCCTGCTGCCGGAACTGGATCATGTGGAAGATGCCGCCAAACTGGCGGAACGGGTGATTTCCCTGGTCAAGCAGCCCTTTGTCATCGACCAGCACGAATTATACGTCACCACCTCCATCGGGATCGCGGTCTACCCCGATGACGGGCAGACATCGGAATTGCTGCTGAAAAACGCCGATACCGCCATGTACCGGGCCAAGGATTTGGGCCGGAACAGTTTCCAGCTTTACACCCAATCCATGAATGCCCGATCGTTCGAACGCTTGGCCATGGAAAGTTCATTGCGGCATGCCTTGATCCGGGGGGAATTTGCCTTGGTCTATCAAGGCAAGGTGGATCTGGTCAGCGGTCGCATGCTGGGGGTCGAGGCGCTGGTACGCTGGCATCACCCCGAATTGGGATTGGTATCGCCGGTCGAGTTCATTCCCCTGGCCGAAGCCATGGGTCTGATCGGGGATATTGGCGCCTGGGTGCTGAAAACCGCCTGTGCCCAATGCAAAAGCTGGCATGAACTGGGCCTGCCACCGGTACGGGTGGCGGTCAATGTGTCGGCCTTGCAATTCCGCGAAAACGACGTTCCCGACCTGGTCCAGCAAGCTTTGGCGGAAAGCGGATTGGCACCGCAATATCTGGAATTGGAACTGACCGAAACCGTGCTGATGCAGCGGGTCGAGGAAGTGGCTGCGGTGTTGCGGGAATTGCGGCAGATGGGGGTGCATATTTCCATCGACGATTTCGGCACCGGCTATTCGTCGCTGTCTTATCTGAAACGCATGCCCATCGACGCCCTGAAAATCGACCGCTCTTTCGTCAATGACATCACCGAAGACGGTGATGGGGCGGAAATCGTCTCCACCATCATCAATCTTGCTCATAACCTGAAATTGCGGGCCGTGGCCGAAGGGGTGGAAACCGAAGAACAGGCGGCGTTCCTGCGGTCCAAGGGCTGCGATGAGATCCAAGGCTTCCTGGTCAGCCGCCCGGTATCCGCCACCGATCTGGTCAGCCTGTTTGACCGCAATCTCTTACCGTAACGGCAATTGCTTTATAAAAAAGAATTTCCAAGGTCAAAATAACAACCGAAGATTGATAAGCACATTGGTATGCATTATCAGTAATTACATTCATTTTTATTTCTCTAAAAAAGTCGAACCCCATACTACAGGTCTATTATTTTGACACATTCCGCTACTTGTTGACCCCATGATCGCCTATTAGTGTATGCCCCTTGGTTCCGACAGCTTCACCGCTGCCAAGGACGCGGATATATGATGGGGGATATGATGGGCGGGCGGTCTTTCAAATTGTCTCTTTTGGCCACGACGGCATGGGCAGGGGTGATTCTGTCATGGCCGCTGGCGGCGATGGCGACATCGATCAATTCGCTGATGATCGGCGATTCGTCCGAGACGGGTGAAACCTACACCGTATCCGGGGCGGAAAGTTTCGATGTGGTGCATGTGGGGGAAAATGCCGGCACGACGGGAACGCTGATCATCGGGGCGGGTACATCCATAACCAGCGGCATCACCAGCACCTATGCGATCTTGGGGAACCAAGCCCGGACCACCGGGACGGCACTGGTTTCAGGCGCGGGCGCGGCCTGGACCGATAACAGTTACGGGCTGGTCGTGGGGCGCGATGGGCATGGCACACTGACGGTGACCGGTGGCGCCCAGATATCGGTAAAATCATTCTATGTGGGCGATGGGTCGGGTGGGACTGGAACCGGAATCGCAAGGCTGTCCGGGACCGGGACAGCGCTGACCGCCCATGACGGAGCCTATCTTGCCTATGGCAGCGGCTCCAGCGCGTCGATGACCGTCGATTCCGGGGCCGCCTTTGAAACGGTGGCGGGAGGGCTTTATTTCTACAATGGCGGCACGCTGACGGTCGATGGGGCGGGATCATCCGTGCGGGTGGGGACGCTGCATCCCGGCACCCCCGCGACCTGGACCGACAGTGACGGCTGGTTCTATATGGGCCATGGAACGGCCACCATCTCCGGCGGCGCCTTCATGGAAGCCGACGGTCTTTATGTGTCGGGCGATAGTTCCGGTTCGGCGGTCATGACCGCGACCGGGACCGGAACCGTGGTGAATGCCCATTTGCTGATTTATGTGGGCGGGGATGGCAATGGCATTACCGGCAATGGCGCAATGACGGTTTCCGCGGGGGCGGTGGCGTCCGCCGCCGTGATCGCGATTGGCAGCGACAGCGGACAGACCGGAACCTTGCTGTTGACCGGCAGCGGCAGCCGATTGTACACCCAGCCCAGCGGCACCTTTCTGGGCAATGTCTACGCTGGCAGTAATGGCAATGGCACCATTACTGTCCAAGATGGCGCCTCGCTTGGCGTATCCAACGAATTGCGCATCGCCTATGACACGGATTCGACAGGCAGCCTGATCATCGGCGCCGCGCCCGGACAGGCGGCAATGGCACCGGGGACGGTGACCGCCGCCCGTGGGGTGGTGTTCGGCGATGGGGCCGGGTCGCTGGTCTTCAACCATACCAGTCAGGGATACGAGTTCGCTTCATCAATCCGGGGCGATGGCAGTATCCGTAATCTTGCCGGGGTGACGTCGTTGACCGGCGATGGCCACGGCTTCAACGGCACAATGACGGTGGAAGGCGGGCGGTTAGCCGTTAATGGCGACTTTTCCAGTGCCGGAATCACCGTATCCAATGGCGGCACATTGGGCGGAACCGGAACGGTAGGCACTCTGAGCGTGGCAGCAGGCGGGGTGCATGCGCCGGGCAATTCGGTGGGAACCCAGACGGTCACCGGGAATTATACCCTGGCCGCCGGCGCCACCTTGCAGACCGAAATATCCAACACCGGCCAGATGGACAAAGTCGTGGTGACCGGTGGCACCGTGTCGTTAAACGGGGCCAATCTGGCGATCTCGGGCCTGAGCGGGGGACCCGGCGGGCGGCAATATTCCCAGGTGATCATTGACAATCAAGGCAGTTCGGCCATCTCCGGGACATTCGCTTCGGTCAGCAACAGCCTGGCATTCTATGACGCTCAAATCCGCTATGACGGCGGAACCGGCAATGATGTGGTCTTGGCCTTGGAACGCAATCGCACCAGCTATGCCGAAGCCGGGTCCACCCCCAATCAGCGGGCGGTGGGCGGGGCGGTGGGCGGCTTGTCCGGCGGGGGCGCCGCCCAATTACAAGATGCCATCCTGTCCCTGACTTCCAATCAGGTGCAAAGTGCGTATACCCAATTGTCCGGGAACATTTACCCCACATCGCGCCAACTCAACCTGAATTTGACCCAGCAAAGCGGTCAGCAGGTCTACAACCGTCTGGCCAATGCGCGGGCGGGATCGGCGACACCAGGGCAGGCGGGGTTATCCTTGTCTGCGCCGCAATTGGCCGGATTCGCACAAACATCCGCCGATCAGGCCACGTTGGCACCGGCAACTCTGGGGCTGGACAGCCATACTGCCTCGGGGGCCGCGCCGCGGGCCGATAACGGCGCCTGGACACAAGTGGTCGGCGGTGTCGGGCAGATCAAGGCTTCAGCGGAAGCGGTGAAAACCACATATGACTGGCAAGGCATGTTGGGCGGCTACGATACCGCCATCACCCCGGACGTGACCCTGGGCGGATTCTTTGGTTATATCCAGGGTGACAACCGACAGAATTCCATCAGTTCCATCGTCCAGACCGATACGGTCATGGCCGGATTTTACGGCGAATACCGGGTCGATCAATGGCGGCTGAACGCACAATTGGGATATAGCCGCATCGGCGCCGACAGCCGCCGGGACCTGAATTTCGGCGGGTTCAGCCATACGGCCACGGCGGATTACACAGATCAGACCCTGACCTTTGATGGAGAGGTGGCCCGAACGGTCGGTCTGGGACAAGATGTGTGGCTGGAACCCTATGCCGGAGCATCGGTGCTGCAACAATTCCTGGGGCATTTCAGTGAAAGCGGTGCCGATGCCGCCAATCTGGAACGTGACAGCGATCGGGTCCTGACGGGGGACACCAAGTTGGGGCTGCGGTTGTCCACCATGGTTCAGGCGGACGAGAATGTGCGGATAGTTCCAATGGCGGGCCTCGCCTGGAAGCACCATGTGGGCAGCCGGGCGAACGCCAATACCTTGCATTTCCTGAGCGGAGGCAGCGAGTTCACGGTCAACGGCACCCCCGCCGACCGCAACACCCTGGCGCTGTCACTGGGCGGTGCGATCACGGCGGGAGATCATTGGCAGGCTTTTGCCACCTATGCCCCCAGCATTTCAGAACATCAGACCGAACACGCCTTTTCCTTGGGTGCCCGCTACGAGTGGTAGCGGGCCGCATACCGGTTCCACAGGTCGAAAATTCATGGAACCGGTATCATACCAACGGCCAATTTCATTGACCGTTGTCCAGCCCTCGCCGGGCGGGCGCTTTGGCGGCTGGTGACCGGCCAACCAGTCAAGTCAAAGGGTGGCCGCTATCACTCCCCCGGTCCAGCGAACAGGTTTTCGCTGCGTACCACCTTGGCATCCGGCTTGCCTTTTTCCTGAAGGACAAAGAAAACCGGCTGACTTTTGCCTTTGACCGATGCCTGTGGCGCCGTGACGAAGATTCGGAATGACCCGACGCTATCGGGATCGACCGACATTTCCGTGCTGGTGACATTGCTATCACCGCCCACCACATCCATGGTAACCCCGTTCAAGCCCTCCACACGGACCACATAGGTCTTGGGCTCGCGCACCATGTTCAAAATCTTATAGGCATAGCCATTGCGGATACTGCCATCGGACAGTTGGGTGAAAAGCGGCGTGCGTTCATGCAAGATGTTCACGTCAATCCCAGACCGCGACAGCAACGATACCAGCATCACCGACCCCACTCCCGCCACCAGGGCCATATAGGCCAGGGTCCGCGGACGGATGGGGCGGCGGCCCGGCGGGGTTTGACCGACGGTCCTTGCTTCCAGATTGGCGACGGAATCATAGGTGATCAGACCACGCGGCAGACCGAATTTGTCCATGATCTGGTTGCAGGCATCAATACACAGCCCACAGCCGATGCAGGCCAATTGATTGCCAAAGCGGATATCCACCCCGGTGGGGCAGGCCTGAATGCACATCTTGCAATCGACGCAATGGCCGCGCCCACTGAAATCCTGGCGCGGCTTGGCCGGAGCACGGGGCTCTCCCCGCCAGCCTTCATAGGACACCACCAGGGAATGTTCATCCATCATCACGGATTGGAACCGCGAATAGGGACACATGTAAACGCAGACACGCTCGCGGGCGAACCCAGCCAGCAGAAAACAAAAGCCACCGATCACGCCAATGAACAAATAGGTTCCAGGCCCGGCCTGGCCCGTGAACACGTCCCGGACCGTCTGAAAGGCGTCGCCAAACCACAGCACAAAACCCAAACCGCAGATCAGCGCCATGAAGGCCCAGATCAGATAGACCAATCCCTGCCGGGCGATCTTGCCCATGGACAGGGGGGCATGGTGAAAAGTGATGCGTTGATTACGATCCCCCAGCACCAGCCGTTCCACCTGCTGGAACAGATCGGTATAGACGCTTTGCCAGCACAGAAAGCCGCACCACACCCGACCGGCCATGGCGCTCATCAGGAACAAGGTGATGGCGGCCAGCAACAGCAGGCCGGTCAGGTAGTACACTTCCTGCGGCCAAATCTCGATAAAGAAGAAATAGGCTCGCCGTCCGGGCAAATCCACCAGAACCGCCTGATTCGGGGCGCCCGGCCCACGATCCCAGCGCAGGAACGGAGCCAGATGCCACCAGGCCAGCAACACCGCCATGGCCCAATATTTCAGATTGCGGAACATGCCCTTGACCGCACGGGGCTGAGCCTGCCCTTTTTCACGGTAGAATGGCACGGCGCCCTGGGTTGCCGGTGTCACCGGAATATCCGGGGCCGGATCGGTCTTGCTGGCCGAGTTCATGATGGCGTTCCTTCCAACAGCATTTCGGCTTATTTCTAATATATTGAATGAAAGCGAGACATGCCGGGAAAGAGAGGCCGCCATGCAGTGGGAAATGCCCGCTTAAGTGACTAAATCACAGACGGAATTGTGTGGATTACAAATCCACATAGCCAGCATCCACCAGGCAATCCGTCGTGTCTATATAATGGCGAAGACGCCTTTGCAGATTGGGTGCCCGGCCGTCATGGTCAAGCCTGTCAACGACCCGACTGAAGCGCTGCAAGTCCCCCGGCACCCGACACCGGCTTTGATGTTGGCACTGCCGACAATCATTCATGGCCTTGTCCTTCGGTTGCGGATATTCCTGAAGACAGGCTAGCGCATAGCCATGACAGCATCGTGACGCCTGTATGACTAATCCATGAGAATTACCACTAATAGACTACACCCCCCTCCCTGACCCCAATGGGGCCACCCCGCCCATGGCCGATTTCACACCACTGGCTCATTGACTTGCGCCCTGACCGGGAGGGGTGCTGATAAAGGATGACCCAAATGCCACGTTTCTTGATCGACGGCGACGCCTGCCCGGTCAAACAGGAAGTCCTGAAAGTCGCGGAACGCCATCGTCTGCCGGTGGTGATCGTCGCCAATTCCTGGCATCGTATTGACCATTATCTGGTCAGTCAGGAAGTGGTCCCCCAAGGGGCCGATGCCGCCGATGACCGCATCGTTGAATTAGCCCAACCGGGCGATGTGGTGATCACCGCCGATATTCCCCTGGCCGCCCGCTGCCTGGACCGGGGAGCCTTGGCCATTGATCACCGGGGAAAGGCATTCACCGACACCGGAATGGGAATGCAGTTGGCCATGCGCGATCTGCTGAAATCGTTGCGCGATTCGGGGGAATTGGAAGGTGGCGGCGGTCCGGGCTTCACCCGCCAGGATCGTTCGCGTTTTCTGGACGGCCTGGAACGCTTGGCACAACAAGCCCTGCGCGATCATAAAAATACGGCCTGATCGCCCCATATGCCCCGTATGGAACACATGATTCGGTGGATTGTACCGTTTACGACGACAGCACCGGATCACTTTTCATTCATTGGTAATCAAATTCCCATATTGGGCATGCACCAAAGACCCAACATCAATATACAGTTGCATTCAATATGCGCAGCACATCAATCAAAAAACAAAAATAAACACAACACACACCGCACTAAATAATAATGCCAGATTAATTCTAGATATATAACGATATATACCACTAAATTGTCGATACAAACCCACATTTGATCACAAAAAATACCAAAGTTATTTGCAATTTACATTGTAATAAACCGTACAAAACAGTGATTGGCTCACGACAAAGCGAAATACTCTAGATTTATGCTTGACGCATCAAGATAATCCGGTCTAGTTATCCTTCGTTATGTCAATGCGATATATAGCGTTGACCTCCGGTGAGATGATGGGTGTCCTGACACACCCGATGCGGGAGAGCGTCATGCGGGGCGATGCCATGACTGTGGTGCAGGTCAACGGCTCTTGCCAAATGGCAATAGGGGCCGCGGGCGCCTTGCCGCCATGGTCCGGCGTGATACCGCCAGCCTTTGGCATTCCCGAATCATCCCCGGTCAAAACTGATCGCCCCTTCCTCCGTCCGACTTTTGCTCCGCATCCCACCATGCGGCAAGGCGGGGCCTTTTTCTTCCGGCAGCGCACATTCATCCAGGCAGGACGTCTTTCATGAAGCTTTCATCCCTTATGGCGGCTGCGGCGGTTTCTCTTCCCGCCTTGGCCATGGCCCAGACGGTGCCGACCCCTAATTTCAACATTGGCGACGCGGTCCGCGAGGGGCAAAAGCCGATTCCGCTGCCCCAGGCGCCAACGGAAAACCCCGCATTGCCGCAGCCAGAAGACGACCCCCTGACCCTGGATGACGGCCAAACCATTTTCGTCCGCGATTTCCGCCTTGATGGCGTGGACGACGCCACGGCGGCAAAGGTGTTGCCGTTGCTGGAATCCAGCCGCAACCGCGATCTGACCATGTCCGACATCTATGCCGCTGCCAATACGGTGACGGCTTATTTCCGCCAAAACGGGATGATGATGGCCAAGGCACATGTGCTGAAACAGGATGCCTCCAGCGGTATCCTGACCATCAAGGTGGTACAAGGACGCCTGGGGAAAGTCAGCATCGACAAGCAATCGGTCACCCATGACTTCCTGCTGGAAGGCATCATCGCCGACAATCTCCAGGCTAACGCCCCCCTGACCCGCGACGGGGTCGAAGGCGCCATCACCCGCATCGACGCCTTGCCCGGCGAAAAACAGCCGGTCATCAATGTCACTCCCGGCCAGGAACCGGGAACGACTGACCTTGTGGTCAGCACCAAACCCGAAAATCGGATCACCGGCTATGCCATGGCCGATAATGAAGGATCGAAATACACCGGCACCAACCGGCTGCGTTTCGGCCTGACCGTTAATTCTCCCTTTGGCCTGGGGGACCAGATCACCCTGTCCGGCCAGCGCACCGAAGCCTTGGGGTTGCAGGATTACAAGGCCAATTATGCATTCCCGCTGCTGCCCAGCGGTCGGTTGCGCGCCAATGTGGGATTGCTGCGCACCACCTATGAATTGGGAGATATTTATCGCGACCTGGACGCCACGGGCACATCCCATGGCTGGGAAGCCGGCCTGAGCTATGATCTGGTCAACACCTTCGAAGACACGATCCAGATCGCCATGCGGACGGAATCCCGTCAGCTCAAGGACAGTATCCTGGGCACCACGCTGAACAGCCGCCAACAGCAAAAAGCGACCCTGTCAGCGCCGATGACCACGCGCAATTCCTGGTTCTTCGGCTACAGCACCGCCCTGACCCTGACCCCGTCCCTGTCTGGCAGCTATGTCGATTATCACGACAGCGCCGAGGCCGAGGCCAACCGCGCTGGCGCCAATTCCCTGGGCACCACGGTCTGGTCCGGGGTGGACGGGTCGGCCTCGGTCTTTTTGTCCGACACATGGTCGCTGCGTGGCAACGTCAAGGCCCAGCGTGTGCTGAAGGACAAGAATTTGGACAGCAGCGACCAACTCAGCATTTCCGGTCCCGATGGTGTTTGGTCCTTCGCGCAGGGGGTTACCGGCGATAACGGCTATCTGCTGAGCCTGGAAGCCCGCTACAACCTGCCCACCTTCGATTCGTTCCTGCATTCCGTCGGCGTCTTCACCGATCTGGGCCGGGTCTACGTCCAAAATGACGACTATACCGGCATCGGCAGCGGCACTCGCCTGTCCGATATTGGCTTGGGCTATTACTCCAGCTTCGAATATGACAATGACCGCTATCTGATGGCCAATCTGCGTCTGGCCCACACCTTGGGACCGCAACCCGCCACCGGGGTCCGCAACGCCCGCGCCAAGGTCTTGGGGGAAATCGGCCTGACATTCTGACCACCACCTGCGGCGGTCCATTTGGCCGCCGCGTCGCTCCACTGTACCTATTGCCGGGGCCACCAAAGTCCCGGCGCCTTATTTCGTTCAGGACAAAGGATTTCAATCATGCATATGGGTTGGGTTTCCGGCGCCATTGATTATGGCATTATCGGCCTGCTGGCCGTTCTCAGCGTCGTCGTCGTGGCCTTGTCGGTGGAACGGCTGGCCTTTTACCGCTCGGTCCACATTGCCGATTACTCCGATCTGAAATCGCTGGAACTGGCCCTGAGCCGCAAATTGTTCCTGATCGCCTCGGTGGCCAGCAACGCCCCCTATCTGGGACTGCTGGGAACGGTGATGGGGATCATGCTGACATTCTATAACATCGGTCAGGATGCCGGGGCCATGGATGCGGGCAAGATCATGACCGGTCTGGCCCTGGCTCTGAAAGCCACCGCTGTCGGCTTGGTGGTCGCCCTGGTTGCCGTCGTTTTTTACAACTTTTTGCTGCGCAAGGCCAAGGTGCTGACCCTGGAATGGGAGATCGCCAATGGATGAAAAACCGTTTGAAACCATGAATGTCATTCCATTCGTGGACATCATGCTGGTGTTGTTGACCATTGTTCTGACCACATCCAGCTTCATCGCCAGCGGAAAAATCCCGGTCAACCTGCCCCAGGCAAGCGAAGAGCATAAGGACAATGAACAATCGCAATTCGTCGAATTGGCTTTGGATGGCGGACTTTACTTCAACGGACAGCGGACAACGCTGGATAGTCTGAAGGGGCAGGTTTCCGCATTCGACAAACAGACCACATCCTTCACCATCCGCGCCGATCGCGACATCGTTTTACAGCGCTTCATTGATGTGGCCGATCTGCTGAAACAGTCAGGCTTTCCCAAAGTGGCCGTCCAGATCGAGGGCAAGCAATGACCGCCATGACCGCCCCACGGCTGAGCACCGAAAAAAGCTTCCTGATTTCCATGGCCCTGCACACAGCGTTGGTCGCGCCCTTTTTTCTGTACGGCCTGCTGCCGCACTCTCCCCCGAAACATCTGCGCCTTCAACCCGACATCCTGGACATGATCGCGGAACGCCAGAGAGTCGAACAAAAGGCAACGCCGCCCCAGCCGACACCGACGCCCGCCGCCCCCCAACCGCAGCAGCAGCAGCAGCAGCAGCGTCAAGAAACACCGCCGCCGCCACAACCAAAGCCGCGCCCGTCCAAAGCCGAAAGCCCGGTGAAGCATGTGACCAAGCCAGAGGCTCCACCAGCCCCCCCGGTCACGATGCAGGCCGCCCCCACGACCCCGGCCCTAGCCCCGGATCAGATGCAGGCGCAAATGGCGCAATCCACAGCGCCAAAGCCCGACACCGACAGCGATTTTGAAAAGAAGTATGGCGAAGTTGTCAGCCGGCAACTGATGAAATCCCTGATCTATCCCCAGGAAGCCCGTAAGCTGGGATTATCCGGGATCACCAGGGTTCAATTCACCCTTGATGAAAACGGACAAATCGTTCCCGGATCGGTGCGCGTCGTCAGCAGCAGCGGATCGGCGGAACTTGATGACAACGCCGTCAAGACCGTGCTGGCCGTCGCCCCCTTTCCCCCACCGGGAAAGCCCATGACCCTGAGCCCACGGCTTAAATTCGGCTTAAATTAACCGAGCCAATCCGGCACTCCCCCCACCTTTCAGGGTGGCGGCGCGCAAAGTGGCACTTTGATAATTTTTGCCGCCGCCGGGATAGGGATGTGATTGCTTTTTAAGCGACGGAACGGTGTTTTATCCCACCACACCGGAATGAGCTTGCGGGGAATACCGAAGAAAAGTGCGGCTTTACCGGCAGTGTTTGAAAATGCGTCCAAACGATGCGTAAACATTAATCGTTTGTGATGAAAAAACATGCATCATTTCACGGAATCCCGCCGCTGTTCCTGTTGTTTTCCCGATGGCCCTGATGGTGTCACCCATGCTAAATGGTGGGCCGCGCTAGACGCTGGTTCCACGCTTTTCGAGAGACGCGGTTTCATGAAGAAGATCGAAGCGATCATCAAGCCCTTCAAGCTGGACGAAGTGAAGGAGGCGCTGCACGAAATCGGGTTGCAGGGTCTGACCGTCACCGAGGCCAAGGGCTTCGGTCGGCAGAAGGGGCACACGGAACTTTATCGCGGTGCCGAATATGTCGTGGACTTCCTGCCCAAGGTTAAGATCGAATTGGTGATCGACGAAGCGCTGGTTGAACGCGCGGTCGAAGCCATTCAGCAAGCCGCCCATACGGGCCGCATTGGCGACGGCAAGATTTTCATTTCGACGGTCGAGGAAGCAATCCGCATCCGCACCGGAGAGAGGGGCGGCGACGCCATCTAAAGACATTCCCCCAACCGGGGGAATGGGCGAGTTATTTTCCACACCCAACTGTTCAGGAACTCTGACATGGCCGATGACGTCAAAAAAGTCCTCGAGATGATCAAGGAACACGACGTTAAGTACGTTGATTTCCGTTTCACTGATCCTCGCGGCAAGTGGCAGCACACCGCTCAGCACGTTTCCACCATTGATGAAGGCCTGCTGACCGAAGGCATCATGTTCGACGGCTCGTCCATCGCCGGCTGGAAGTCCATCGACCAGTCCGACATGATCCTGATGCCCGACAGCAGCACCGCGGTGATGGACCCCTTCGCCGCCCAGGCCCAGATGATCCTGTTCTGCGACATCATCGAACCGGCCACCGGCCAGCTGTATGACCGCGACCCCCGCGCCATCGCCAAGCGTGCCGAACGCTATGTGGTCGAATCCGGCGTTGGCGACACCGCTTTCTTCGGCCCCGAAGCCGAATTCTTCGTGTTCGACGACGTCAAGTTCAAGACCGGCATGAACGTCGCCTATCATGAACTGTCGTCCGAAGACGGCCCTGAATCCTCGGGCAAGGAATTCGCCGAAGGCAATCTGGGCCACCGCCCGGGTGTCAAGGGCGGCTATTTCCCGGTTCCGCCGGTGGATGGCGCCGTGGACATGCGCGCCGAAATGCTGACCATCATGGGCGAAATGGGTCTGCCCATCGAAAAGCATCACCACGAAGTGGCGTCGTCCCAGCACGAATTGGGCTGCAAGTTCGGCACCATGGTCCAGGCCGCTGACTGGCTGCAGATCTACAAGTACGTGGTGCACAACGTCGCCGCCTCCTATGGCAAGACCGCGACCTTCATGCCCAAGCCCATCTATGGCGATAACGGTTCGGGCATGCACGTCCACCAGTCCATCTGGAAGGAAGGCAAGTCCCTGTTCGCCGGTTCCGGCTATGCCGACCTGTCGGACACCTGCCTGTACTACATTGGTGGCATCATCAAGCATGCCAAGGCCATCAACGCCTTCACCAATCCGTCCACCAACTCGTACAAGCGTCTGATCCCGGGCTTCGAAGCTCCGGTGTTGCTGGCCTATTCGGCCCGTAACCGTTCGGCCTCTTGCCGCATTCCCTATGCGACCAGCCCGAAGGCCAAGCGCGTGGAAATCCGTTTCCCCGACCCGTCCTCGAACCCCTACTTGGCCTTCGCCGCCATGCTGATGGCCGGTCTGGATGGTATCGCCAACAAGATCCATCCCGGCGAGCCCATGGACAAGAACCTGTATGATCTTCCTGCGGAAGAACTGGCCCAGGTTCCGACCGTTTGCGGCAGCCTGCGCGAAGCCCTGGACAGCCTGAAGGCCGACCATGACTTCCTGCTGAAGGGCGACGTGTTCTCGAAGGAATTCATCGAGTCCTACATCGACCTGAAGTACGAAGAAGTTTACCGCTTCGAACACACCCCGCATCCGGTCGAATTCCAGATGTATTATTCGGTCTAATCCGAATAAGGGTGTCCGCAGCTTCCATCGCCCCCCCAACAAGGGGACGGTGGACCTGCCAAGTGGACCAGTCAAGAAAGCCCCCGTCAGGAAACTGGCGGGGGCTTTTCTTTGCCGGGTACTCGTTTCAGAAAGTTCCGACCCGAGGTTGGAAATTCATGGAACTGGCATCACCCGCCGGGCGGGACGCCTCCCGCGGGCTTGAGCGGCCCCTTGGACCTAACCAAATCCCTATGAGTTTCACTCACACCATATCCCGGTGATCGGAACCGATCACCGGCGCCCTCAGCGGCGGGCGGGTTTCTCCGAAACCCT
>JAYSBF010000029.1:0-41270 GCA_041915545.1 Magnetospirillum sp. | reverse complement strand
GTGCCGACAGGCAAGAATCAGAGCGGATTTCGACCGCACCGGGTCGAGATCCGCGATAAAGCCTGCGCGGCGTTGAGCGGCCCCGGAACGGGGCAAGCGTGAACCAACGGCGTGGATGGGTTGACCATCCACGCCGTTTTTCTTTGCCTTTCCTCCCGCAAAAAACTATACCGTCTGGACGGTACTGTACCGTCCAGACGGTATAGTTAGCTATGAATTGGGTGGGTGTGATGGGAACGGAAGATACCATCGACAAAATTGTCGATGCCGCCATGGTGATCGTGCGGGACCAAGGTGTGGGACGGCTGACCCTGGATCGGGCGGCGCAACAGGCCGGATTGTCCAAGGGCGGTGTTCTGTACCATTTCAAGACCAAGAACGATCTGATTCACGGCATGGTCAGCCGCCTGATCTCGCTATGCGAAGAGTTGTATCAAAGCCGGTATGACAGTGAACCGGCCGGGCCGTACCGATGGGCGCGGGCCGTGGTGCGCACGGCCCTTGATCCCTCGGCGCCGGTTCATGACCCCATTAATGGGGCGTTGCTGGCATCCTTGGCCAATGATCCGGTTCTGGCTCAGCCATTGCGGGATTTATACCAGCGTTGGACGGACCGTCTGCGCAGTGACAGCCCCAATTTCGGGGTGGCCGCCCTGGTCTGCATGGCCATGGACGGGCTTTGTTTCGAAAAACTGATCGGGTTGGAATTGGACCCGGCTGATTTGCAGGCGGTTATGGAAACCGCCTTGGCGCTGCTGGCCTGAAGGGGGGCCGTCACATGAACAAGAAACGCATGATCATCACCTTGGCTGCCAGTGGTGTTGTCCTGGGGGCCGTCTTTGGCGCGGTTCAGTTGCGGTCCTATATGATCAAGCAATATTTCGCCACCTTGCCCAAGCCGGTGGTGACGGTCACGGTGGCGACTGCGGATGTTCTGGATTGGCGGGCGGCGACCCAGGCGGTTGGCGCCTTGCGGGCGGTCAATGGGGTGGATATCAGCGCCACCGTATCCGGTCAGGTTCGGGACATCGCTTTTCAATCGGGTCAAGCTGTGCGCAAGGGCCAGATGTTGGTCAGGCTGGATACGGATGTTGAACAGACCGATTTGCAATCGGCTTTGGCTGATGCCGATCTGGCCCGGATTTCGGCAGTTCGCCAGCGGACTTTGATCAAAAGCGACACGGTGTCCCAATCGGCGGTGGACAAGGCCGAAGCGGAATTGAAGGTCAAGCATGCGCGGGTGGATGGCATTCGCGCCACCATCGAGAAAAAGACGGTGGAAGCCCCCTTTGCCGGTGTTTTGGGGGTGCGCAAGGTGGATTTGGGCCAATATGTGCAGCCGGGCCAAGCCATCGTCAATCTTCAGGATTTGTCGGTGATGCTGGCCGATTTCACCATTTCGCAAAAGGAATTGGGATCGGTGAAGGTGGGTGATCCCATCCGGCTGACCACCGATGCCTGGCCGGATACCGGGTTCGACGGTACGGTTTCGGTTCTGGAACCCCAGGTTGATAGCCGCACGGGCATGTTATCGGCCCAGGCCCGTATCCCCAATGCTGGAGGGGCCTTGCGTCCGGGCATGTTCGTTCGTGTCGAGGTGCTGCGCCAGGATAATGTTCAGGTGGTGGCGGTGCCGGTTTCCGCCGTCACTTACAATCTGCATGGCGACAGTATTTTCGTGGTTCAGGATGGCGCCGACGGGAAAAAGCAGGTGGTCCGCACCTTTGTCACCCTGGGCGACCGCCGTGACGGCAAGGTGGCCGTGACCAAGGGGGTCAAGGCGGGGGATGTGGTGGTGACCTCCGGCCAGGTCAAATTGGAAAACGGTTCGCTGGTGGATATCCGTACTGATCTAGACCTTCAGCAACAGGCGGCCCGCTGATGTTCGATATCTTCATCAAACGCCCGGTGCTGGCCAGCGTCGTCAGCCTATTGATCCTGTTCATCGGCCTGCGCGCCCTGACGATGCTGCCGGTCCGGCAGTATCCAGAGATGAAAAACACGGTGATCACCATCACCACCACCTATCCGGGGGCGGATTCGCAGTTAATTCAGGGGTTCATCACCCAGCCCATTCAAAAAGCGGTGGCCACCGCCTCGGGTCTGAATTACCTGACGTCGCGGTCGCTTCTGGGGGTCAGCGAGATCAAGGCCTATGTGCGGCTGAACGAAAATCCCGACGCCGCCATGACCGAGGTGATGAGCAAGGTCAACGAAGTCCGATCCTTGTTGCCGCGTGGCATCAACGATCCGGTGATCAAGAAAGAAACCGGCCAGACCTTTGCCTCGGCCTATCTGTCTTTTTCCTCGGACCAGTTGAACCAGCAGCAAATTACCGATTACGTCAACCGGGTCATTCAGCCCAAGCTGTCGGCGGTGCCCGGTGTAGCCAACCCGGAAGTTTTCGGCGAACAGAAATTTTCCATGCGGGTCTGGCTGGACCCGGAACGTCTGGCCCAATTGGGGCTTAGCCCCGATGATGTGCGGGTGGCACTGACCGCGAATAATTACACCTCGGCTTCGGGTTCGACCAAGGGGCAGATGGATGTGATCACCACCCAGGCGGATACCGATCTGAAAACGGTGGACGAATTCCGTCAATTGGTGGTGCGCAATGTTGGTCCCCGGCTGGTGCGGCTGGGGGATGTGGCCGATGTGGCCCTGGATGCCCAAAGCGACGATATGGCGGTGATGCATAACGGCAACCCGGCTATTTTTGTCGGTGTCTTCACCACCCCCGAAGCCAATCCGCTGGAAGTGATCCGCGACATCCGCGACCGCGCCTTGCCGGATATCAAAAGCCAGCTTCCCCCCGGTCTGAAGGCCGATGTGGCTTATGATTCCACCATTTTCATTCAGGCGGCCATCGACGAAGTGGTGAAAACCATTGTCGAGGCGGCCATCATCGTCATGGTGGTGATCTATCTGTTCATGGGCAATATGCGGTCGGTGGCTATCCCGGTGGTGACCGTGCCCCTGTCCCTGGTCGGGGTGGCGCTTTTGCTGCTGGCCTTGGGCTTTTCCATCAATCTGTTGACTCTGTTGGCCATGGTTCTGGCCATCGGCCTAGTGGTGGATGATGCCATCGTGGTGGTGGAAAACGTCCATCGTCATATCGAAGAAGGCCGGACACCTTTTGACGCGGCCATTGTTGGCACCCGTGAAATCGCCGGTCCGGTGATTTCCATGACCATCACCCTGGCCGCCGTTTATGCCCCCATCGCCTTCATGGGGGGGCTGACCGGGTCATTGTTCAAGGAATTCGCCCTGACCCTGGCCGGCTCGGTGGTGGTGTCGGGGATTATCGCCCTGACCTTGTCGCCCATGATGTCGTCGAAGATCCTGAAGCATGACGCCGACAAAAAGGGCCTGTCCGCCCGCATCGACCGTGTTTTCGACCGGGTGCGCGGTGTCTATGAACGCTGGTTGTCCGCCACCTTGGCCGACCGGTCCAGCACGGTGGTCATGGCGCTGATCATTCTGATCAGCCTGCCGTTCCTGTTTCTGGCGGTGCCCACCGAATTGGCGCCGGAAGAAGATCAGGGCGTGGTGTTCGTCAGTTATAACGGCCCGGCTTCGGCCAATACCGAATTCATGACCGCGTTCACCCGCGAAATAGATCGCAAGCTGCGCGATTACAAGGAAACCACCAACACCTTCATGATCGCCGGCATGGGGGCCATCAGCCAGGGATTTGGCGGCGCGGTTCTGAGCGATTGGGCCGACCGCAAACGCCAGGCCAAGGATTTGACCGCTGCCTTTCAAGAAACCTTGAATACGGTGTCAGGGGTCAAGGCTGCGGTTTTCCCGCCGCCGCCCTTACCCGGTGTCGACGGATTGCCGGTGGAATTCGTGATCAATTCCACGGCCAGCTATTTGCAACTGAATGATCTTCAGGCCGAATTGGTCAAGCGGGCGACCCAATCGGGCATGTTCGCCTTTATTGATGCGGATCTGAAATATGAAAGTCCGCAAACCCAGGTGGATATCGACCGCGACAAAGCTGCGGCTTATGGCGTCAGCATGCAACAGATCGGCGATGCCCTGGCCACCATGACCGGCGGCAATTACGTCAACCTGATCAATTTGCAAGGTCGGTCCTATCAGGTGATCCCGCAGGTGTCGCGTAATTTCCGTCTGGACCCGGCGCAATTGGGCCGGTTCCATGTGCGGGGCAATGATGGCAGCGCCATCCCGCTATCGTCGCTGGTATCGTTGGGCCGGTCGGTGCAGCCGGTATCGTTGAATCAGTTCAATCAGTTGAATTCGGTCACTATCACCGCTTTTCCCATGCCGGGTGTGACCTTGGGCCAGGCATTGGATTTCATGCGTACCACCGCTCGCGATATCTTGCCCGGCGATGTGACCATCGATTATGGCGGGCAGTCGCGCCAATATGTTCAGGAAGGCAACGCCCTGATGCTGACCTTCGTGTTCGCCTTGGTCATCATCTTCCTGGTTTTGGCGGCGCAGTTCGAAAGTTTCCGCGATCCGCTGGTGATCATGGTGTCCGTGCCCCTGTCCATTTGCGGGGCGCTGATGCCGCTGGCCATCGGGGTGGCCAGCATGAACATCTATACCCAGGTGGGGCTGGTGACCCTGATCGGGCTGATCACCAAGCATGGCATCCTGATCTGCGAAGTGGCGCGGGAATGTCAGGAACGGGATGGATTGACCCGGATGGAGGCGGTCAAGGTGGCCGCCGGTCTGCGCCTGCGCCCGATCCTGATGACCACGGCGGCCATGGTCACCGGCCTGCTGCCTTTGTTGTTCGCCAGTGGCGCCGGGGCGGCCAGCCGCTTTTCCATCGCCATCGTCATCGTGGCGGGTATGAGCATCGGCACCATGTTCACCTTATTCGTGCTGCCGGTGATCTATACCATTCTGGCCAGCGACCGCGCCCGCCACGGTCAATCCGTCACGGCGCATCATCCGGCGGAAGCGCCCGCGTCAAAGCCGTGAGGGCGGAATCGAACTGATACCGGCTGATCAATTCCGCCACAGGGGCCAGAACAAGGCTCAGGGTCGGCCATTGTTCGCATAATTGGGTCAGTTCATCCGCCGCCGTCAGGTCCGATTGTTCCAGGGCTTGGCGCAGGCGGTCCAGGGTGCCGGGGGGTAAAAGCGGGGCCGGTTGTTGCTGCTCTTGCCCCCCATTGGCCGGGACCAGAACGGGCAGGGTCGTTTCGATCCGGTCCATCAGGGGGGACAGTACGTCCAAGGTGCTGTCCAATTCCGCCTGATAGGGCAGGCCGCGCGCCAGGACATGCTCCAGCGCGGCCGCATGGGGGTGCAATGCCGTCGCCCCCAGCGTGCCCGACAATCCCTTGAGAGTGTGGGCCAGCCTGCGGGCGGTGTCTTGTTCGTCACTGACCACGGCCTGCCGGATATGGGTGGCAAAATTTCGGTGATCCTGGGCAAAGCGCACCAGATTACGTTGGTAAAGGGCGTGATTGCCGCCGTGGCGGGACAGTCCTTGTGCAATGTCCAGGATATCCGCCAATTCATCCAGCCGGTCCGTTTCAACCGCTGCGGGGGCTGCTATCTGGAGCGGGGGGGATGGCAAGGATTGATCAGGGCTGATGTGGGGATGAACCCAGCGCCGCAATGTTTCGATCAATTCGATTTCATCAAAGGGTTTGGTGATGTAGTCGTTCATCCCGGCGCTCAGGCATTTTTCCCGATCGCCCATCATGGCATTGGCGGTCATGGCGATAATGGGCAAAGATTGAAAACCGCCCTGGGCGCGCAGGCGGGCGGTGGCGGCATATCCGTCCATCACCGGCATCTGGCAATCCATCAACACCACGTCGAAATGGCTGGCTTCCACCATGTTCACCGCATCGGCGCCATTGGTGGCGATGGCGATATCGGCCCCGGTGACTTTCAGCACTTCCATGGCCAGATCGCGGTTGATCTGATTGTCTTCCACCAGCAACAGGCGGGTGCCGCGCAAATCCAGCGGGCGGGAAATGCGGTTGTTCCGGTTGCGGCGGGTGGACATACGCCCACGGGCCTGGGCGGGCAGAATGGTCAGGATGGCATCCAGCAGCCGCGATGGCGTGACCGGTTTCGACAATAATCCATCGGCAACGGCCAGACGGATTTCATCGGTTTCGCTGTCCTGGGCTTCATCGGGGGCGCCCATCAGAACCGCCGCCAAGCCAGGATTGGATGATTTCAGCGCCCGGATCAGATCGGTGCCCGGTCCTTCGTGCAGCCGGTCGGCAACCAGGGCCAGGGTAAAGCCCTGGCCGGCGGTGCGGGCCCGCTGGGCGGCGGTCAGGGCATCGGCAGGGTCGGCGGCCATGTGACGGTCATAGCCGAAGCTGTCCAAGATGCCGTCCAGGACCTGACGGGCGGTGGGGTTGGTTTCCACCACCAAGACCCGCACCCCGTCGGGCAGGCAGGACAGATTCAAGGCCCCATCGGCGGCCTGGGCGTCCAGGCCGAAGCGGGCGGTGAACCAAAAATGGCTGCCTTGGCCCAATTGGCTGTCCACACCGATGGTTCCGCCCATCAGCCCCACCAGATTGCGCGAAATGGCCAATCCCAATCCGGTGCCGCCAAAGCGCCGGGTGGTTGAAATATCGCCTTGGGAAAAACTATCGAAGATGCCACGGCACTGATCGGGACTAAGGCCGATGCCGGTGTCACGCACGCCGAAGCGAAGCATGGCCCAGTCATCGCCGCCATCCACAGGGGTGACGGTCACGGTCACTTCACCCGCCGGGGTGAATTTGATGGCGTTGCCGATCAAATTCACCAGAACCTGACGCAGACGGATGGGATCGCCCATCAGCGCCAAAGGGGTGGCGGCAGGCAGGTCGAAAATCAGTTCCAACCCCTTTTCCCTGGCGCGCAGGGCATTCAGATCGGCCAGTTCCTCGAACAGATCATCCAATTGGAACGAGGTGGTTTCAATGGTCAGCTTGCCGGCCTCGATCTTCGACAGGTCCAAGATGTCATTGATGATGGTCAGCAATCCATGGGCGGAACTTAGGACCTTGCCCAATTGATCCCGTTGTTTTTCGGTCAGTGTGCTGCCCAGCACCAGCCGGGTCAGGCCGATGATGGCATTCATGGGGGTTCTGATTTCGTGGCTCATATTGGCCAGGAACGCCGATTTGGTCCGGCTGGCGGTTTCGGCGCTTTCGCGGGCGGCGACCAGGGCGCGCTCGGCCTCTTTTCGTTCGCTGATATCGTGGGCGATCACCAGCGTTTTTTGCGTATCGTCAGTCAGAAAGGGACTGGACGAGACAGACAGGGTGCGGATGCCGCCGCCGGTCTGGGGCGATTCTATTTCCACCGTCTGGGTGCCCGATAAATCCAGTCCGGGTAACAATCGGCCCAGCCGCATGCCGGCCAGGATTTGAGCAGGCAAGGCGAAAATACGTTCGGCGCTGGGATTGACGGCCTCGATCCGCCCCACATGATCCACCTCGATGATAGCATCGGCGGAATTGGCAAAGACCATGCGCAGATAATCCGTCTGTTCCTGGCGCAAGGCGTCAATGGTGGCTAATTGCTGACGAGATGCCTCGACCGCGCGGGCGATGGCCCCGATTTCATCATCGCGGTTTTGTTCGGGAACGCTCAGGTCGTGCTGGCCACGGCCCAGTCTTTCGGTGATGCGGGCCAACCGGCCCAGTGGTTGCCCGACCAGACGAAAAGCCATCATCAGCGCCAGGGCCACGGTGGTGCAGCTTAGCCCCAGCACCACCAGCATGCTGCCCAATTGCCGACTGATGAAATCATCCAGGGGCTTGGTGCTCAATTCCACCCGGACCCGCCCCAATGCCTTGACCTGACCTTGGGAGTCCCGCCACCAGACGATATCATCCCCGGCCAGGGTTTCGCCGTTACCGGCATCGGGGCCTTCCACCCCGGCGATGACGATGCCACGGGTGTCGATGACCTGGGCACGGGCAAAGCCCGGCATCATCGACAGGGCGCTGACCATGTCCTGAACCGACGCTGTATCCAAATTCCAGATGGGCAATCCCAGGCTGCGGGCCTGGACCCGTGCCAGCCATGCGGCCTGTCCCGCCAATTCCTGCCGTTTTTTCTCGATGGCGTGGGTGGTGGTGCCCGCCATGGACACCAGATTGATCAGCGTGATCGACGCCAGGGCCAGGCTGATCACCTTGGCCCGCAAGGACAGACGCCGCCGGGGCAGAATGGTGGGTGTGGTCATGATGTTCCCTGGGCGCATGACGGTGCGCTTCAAGGTACGATGACGGCCATGTCCTTGCGGATGATGGTTTGATTAATACCCAGCGCCCATTGCGGGCGCGGCCAAGCCGCTTGAAAAAAAGAAACTGGCGGCTTAGAGGCTGCACCTCCAAGCGGGTCTGGGCGGTCGCCCAGCCGCGAAGCGGAGTTTTTCCGCACCCTGTTAGGCGGTGCCCGCAATGGGCAAATCAAACAAAGGCCGGGATTCCCCTTATTCCACCAGATCCCAATAGGGGCGTGGGCCGAAGCGTTCGGCCATGAAATCCACGAATGCCCTGACCTTGGGCGACAGATGGCGGGAATGGGGATAAACCGCATGCAGGGCCGATCCCTGATCCACCCAATCCGCCAGGACCGATACCAGCGTGCCCGATTGCAAATCGCCGCCGACGATGAAGGTGGGCAGACTGACCAGCCCCAGATTGCGCAAGGCGGCGGCCCGCAGGGCATCGCCGTTATTGGTGCACAGACGCCCGGTGATCGGCATGACCCATTGGCTGCCATCGGCCCGGATGAACCGCCATTCATCGCGGGGCAGGCGACCGCTGTTATACAGCAGGCATTCATGGTGGCGTAAATCATCGGGAGTTTGGGGATAGCCCCTTTGGGCCAGATAGGCCGGGCTGGCGCAGATCACCATGCGCATGGGGGCCAGACGGCGGGCGACCAGGGACGAATCGTCCAATTTGCCGATGCGGACCGCCAGATCAAACCCTTCCTCGATCAGATCCACGTAGCGGTCATTCATGGTCATGTCCACATCGACTTCCGGGTAACGGGCCAGAAAATCGGGGATGGCCGGGGCCAGATGCAAAAAGCCGAAGCTCATGGGGGCATTGACCCGCAAGGTGCCACGCGGTGCCGCCTGCAACTGGCTGACCGATTGGTTGGCTTCGTCGATTTCGGACAGAATGCGGACGCAGCGCTGGAAATAGCCCTCGCCGATTTCCGTCAGGGTCAGGGAGCGGGTGGTTCGGTGGAACAATCGGGCGCCCAATTCGGCTTCCAAGGCGGAAATCTGGCGGCTGACCACTGATTTTGATGAATTCAGCCGGACCGCTGCTTGGGAAAACGACCGGGCTTCGGCGACGCGGACGAATGCCTCCATCGCGGCGAGACGATCCATGATTGTTGCGCTCCTGGCGACATTGTTGTTCAGATATGATGAATTGTTGTGATCATCAGGGCAAGGCATAGTTCTCCTCAGCACCGGGGCCATATCAGCCCCACCCAATCAGGAGCTCAGCCATGTCGTCCTCTGTCTCGTCCTCGATCAAGCCCGTCATTCCCGCCTTGCGTCCCCTGACCGATGCCTTGTCCCCCCTGACCGAGCCTGTGTTGCGAGTGACTGCGGGCCTGTTCCTGATGCCCCATGGCGCGCAAAAGCTGTTCGGCTGGTTCGGCGGTTATGGTCTGGAAGCCACCGGTCAGTTTTTCGCCACCAAATTGGGTCTGCCCCCGGCAGTGGCTCTGCTTGCTGGTTTGATTGAGGTATTCGGTGGTTTGGCCCTGGCCCTGGGCCTGTTTACCCGCGTGGCGGCTGGTCTGGCCTTTGGCCTGTTGGCGGTGGCCGCGATCCAGGTGCATCTGGCCGCTGGGTTCTTCTGGACCTCGGGCGGGTATGAATACCCGCTGATGTGGGCCTTGCTGGCCTTGTCCTTTGTGGTCCGTGGCGGCGGCCGCTATTCGGTCGATGCGATGATCGGCCGCGAACTTTAAGTCCCGCGGGGGTAGGGCGCCAGCGTCCTGCCCCCCCGATGATGCCGCCATTTTCCGGGAGAAATGCCATGAGCCTCGTTCTTCGCCCTGCCAATGATCGCGGACACGCCAATCTGGGTTGGCTGAATTCCCATCACACCTTTTCCTTCGCCCATTATTATGACCCCGCCCATATGGGGTTCCGCGCCTTGCGGGTGATCAATGATGATGTGGTGCGCCCCGGCACTGGCTTTGATACCCATGGTCACCGGGATATGGAAATCATCAGTTACGTTCTGTCCGGGGCGCTGGCCCACCGCGACAGTTCCGGCGGGGAAGGCGTGTTGCAGCGCGGTGACGTGCAATACATGTCGGCGGGCACGGGAATCCGTCACAGCGAATTCAATGCCACCCAGGACAAGGATGTGCATTTCCTGCAAATCTGGATCGTGCCGCCCAAGGATGGGTTGCCGCCATCCTATGATCAGGTGCGCATCGCCTGCGAGGATAAGCGCAACACCTTGTACCCCATTGCCGGGCGTCGTGGCGCGGCCTTGCCCACCCATCAGGATGTGGCGGTGATGGCCAGCCTTTTGGATGCCGGTCATCGCCTGGCCTATGATCTGGATGCCGGGCGGGGGGTGTGGATACAACTGGCGTCCGGTTCTGTCACCGTCAATGGCGTGGCGATGAAAGCCGGGGATGGTCTGGCCGCCGAGGATGTGGCCCGGCTGGAAATCATTGCCGACAATGATGCGGAATTGCTGTTGTTCGATCTGGCCTGATAGTGTGGGGAGATGACGCCGCGATCATCCCATTCCCGCACTCCATCCGCCCCCGCCATCGCCCTGACCGCCGCCGCCGCCATGGCGGTGGCTTTTGGCATTGGCCGTTTCGCTTATACGCCCCTGCTGCCGCTGATGCTGCAAGACGGGCTGGTGGATCTGGTGGGGGGCAGCCATCTGGCCACGGGCAATTATCTTGGTTATCTGATTGGGGCTTTGTTGTGCATGGCGCTTCCCCGATCCTGGCCGCCGGCCATGCTGGCCAGGATCGGTTTGGCGGTGTCCGTGGTACTGATCGTGGCCATGGCCGCGCCGGTCCCGTGGATGTGGATGCCGGTGCGGGTGATTGCCGGGGTGGACAGCGCGGTGGTGTTCATCTTTACCGCCGCCTGGTGTCTTCCCCGTCTGGCCGCCATGGGACGGACCAGTTGGGCCGCGCTGATGTTCGTGGGGCCGGGATCGGGAATTGCCTTATCCGGCTTCATCGCGTCGGGCGTGGTGGCCTTGGGCGGGGCATCCCAGATGGGGTGGCTGGTTTTTGGTGGCCTGGCCTTGGTCCTGTCCCTGCTGGTGTGGCGGGGATTTGATGCGCCACTCTTGCCCATGGCCGCGCCTGCACCGTCCGATCCTGCCGTGCCGTCGGTGGACAATCCGCCCCTGGAAAAGTCGACTGTAGAAAAGTCATTGGGGGGCATGGCCGAAATGGGGCTGTTTACCTTGGCCTACGGCTTTGCCGGTTTCGGCTATATCATCACCGCCACATTTCTGCCGGTAATTGCCCGTCAGACATTGCCGCCATCCCCATGGTTGGATTTGTTCTGGCCGATTTTGGGAGTGGGGGCAGTGACCGGGGCAATCCTGATCAGTCGGCTGGCACCACGCTGGTCGGCCCGGATATTGTTGGTTCTGTGCTATTGCGTGCAGGGGGCGGGGGTGGTTTTGCCGGTGCTTTGGCCCGGTTGGGGCGGGTTTATGCTGGGGGCTTTTCTGGTCGGGTTGCCCTTTACCGCCATCAATTATCTGGCCATGCAGGACGTCCGGCGTCTGCATCCCCAACATGTGGCCCGGTTGATGGGGTTATTGACCGCATCTTACGGGATTGGTCAGATATTGGGGCCTGTTTTGGTGGCTGCCCTGGTGGGGTCGGGGGGGCAGGGCGGTTTTTCCCTGGCCTTGATCTCAGCCATGGCGGCATTGCTGGCGGGGGCTGCCCTGTATGCGGGGATGATCCGGTTGTGGCCGGAACAGCGGAAGGCATCTTCTCCGCCCCGTCCTGGCCAGGGTTAGCCCCCCCCGTCCCACGCCACGAATTTTCATGGCGCGGAACGGGGGTGACCCGAGACGACTTTAGTTTTTCGCAATCACGACATTTTCGCCCAAGATCGCATTCAGGGCCGCACGGGGACCATTGCGCATCCGCCACAACGTGGCGGCCTGCACGGCGCGGTCGGCCAGGGCGTCGAAATTACCCAAGGCCCGGTCGATGGCGGCAGCCACGGATTGTTCGGTCCATTCCTTGGCGATTTCACCGAAATTGGCATAGGTGCGCACCTGCTGGGCCATGGTGGTCCCCTCGGTGGTGATCACGGGAATGCCTTGCGATGCGGATTCGGCCAAGACCGCCGAATAGGCATTGGTAAACCGTTCCGGCAGATAAGGCAGGACGATCAGGGCCGAGACATCCAAAAGCTGTTGCCACAATTCGCCATCGGCGGGAACCAGCATCATGTGCAAGCGGTCGCTATTTTCGGCCAGGGCGGACAGATCGGCATTTTCATTGGCCATTTCGGCGACGGCGCCGTTATGGACCAGAACCTGGACATCGGGATAGTTCGCCAAAATATGACGGACCAGACCGGGCGCCATGGTATAGCCCTTGTCATAACGCTGATGTCCCAGGAACGACACCACACGCGGCGAACGGGCCGCGCGCGAGCCGAGTGGCCGGTCAACAGGCTGGGGCAGGGGCAGCGTTTCCGCAGGCATCCCCAGGATAGCGGTGTAATCGCGGGTCGAATTTTCTTCATAGGTGGCCAGGACCAACCTGCTGCGGAACGCGTCCGGCAGTCGGCGGGTGGCGAAGCGGTACAGCATGCCTTCCAAGGTATGGAGTTGTAGTTCCATTTCGCCGTTTTCTTTTTTCACCATGGTCCCGCCGGGATTGGTCCCGAATTCCATGACGATCCGGGGGCAGGTCGCGGGGGTAAAGCCCTGGCTGATCCAGTCGATCACCCCCAGCAATTCGCCCGCACGGGCCGAGTTGATGTAAATCGTGTCGCCAGCGGTGAATTGGTGCAGCAGATGCAGGCGGGCCATATCCTCGCCCATGCTGTTGCCCACCAGAAAAAACGCCTCCAACAACCCGGACAGCGGATCGGTCACGCAGGTCAGCCATCCGCTATGACGGAAAAGCGGGGTCGCCTGCAATTCCTGGCAAAGCGCGGGATCAATGCGGATATAGGTATAGACGTGGGTTTCCATTCCGCGAGTGCGGGCCTCTGACGTCAGATGACGGCAGGTATTGGCGAAATGTCCCACATTGCGGTACAGGGTCGTATCGCAATAAAAGAAGCGGTTGGACCCCTTCACGGTCGGGATCGGAGGCGTCGTGGACAGTTTCAGGGCGCCATCGGACACGCGCAAATAATCGTCCGTCATCTTCGCTCCGTCATAAGGCTGGCTGTCGGTTGGGCAGTGAAGGGAATTTCCCGCCCTGTCAGGTGGGACGGGTATCCAATGAAATGAAAAAATCAGTAAACGGAACACGGGCATTTGGGCCATGGTGCATTCAATCCAATGCGCCATGGCCCAAGATTCAACACTTAACACCGGGGCAATCCGCAGGATTTCCCCGGTGTCACATGTCCCCTGATCCTCGATCCAGCATGGTTTGACACCGTGCCGGTTTTCCCAAAGGGGGCTTTACCGGACCCCCTCATTGGCCCGCAATTGCGCCATGGCCTGTTGCGCTTCCTTGTCTTCGGGATCTGCTTCGATCAGGAATTGGAAGATGGTGCAGGCATCGGCCACATTTCCCATGCGCAGGTTCAGCAGGCCAAAGCCCATCAGCACGTTGCGGTCGGTGGGGGCCAGGGTCAGCAGGTCTTCGTAGATGACGATGGCTTCTTCCAACTGCCCCCGGCGTTCCTTGGCGCTGGCCGTGCGGATCAGGCTGGCCGCCAGACGCGCGCGGGCCGATCCAGTTTCGGGGATCGGGGCCAGGGCGGGGCGCTGGGGATTTTCTTCCTGCGGCACGCTGTCCCAATGATAACCACGCCCGGTCAACTGTTCCAAACGGGTGGGGTGTTGCGGGTCCTGTTCGTTCAACAGGTAATACGAGGTGGCCTGGTTGGTGCAGACGCCCTTGTAATGTTCTTTCAGGGCGTTGAACACTTGGCGGTCTTCACCATTGCCACGGTCGAAAATGGACAGCGACCACAGGCTCAGCACCGGCTGGACCGCCAGTTTTTCGACCATCAGCGAACTGGCATCGACGAAGCCGCCGAATTTGGACGCGAAAACGCCCCGATCTGCCCCCACGGATTCCCAGATGTCTTCGCAGATGGGGGTCATATTGCGGGGATTGACGAGCCAACGATGGGAAAACGCCCAATCATTGTCGCCGATAGCTTCCAAAAGCGACGACAGATGGTTGGGGGCGAACCAATTATCGTCATCCAGATAGGCCACATGGCGGGCATTGGCCATATAGGTCAAGATGGTCCGCAGCGAGCCGCCGAAGAAGCAGGAATGAAGGCCGCCATGCCGGGCCGAGGTGGAATAGCCCAAATCAATCACATCCAATTGAATGTGATCCGGGCATTCGGCCAGCAATGCATCCAGTTGTTCAACCGGCCCATTGCGGACATCAATGCCGATCAGGATTTGAATCCGACCGTTCAAATCTTGCGCAAAGACCGAACGGACCGCATGGGCCAGGCTTTCGCGCAAGGTGGTGGGGATCACCACCGCCACATCGGCGGGAATTTGCCGATAGGAATTGCTCAGGCTTTGGCTGCTCCAGGTCGTCAAAGACGCATTACCAGTGGAAGACATGTTTGTTTCTCACTCCCATCCCATGCACTTGCAAAAGGTGCTGGCGCTATGCCGTTGCAAACATTCATGACGGTTCGGGCGTGGAGGATCGCTCAAGAGACGGCCCCCCGGCCCGCATCAAAGCGCCCCTTCCCGACGGTGCTGTTGGAAAGGGGCGAAACAAAACAGATGGAAAAGCCGGTTAGAACGGCAAGATGACGTCCAGCAATTGCTGACCATAACGGGGTTGGGTGACATCGCTGTTCACGCCGCGCCCACCGTAATAAATCCGGGCTTCGGCGATCTTGTCATAGGTGACGGAATTGGACGAACTGATGTCTTCGGGGCGGATGATCCCCTGAATGGTCAGCTCGCGCATTTCGTAATTGACGCGAATTTCCTGTTTCCCAGAGATGACCAGATTGCCGTTAGGCAGGATTTGGGTGATGACCGTGGCCAAATTGACGGTCATGGTTTCGGTCCGACCGGTCGTGCCGCTGTTGGTGGTGCCGCTGGTGCCGCTGGTACCAACCAGATTGGCCGGGTCCACGCTGTTGGGCAGGACCTTGTTCAGGCTGGTTTCAAAGCCGAACAGATTGGAAATACCGGCACTGTCCGACGAATCGCGGGACCGGGTCAGGCTGCTGTTAAAGCTGGCCCCATCATTGATGGAAACGCTGACGGTCAGAATATCACCCACATCCTTGGCACGCTGATCCTTGAAAAAGGCGCGTGAGCCGGGGCGCCACAGGGAATTGGCGTTTTGCGGCGGTGCCACCGGGCTGGGCATGGGCATGCTGACCGGTTGATAAGTGGGTTTCTGCGTCGGGTTCTGGATATTGGACACCTGCGGGCCATCACCAATTTCCGACATGCGGCTCAGGGCATTGCATGCCGACAGCGACCCAATGGCGGCGACCAGCGACACGGCGCGCAACAGCGAGTTCAGCGCGGGGGTGGTGGTCATGCTTGCTCCTTGCTTCCCGGAATTGGGCGCGGTCATGGTCAATTGGCCAGGGCGCGCGGGGTGTTCGACGATACACTGACCGTACCAGGTCCATCGACCGTGGCCTCGATCGTGCGTTTGCTTTGTAAATTGGTGACCCTGATAATGTCCCCTTGCCCCCCATCCTCCAGGGCCTTGCCCTGGGTGGTCAGGTTCATATAGGGGGTTTTCAATATGATCGACACCATGGAATTGCGCTGCACCAGGATGGGACGTTGCAATTCCGCCGTGCGGATCGGGGTTCCGGGCCGCAATGTGGCTTTCGGTTCCTGGCCGATCAACTGGCGCGGATCGGTGATGGCGTCGCGCCGCACGGTTTCGGACCGAACATCCAGCCAGTCGATATCGGAATGCTGGATCACGTCCCCCTTGCTCATCAAATGGGACAGCACCGGCACCCGGATCATGCTGTAAACCCGACCGGTCACGCGCTGACGCAGGGCATTGGGCGACCCGGCAGGAATTTCCACGGTGGCGGCAAAACGACCGTTGCGTTGGTCCCAAACCAGATCGCGCACACCGATCTCGGCCGTGGCATCGTTGGTCGGAACCGTAATGTTGAAGGTGCTGCGGTTGGTCAGTTCCACTTCGAACGGGGCGGGGACGCCTTCGCTCACCAAGGAATCGTGCAACTCACCCTCGATCATTGCCGGATCGACCATCTGGCCCGCGCGGGAAATCACAATCCGGTCAAACGCCGATGCCGGACGCCAATCGACGCCATTATTCTGCGCTACGGCCTGAAGCCAGCGGGCGTCAGCGGTGATGCGCTTTCCCGGTTGGGGGGATGCCGACACCACCACATTGGCTCGGGGGCCAAGATTGTCCCACAAATCACCCAGACGGATCACATCGCCATCCACCACGGCGGAATCGCGCAAGGTGGGGGGAAGATCGGCCGCCCACCCGGTCTTTGCGCCGGGCAAGCCCAGGCCCAAAACCAGGATCGAGATCAAAAAGGCGGCCGCAAGGCGCATCATGAGCGATTAATCCGCTGGGGTTACTTCATCTGATTCAAGGTGTTCAGCATGTCGTCCGAGGTCTGGATGACCTTGGAGTTCATTTCATAGGCGCGCTGGGCCGTGATCAGATCGGTGATTTCCGTAACCACGTTGACGTTGGACGCTTCCAGATAGCCTTGCAGCAAGCTGCCATAGCCGACGGAAGCCGGGTTGCCGGTCAGCGGTCCACCCGAAGCCGGGGTTTCCATGTACAGATTGTCGCCCTTGGCTTCCAGGCCGGCGTCATTGGCAAAGGTCGCCAATTGGAACTGGCCCACCACGGTCGAGGTGGTCTGGCCGTCACGCTTGATGGACACTTCGCCGGACGAATTGACCGAAACGCTGACCGCATCGGTGGGAATGGTGATCCCCGGAAGAACGGTATAGCCGTCCTGGGTGACGATCTGCCCCTGATCGGACAATTGGAACGCACCGTCACGGGTATAGGCGGTGTCGCCATTGGGGGTGCGGATTTGGAAATATCCCTTCCCCTGAATGGCCAGATCCAAGGTGTTGTCGGTCAGGGTCATCGCGCCTTGTTCGGTGATGCGATAGACCGCGCTGGTCTTCACACCCAGACCCAACTGCACACCGGCGGGAACGATGGTGCCAGCATCGGACGAATTGGCGCCCACGCGGCGCAGGTTCTGGTACAGCAGGTCCGTGAACTCCGCCCGCCGACGGTTATAGGCGGTGGTGTTCATATTGGCGATGTTGTTGGAAATCACTTCCACATTGGTCTGCTGGGCCTGCATGCCGGTGGCGGCAATATTCAACGAACGCATGATGCTTGCTCCTCTCGGGGCTTATTCTTTAGGAGTTGCTGGACGGAACGAGGGTCTGGATCGCCTTCAACTGGCGCTCGTGCTCGTTGTCCAGCATCTTCTGGGCCGCTTGATATTGCCGCAGCAATTCCGTCATTTTGGTTAATTCGACGACGGGCTGCACATTTGATTCTTCGACCATGCCCTGAACCACCAGCGGGCGGGCCACGGTCTGGGGATCAAGAGTGGTTTCATAAAGGCCGTCACCGGCCTTCCGCAATTCCTGATCGTTGGAGAAACTGACCACCTTCAGCTTGGCGATCACGCCGTTATCGGTGACCACATTGCCGTCAGAGGTGATTTCCACCTTATGTTCGCTGGGGGCGATGATGATGGGGTTGTCATTGTTATCCATCAGCGCATAGCCCTGATCGTTGACGATCATGCCGGTGGAATCCATCTGGAAATGTCCGCCGCGGGTGTAGCGCATGCCCGCCTCGCTTTCCACCTGGAAGTACCCAGGGCCGCTCAGCGCGACATCCAGCGGATTGTCAGTGCGGGCCAGGGCGCCGTCACGGGTGTCGCGCAAGATGCCGGAATCCTGAACATAGGACAGCTTGGTGCCGGTCGCCCGGTCGCTGGACCGGGTGTTCATCAGATATTCCCGGAACATCATCTGTTCGCTTTTGTAGCCAGGCGTGTTCACGTTGGCCATGTTGCCAGCGATCACGTCCAGTTGGCGCCACAGGGCGGCCTGACGGGACAAAGCGATATAGGACGTATTCTCCATGGGTTCCTAATCCGGCAGTCAAACCAGCGGAAATTACTATGCACGTCATATGCCAGTCGTGACCAGCGGAAAAATGGCACTTCTCCGTGAAGGGACAAGGAAAAATGCAACGGGGGTGGCAGTCTCTGCCGGGCAGTTATTGCCGGGCGCCTGCCGGGGCGCTATGGTGCATCCATGCCGAAAGGATGCTCCAGGGGACAAGGCCGGGGGGGAAGGGCCAAAAGGGGTGTGGCGGCAGGCAATTATGTCCTGCTCAACCTTCTGTTAACCGGGGTGGCGTACTTTCATAGTCGAGCATGTGTGGCCACCGCGAAAGCGGATGGGCCGCCACCAACCCGCAGGTAGGGGACGATGGCCGAAGACCTAGAAGAGGATTTCGACGAAGGTGAAGGTGCGGAAGAGGTTCTTCCGACCGCGTCGAAGAAAAAGCCGGTAAAGAAGATATTGCTGCTGGTGCTGCCGATCCTGTTGTTGATCGGTGCGGGTGCTGGCCTTTACTTCTCTGGCATATTCGACAGCCTGAAAGGCAAGCATGAAGCGGCTCCCGCTCCGGTCGAAGGGGCGGCCAAGGTGGTCGGGCCGGCGGTTTTCATGGATTTGCCGGAAATGTTGGTGAACCTGCAAAGTCAGGGGCGCAAACAGGCATTCCTGAAGATCCGGGTGGCGTTGGAACTGGAAAATCCAACCGACATGCCCAAGGTCGATCAGGTGATGCCCCGGATCGTGGATTCATTCCAGGTCTACCTGCGGGAGTTGCGGGTCGAAGATCTTCAGGGGGCTGCCGGGATGCATTTGCTGCGGGAAGAATTGCTGACCCGCGTCAGTGCTGCCGTCAAGCCGGTCAAGGTTAACGACGTGCTTTTCCGGGAAATGCTGGTCCAGTAGGCGCGAAGCGATGGCGATGCAAGAGGATGGCGGCGAAGGCCGCAACCAGGACGACGAAGAGGCCCTGATGCGCGAGTGGGCCGCCATGTCAGGCGGCGACGACGCGGAAGGTGCGGGCGGCGGCGGCGGCGGCGATGACGGCGGCGATATGTCCGCCGACTGGGAAGCCATGCTGGGCGGCGGCGGTGACGGCGCCCCCAAGGACGCGGCCCGCGTCTTGAATCAGGACGAAATTGATTCGCTGCTGGGCTTTGACGACGATCATGGCGGCGTGGGGGACAAGTCGGGCATTCAGGCGATTTTGAATTCGGCCCTGGTGTCCTATGAACGTCTGCCCATGCTGGAGGTGGTGTTCGACCGCCTTGTCCGCATGATGTCCACGTCCATGCGTAATTTCACGTCCGACAACGTGGAAGTGTCGCTGGACAATATTTTGTCGTTGCGTTTCGGCGATTACCTGAACTCGATTCCGCTCCCCGCCATGCTGGCGGTGTTCAAGGCCGAGGAATGGGACAATTTCGGTCTTCTGACCGTTGATTCCTCGCTGATTTATTCCATCGTTGACGTGCTGTTGGGCGGTCGCCGCGGTACTGCGGCCATGCGAATCGAAGGGCGGCCCTATACCACCATCGAACGCAATCTGGTGGAACGGATGGTGCATGTGGTGCTGTCCGATCTGTCGGCGGCCTTCGATCCGTTGTCGCCGGTGACCTTCCGGTTCGAGCGGTTGGAAACCAATCCACGTTTCGCCACCATCTCCCGTCCCAGCAACGCGGCCATCGTGGCCAAGCTGCGCATCGACATGGAAGATCGTGGCGGCCGGTTGGAACTGCTGCTGCCTTACGCCACCTTGGAACCTGTCCGCGAACTTCTGTTGCAGATGTTCATGGGCGAAAAGTTCGGTCGTGACTCCATTTGGGAGACACACTTGGCCGAAGAATTGTGGCTGACCGAAGTGAAGATGCAGGCGGTGCTGGACGAACAGGTGATGAGCCTGCGCGAAGTGCTGAAGTGGAAAGTCGGCTCGAAGATCATGTTGAATGCCACCCCGCAATCGGCCATTGATCTGCGCTGTGGCGATGTGTCCATGTTCCGTGGCCGGATGGGCCGCAAGGGGCAGCACATCGCCATCCGGGTTGATGACAAGATCAAGGGCTGATCCATGGATTGGAAAATCGTCCTGGATTTGCTGGTTTCCATCCTGCTGGTGGCCACGATTGGCTATGCGGTGATGCTTAATCAGCGTCTGGGGCAGTTGCGCAAGAACCGGGACGATTTGTCGCGGATCATCGTGAACTTCAATGAAGCCACCGTGCGTGCGGAATCATCTATTCCGAAACTGCGCAAGGCTGCCGAGGATGCCGGGCTGTCATTGCAGGAACGGGTGGAAAAAGCCCAATCCCTGCGGGACGATCTGGCATTCATGATCGAACGGGCCGACACCATGGCCAATCGGCTGGAAAATGCCGTGCGGACAGCCCGTGGTGATGCGCGGGTGTCGGCTCCGGCAGCTCCGGCCTCGGCGCCGACATCGCTGGGGGCGCAGGTTCCTCCGGTACAGCCACCGGCTGCGGCGGGCGGGCGTTCCGGCGGGATCGGGGCCTTGGGGGCTGTCAATGCCGCCTTGCAAGGCGGTGGCGGGGCCAGCCCGTCGCGCGCGGCAACCGTGGCGGCGGCAGCAGCGGCCAGTGAACAGGATATGGACGAAAGATCCGAGGCCGAACGGGAATTGTTACGCGCCTTGCAATCCTTGAGGTAGGGACAGATGGACAAAATGGTCGTCAATCAGCAAAAGCCGCGTCGTACGCCTTTTGTCCGCATTCTGCCTTTGCTGATTGCTGGGGCGGCGCTGATGCTGACAATCCGGGTCAACGATATTCGCAAGGGCTTTTTCGAAGGGGCCAGTGTGCGGGTGGCCAGTGAGTTGCAAGCACAGCAGCCTCCATCCCGCGCGCCCTCTGCCGCACCGCGTCAGGCCGAAGCCCCGCAGCAATTGGCCCAGGCCCCGGCCGCTGGTCCCACCGGCCAAGTGTCGGCGACACCGGTTGCGCCCGCGCCGACCACTTCAGCCATGGCCGAGGCCGCCAATCTGACCCAGACTGAAATGGATGTGCTGCAAAAGCTGTCCGAGCGCCGTGGCGCCCTGGACACGCGCGAGCGCGACATCGAACGGCGTGAGGCCATGCTGAAGGCGGCCGAGGATCAGATCGAGCGTAAAATTTCAGAAATGAAAAGCGTGCAGACCACCATTGAGGGGTTGTTGCGGCAATATAATGATCAGGAAGACAATAAGATGCGTTCCCTGGTCAAGATTTATGAGAACATGAAGCCCAAAGAGGCCGCGAAAATTTTTGAGCAGTTGGATATGCCCATCCTGCTTGAGGTGGTCGAGCGCATGAAGGAACAGCGTGTTGCTCCCATCTTGGCCGAGATGGATCCTTCCAAGGCCCGCACCGTCACTGCCGAATTGGCGCAACGGCGACAGATTCCCTTGCCGAAACCCAGTGCGGGCGGTTAAACATTAGAACTGGAGAGAGGGGGAGCGGTTAAAAATGCCTTGCGTCTATGCCATCCCCTATCTTAAGTAAGCCCGTTTCGTGTTTTACGAGTTATTTAAAGCCTAGGCGGCGAGTGGTTCGAAGGAGCTGGTTGGATGGCTGTCGACAAGAATATGAACGTCTTGATCGTTGACGATTACAAGACGATGCTGCGCATTATCCGGAACCTGCTGAAGCAGCTTGGCTTCAACAACGTCGACGAGGCGACCGATGGTTCCATGGCCTTGCAGATGTTGCGCGTTGGCAATTACGGTCTGATCATTTCCGACTGGAACATGGAGCCGATGACCGGCTTGCAGTTGCTGCGTGAAGTTCGGGCCGATGCCAAGTTGAAGTCGATCCCCTTCATCATGGTGACGGCGGAATCCAAGTCGGAAAACGTGATCGCGGCCAAGGAAGCCGGCGTTTCCAACTACATCGTCAAGCCGTTCAACGCCGAAACGCTGAAGACCAAGATGTCCAGCGTCATCGGCGATTTTAACTAAGGCCGGGGGTAAAGGCCATGTCGGCGAAGGGCGTTGATCGCGATCTAGCGTTGCGCCTGGACGCTGTTCGCCGTGATCATGGCGACACCGTCAAGGTGGATCAGATCGCCGATGTGGTTCGGGCGATGTTGGACACCATGACCGGGGATATCGGGGCAGGCGATCTGCGCCTTTACCGCGAGATTGAGTCCCTGGCTGATTACATCCATAGCGCCAAGGCGGAAATCGCCGCCTTGCGCCCGGGTGAGATCAAGGACGAGTTCATTGCTTCGGCCACCGACGAATTGGATGCCATCGTCGGCGCGACCGAAGCCGCCACCAACGAAATCATGGACGCAGCCGAAAGGCTGGAAGCATTGACGACCATGATGGATGATCAGGTGGCGGAACGTCTGACCGATGTGACCACCCGGATTTTCGAGGCCTGCACTTTTCAGGACATTACCGGCCAGCGCATCACCAAAGTGGTGAAGGTGCTGAAGGAAATTGAGGGCCGGGTGGATGCGTTGATCAGTGCCTTTGGTGCGGGCACGTCGGGAGCCGATGGGGGGAAGGGAAGCGCCCCCGCTCCGGTCACCGATGAGGATTTGCTGAATGGTCCGCAATTGCCGACAGCGGCGGCGGATCAGGCCGAGATTGACAGGTTGCTGGCGAGTTTCGACTGATCGGCATGACGTTGCACCGCTTTGTGGGGACAGGGATGGGCACTGGGGCGCGCGGGACCAATGTTTCAGCGCCTCTTTCACATGCGTTGCTGTCTGGCGATTTCCCTTGGGCGGCTTTGGCCGTCTAATAATGTGGGAGTCCCATATGGTTCGGGCCTTTTTCCTGGGGGCAGGGTGCCAAGATGCAAGTTGACGGCAATACGCCCCGTGGGCGGGTTGGGATGATCCGCGTTGCCGTGATGCCGTTGGTGGCACTGGTTTTATTTTTGTTGTCTTGCCTGCCTGGTCTGGGCGGCGGGATGGCTTTGGCCGCGCCAAGTCCCCGTGGGGCCGGGCATGACGGTTTCGGGCGGATGGTGTTTGACTGGGATTCTCCGGTCAAATGGTCGGCGGACGTGGTCAACGGCCAACTGGTGGTTCGCTTTGAGCGCCCGGTCAGCGGCGATCCCAAGATATTGCTGAAGCCCTTATCCCAATATTTGAAGGGGGTCAGTGTCTCGCCGGATAAGCGGATGCTGACATTCTCCCTGGCGACGCCCATTCGCGTCAAATCATTCGTCAGCGGTAATTCAACGGTTGTGGATATGCTGGAAAGCAAGGGCGAGGCCGACGCCTCCGCTCCTCCACCAGCCCGTCCCGCCCCGCAGCCACAAGTGGCTGTTGCCGCGGCTCCTGCTCCGGTCGCGCCGCTTCCGGCTACTGGTGCGCCGACGCAATTGGTGTCTGCCCAGGCGCCGGAGATGACGCCCGCACCGTCTGCTGCCCCGCCTGTGTCTGCCGTCAGGGCGGCGCCTATGGCTCCTGTCGCATCGGCGGCTCCGTCCAATCCGAAGGTGGAGGGGGCGATCGATTTGCCCGTGCGCGGCGGTGAGCATACGGGTTTCAATCGTGTGGTGTTCGATTGGCCGAAGCCGGTCAATTACACGGTGAATGTGGATAACGGGACGGCGACGATCGCGTTTGACCGTCCTGCCAATGTGAACACCACGGCCTTGACCTCTGCCTTGCCGCCGGATGTGCGTTTCGTCGCCGCCAAGCCGCAAGGGAAGGGGACCGCCCTGGTTTTCGCCTTGCCCCCCGATATGCGGGTGCGCCATTTCACCAATGGTCCGCGTGTGGCGCTTGATATGGTCCGTGCCGCCGATAGTGTGCCGCCGATCCGTCAAGCTGGTGCCCCGGAACCCACCTTGGCCCCGGCGCCGGGGACATTGGAACAGCCACCGGCGGCCCGTCCGCTGGCCGATGCCGAAGATATGAAGCCCTTGCCGAGTGTGGCGGCGGAAAACGGTCCCGGCGGCCCCGCGGCGCCCGAGGATTTGGCCCCGCCCGCCGCGGTCAGTCTGGGTGTCGGCTTTGACCAGCCCAGCGGGGCGGCGGCATTCCGTCGTGCTGGCTGGTTGTGGCTGGTTTTTGATCGCAAAAGCGAAATTGATACCAAGCTGCTGAAACGCACTGGCGGCGACGTGGTGTTGTTCGTGGAACAGGTGATGGATGCCAAAAACGGCAGTGCCGTCCGCCTGATCACCAAACCCGGCTATAACCCCACCGTGCGGAAAGAGGGACAGCTTTGGGTTTTCGATCTGTCGCAGCAGCCGGTTTCGCCAAAGCGTCCGCTCTCCATTTCCCGTCAGTTTGACTTTGAGGATCGGGGACGCCTGATTATTCCGGTGGCCGATGCTCCGGCCCAGCCGGTCATCTTCCGCGACCCGGAAGTGGGCGATACCATTCAGGTCATGCCTTTGTTGGCCCTGGGGGCCGGGGTCAAGAGCGATACCTTGGTTCCGGGTGCCGAATTGCTGCCGACGGCCCAAGGCGTTGCCTTGGTTCCCTTGGCCGACGGCGCCCATCTGGATGGTAACCGCAATGGCGTGGAAGTCAGCATGCCGGGCGGTCTGTATCTGTCCCGCGACGTGCCGCAGCCGGTGGATGACGGGCCGATGGTGGGGCGTGGTTCGGCTCTGGCGTCGGCTGGCGGTCCCATGGATATCGCCCGTTGGGCCAGAGGTGGGGCTGACAAGTTCGAAGAAGAACACCAAAAGCTGTTGCAGCGTTTGGCCCAGGTCAAACCCGAGGATAAGAACGCCCAACGCCTGGAAGTGGCCCGCCATTACCTGGCCAACGGCATGGCGGCGGAAGCCATGGGGATTTTGCGTCTGATCGGTGAATCCGATCCGGCGCGGGTGGAAACCGCCCCCTTCCGTGCAGTGCGCGGGGTGGCCAATTACATGATGCATCGGGATAATGATGCGATCGCCGACCTGTCGCACCCCTCCTTGGCCAATGATGCCCAGGCGCAAATCTGGTTGGCAGCCGCCAAGGCGCGGTCTTCCGGTGATCTGGCCAAGAATGCCCTACAATTGCGTCTGGCCGGTGACGAAGTTCGCAGCCTGACCCCACGTCTGCGTATGGCATTGGGCGGGATTGCCGCCCAATCGGCGGCGGCGGCCGGGGATACCAAGGCGGCGACCAGGATCATCGAAGGAATGAACGGTCCCGGCCTGAACAAGCGCGATAGCGATATGATCAGCTATTTGCAAGGCGCGGTGGCCGAGGCCGGCAGCCAGTGGGAACAAGCCCTGGCCAAATATCGCGATGCCGAGGATGGCGAGGACCGGCCCGCCCGTGCCTATGCCGCCCGTGCCCGGATCGAATTGCAGTTGCGGCGAAACCAGATCACTGCCGGGGACGCGGTCAAGCAGTTGCAGAAACTGCGCTTTGCCTGGCGTGGAGATGAATTCGAATATCCGCTGTTGAAGCGGCTGGGCGAGTTGATGCTGGCCGATGGCCAATATGGCGAGGGGTTGCGCTTGCTGCACACCATCATCACCTATCATGGCGACAACCCGGATATCGGGTCGGTCCAGAAGATGATGTCTGACGCCTTTGAAAAGCTGTATCTGGATGGCGCCGCCGACCGCATGTCTCCCATCGCCGCCATCGGTTTGTTCGACGAGTTCCAAGAACTGACCCCGGCCGGAACCAAGGGCGATGAGATGATCCGCAAACTGGCCGACCGGTTGGCCGCGGTGGATTTGCTGGATCGAGCCGAAGATTTGCTGCGCCATCAGGTTCAGTTCCGCCTGAACGGTCTGGAAAAGGCCAGGGTGGGGGCGCGTCTGGCATTCCTGGAATTGTCGGATCGCAAGGCGAATGAGGCGCTGCAAAGCCTGGAAGCCAGCGAAACCCCGAATTTGCCGTCGGAATTGTATGACCAGCGGCGCTATTTGCGGGTGCGGGCCTTGGCTGATCTGGGCCGGACCGCCGAAGCCTTGGCCCTGATCATGAATGATCAATCCGACACGGCGAAGCAGTTGCGGGCCGAGATTTATTGGGATCTGAAGCGCTGGTCCGACGCGGCTGCGGCCATTGAAAGCACCATCGAGAAGCCGGAGGGCAATGCCCCTCTGCAACCGGGCATGGCCAAGCGGCTGATCGATCTGTCCACGGCCATGACCCTGGCCCGCGACGAAAAGGGCTTGCAGCGTTTGCGCCGTGCCTATGGGTCGCGTATGGCAGCCAGCGAGTACAAGGAAGCCTTTGATCTGCTGACGTCGGAATCCGAACGGGGGATCATTGATTACCGCCGGGTGTCGGAAAAGATCAAATTGGCCGAGAACTTCCAGACATTCATGAACGATTGGAAGAACCGGGTTCAGGCCAAGGGGCTGTCATCCATGAATTAAGGCTTGAGTATAGTCTATAAACCCAATAGGTTTTAGAAAATGCCCCATTGACCTTTATTGGTCCGATGGGGCATTTTTTCTTGCATCATTGGCAGTATTGTCGGATAACCCCGCTCCTTATACCCATCTTCTGGTCCATCTACTGGTTTGGAGGGGAGCAATGGCTCAGGCTCTTGCCCGACTGGGGATGAACTCGGGGGCAATTCCGAGGCAAACCCAAAACGCAACCGTTACCGTCGTCAATGACGAGTGTCAGGACTGGCCTGTCGCGGATAACGGAAAAGATTATTACGTCAGCCGCAATGGCGTGAAATACGCCGGAACCCACCTGCTGATTGATTTGTGGGGGGCTGAACGGCTGGACGATATTGAGTTGGTGGAACAGGCCTTGCGCCGTTCTGCCATCGAAGGCGGGGCAACCATCCTGCATTGCCATCTGCACCATTTCCAGCCCAATGGCGGCGTTTCCGGTGTGCTGGTGCTGGCAGAAAGTCACATTTCCATCCATTCCTGGCCCGAACGGGGCTATGCGGCCTTGGATGTGTTCATGTGTGGGGATTGCGATCCCTATAAGGCGGTGCCGATCCTGAAGGAAGCCTTCAGCCCGGATTTCGTCACTGTCTCGGAAAGCAAGCGGGGCTTGGTCCCGTGAGCCAATGGATGGGCGAAAGCCTGTATGGACACTGGCGGCAAAGTTTCCTGGTCAGCCAGGAACTTTACCGGTCCCAGGGCGGTTTGCAGGAAATCGTGCTGTTCGAGACACCCGGCTTCGGCCGGGTGTTGACGTTGGATGGCGTCATTCAAGTCACCACGGGCGACGAGTTCATCTATCACGAAATGCTGGCCCATGTGCCGGTCTATGCCCATGGCGCCGTGCGAGATGTCTGTGTGATCGGCGGTGGTGATGGCGGCATGCTGCGGGAATTGCTGAAGCATGACAGCATCCGTTCGGCGGTGATGGTGGAAATTGACGCTGATGTGGTGTCATTCTGCCGCCAGCATTTGCCCAGCGTTTCGGCGGGGGCGTTTGACGATCCACGGACGGAAATCATCATTGCCGATGGTATCCGGTACATGGCGGAAACTGACCGGCGTTTCGATCTGATCGTCATTGATTCCACCGATCCGATTGGACCGGGCGAAGTGTTGTTCAGCGAATCATTCTATGCGGATTGCGCACGCTGCCTTAATCCCCACGGTGTGGTGGTTAATCAGAATGGCGTGCCTTTTCTGCAAGGCGAGGAAGTGACCCAAACCTATACCCGCCGCCGTCCCCACTACGCCGATATAGGGTATTATCTGGCGGCAGTTCCCACCTATGTGGGCGGATTCATGGCCCTGGGCTGGGCATCCGCCAGCCCACGGGCCCGGGCGACCCCCCCGGATGTTATCCACCAGCGTTTCGCCGCCGCCCCGGTGGCCACCCGCTATTATACCCCGGATCTGCATCACGCAGCCTTTGCCCTGCCGGCTTATGTGCGGGATTTGATCCCGGCCTGTGGCCAGGACTATATATAACGGCATGCGTCAGATTTGACGCATGCCGTTATGAGCCAACGTGTTGCAAGTTCAGCTCCCCCGCTTCAGACCGAGCAGGCACCCTCCCGCGATTTCACAACTGGCGTGCTGCGGGAAACGTCATCTTTCCTTCCGTCTGGGGGCATTTGCCCCCGATCCCCCAATCGAGAGGCACAGCCTCCCGAACCCTCCAGATTTCTAACTCTTTGAAAGAAAAAGAAACTGGAGGCTTGGAGGCTGCGCCTCCAAACGGGTCTGGGCCGTCGCCCAGCCGCGAAGCGGAGTTTTTCCGCACCCTGCTAATGGAACCGCTATCAGACGGTCCGATACGAAAACCCCCCGGCCGGAATACCCGGCCGGGGGGTTTTATGATCAGGCCGGTTTGGTTTCGGTCTGATCCTTGCCATCGTCACTGTTGTCATCGTCCTTGGCGTCGTCGCCTTCGGCAGCGGCCTGGTGGGGACGCAGCCGATGTTCGCCCAGATACAGCAAGATGGGCGCGGCGATGAAGATAGAGGACGAGGTGGCCAGCACCACGCCGAACAGCAGCACCAAGGCGAATTCCTGCAAGGCTTCGCCGCCGAACAGGGCCAGGGGCAGGGTGGCCAGGAAAATGGCCAGCGAGGTGCTGGTGGTCCGGCCCAGGGTTTCGTTGATGGACAGATCAATCAACTGACGCAGGGGCATGCGGCGGTAGCGCCGCAGGTTTTCGCGGACCCGGTCATAGACCACCACCTTGTCATTGATGGAATAGCCCATGATGGTCAGGATGGCGGCGATGGCGGTCAAATTGAACTGCATGCCGGTAATGGCGAAGAAGCCCACGGTCTTGGTCACGTCCAGCAGCATGGTGACAACCGCACCCACGCCGAACTGCCATTCAAAGCGGAACCAGATATAGATCAGCATGGCGGCGGCGGCCAGGGCCAGGGCCAGCATACCGTCATGGAACAATTCGGCGCTGACCGACGCCCCCACCGATTCCACCCGGCGGATGGTGGTGCCGGGGAAGTCCTTGGTCACGGTCGCCTGGACCAGCTTGACCGCTTCTTGCTGGACCTGATCCCCGCCCGCTTGGCGTTCGAACCGGATCAGCACGTCGGTGGGGGAACCGAATTGCTGCAACTGGATCTGGCCCAGATTCAGGCCACTCAAGCTATGACGCAGGGTGGGGAAGTCCACCGGGTTTTCGGTGCGGATTTCGATGACGGTGCCGCCAGCGAAATCCACGCCGTAATTAAGCCCCGGCTTAAAGAACAGGGCCACCGACGCCAGCGACAGAATGACCGAAACGATCAATCCCATGTTCCGCCCCTTCATGAAGGGGATGCTGGTGTGATCGGGAACCAGACGCAATTTGGTGCCGGCGGGCAATTCGCTGGGGCGGCGATGACGGAACCAGAACACCATCAGCCAGCGGGCAACGATGGTGGCGGTGAACATCGAGGTGATGATGCCCAGGGAAATGGTGACGGCAAAGCCCTTGATCGTGCCGGTGCCCACCGCATAAAGCAGCACCATTTTGATCAGGGTGGTCAGGTTGCTATCGGTGATGGTGGCGAAAGCACGGCGGAAACCGGCTTCCATGGCCGCCATGGGGGTGGAGCCCTTCAGCTTTTCTTCGCGGATGCGTTCATTGATCAGAATGTTGGCGTCCACCGACATGCCCAGGGTCAGCAGAATGCCGGCGATGCCGGGCAGGGTCAGGGTGGCCTGAAGCAAGGACAGGGCGGCCAGGGTCAGGGCCATGTTGAAGAACAGGGCCACATTGGCGAAAATGCCGAACAGGCCATAAAAAAGGGCCATGTAAGTGACCACCAGCACGAAGCCGACCAAACAGGCGATCATGCCTGCACGGATGGCATCGGCCCCCAGATCGGGGCCGACGGTGCGTTCCTCGACCACGGTCAGGGGGGCGGGCAGGGCGCCTGCGCGCAGCAGAACCGCTAGATCATGGGCGGATTGGGCGGTGAAATTACCACTGATCTGGCCTTGGCCGCCGGTGATCGGTTCGCGGATGACCGGGGCGCTGATCACCTTGCCGTCCAGGACGATGGCAAAGGGCTTGCCCACATTCTTGGTGGTGACGTCGGCAAAGCGTTTGGCGCCCACACCGTCGAAGGTGAAGTGCACCACCCATTCGCCGCGTTGGGAATCCATGGTGGCCGATGCATCGCGCAGACGGGCGCCGTCCACTTCCACCTTCAGCTTGACCGGGATCTTGCTGTTGCCATAGGACGGGTCGGCCGAAGGCAGCGACCGGCTGCCGGGGGCACCGTCGCTATCGGCCAGCAGATGAAAAGTCATCTTGGCGGTTTGACCCAGCAGACGCTTGATCCGGCTGGGATCGTCGATGCCCGGCAATTGCACCAAGATGCGGTTCGATCCCTGGCGGGCGACCACGGGTTCGTTGACGCCGGTTTCGTCGATGCGGCGGCGGACGATTTCCACCGATTGTTCGACCGCGCGGGTTTCTGCGCTTTTCACCGCTTCTTCGGTCAAGGTCAGGCGGAAGCGCCCCCCTTGGTTGTCGACGGTGTAATCGCGCAGGCCGGGCGTGGCCCCGGTGATGGCCGGGCGGATCGCCCGTTCGGCATCGTCGGACCGGGCCGTATCCACCAGGGAAAAGGACACCCCGCGTTCGGATGTGGCCAGATCGCGATAGCCGATATCGGCTTCGCGCAGCGAGGTGCGCAAGGCATCCATGGTGCCGTCCAGCCGTTCCTTGACCAGGGCGCGGCTATCCACTTCCAGCAGCAGATAGGCCCCGCCTTGCAGGTCCAGACCCAGATGGAAGCGGGATTGGGGCAGCCAGTCGGGCAAAGCCGCTGGCTTGATGAAATTTGGGATGCTGATCAGCACGCCCAGGACGCAGATGGCCCAGATGACCGCGCTTTTGATCTTGGAAAAATAAAGCATGAACCGGTTCCTGTAGGTCGCGCCCAAACAGACGCGGGCGCCCGCCCGTCAAACGGGGGGCGCGTGGTCGGGAAAATGAAGAAACGGGTGTCAGGCCGGCGGGGGGCCGGTGGCGGGGGATGACCGATCACGGGGGCGACCTGGACCGTGGGAGATGGCGGGCGAAAAGCCGGATGCCCCGGTCAGGGATGGGGCGGGCAGGGCGGGCAATACCCGGCCCATCCCGGTCCAGTCCGGCTTGCCGTGGCCGCCGGTCCAGGGCTGGGGGGATTTTTTCGACCGTTCAACATTGGCCCGCCCCCCATCTTCGCCGCGCCAGGGCTGGGCACTGCTGTCCTTACGGGCATCGCGGGTCTGGTGCGGGGCGGAATCATCCCAGCCGGGGGCTTGCACGCCCCCCCCCAGCAGGGCCAGAAAAAATGCCAGCAAGGCGGCGGCGGCGGTTTGCCGGGGAAAACTACAGACCGGGGCCGTGCCGGTCATGACGGATGGCCGGTCATGACGGCATGGCCTGGGGGATCGTCACGCCGGTCTGGAACGAGCGCAGCAGATAATCGCCAATGCCACGGGCGATCTCGCGTTCCCCCATAATGACTTCATCGGCGCCGCGTCCGCTCAGATGCTCGACCTCGGCATCGGAATGGGCGCGGGTGACGATGCGCAGAGTGGGGTTGGCTTTGCGGGCCTGTTCGATCACTTGTCCAGCCTCGAAGGCATTGGGAATAGCCACCACAAGATAACTGGCCGCGCCGGGATTGGTGGCTTTCAATATCTCCGGCTTGGCGGCGTTGCCGACAATAACCTCGGTTCCGTTTTCCCGCAATCGGGCAACCGTTTTATCGGCATCCTCGACCACCAGAAAGGGCACGCCGCGATCCTGCAATTGGCTGCCCACCAGCGATCCCACCCGGCCATAGCCGATAATGATCACATGATCCTGAAGCTGGCTGACCGGCAGGGGGGCATGGGCGGTGTCCGGCTCGGCGGCGGCGGTGTCGGTGCTGGGCTGGGACGGGTCGGCCTGGGCCGCCAGGTCGGGCTGGGTTTGGCCCAGACGCTTTTCCACCCAGGGGCGCAGCCGGTCCATCAGGGTGAACATCAGCGGATTAAGCAGGATGGACATGATCGCCCCGGCCAGGATCAGCCCGCGCGCCCGTTCCGGCAGCAAATCCAGCTTTACCCCCAACTCGGCCAGGATGAACGAAAATTCGCCGATCTGGGCCAGGCTGGCGGAAATGGTCAGGGCGGTGCTGACCGGGTGGCGAAATGCCAGCACGATCAGGAATGCCGCCAGGGATTTGCCCACCACGATGATGAACAATGCCGCCAAAATCGGCAGAGGTTCGCGCAGCAGGCTGGCCGGGTCGAACATCATGCCCACCGAAACAAAGAACAGGACGGCGAAGGCATCCCGCAGCGGCAGGGATTCCTGGGCCGCCTGATGGCTGAGTTCCGATTCAGACAGGATCATCCCGGCAAAAAACGCCCCCAGGGCCAGCGATACCCCGAATAATTGGGCGGCGCCATAAGCCACGCCCAAGGCGATGGCCAGCACCGCCAGACGGAACAATTCCCGTGAGCCGGAGTGGGCGATGTAATGCAAAATCCAAGGGATGACCCGGCGCCCGATGATCAGCATGAAGGCGACAAAGGCCACCACCTTGGCCACGGTCAGCCCCAACATGCCCAGCAAGCCCAGGTCCAGCTTGCGCGACAGCCAATCGGCATGTTGCGCATCCTGGCCATTGATGGCCCCGGCCAGGGCCGGCAGCAGGACCAGGGCCAGGACCATGGCCAGATCTTCGACGATCAGCCAGCCCACGGCGATGCGCCCGCGCTCGGTATCCACCAACCGGCGTTCCTGCAATGCCTTCAGCAAAACCACCGTGCTGGCCACCGACAGGGCCAGGCCGAATACCAGGCCGGCGGGAACCGTCCAGCCCATCAGCAGCGCCATGCCCAGGCCCAAGGCCGTGGCGACGGCGATTTGTACCACCGCGCCAGGAACGGCGATGGTGCCGACGGACAGCAAATCCTTAAGCGAAAAATGCAGCCCCACCCCGAACATCAACAAGATGACGCCGATTTCCGCCAATTGCGGCGCCAAATTCTGATCCGCTACATAGCCGGGGGTGAATGGCCCGACCAAAATGCCCGCCACCAGATACCCGACCAAGGGGGGAATACGCAGACGGTTGGCAATGGCCCCGAAAACAAAGGCAAGACCCAGGGCGGCGACAATGGTGGTGATCAGCGGCGTGTTATGTGGCATGTCCCTGCAATCAGTGGTGGGTGTTGGCGGCCATGGGCAGGATGAAACGAAAGCAGCCAATACCCGCCGACACGGCATAAGGACCGACAGGGCAAGGCCATTGTTTTTATTGTGCTGGATTGGCCCAGGTCAAGGTAGCGTGGCGCAAAAATATGAAATAAAGACAAAGACGACAGCATGAAACGGCGCGATAGGTATTATTGCCTATCGCGCCGTTTCATGTGGTGAACAATGTCAATTTGATCGCCGGATTCGCCCCAAAAAAGGAGGAGTTATTTATGGGGGATCAGGGTTTCTTTGTGCAGGCGGCGCAGTTCATCCGTATCCGGCGGCCGTTTCGTGGTCGCGGCGTGGCTGCGCAGCAGGCTCAGAACCTCGCGGGCTTGGGGTTCTTCAATGGGCATGCCCATTTCCTGATAGGCCCATTGCACTGCCGCCGTGCCGGAATGTTTGCCTAAGACCAGGCGATGCTGGCGGCCCAGATCATTGGGGTCCAGAGCTTGGTAATTGGCCGGGTCACGCAGCAGGCCGCTGACATGGATGCCGGATTCATGTGTGAAAATGGCATCGCCGACAATGGGTTTGTTCACCGGCACCGGTCTGCCCGATGCGGCGGCGACCACTGCCGAAATCATGGGCAATTGGCGCAGATCGACCCCGGTGGGGTGGGAATGAATGTTCCGCAACGCCACCACCACTTCTTCCAGCGGGGCGTTGCCAGCCCGTTCACCCAGGCCGTTGACAGTGGTGTTCACATGGGTGGCGCCGCCACGGATGGCGGCCAGGGAATTGGCGGTGGCCAGCCCCAGATCGTCATGGGCGTGGATTTCCAGTTCCATATCGGTATTGGCCCGTAGCCGGGTAAAGGCGTCGTGGGTGGCAAAGGGGTCCAGGATGCCCAAGGTATCGGCAAAGCGGAAGCGGCGGGCGCCAGCTCGCTGGGCGGCTTCGACCACTTGGGCCAGGAAATCCGGGTCCGCGCGGGAGCTGTCTTCCCCCCCGACCGCCACCTCGAAACCCATGTCGCGGGCTTGGGCGACGCGGTGGGCGATCTGGGCCAGAACCCAGGCGCGATCACGGCCCAGCTTGCTGCTGATCTGCTGATCCGATACGGAGACAGACACATTGACCATGGTTACGCCGGTGCGGGCGGCGGCCTGCAAATCGTCTTCGCGCATGCGGCACCAGGCGATGGCGCGGGCCTTCAATCCGGCGCTGGCGATGGCGCGGATTTCATCTTGTTCCTGTGCCCCCATGGCGGGGATACCCACCTCCAACTCGGGCACACCGGCCAGATCCAGGGCGCGGGCAATGGCCAGGCGCTCCTCTAGCGTAAAGGCCACACCGGCGGTTTGCTCGCCATCGCGCAAGGTGGTGTCATTGACCACGACGGGCGGCAAGGTGGCGGGCAGCGAGGCGGGACGTTCCGACATCGCACTCTCCTTGGATGGGCTGAAATCTCAAACAAACAGATCATGGTCCGCCCATGGACGGAACGGAACACGCTGTCTTCACATTGCTATGACCAGCAAATCCCATGCCAGCCATGGTTTTCAATCATGTCATTGATTTTTCAAAATAATGCTCCTGTCGCGAACATGACGCAAGGAAGCTCTTTGTCGGAAAGACAACGATCAATCGGCACTAATTGTAAATCTCGTCATCAGGTATGACGGTTTGTCCACCATTGACCGATCACCGTCCACAGGTGTTTCCGTGCAAGTAAGGGTATGGAAAACTTCTTGTCATTCGAAATAAAATGTCAAAATGTATAGCGTGCAATTCGTGATCATTATTCCGATACCTCTGCCATCTTCCTGGTGGGAAAGGGGGGCGGTCAGGTAAAACATCATTATCTATGTGGAAATTGAGATGTTGCGAACTGGTTGGAATGCATATATCCATGTATCTGTCCGCATCCGGCGGTGGAAATATCGGTGGGGTTCATAACGCCCCGCTGAATCCTTGGGTTTGGCCTCGGCGCCATACACGGTGACGCCATACACGGTCCGGCGGATGCGTTCGACGAAATCGTGGCCGTTCCGTGCGCCCGTTGCGGGGTGTGGGGAATGGTGGTCTTTCGGGGGTATCAGGACAGTCCATGGCCGGTTTTCTTGATCTTCGCGCTCAGGTCCGCATTCTTCCCATCCTGGGGCCCGGCAAAATGCAATTGCTGGAAGCCATTGATCGCCACGGCTCTATCGCCGCGGCGGCCAGGGCCATGGGCATGGCCTATCCCAATGCCTGGAAGCTGGTGGACAGTCTGAACCGCCATTTCAAGGAACCGCTGGTGACCCGGTCCATGGGCGGGCGGGGCGGCGGCGGCGCCGTGCTGACCGATACCGGGCGGGCGGTGCTGGGTATTTTTCGCTCGGTCGAGGCCAAGGCCAAAATCATGTTCGCTGGCGATATCGACGCCCTGAACCATCTTTTGGCGCCCTTGCCGCCGGAAGAGGTGAACGAAGATGAATGCGGCAATCTGGTCATGGGGTCGGAAAACTGCGTCAAGCGCCGCAAGGACGATGTGGATGAGGACGAGCCCCAGGCCGAGGCGGCGGATGGCGTCCGGGTCACTGATCGTCCTGGCCCAGGAACCGGGCGCGGATGCGGGCGCCGATCAGGTTGATGACGCTGACCAGGGCCAGCAGAACCAAAATCAGGGCCAGGGCTTCGCGGTATTCGAACAGGTGAAAGGCTGTGATGATTTCCAGCCCCAGCCCGCCAGCCCCCACCACGCCCAAAACGGTGGCGGCGCGGACATTGTGTTCCCATCGGTAAATGGTGACATCGGCCAGGCGCGGCAGGATTTGCGGCATCACTGAAAACCGCAAGACCCCCAGGGTCGAAACCCCGTGGCTGCGCAAGGCGTCGCCGGGGCCGGGGTCCACATGTTCCAGGATTTCCGCATAGAATTTTCCCAACATGCCGGTGGAATGGGTGGCCAGGGCGAAAACGCCGGGCAGGGGGCCAAAACCCAGGGCCGCCACGAAAATCACCCCCCATACCATGCCGGGAATGGATCGCAGCGTGGCCAGGATCAGGCGGATGGGGGCGCCCAGCCAGGCCGGTCCCACATTGCGGGCGGCCAGAAAGGACAGGGGCAGGGCCAGGACCATGCCGGTCACGGTGCCGGAAATGCTCATGGACAGGGTTTCCAAAAGCGGCTTGCCCCATTTGGGCCAGCGCAGGAAATCGGGCGGCAATGCCTCTTTGGCCAGGGTGACGATGGTGCTGTAGGCGTCCTGATAGCGTTTCAGATTGAAAACATCGGCAAAGGTCATGGCGCTGGCGATGGCCAGAATGATCACGGCCAGCAAGACCGCCGTGCGGATGCTTCGGCGTCGGCCGTCCGCAAGGACGGCCTCCACAGTCGCCGATGTCTCGGCGGGGTCCCGGAGCGCACCCATGCGGGTCATTGCGGCGCCGGGATGGCGTCGGGGTTGGCGGCGCCGATGGCATCAATCCATTTGCGGACCACTTCCACATCCGAATCCACCGCCGGGATAAAGGATTCCGCGCGGAAGACCTGCAATGCCTCGGGGGCGTCGATGCTGATGAACGCCTTGCGGATTTCCTCGCGGAAGGCAGGGTCCAGCCCTTCGCGGAAGGTCCACATATATTCGGGGATGGGGGCGGATTCCGCCAGGACGCGGGTGGCGTCCGGGTTGATCTTGCCTTCCTTCAGCAGGCGTTGATAGACCGGCTGGCTCAGGCCGCCGGCTTCCACCTTATGATTGGCCACGGCCAGGGCCACGGCATCATGGGCGCCCAGGACGCGCAAAGTGTAGTCACGCCCGGAAATCAGCCCGGCTTCCAGGAATTGATAGCGCGGAACCCAGGTGCCCGAGGTCGAGGCCGGGTCGCCAAAGGCAACTTCCTTGCCCTTCAGGTCGGCCAGGGTCTTGGCCGGGCTGTCCTTGGGCACGATCACCACCGCCTTGAAGGTGGGGCCGACCACGGCATGGCTGGGGCGGGCAAAGGGTTCCAACTTGGCGCTGCGGGCGCGCAGCAGATAGGTCACCGGTCCCAGATAGGCGATGTCCAGGCGGCCAAAGCGCAAGGCTTCCCCCGTGGCGGCATAATTGGCGCCAACCATCAACTCCACCGGCATGCCCAGTTTCTTTTCCAGATAAGCCCGCAGCGGTTCATTCAGCCGCATGACCGTGGGGGCTGATTCCCCCGGCAACAGGCCGATCACCAGCTTGCTGGGCCGTTCGGCCGCCTGGGCCGGAATCGCGCCGAAAGTCCAGGCGGCAGCCAGGGCGGCGCCCAGGAAAATTTTGCTCAACAGCCTACGCATGACCATATTCCCTTGTGGTTTGAGCGAAGCAATCCGCGCCATCGCCGTACAGGGATGGCGGAAAAATCCCGGCCTGGGCGTCGGCATCGAACTGATCAGGGGTGCCGGTAAAGGCAATGCGCCCGTCCTTCATGCCGACAATTCGGTCGGCCATGGTCAGGGCGGTTTCGATCTGGTGCAGAACGATCACCAGGGTCAGACCGGTTTTCAGCACCGCCTGGCGGAATTCCCCGCTCAGGTGGCGCACCAGGCTGGGGTCCACCGACGCAAATGGTTCATCCCCCAAAAGCAGGCCGGGTTTGCGGACCAGGGCGCGGGCGACCCCCACGCGCTGACGTTCGCCGCCGCTCAGGCGTGACGTCCAGGCATTGGCCCGGTGCAGCAACCCCACATCGTCCAATGCTTCGGCGGCCTGGCGCCGCTGGGCCTGTTTCCAGGGCAGGGGGGATAGGGGAAAACGGGTGTCGGCCAGCCCCAGTAAAACATTGTCGATGGCGGGAAGGCGCCCGATCAGGGCGTGATCCTGAAAGATGGTGGCGGTGCGGCGCTGGTGTTCGCGCACGGCATGGGAGTTGTCCAAAGCGCCGATACCTGCGATCCGTACTGTGCCGGATGTGGGGGTGATCAGGCCGTTCAGGACCCGGATCAAGGTGGTCTTGCCCGCGCCCGAGCGGCCAACCACCGCCGTGATCTGCCCCGCCGGAATATCCAGCGAAATCCCGTGCAGGATGTCGATGCCCGACAGGCGGACCCGCACCTGATCCAGGCTGATCATCGTGTTTTTTTCCGCTTCGCCCATTCCGTGGCCCCGCCTTGTTTCCGCGCCGCTGACGCTATATGAAAATCGCTATTGCGATATGGTGATATTGGGTGGGGCGGTTGTGGTCAATAGGAAAATTCATTGATGGTGTATTATGCAATGTGTTCGTTTGCGTACTTTTTAGGATATTAATGCTATACTGAAGTGCGTTTCTGGAATTCACCTTGAAGTATGAGTATGATAAAATATATGCATATATTTATTTTGTACAAAAATGTTTTATTTATACTTTCTTGCATAAATCATTAATTAAAAATCATATCGAGTAATTAGATATTTACTTTATTTTTTGTCCGTGGTGCTCCGCTGTTGCGACGTGCAAATCTCGCTATACGAATATAGTTATTTGAGTATATTGATTGGGCGGCTGGTCACAGGGATGGGTGCGATGAATGGGTCTATTCAGTTTGGGGTCAAACTTGCCGCCTTTCCGGTGATCGGCGAACGCAAGGTGGATTTGCTGCGGGCGGTCCGGGAAACCGGGTCCATCACCGCTGCGGCCAAAGCGGCGGGAATGTCCTATCGCCGGGCTTGGCTGCATCTGGATGAATTGAACCGCATTTTCCGGGACCCGGTGGTGGACAGTTCCTTTGGCGGCACCAGCGGCGGCGGGACACGCCTGACCGCCTTGGGGATGGTGGTGCTGTCCTTATGCGACCGGGTTCAGCGCAAGGTGGATGAAGCCGTGCGCGACGAGGTACAGGCGCTGACCCAGTTGATCAGCGTGCATCCCAAGCCATCCACCGACAAAAACGCCCGTAATTTCACCGCCACATAATGCGGGCTTTATGGTGGATGTCGAAATCTGCCTTAATATGTTGTTTTATTTATATAAAAAATTGATAAAACTACACAAAATGCTGACTATTTCCCGGTTGAAACCGGGAAAGCGGCAAGCGTATGGTGGATTACTACCAAGGTGGGTTGAGCTGATGTGATCACCCCATTTTGGTTTTTCCATTGTGTCGGGAATGTTGCCATGCCCGTGCCTGGGCCAGATCATCTAAGAATCGGTATCCGGGAAATCGACGCGGATATGGAAGGTCTTTGTTTTCTGCTGCGCCGTATTTTCGAGCCGCTGGTGGAATGCCGCCGCCGTCATGGTCAGTGTAACCAGACCCAATGTGCCCGGATCGCCGCGATCATGGCCTATGTGGACCGTCATTTTTCCCGCCAGGAAGGGTTGATGGACGATGTGGGATATCCCGGCGTCGATGGCCATGCCGCCGACCATCAATCATTGCTGAGCGAGTTGCGGGCCATGCGGGCGGGCGGGGTTTGCGGTGATCGTGACCGCCGCCAACTCTCTGGTGCCATCAGCAATTGGATGCGTGATCATGTGCAGGATTGCGACCGGCCATTCAGCAAGTGGATGGCGGTCCGCCAGATTACCGCGCCGGCGGAATAGCCCGGCGCGGTTTCGGTCGTAATACCAACCGGCCAACCAGTCAAGTCAAAGGGTGGCCGGTATAACTTCCTGTGATTACAGAAATTTTTCCCGAATATCGGTGGATGACCGGACGCCCAGCTTGTCAAAATGGTTGTCCAGGAATTCCTGCCCCTTTCGCCGCCCTACATCGTACAGATAGCTAAGAAAATCCCAATCGGCATTGATCATGGACGAGGTGCTGAACTGGGCCAGTTCGGTTTCCGCGTCGATGGTATGGATGTTGACGCGGGGATATTTCGTGCCGTCCAATTCCCCCCGATCCAACAGATCGGTGATGAATTGAATAGCCCGCATTTCCCGCATCAGGCTGGAATTGAAAGACAAAGTGGTCGCCCGGTCCAGGATCGCGCGCGAGGTGCGGGGAACATCGGGAATATTGATGGGATTGATCTGGATGACCAGAATATCGTTGCCGCCATGGGAATAGATCAGTGGGAAAATGGGCGGGTTGCCGGAAAAACCACCATCCCAAAAATAATCATCGCCCACACGGACAGCCTGATAGAACAGGGGCAGGCAGGCGGACGCCATGATGGTGTCAGGACTTAATTCGTCCTGTTGAAAAATGCGCAGACGTCCGGTCAGAACATTGGTGGCGGCGATGAATAACCGCACTTTGTCTTGTCCCTGTCGCAAGACATCGAAATCGACCATGGTGGCGATCAGTTCGCGCAAGGGATTATGGTTTTTGGGATTCAGTTCATAGGGCGAAAAAATCCGGGTGATGGCATCGAAAAATCCCCAGGCCGGGGAAAAATCCAGATTGCCACGGGATTTCAGCCGATCCAACCACGTGGGGCGGAACGGCCCTTGCTTTGCCGCTTCGGAATTGCGTTGCCAGAATTCCCGCAAGATTTCCCGAGCTCGGGCCGGGCCACCGGTGATCAGCCCATAGGTGGCGATCACCGCATTCATGGCGCCTGCGCTGGTCCCCACCATGGCTTCGATTTCCAAGCGGGGGTCCTGTAACAAGACATCCAAAACCCCCCAGGCATAAGCGCCATGACTGCCGCCACCTTGCAGGGCGATTTTAAGTTTCTTTTTTTCTCCTACCGATGCAGTTTCTTCCATATTCTTATCCATTAGTTGTATGCTTGTTGGAATATCCTCCCTTATGATGTTGTCTATGGGTGGGTGTGGCAATCATAAAAATTGTTTTTATGTTTGTGTTGGCAATTTTAAAGATGATTCTGACTGTGATCCGGTCGATATCCGCGATAAAGCACGCGCAGCGTTCGCGCGGCCCCGGTACGGGGCGCCGACAGGCAAGAATCATATCGGCCAACCTTTGAATTGATGGGGTGGACGGCCCCTGCTCATCGGCGTCGCAATGCGCCAAGATGGTGGTTGTCGAAACACACCATTCGAGGGGGCCGTCCATGACCGAGATTAGCACGATTG
>JAYSBF010000028.1:0-41508 GCA_041915545.1 Magnetospirillum sp. | reverse complement strand
CAACTGCAATCGAAGGCTTTCCCTCTGACATGGTCGCTTTCCTCTGATCCGTGCTCACTCAACTCCACACTGGGAGTGTGTTGCAAGGATCATTGGCACACAGGGATGCCTCGCCACGGGGCTGCTCATACCCATCATGCTGGCGTCACGACAGTGCGTTGAATTATAGGCAAAATCCGGTATGCGTACGGTATTTTACCGTGTTTTTGCCGGGATAATACGGGCAACGATCACGGGAAGCCTCAGCCAGCCTACTCCTCAGCCAGCCTACTCCTCAGCCAGCCTACTCACCGCCCTACCCGATAGAATGGGAAGACTGCACTCTGAGCGAGCGGAATGGAAGATGGCGTTATTTTGTTTTTGAAAACAATGCACTATCTGGCTCGTGAATCACATTCACTGGTGTCGTGTAACAACGATTGGCTACCGGGGTAACACGTTTTATCGGCTCGGGGATCACCGATACTTAGCCCGGGTAACAAAACCAAGGCCCTTGGCGTTCGCTGGTTAGCGGTTTTGTTCGAGCAAACGACGTGCCCCAGATCTCTACTTGTCCTGGGCTCATCAACCGAAACGGCGACGACGGGTGTCAAGCATGCGCGCAATGAGCTGCGGACCTGGGTGGATCAAGGGCTCTGGGCCAGCCGAGTCGATGGAAGCGAGTCTTCCCGAGGCAACCAGGAACCAAGCCGCGGCGTGCGCAGCATGAATGCGAGCCTCATTGTCGCTGGTTCTTTGATCTTGGACTTTGGCGGCAATGGTCACTGCTCGATACAGTGCAGCCTCGCGTCGGCACGCATCGGCAGGTGTGGGGAAATATGCTTTGCCTTTCATGGCGTCCTCGTCTGGTGGATGGGACTCAGAAGGGAATGGCCTGCGACCATTCCCTCCGCCGCGGTGGCGCGCTCGTCAATTTGCCTGGGAGAAGCCAAAAGCCCACGTAACTGCCGCTCCGTTGCGGTGGTCAATCAGGCGCAGACGGGCGCGAATTGCGCTTTCACCGATCTGTTCGGGGCGGGACGGTGCCAGGCTCCGATCATCAAGCACCTGACGCACCAGTTCACGGATGCCACCGCGGATAACGCGGCCCTCGGGGAGTGCGAGTTCAACGATCTGGCGGCGGTCATCCTCGGTGGTCAAATGCTTGACCAACTCAGCCTGATCCATTGTTTCGACATCATATCCCTTGCCGCGCAACTGCCCCACGCGATGCACAACCGTTGACCGTGGAACGCCAGTCCGCGCGGCGAATTCGTTGACGTGCAGGCGGGTCACCGAATCGGGGGCGTCTGGGTCGGGGAGCAGGATGAAGTTGCGAGGGGCGGGAGTGTTGCGCCGGTCAACAGCAAGATCGGGATTGGTGTCGCCGGCCCGCTGGGCGCGATGGAGACGTGAGCGCAGAGTGGCAATCGACTGACCGGTCTCATCCACAATTGCCCTCAGGGAGCGGTAGGTCCGGCCATCATAGATTACCGCCCCACGGTCGCCACGGCCGTCCTCGTGCCGGATGTAGCCCAGGGCCTCTTCCGGCGACCATCCCATGTCCAGGCGCTCATAAACGGTGGAGTGCAGCAGCGCCTTCTGACCGGCTGCACGAAGTTCCGCATTGCGCAGCGTGATGGCCTTGTAGAGCGAACTGTGGGTGACCTCCCCGTGATTGGGGTGGTTCAGGGTGAGAGGGCGGGCGTTACCTGGACCTCCGAGGGAACGGCCGCCCGGCATCTTGTTGTAACCAGCCGGTGCCGCGGAGCCCATCCGTTCGATCCACCGCACTTCGGCCTCGCGCACGTCATCGGCGGTGAGTCCCGATTGCAGCAGTGCAACGCGAAAACCCGTATCGAAGCCACGACCGGCCTGGATGGTCTCGCGAATCGCTGCGGCCAGAGACCCTTCAGCTCGCGCGCGCCCCTGGCGCATCGCGTCATAACGGTGGGCGCGAACGCGGGCTTCAATCGTGCGCGTCGTCAGGCCGACATAGCGCCGTCCGCTTTCCCGGTGCTCGATGAGGTAGATGGAATGGAGCTGGTGGTCAGGGGAGTCCTTGGTCAGCATTGGTTTGCTCCGACAAATGCGCCTTGCCCGTGGATCGGGAAGGGATTAACTTCAGACAAAATGTATGATGCAGGACAATATGTCAAACAATTTGTCTGATGTGGAGCAATTTTTCTCGCCGGCGCTTTGCCGGGCCGCTCGGGGCTTATTGGGCTGGTCGCAAGGGGAGTTGGCTGACAAGGCGCGCGTCGGGCGTTCGACCGTGGCGGACTTCGAGCGTGGCAGCCGAATCCCGGTTCGCAACAACCTCCTTGCCCTGGTGCAGGCGCTGGAAGGTGCCGGAGTGTTGTTTGTGCCCTCGAATGGCGCGGGATGCGGCGTGCGTTTCAAAGAACGTAGCTGACTAATTTTCGCCGACTGAGCCAGCGGTACGATCTGTCTGTTCCCTGGGGGGGCTTCAAACACAGGTGCGTGGGAGTGGCGGAAGGGGGGGCTTTTCGTATTGCGGGTGCGCGCGGAATGTGTTTCCATCACGACTGGTCGCGATGAGTTCCAGCTTGATGCCTAAAGTCCGCTCGGCATCCAAAACATCGCAGATGCACCCTCGGCTCCGAGCGCATTGACAGTTTTCCGGAACATGCACGCAGGCGGACATGCGTACCATCTGGAGAACATGTCATGGCTTCCGAAAAGCCCAGCCTTCCCGTTAAGTACCTTCCGTTCGACCGCTACAAGGTGGTCGCCGAAATTAGCGATCTCTGCCCTGTTGCCCTGAAGGCCGCCGCCGAGCGCGCTCGTGGGGCCTATAGGGGCGACGAACGCTTCCAGCAGCTGACCGCGCTCAACCACATAGCCAATGCCATGGGGTTTCCGCGCTTCAATGGGTTCAAGGCCCAATGGGCCGACTGCCTCCCGCGTTTCATGGAGGAAAATGGCCTCCGCCTGAGGCGTGACGTGCTCGCCGGAGCGAACACGGACGCAGCCGTCCACCTCAACTATCGACAAGTCGCCGACCGCCTGTTCGCTTCCGGCAAGCCTCTTCCGCATCGGATCTTCATGAGTGGTGCCGCCGAATACTGGGATTTGATGACCGTCGCGGCTTCGCGGCCTGACATGAAAGTGGTTCCTGCTGAGTGGGCCAGAAACATGGAAATTCCGTTCGACGAAGCCAAGAGCGTACTGTTCGATCCGTCTATTCCCCCTTTCTCCTTCGAGGTTCTTACCCGTGAAGGAGGGTTACGGATGGCGGATCTGTCTTACTTCTGGAACCTCGTCGGCGGTCAACTCTGCGAGCCTTTCTCCGGACAGTCTGTACCCCTGCTTTACCGGCTCAATGACCGTGAACGACGGCGTCTGGACGGCGCTGTGGAAATCCTGCGGCTGCTCCTGCTTGATTGCTCCTCGGGGTGGGTCGATGTCATCCCCTACAACGACCGTCTCTGCTTCCTGAGGGCGCCCGACGGTGGCTACGAGTTCATCTTCAAGGGGATGCGCACCGGGGCGTTCTCGCGGGACCTTGCCAGTGACCCGAGGATCTGGGGAGATCCCTTTGGACTGGACGAGGAAGAGCAGTTCGCCGTCAGGCACTACTTTGAATATGACGGCTGGGAGGAGCACGACATCCATCTCGCCGAGACGGAGTATTACGAGGGAGGCGGTGACCTCGCCGGTTACCCTGGGATCGACACGGTCCTGCGGGAACGCTTGAAGAGGACTGGATGGTTCCGCCCGGTAAAGCGGACCGCTGCTCCCGCCCGCGGGTTTTCGGTCGGCCGGTGCGGGCCGCGCCATCTGTGCTTCTCCGAGCTCGTGACCGTCGCCGATTTCCGCCGCTTCGCGAAGGAATGCGTCGGCTATGCCCGCCGTCGGCGCCGGATCGAGGGCATCGAGCCCTGGGAGCCCGTGAACCACCCCGATGACGCGCACCTGCCGGCAGCTGTGACCTGGCACGACGCCAAGGCTTATGCCCAGTGGTTCGGGAAGATGAACGGGCTGCCGGTCAGGCTGGCGACGGAGGAGGAATACACAGCTCTTGCCAGTGGAATTTCCCCTGTAGAAGTCTCCCGCAATTATCCTCTCCCCTTCTTCCAGAACCGGCTTGGACGTTTCTTCGATCCCGACGGCGTGCCGTTTGACGGGCACCCCCCTTACGTAGCCGATTTCGATAGTTGGGGATTCCGCTACGACCAGCCGGAGATTGAGTGGGCCGAGTCGAAGGCGGGGTTGAAGGTGATCCGCTCGGCGTGGTTCGGCGAGTGGCTTGCTCCGAAGGGCGCCGCATGCCTGCCCGCCGACATCAGGGGCACGGCGCAGAGGTGGCACTTCTCGCCCATCAGCACCGGCAAGTACAAGTCGATGAAGATCGGCTTCCGGTTGGTCTACGAGACTGATGGGCGGGGCTGACCATGCGTCGCTATAGCAGCTGTGCCGAGATCGACGGTGTGGTCCGGCGGCTCGTCAGGGTGGGGTGGACGTTCCGCCGTGGCAGCAAGCACGGACGCCTGACATCACCCGACGGCAGGGCGTCGGTGACGGTGCCGGGTACCCCGGGTGACTGGCGGACTTCCCGCAATTTCATCAGGGACGTCCGGCGTTCGGTGGCGGTGCCCGCTTAGCCCTTGATCACCGCGCGGTTGGAGGGCGTCCTCTCGTAGAAAACGAGGGATGCCCTTTGACCTCTGCGGTCGGGGCGCCCTCGTTGATCACATGAACCAGTTGGCCGCAAGGCTGTCGTTACCTTGCTCCGGCAAAACTTTGTCGGCGCCACGCTTCTGCTGCACCTTGTAGGTCTCCGGCCTTCTCTTCGGTCGACCACCTTTGCCAGAAGGCGATGGTGCGGCTGTCCGGCTTATGACGAGGTTCGGCGACACGCACTCTGCTGGGGAGCAAACTGGCATCACCGACTACAACGGCTTCGCCGGTGTCGAGGACCGGCAGCATGTCGGTAAATCCCGCCAGTGTGTCTGGCAGCAGGGCGCGCACGCGGGCTTGGTCGTCGGGATTGGTCAGGCGCATGGCGACTACGTTGTTACACTGGCTGATTACCGTGCGACTTACCTCGGCAGGCCGTTGACTGATGACAGCCAGCCCGATGCCGTATTTGCGGCCTTCCTTGGCGATCCGTTCGAACATCCGTACAGCGACCCGGCCTTCCGAGTCTTCGTTCGCCAGGTCGGGGATATAGTTGTGCGCTTCGTCGCAAAACAGAGCGATTGGATGGCGGCGGTCTGACGGGGTCCATTGATGGATCGAGAACGCCAATCCGGCGACCATGGCAACGATCAGCGGAAGGATGTCGGAGGGAACTTCGGAGAAATCGATGATTTTTACACCGCCCTTGCCGTCCGGCTGGTCTTGTCGACCGGCAAGCAGTGCGGTTACCAGAGTGTCGAGATATTCGAGCTTTTTGGTATTCGGTCCACCCTTGAAGAGAAATCCCAGCCGACGATCCTGAACCTTGGCCTCCAGCCGGGCGATCATCCGACTAAGTTTTCCGTGGAAATCGCCTTGCTTTTCGGTGCCGGCCTTGGCGCCAGGGACCATCTCCACGTTGCGGTCGTTCAGCTTCTGCAGCAGGTCGGCCATTCGAAAGGGAATGGGGCTATCCACGGTGAAAGCCGAAAGAAGGTCCATTTTGACCTCACCGGCCAAGAACGCCTCTTTCGCCTCCCGAACATAGCGCCCCAGCAACATGGCTTGGTTCGGGGCGTTGTCATCGCTTCGGTCCACCAGGAGGGACCGCAGCGCGTCGTAACCAAGCAGCCAGTAGGGAAGAAACAAGATGCTGTCATCGGCTTTGGTCGGATCGAGATCCGCGGGTCCTGCGATGCGTAGATGGCGGAACCCATCCCCCGTGAGGGTGCTATATTCGCCGTGAATGTCAAAGACCAGGGCATTGGCGTTTGGCAACTCGGCGACTTGCTCCAGGATGCGTGCGGTCGTCCACGATTTGCCAGACCCTGTACTGCCGACGATAGCGGCATGTCGCTGAAACAGCTTGTCGCCGTTCAGAAAGGCATCGGCGGAAGGATCGAGCGTATAGCGGCCAATGAGCAGAGGGCGTCCGTGGTGTTCCTGAACGTCCGAAACCGCCCGCATAAATGCCGACAGCCTGTCGCCCTCGATTGAAAAGCACAGGGCGTCGATTTCGGGGACCGATTCGATAGCTCGCCGGAACTCCATTCGCTTTCCGCCGCCATGGCGGTGGAGTGTTCCAATCAGCCCCACGGCAATCATGTCAATGGATGATGGTTGCTGCGAGTTCCCGACGTCTTCGGTCTGTTCGCCGTTCTCTGTCGGCGACTGAATTTTCCTGGTAATGCGGGTGATGATGCCAATCAAGTTACGGCCTGGTCTGCTCTGAACCAGCACAGGACGATTGACCTGAAGGCGGCGAAGGGCGTCCGGGTCCATGACCTGAACCAGGACCGATCCGGTATCGACCGTGAGGACGCTGCCGATGCATTCTTCGTCGCGGAACTCGAAAAAGTCCATAGGCGCCTCACAGGAACTCAGCGGCGAAACCATCGAACGACCAGGCTTCGATGCCCTCGATCTCGACGCCATCGGGGTATTCGTCCGTGGCAATTCGGCATTTCCCGGGGATCGCCTTGCCTTCGCGATCCACCACCGCAGAAAAGACGCAATAGCGCAGCGATCCACCGGCCTGCTTCAATATCTCGGTAGCCTTTGGGGTGACCGAGTGCGTGACCATGACCAAAGGCTTTGCCCGATGGCGGAGCGACTGGGTCAGGTAAACCTGTACATGCTCGTCGTTGAACCCGTAGCCGATACAAACGAAGGCATCAGCACCTTTCAGCATGCGGTCCGCTTCGGTCATCAATGAGCGGTATGGATCGAACTGGCTTTGCCGATATTTTTCCTTGGTTGGCGGAACAATCACCGGCTCCGCGCCGGGCGGCAAATCGAGGGCGGGTTCCTCGTTGGCAGCAATCGGCAAGGCCACAAGGTCGCCATGCGTCGTTTCGAACCAGTCCACCGATCCATGGACTTTCAGGATTTCGACGGTCCGTTCGTCCTGGCGGATGTCTGGACGGTGAAGCCGTGGCATCCGTCCTGGCCCCTGCCAGGTCCGGCGGTAGCCGTGGGAAAAGCCGGTCTGGTGGCAATATCCCGCTTGGTCTGCACCGTATTCAGCCACGCGGTCGTAATTGGTGGTGATAACCCCAATTCGCCGAGTCGAGCTGTCGAACAGATATTTGAACAGGCGCGCATGGGGGAGAAGCCGACTGGGGTCGGCGATAATCTGGCCGAAGGCTTTCTGGTCACCCCAAGTGACGCAGTGCCAAACCGCGTGGATGATGGTTCGATAGAGAAGGGAGCGCACGTCGAGGTTGGCGCGATCCAGCGCTTGTTCCAAACCCAGCTTGACGTCGAGCGCCTGCTTCAGAACTTCCCACCTGCGGGCGTCGTCCTCTGCAAGTTCGAGTTCTTCCACCGCCTTGGTGATCCGTGCGGCCAGATCATCCATTGTCGGCAGGCCGAGGCCGACGGAGGCGCCGCTGCCAAGCACGATCACCGGACTTTGTGAAAGACATTCCTGAACGAACTGCTTGGCGTCGGAACGTGCGCGCTCTTGGTCAGGAAGTGTCGAAGCCATGCTTTGATCGCCCTTTCGTTGTGGCGACCAAAGGTATCCGCCGGAGTGTGTGCCCGCAATCCGTTTGGATGCACGTGCGACACGTTTGTTGGCGTTCCCTAGGCTTGCAGCTCGGAAAACGGTAATCCAGTCTCGTTCTGGCTTGGCGATGCTCACTCATGCCGTGAATGGGCATGGAATCGAGAAAAGGAACGCTTCAGCTTGTTGCTGGCGCCCATGTAGCATATAATCTCAAAACATTCTTTGAATTCTGGAAAGTAATGGTGGGCGGTACAAGGATCGAACTTGTGACCCCTTCCATGTCAAGGAAGTGCTCTACCGCTGAGCTAACCGCCCACCCTGCGCAGATGATTTACCATCTGCCTGGACCCTTTGGTCCCAACCCTCAAGTCAGCCTTGACGGGGCTGCTTTACTACTTGGTTTCTTATTTCTTTGCAAGAGGATTATTGCAAAGAAACTGTAGCGAAACCTTTATTACCCACCCGGTGACTGGGGAGAGCGTCTCTCCATCGGGTGGGTGGCTTTAGTAGCCGCTTTCAGAATCCGATGCAACAGGCTTTTTTGTTTTTTTGCCGAGAAAAGGAAAAACACGAAAACTGTCCCACCCCTGTGACAGATGCGCGCCAACCTGCTAAACCCTTATGCATGGAGTCCGCATCGACCGTTTCCGATGATTGCGCCGTCCTGGCGGTTCATGATCCCCATGAACAGCGGGTGCCGTTGGTATTTGCCTCGCCCCATTCGGGCCAGCACTACACAGCGGATTTTCTGGCGGCGTCTTGCCTGCCGCCCAATCTGTTGCGGCGGTCGGAAGATACGTTCGTGGATGAATTATTCGCCTGCGCCCCCCGTCTGGGGGCGCCGTTGCTGGCGGCCCGGTTTCCCCGCGCATTTTGCGACGTCAATCGCGAACCTTATGAACTGGACCCGGCCATGTTCGCCGGGCGGCTGCCGGATTATGCCAACACCCGCAGCCCACGGGTGATCGCGGGATTGGGGACCATCGCCCGCGTGGTGGCCAATGGCACCGAAATTTACCGGGACAAATTGCCGGTGGCGGAAATCGAACGCCGCATCACCGGATTTTACCGCCCCTATCACCAAAGGCTGCAACAGCTTTTGGACCGGACGGCGGACCGCTTTGGCTGGTCGGTCCTGATTGACTGCCATTCCATGCCATCCATCGGCGGCCCCACCGACCGGGATATGGGTTTATCGCGGGTGGATGTGGTTTTGGGCGATTGCTTCGGCGCCGCCTGTTCGCCCGCGATCACCCGCACGGCGGAAGAGGCGTTCCGCCGCTGCGGCTACCGGGTGGTGCGCAACACCCCTTATGCCGGCGGGTTCACCACCCGCTATCATGGCCGCCCCCATCAGGGCCGCCACGCCTTGCAAATCGAGATAAACCGCGCCCTTTACATGGATGAACAGACCCACAGCCGCACCAATGATTTCCCGGTCCTGGCGCGGGACCTGGAGGTGGTGGCCACGTCCTTGTGCGATCTGGTGACGGAGCAGGCATTCCGATGAACGGCAAGATCCCATCCCCTCTAGCGGTGCATATCCGCCCGGCGACAGAGGAGGATATGAGCCAGATACTCGGCATCTATACCTATTATGTGACCCGATCCTGCGCCTCGTTCGAGGAAGAGGTGCCCGCCTTGGCGGAAATGCAGCGGCGCCGAGCGGAAACCCTGCGCCGTGGCCTGCCCTATCTGGTGGCCGAGGATCAGGGCGAAGTGGTCGGCTATACCTATGCCGGTCCCTGGCGCCCGCGTTCCGCCTATCGCTATACGGTCGAGGATTCCATTTATGTGGCCCCCTTCGTCCAGCGCCGTGGGGTGGGCCGCGCCTTGCTGGGCGGATTGATCGACCGCTGCACCGAATTGGGATACCGCCGCATGGTGGCGGTGATCGGCGATTCCGCCAACCAATCATCCATTTCCCTGCACCGCGCCTTGGGCTTCCGCCAGGAAGGCGTGTTGCGCGGGGTCGGATTGAAGTTCGGCCGCTGGATCGACGTGGTCATGATGCACCGGGTCTTGCTCGGTGATGACCGCCCCCTGCCCGACGGGCGTATCGCCCCCCCCTTTCCGTCCGAGAACAAGGAAGAATGATGACCAAGGATAATAAAGGCACCACCGCCCCGGCGGGTAATCGCCCCCCCCAATTCACCGACCGTGACGCCGCCATGAGCCGCCGGATTTTCTGGGGTTTCCTGGTCATTGCTGGTGGTTTGCTGGCGCTGCTGGCCATCCCCAGAGTTTTGGAATTCCTGCAATAATACTTTTTCGCTCGCGAATCCCTCTATCGGTTGAAGAACCTAGCCGGATGCATGCCTGCAATTGGAACGTGTTCGCCTTATCATTAGTTTTGTTGTGGCAATAACGGCGAAAATGCCGATCTCCGCAACGGGGAGGGTAAAATGGGCGGCACAAAACAAAGGCAGCAAGCGACGTATTGGACACAGTGGATGGTACAGCGCCGCAAGGCGGCCCCCATGGCTATTGCCGGGGGATATCCAGTCCTGTCACCAACCCGTCTACCGGGATGCAGATGTCCGGGACAGGCGGGGCCAGCCATTGGCGATTTGCGTCGCTGACAGTGCGAAGCTCCTGCGGGCATTGAGCGAACAGCCAAGCGCCCGCCCGCGAGGGCCAAGGCTGAAACCGGACCTGCATGCGTCACATTTGACGCCCGATGGTCCGGGGGGCGTATTGGGCGGCATGCCATAAGGAACCAAGCCTTATGAAAGGCTATTGATCGGGAGGAAGCGATCATGACGGCATGGATAGAAAACGATTGCAGGGTTGACATCGAATTGGCCGTGGCACTGGAGGTGGGGGTGCTGTGTCTGGTTCAAGCCGGCCACCAGCAAACGGCCAAGGCGCGGGCGCTGGAAGTCAACCGCCGCCTGTGGCGCGCCATTGGCGCCATGGCGGCCAAGGCCCCCATGGCCGAAGACCGGCAAGCCCTGACCCAAACCGCACAGCGGGTCACCGCCGGACAGGGAATCGAAAGCGGTGAACTGGTGATCCTGAACACCCGTCATGCCGGTCAACTGGCCGGTCGGGCCGCGACCCAGGGCGCCTTGGGCCATTTGATGGCCGATTGGCGCGCCTACCGCCTGCGCCATCGCGGGGCGGTATTCGTCACCTGGATCGTGGAACGGGTCGAGGCGTTCTGTTCGCACCACCTGCCGGAAGCCGCATAAAATCCGGTATTGCGCCCCGTTCCACGACAGTTACAGCGGTGGAACGGGTCCACGCCCGGCGCAAGATATCCCCGAACGCTCTCATACATCTTGACCTTCCAGCGGGTGGAAGCTTCACTCTGATCAATGCGGCACGGCCATATCGGGCCGGTTCCACGATTTCCCCATCGGAAATTTCTGGATCACGTATCAGACGGAGAAGACGGATGTCCCAAACTTATCGTGTCGATGGAATGACCTGCGGCGGTTGCGCCAAGTCGGTGGAAACCGCCATCAAGGCAGTCGCCCCCGCCGCCCAAGTCAGCGTCAATCTGGAAAAGGCCCAAATCACCGTGGACGGAGCCAGTGAAGACGCAATTCGTGGCGCGGTGGATGGGGCCGGCTTCGATTTCAAGGGCGCCGCCTAGAACTGGTTCCGTTTGAGCGGAAACAGCTCTAGCAGGGTGCGGAAAAACTCCGCTTCGCGGCTGGGCGACCGCCCAGACCCGTTTGGAGGCGCAGCCTCCAAGCCTACAATTTCTTTTTCTATCAAAGAGTTAGAAATCTGGAGGGTTCGGGAGACTGTGCCTCTCGATCGGGGGATCGGGGGCAAATGCCCCCGAAACAGGGTTTTTCCGCACCCTGCTAGACGCCTGCCCCCGTAATGGCGACTGGATATCGGCCACCCAGTCGATTCAAAGGGTGGCCGATATTACTTCAGCCCCGCATCCTTTCCGACCTTGCGATCGACAAAGGCATCCACATCCACCGGCGACCGGATCAGGCCGATGGTGCGGATATAGGCTTCGGTCTTTTTGAATTCGCCGATATCGTCATCCGTCAGAGCCGGGTTGAAATCCAGCTTGGCAAAGACCTTTTCCGCCAAAGCCGCCGACAACTTCACGTCATCAGCCACCAGGGCCGCCGCTTCTTTGGGATTGGCGGTCACGTAATCGGCCCCACGAGCATAGGCCCGCAAGAATGCCTGGGCCAGCGGTGCATTCTTTTTCAAAAAATCATCGGTGGCGACAATGGCCAGCAACCCGGATTTCAGGCCGGTACCATCGGCCAGCACCCGCACGGCACCATCCGCTTCAAAGCGGGTCAGAACGGGTTCCCACACCGCACCGGCATCAATACTGCCGGCAATAATGGCGGGGGGAATGTCGCCATTGGTCAAGTTGACCTGTTCCACATCCTTCAGGGTCAGCCCCTGTTGTTGCAGCACCAGGGACAGCAGATGTTCCGTATAGGATGCCTTGGGCACCCCCACCTTTTTCCCCTTCAGATCGCGGGCTGATGCGATGGACGATTTTTCCCCGACAATCACAGCGATGGTTTTCGGCCCCGCCGACGGTTTGCCGATGATGCGGGTTTCGATGCCCGCTGATTTGCCGATCAGGGCCGGCGTATCCCCCAGCAGACCGATATCCTGAAGGCCCGAAGCGAAAGATTCATTGATGGGGGCGCCCGCATTGAAATAGGAAAACTTGACCGTGGTGCCCGGCTTGGCCTTTCCCAATTCCTCGGCCAGCCATCCTTTGTGCCAGGCGGCATAAAGCGGGGCATAAAGGGGAATTGGCTGGGTGGCGATCCGCACCTCTTCCGCCTTGGCCACCGCCGCACCGCCCAGGGCGAACAAGGCACCAAGACCCAGCAACAAACGAGACAAACGCATTCCACACTCCCAAATACATCCGCATTGGAAAGTGGAGTGTAAAGCGCATCATACATTAAGTCTATAAATATATAGACTTAATGTTATTTGCAGTTGCAAGACGGTGCCAACCCATCCAGAATGGGGCAATCGGGGCGGTCATCGCCGTGGCAGCGGCCAACCAGATCCAACAAAGTGGTGCGGATGGCCTGAAGCTGGCTGATCTTGCTTTCCACCGCCTCCACATGCTGTTGGGCGATGCGGCGGACATCGGCGCTGGCCCGCCCCCGATCCCGCCACAGGGCCAGCAAATCCCCCACATCCCTGACCGAAAACCCCAAGGACCGGGCATTGTGGATAAAGACCAGGGTTTCGATATCCCGCTGACCATAGGCGCGATAGCCACCCGCCGTGCGCTCTGCCAGGCCGATCAGCCCGATATCTTCGTAATAGCGGATGGTCTTGGCCGGAACCCCGGATTTCCTGGCGGCTTCACCGATATTCATGGCCGTTTCCACCACCGCAGCAGCAAGGAATTCGACACCACGGACACGCTGGAAAAGGCCATGGCCGCCCCTGCCAGCACCGGGGTCAGCACCCCAAGGGCGGCGGCGGGAATGGCCACCACATTATAGACAAAGGCCCAAAACAGATTTTGGCGGATCTTGCCATAGGTCGCCCGCGACAGGGACAATGCCACCGGAACCAGGGACGGATCACCCCGGACCAAAGTGATGGCGGCAACGTCCATGGCCACGTCGCTGCCGGTTCCCATGGCCACCCCCACCTGGGCAGCGGCCAGGGCCGGGGCGTCATTGACACCGTCGCCCACCATGGCAACCACTTTGCCGGCAGCCTTCAACGCCTCGATTTCGCCGGCTTTGTCCTCGGGCAGCACTTCAGCGACCACTTGGGAAATCCCCAAGGCCATGGCCACCGCCTGGGCGGCATGGCGGTTATCCCCGGTCAGCATGACCGTGTGCACCCCCATCCGGGCCAGTTGGGCCACGGCCTGAGCGGCTTCGGGCCGGATGGGATCGGCCACGGCGATAAAGCCAGCCACCCCCCCATCCACCGCCACCCACATCAGGGTCCGCCCCCGGCCTTCCTCGGCCTCGGCCTGGGTTTTCCGGGCCGACATATCCAGACCGCGCTCCCCCATCAGACGGGTGGAGCCAATCAGGACATCCCGCCCCGATACCGTGCCCTGAACCCCGCGGCCAGGCAATACCTGCAAATCCGACACGGGATGCAGGCTGTCCGCCGACACCGCCGCCAATACGGCGCGGGCCAGGGGGTGGGTGCTGCCCTGCTGCACCGACGCCGCCATCGCCAAAACCCAATCCGCCCCCAAGGAATGATCGGCGGATATCTGGACCACCGCAGGCTCGCCTTTGGTCAGGGTGCCGGTCTTGTCGAAAACCACCACCTCGGTCCGGCAGATGCGTTCCAACGCCTGGGCATCCTTGATCAGGATGCCGTGGCGGGCGGCCATGCCGGTTCCCACCATGATCGCCGTGGGAGTCGCCAATCCCAAGGCGCACGGACAGGCAATCACCAGAACCGACACCGCCGCGACAAAGGCCGCCCCCACATCCCCGGCCACCAGCCACCACCCCAAAAAGGACGCCGCCGCCACCGCCACCACCACAGGAACGAAAACCGCGGAAATCCGATCCACCAAACGCTGGACCGGCGCCTTGGACGCCTGGGCCCCCTGAACCAGCCGGATGATGCGGGCAATGGTGCTTTCGCTGGCCAGGGCCGTCACCCGCACCCGCAACAGGCCGTCGCCATTGACACTGCCCCCCACCACCTTATCCCCCAGACGGCGCAGCACCGGCAGGCTTTCCCCGGTGATCAGCGATTCATCCACCTGACTTTCCCCATCCGCCACCACCCCATCCACCGGCAGCCTTTCCCCCGGACGAACCACCGCCACATCACCGGGGCGAACCATGGCGGCGGGGATTTCCACCACCCGTCCATCCCGTTCGATCCGGGCCAGATCGGGACGCAAGCGCATCAATGCCCGGATGGCACTCGCCGCCGACCGCTTGGCCCGGCTTTCCAACAATTTACCCAAAAGAACCAGGGTGATCACCACCGCCGATCCTTCGAAATACAGCGTTCCATGATGGGCATTGCCCACCGCCACTTGCCAAAGGGACAATCCGTAAGCCGCGCTGGTGCCCAAGACCACCAGCACATCCATGTTCCCCGCCCCACCGCGCAAGGATGCAAACGCCCCGGAATAAAATCGCCAGCCAATGCCGAACTGGACCGCACTGGCCAAAGCCAACTGCACCAAGGGGGGCACCGCCCATCCCATCCCGGCCATCTGCCCGGCCATGGCCACCACCATGGGCAAGGTCAAAGCCGCCGACAGGGCCAAGATGACCAAGCTCCGCCGCCATGCCTGCCGTTGCAGTTGATCCGCCTGCTGATCGGCCCGATCATCCCCGGTCAGGACACGGGCACCGAAACCAGCCTTTTCCACCGCCTCGACCAGATCAGCCACACCGACAACCCCACCGACAGCGGCGATATCGGCCTGTTCCGTGGCCAGATTGACCTGAGCCAGCCGCACCCCCGCCACCTTGCCCAAGACACGCTCCAGCCGGGTGGAACAGGCGGCGCAGGTCATGCCGGTAATTGCCAAAGAAAAATGATCGTCCGGCACGCTGAACCCGGCCTTGGCTACGGTTTCGGCCAGCATGTCAGGGCCGACCGCCTTGGGATCAAAGGCCACCCGTGCAGTTTCCCCCGCCAGGGAAACACTGGCCTGGGCCACCCCCGCCATCTTGCCCAGAACACGCTCCAGCCGGGTGGAACAGGCGGCACAGGTCATGCCGCGCACGGGCAAATCGACGATGGTGGACGATTGGGTCATATCACTGGCTCCTGATCACGGGGCCAGTATGAACCTTCCAGCGCACGGAAGGTCAAGCGATGTGAGAAACCCACGCGGACACTGACCTGCCTCGGGAAAGTTCCACCAGTTTGACGTAGAATCCGGCCCACGAGAGGACAGACAAGATAAAGCGCAGCAGGTTTTCAGAAGAGCAGATTATCGGCATCCTGAAGAAGCCCATGCAGAACGGCTTCGGCAAGAGCTTCAACGGCCGAATGCGCGACGAGTTCCTCAACGAAACGGTCTTCACCAGCATGCCACGCCAGTGATTCGGTGAATAATACCAACGGCCAATTTCATTGACCGTTGTACAGCCCTGGCCGGGCGCGGCCATCCGGCCACTTGGCCGCCGCCGCAATGGCGGCAGAACCAACGGCCGTAAGTCAGAACTTACCGCCGTTGGTATAAGACGGGCTAAATCAACCGCATCAACCATTCCGCCAAGGCATTGGCGGTCTGGCGCCATGTGCTGTCCAGCATGGTCACATGGGGCAGACCAGGAAGAACCGTCAGATCGGCATTCCAAAAACTGGCCGCCGCCAACATATCGCCATAGGGGATGAACGCATCCTTGTCCCCCGCCAGCACCAAAGCGGGCAAAGAGGGGCGATACATCAAATTCAGCCATTGCGGCATCATCAATTCCGCATTGGCACGCTGCGATTCCCTTTGGAACAAAGGAATGTAAGACACCGCCTTGTCCATTGGAAAATCAGGGGAAAACAGCCCCCGCCGGATCACGTCATAATCTACGTTTTCCGGTCCCTTGGTCTGCATCACCCCCAATTGCCACAAAAGATCAGGACTACGCAGAGACATATGAGCGAACGACCCGCCCAATCCCCCCGGCCCCAACGACGCCATCATAGCCAGGGCGCGGACGGGATGACGGCAGGCAAAGCGCTGGGCCACCATGCCGCCCATGGAATGACCGATAATCACCGGCGGCTGAGCCAATCCCTGGGCCGCCTGGGCCACATCGGCGACGAAATCCGCGATTCCATAACTATCCAGCCGGTCCAGGCCGTCACTTTTGCCATGACCACGCAAGGATACCGCCCGGCAATGCCACCCTTGTTCCGCAAAAAAAGGCAAAAAATGTTCCGCCCAAATCCACGCCCCGCAAAATGACCCGTGAACAAACAAAAGGGATGGACGTTTCGATGGCGATCCAGATTCAAGAATTTCCAAATTCATATCCATCCCCCAAGGCTTTTTCAGCCTCTCAAGGCTTTTTCAGCTTTTGCGTTCGATCAGCTCGATCTTATACCCGTCTGGATCTTCGATGAAGGCAATAACCGTGCTGCCATGCTTCATCGGTCCCGGCGGGCGGGTGATCTTGGCTCCATTCTTGGACAATACGTCACAGGCGCCATAGATATCCGGCACCCCCAGGGCGATATGGCCGAACCCGGTCCCCAGATCATAGTGGTCGGTATCCCAATTATGAGTCAGTTCGATGACGCTATGGGCGCTTTCATCGCCATAGCCGACAAAAGCCAGAGTAAAACGGCCTTCGGGATAATCGTTGCGGCGAAGCAACTTCATTCCCAACAATTGGGTGTAGAAGGCGATGGATCGGTCCAGATCACCGACCCGGATCATGGTGTGCAGCATCGACCAGCTCATCGATTTTTCCTTTCGGCGACATAATCAAGAACGGTTTGGGCCGCACGGCGGCTTGGACTGGCACCGCCCTGCCCCAACAAGGCCATGGCGTCGGCCATCTGCGCCTGCTTGGCCGCGCGCAAGGCGGGATCATCCAGCAAGCGGGTAATGGCGGCGGCCAAGGCGGCGGATTGACAGTCTTCTTGCAGGAATTCTTCCATCACCGACCGATCCAGCACCATATTGACCAAAGTGGCCCATTTGATGCGGAACCCCATGAACTTCCGGGCGATAAAAGCCGTCACCGCCGATACCCGATAGGCGATAGCGGCAGGCAGACCAGCCATGGCCAGTTCCAGGGCCACCGTCCCCGACGCAGCCAGGGCAGCCGTTCCGGCGGCGAAAGCTGCGTATTTTTCCTCGGCCCCCTCAACCACCATGGCAGGCAAAGCCCAGTGCCTCACCTGGGCACGAACATGGTCGGCCACGGTTTCCACCGTCGGCACCACCACCTGCAACTGCGGATGTGTTTTTGCCAGAATGGCCACGGCATCCCGGAAAATCGGCAGCAACATGGCCGTTTCTGAACGGCGGCTGCCAGGAAGAACCACTAAAAGCGGACGATCCTCTGCCAAACCGTGACGCCTGCGGAACCCGTTGGCATCGCCCTGCCCGGCCTGACCTTCGATGACCGGATGCCCCACATGGACCGTGCGCAACCCCTCTTTCTCGAACCATGGCGGTTCGAACGGCAACAAGGTCATCAGCAAATCCAACACACGGGCCAACTTGGCCGCACGCTGGGGTTTCCAGGCCCAAACCATGGGGGCCACGTAGTGAATGCGCGGCAAATCGGGCAAACGCTGCTGGCATTGGGTTTGGATGCGCCCGGTAAATCCCCAGGAATCGATGGTCACCAGGGCATCAGGCGACAGGCTGGCGATGTGATCCATGGTCTGGCGCAACCGCTTCATGATCAGCGGCAGGCGGGGCAGCACTTCGACCAGCCCCATCACCGTCAGATCCGCCATGGGAAACAACGGTTCCAATCCTTCGGCCCGCATGTTCGCACCGCCAATTCCGGCGAAGCGAACCTGACCGCCGGTCAATTCCTTCAGACCGGCCATCAATCTGGCCCCCAGCAAATCACCCGATGGTTCGCCGGCGATCAGATAAATCAGCATGCGGCATCCTCGGCATCCATGGGGTTACCAGCGCAGACGAACAATCCCAGCCGGTCCGCCTCGGCGATGACCGCCGCCCGTCCCAGCACCAAGGTACCGCCGGCATCCACCGCAATGCCACGCAGACCGGCGGCAGCGGCTTCGTGCAAGGTGGTGACGCCGATGGTGGGCAGATCCAGCCGTCGATCCTGCCCCGGCTTGCGCACTTTGATCAACACCCCCCCAGGGCCATCGCGGCGCAAATCTGCACAGCGGCGGATCAGCCGATCCGTCCCCTCGATCGCCTCGACCCCCAGCACGATGCCTTGCTGCACCACCACCGACTGCCCCACATCCAGCCGCCCCAGGCCCAGGGCGACCTGATAGCCGCGCCGAATATCCGCCTGGGCTTGATCGTCAGGGGCAATGGCCCCGAACACCCCTGTCGGGGCCAGACAATCGGCCAGCACCTCATCCACGCCGACCAGATGAAATCCTTCGGATTCGATTTCGCGGGCCACGGCCCGTAACAGACCGTCATCGCCCAGGGCCTTTAACCCCACCTTGGCGAAAAAGCGGGTGGTCCGCAGATCCGGGGCCAATTCCCGCAAGGTGGGCCGACGCACCGGGCCGATCATCACCACCTCGTTCACCCCGGCCTGTTTCAGCAGGGTAAACCCGGTCCCGGCGGCCCCCAACCTGATCCAATCGGTCGGGGCATCGCCAATCACCGCCGGATCGGCATGACCGGTCAAGGCCAGAACATGAAATGGCCGCCCTTCAGCCCGGCAGGCGGCGATAACCAGGCCGGGAAACTCGCCCCCGCCGGCCACGATCCCCAGCTTACTTGCCATCCTGGAAGCCAGGCGTGCACAATTGCCGCGACGAATCGGCGCGGATGAACTGCACCACCTCCATCACCGGCTGATTGTCCTTATACTGTTCGGCCACATCGGCCACCCGTTCTTGCAACGTGCCTTCAGGGGCAAACAGCAAGCGATAGGCATTGCGTAAGGTATGCACATCCTCGCGCGAAAACCCGCGGCGCTTCAGCCCGACGATGTTCAGGCCATTCAGATGGGCGCGGTTGCCGATCACCATGCCATACGGGATGACATCAGCTTCAACCCCGGACATTCCGCCGATCATCGCATGCTTGCCAATGCGGACGAATTGATGGCAGGCGGACAGACCGCCCAAAAAGGCGAATTCCCCCACTATCACATGACCGGCCAAAGTGGCGTTGTTGGCCATGATCACATTGTTGCCCAAGATACAATCATGGGCGACATGGGCGCTGGCCATGAACAGGCAATTATCCCCCACCTTGGTCAGCATGCCGCCGCCCTCGGTTCCGGGATTCATGGTGACATGTTCACGGATCTGACAATTGCGACCGATAGACAGAACCGACGGCTCGCCCTTGTATTTCAAATCCTGCGGCGGATGACCGATCGAGGCAAAGGGGAAAATGCGTGTTCCCGCGCCAATGGTGGTCCGTCCGGCCACCACCACGTGGGACAGCAATTCCACATTCTCGCCCAGTTCCACATCGGGACCAACCATGCAGAACGGCCCGATGATGGCGCTGTCCGCGATCTTGGCCTGGGCATCAACGACGGCGGAGGGGTGAATTTGTGGCATTACTCATCCAAAATCATGGCGGCATAGGTCGCTTCGGCCATCAAAGTGTCGCCCACCTTGGCCTCAGCGCGGAATTTCCACACATTCCCCCGCGACCGTTCCTTGAACACATGGATTGCCAAACGGTCCCCGGGTCCAACCGGCTTGCGGAAACGGGCGTTTTCCACGCTCATGAAATAAACCAACTTGCCTTCGGCTGTCGGCCCCAGGGTTTCCACCACCAGAACCGCCGAAGTCTGCGCCATGGCTTCAATGATCAGCACGCCGGGCATTACCGGGCGCTGGGGAAAATGCCCCTGAAAAAACGGCTCATTGATGGTGACATTCTTGATGCCGACCGCGCTTTCATTGGTGATGACGTCAATCACCTGATCAATCATCAAGAAGGGATAGCGATGGGGGATCATCTGCATGATCCGACCGATATCAATCACTTTCCCGGTTTTTTCTTCCGTCGTCATATCATCCCTACCTTAACATCAAGCCGCAGACAGATCTTTTATCCGCCCGGCGGCGTTCTTCCCCGCATCACACATTGGGAAGGCCCTTACCCCTTGCGATGCGCCAATCTGGACAGAATGGCCGCGCTACGCAACCATTCCGCCTGAGGCAAAGCGGGCGTTCCCCCCATGACTGCCCCCGGGGCGATATCACGGATCACCCCGCTCTGGGCCGCGATCTTGGCGCCTGGGCCGACGGTCAAATGCCCGGCGAAACCGGCCTGTCCACCCGCAGCGACGAAATCGCCCAAATGACACGACCCGGAAATACCGACCTGGGCAACGATCACGCATCCCCGGCCCAGATGGACGTTGTGCCCAATCTGAACCAGATTATCAATCATGGATCCCGCCCCGATCACTGTATCGGGACCGGCCCCCCGGTCAATGGTGGTGTTGGCCCCCACTTCCACATCGTCACCAATGATCACCCGTCCCAATTGCGGCACCTTCAAATGCCCGGCGGCGCCCATGGCGAAACCAAACCCATCCTGTCCGATCCGAACGCCTGGGTAAAGAGTCACGCGGCTGCCGATCAGGGCGAAGGAAACTGATGCGTTGGAACCAACAACGCAATCATCACCCAACACAACGCCGTCGCCAATCACCACATTGGCGCCAATATGGCAACGCGCCCCCATCTCCACCCGCGCCCCGATCACGACACCCGGTTCGATCCGGGCGCCATCGCCGATCCGGGCGCTGGGGTCAATCTGGGCGGTCGGGGCAATCCATGGCTGCGGCACCGGACGGGGATAAAATGCCTGAGCCACCTTGGCATAAGCGCGATAGGGGTCCTTGGACAACAGCAAGGCCACACCTTGGGGGGCATGGTGAGCCAAATCGGGATGCACCAGCACCGCACCCGCCTGACAGGTTTTGAACACACTCAGATATTTACGATTATCCAGAAAACTGATCTGACCGGCCCCGGCCGTGTCCAAGGGGGCCACGTCGTGGAACACAGCCTGTCCATCGGCCCCCAAAGCCAATTCGGCCCCGGAAATATCCGCCAGATGCGCCAGAGTGAACGGCCCGGCGACAGAGAAAAAACGGGGATCGGCCATGGGCTATTTCTTCTTTGCCGGAGTTGACGAAACCGAAGATTTTTCCCCTTCGGCCTGCGGTGCCGGGAATGTCACCGTCGGAAATTTCCGGTTCAGACGGTCGATGACCACCTGGGTCTTTTCCATTCGCGGATCGTGCAGATAAATCTGCGATTTGGGCATGACCAGATTGGCCCCTTCCTCGCTGGCGACTTCTTCGGTCACCTGGGTCAGGGCGTCGGACAGCGCCCCCATGGCGGTGCGGAACGACTTTTCCACCGCCTGGGTATTTTTTTGAAAACGCTGATTGAATTCATAGACCTGCTGCTCGAACGACCGGGCCTTTTGTTGCCACTGATCGGCGGGCATGGATGCCTTTTGCTTCACCAGTTCGTTTTCGGTTTCCTTCAGGGCCTTGCGGCTTTCTTCCAACTCGGCCTGATAAGATTGCAAATACTGGTCGCGCTGCGCCCGCACGGCCTTCGCCGCCAGGGAATCCTGCAAGGCCGACTGAACGTCCACCACCATCACGGTAACCGGCGGCAGCTTGCCGCCCCCCTGCTCTGCCCCATGCCCCAGGGTGGGGGCACAGGACAAGACCAGCAGGGCGGCGGCCAAAAAACGCACGCCCAAGGCTACCCGCATATCAGAACCTCGTCCCAAAATTGAACCGGAACAGTTCGGTTTCGTCATAGGACTGCTTTTTCAGCGGGAAGCCCAAATCCACCGCCACCGGCCCCATGGGCGACTTCCAGGTCACACCGACACCGGCGGAAACGCGGACCGAACTGGACTGGTTGATTTGATCGGCGGGGTATTTTTCGGTATTGCCGGTGGCACCGAAATCGGTGAACACCTGACCGCCAAAGCCCAATTCATCCGGCAGCCCCAGGGGGAATTTGACCTGGGCCGACCCGTAATACTGCCACAAACCACCCAAGGCATCGTTGGTATCGCGGTCACGCGGGCTGACGCCGGCAGTGGCAAAGCCGCGCAGAGTATCCCCCCCCAGGAAGTAGCGTTCGGTGATGCGAACCTTTTCATCACCCAAAGCCGTGATGACGCCCGCATTTCCGGTCACACTCAGCACCACCTGTTCCGCCAGGGGGAAGTATTGGCCAGCCCCCACATTGTTGCGGATGAATTTCTCGCTGCCGCCCAGACCTGCCAACTCGTTATTGATACGGAAGAAGTAACCTTCGGTGGGTTCAACCCGGGAATCCCGGTAATCCCACAGCAAGGTCTGCTGAATGGACGAGGTGGTGGAGATCCCCTCCTGCTCCTTGATGAAGCGGGACGCAGAGGAATCGACATTCTCCACCTTGTCGCGCTTCAAGGTGTACTTCCAATCCTGGCGCAGGTTTTCGCTGATCTGATAACCGGCACGCAAGGCAAAGCCCATGGTGCTGGAATCGTAGGAACTTTCATCTTGCAACTTCTGAGTGATGCCGAACACATCGACCCCGGCAGCCACCTGACGGTTCATGAAATAAGGTTCAGTGAACGAGAACTGAGCCTGATTTTGCCGCGTCCCCACCGACACCGATGCCCGCACATCCTGGCCACGGCCCAGCAGATTGCGTTCACGCATGGAGACTTCCAGCAACGGACCGGCAGAGGTGGACCACCCCACACCGAACGACAATTCGCCAGTGGATTTTTCCTGCACATCGACCTTGATCACCGTGCGATCGGGAGCACTTTCCGACGGCACGTTATCCACATCGACCTTGTCGAAGAAATTCAGATCCTTGATACGCTGACGCGAGCGACGCAGCTTGGCGGTGTTGAAGGCATCGCCCTCCACCAGTTTGAACTCGCGCCGGATCACCTGATCCAGGGTGCGGACGTTGCCGGTGATGTCGATCCGCTCCACGTAAACGCGGGGACCTTCCGCCACTTCATAAGTGACGTTGACCACCTTTTTGTCGCGATCCCGCTTGACCTGGGGCTTCACGTCCACGAAGGCATAGCCCTTGGACCCCACCGCATCGGTGATCTTCTGAACGATATCTTCGACCTGATCGGCATTGTACCAATCACCTTCGGACGAGGTGATCAGGGGGGTCAAATCCTCGGGCTTCAGCCCGCGCAAATTGACGTTCACATCGGATTTGCCGAACTTGTACCGGTCACCTTCGTCAATGGTGAAGGTGATGAAGAATCCCGAGCGGTCGGGGGTCAGTTCGGCCACGCCGGACACCACCCGGAAATCGGCAAAGCCGTGCTTCATATAATAGCGGCGCAGCAATTCGCGATCATAAGTGACCCGGTCTGGGTCATAGGTATCGTCGGAAGACAGGAAACGATACCAGCGCTCTTCCTTGGTTTGCAGAATTTCACGCAAGGACGAATCACTGTATTTGTGATTACCGACGAAGTTGATGCGCTTGACGTAGGTGGGCTGGCCTTCGTTGATTTCGAACACCAGATCAATACGATTCTGCTCAAGCTGAATGACCTTCGGCTCGACCGTGGCGGCAAAGCGGCCATTGCGGCGATACAGATCCAGAATGCGTTTCACATCCGATTGCACCTTGCTGCGGGTAAAGACCACGCGCGGGCGCAATTGGGTTTCCTGCTGTAGTTCCTCGTCCTTGATCCGCTTGTTTCCCTCAAAGGCGATACGGTTGATGATGGGGTTTTCCACCACACGAACCACCAAAACATCGCCTTCGCGCCGGATGCTGACATCGGCGAACAAACCGGTCCCGAACAATGTCTTGAGCGACCGGTCCACCCGGTCGGAATCATAGGGGTCACCATCGGACAAAGCCATGTATGACTTGACCGTTTCGATCTCGATACGCTGGGTGCCTTGCACGACCACTTGTCGAATGCGGCTTGCATCCTGGGCGAACGCCGGAAAAGCGGCGGCCAACAGACCCACCACCAAAGCCGCCATGCGAACAAAACTCATCAAGGCCCCCTTAGGAAATCAGCCCCAGCATCCATCGAGACGAAAGATCAGGGTAACAGACCCTTTATCACGCCCCACAACGGCAACGACACGATGTCGTTGCGCGTAGCAAAGAGCATCAAGGCCAATACCAGAAACAGGCCGATTCGGAAACCATATTCTTGCGCCTTCTGCCCCAGAGGACGGCCAAGAACGGCCTCGAACGCATAAAACAGCAGATGTCCACCATCCAATACAGGGATAGGAAACAAATTGATCAGTCCAAGGTTCAGTGAAATAAGAATAGTATAAAATACAACGCTCGCCAGGCCAAGCTGTGCCGCCTCGCCTGCTCCCTTGGCGATGCGGATGGGACCGCCCAATTCGTCACTGTCCCGCACGCCGGTGATCATCTGACCAATTCCAACGAAAGTCGAAGTCACCATGGTCCCGGTTTCCTTCAGCGCCTGCCCAAAGGCATCAACCGGACCGAAACGGACCATGCGGGTACTGGACGGATCGGCGGCGATCCCCAGCAAGGGCGTTTTTTTCACGTCGCCCATGATATCGGTGCGTTCAACGATGCGCGGCGTCGCGGTCACGGAAAGATCGCCACTGCCACGGGTCAACACGATGGTCAAGGGTTGTTCCAGTTCCAGCATGACGATGCGCCGGATGTCCTGGAAATACTCCACCTTGGTGCCATTGATGCTTTGAATGCGGTCCCCCGGCAAAAGACCGGCTGCCTGGGCCGCGCTGTTGGGTTCCACCTGCCCCACCACCGGGTCGGTGACCCGCTGCCCCAGCACCATGAACAGCATGGTCAGGCCCAGAATGGCAAAAATGAAATTGGCGGCAGGCCCGGCAAAGACGATGGCCGCACGCTGCCCCACCCTTTTATGATGAAAGCTTTGCGCCTTTTCCTCGTCGGTCATGGCGCGTCCGTCGCCCAGGGCCGATGACGGATCGGCATCGCCGAACATTTTCACATAACCGCCCAACGGCAAGGCGCCAATGCGCCAGCGCGTTCCCGATTTGGCGGTGCGGCCCCAAATTTCCGGGCCGAAACCGATGGAAAACACTTCCACCTTCACGCCATTCCAGCGAGCCACCAGAAAATGGCCAGCTTCATGGATAAAGACCACCACGGTCAAAATGACCAGGAAGACGACGACGTAATTCCAAATACCAGCCAGGAAATCCATGTTCGTCCGTCAAATCCCTTCTGCGGATGGCTATCCGCCTTGTTCAAGCGCGCATCCGGCCATCAATCACCTGACGCGCGCACTGGCGCGCCCGGCGGTCCACGTCCAATACATGATCCAGACTGGAAACGGCTTCGTCTCCGAACAGATCCAGACTGCGTTCCACCGTTTGGGCGATTTGCAAGAATCCGATCTCTTCCCCCAGGAAAGCCTGGACCGCCACCTCATTAGCGGCATTGAGAACAGTAGGTGCGGCCCCGCCACTTTGCAAGGCGCGCCGCGCCAGGGCCAGGGCCGGAAAACGCACCGGGTCGGGGGCTTCGAACGTCAATTGCCCAACCGCCGCCAAATCCAGCCGGGGAACCGGGGCCTGGATGCGCCGGGGCCATCCCAGGGCATAGGCGATAGGGGTGCGCATGTCCGGGCTGCCCATCTGGGCCAACACCGAGCCATCCTGATACGACACCATGGAATGAATGACCGATTGCGGATGCACCACGATATCAATCCGGCTTTCCGGCATGGCGAACAGATGATGGGCTTCGATCAGTTCCAGCCCTTTATTCATCATCGAGGCGGAATCCACCGATATTTTCGCCCCCATGGACCAATTGGGATGAGCCACCGCCTGCTGGGGCGTCATGACCGCCATCTGTTCCAAAGTATGACGGCGGAACGGCCCCCCCGACGCGGTCAGGATGATTTTTTCCACCGCATGACGCTGATCGGTTTCCAAGACCTGGAAAATAGCGGAATGTTCGGAATCCACCGGCAGCAAGGTCGCCCCATGCCGGGCGACTTCGGCCATCATCAATTGACCGGCGCAGACCAGACATTCCTTATTAGCCAACCCCACCACCGCGCCACGGCGCACCGCCGCCAAGGTGGGGGCCAGACCGGCGGCGCCGACAATGGCGGCCATCACCCATTGGGCTGGACGCTGGGCGGCTTCCACCACGGCCTGCGGCCCGGCTGCGGCTTCGATCCCGCTTCCGGCCAGGGCATCCCGAAGTGCGTCAAACGCTTTGGGGTCGGCAACGACCGCTACGCGGGCCTTCAGCCGCCGGGCCTGATCGGCCAAAATATCAACCCGGCGGTTGGCGACCAGGGCTTCGACCCGGTAAAGATCGGGGCTGGCTTCCACCAGTTCCACCGTGCTTTGCCCCACCGATCCGGTGGAACCAAGGATGGTGACCGTCCGCCGCCCATCCCCTTGGTCTGTCCCGCTTGTCACCTTAACGCCACTCCAAAATTCCGGCCCCGCTGCCCCAACTCAGGACGGCCACGACCACGGATGCGGTCAGCAATCCATCCACCCGATCCAACACCCCGCCATGGCCGGGAATGATCGCGCTGGAATCCTTGACCCCCCACCGCCGTTTGACCCAGCTTTCGAACAGGTCACCCGCTTGGGCCACCACCGCCAGAATAGCGCTTAGCCCCACCAGGACCCCCATATTCGGCGTCTGCATGATCCAGGCGGTGGCGCCACCGACCAAAGCGGCGGAAAAGGCCCCGCCAATCAGACCGGCCCAGGTTTTCTTGGGGCTGATCACCGGCAGCAACAGCGGCCCGCCGATCAACCGGCCACAGGCATAGGCGCCGCTATCCGTGGCCCAGACGACCACCATCAGCCACAGAACCGTTTCCAGTCCCAACGGGGCGCTGCCGGTTCCGCGCAGCCATAAAAGAGCCATGGCCGGCAGCCCGCAATACAAGACCCCCCACCCCAACCAGCCGCGCGCGGCACCGGGGGCAAGCGCAACAACCAGACCCGCCGTCAACAGCAAGACCGGCACGGCCCCTACGGGCCAAGCCAGAGCCAAAGCCACCGCCAGGGCGCAGCCAACCGCCCCCACCCGGCCAGACAGGCCGAATTGGCGGACAACCATCCCATTCCATTCCCAGAACATGACCGCCGAAGCCACGCAGATCAGCGCGCCGAACCCCCAGCCCCCCCACCAGATCGCCAGCAGGGCCAGGGGAAGCATGACAGCCGCCGACAGAATGCGGGTCAACAGCATGGTCAGCCACCCGACTTGCCGAAACGACGTTCGCGCCGATGGAAATCAAGCATGGCGGCCTCAAGATCAGCCGCCCCGAAATCAGGCCAAAGCGTATCCACGAACATCAATTCGGCATAAGCCGACTGCCACAGCAAAAAATTGGAAATACGCTGTTCCCCCGATGTGCGGATAATCAAATCCGGGTCGGGAATGCCATCGGTGGACAGATAGGTGGCAAACCGGGCTTCGTCGATGGATTGGGGGTCCAACTGCCCGGATTGCACCAGCAAGGCCAAGGTGCGTGCGGCCTCGACAATTTCTTGGCGACCGCCGTAAGACAGGGCCAACACCAGGGTCAGGGCGGTGTTCGCCGCTGTCTTGGCCTCGGATTCCTCGATCAGGGTCACGATATCCTTGCCCAAGCGGGCGCGTTCGCCAATTACCTTGAGACGGATACCGTTTTTATGCAGGGCCGCCACTTCATTGCGAAGGTAAAGGCGCAACAACCCCATCAGATCGGTGATTTCCCCCAGCGGCCGTTTCCAGTTTTCCGACGAAAACGCATACAGGGTCAGATAGGAAATGCCATTTTCCCGCGCCCAATTCACCGTGCGGCGAACTGCCTCGGCACCATATTTGTGGCCGACAGTACGCGGCAGGCCACGCGCCTTGGCCCAGCGACCATTACCATCCATGATAATGGCCATATGAGCGGGAGGCGGAGCTTGATCAGCCAAGGAAGGCGCGGTTTTCTCCATCGCCATCAGACCTGCATGATGTCCTTTTCCTTGCCCGACAGGCTTTCGTCGATCTTCTTGACCGTCGAATCCGTCAGCGCCTGGATTTCCTTTTCATACTTCTTGATCTCGTCTTCCGAGATATGGCCGTCTTTTTCCAGCTTTTTCAGGGTGTCCATGGCATCGCGGCGCACATTGCGCACGGCGACGCGGGCCTGTTCCGCATATTTGCCGGCGATTTTCTGCATTTCCTTGCGCCGTTCTTCGTTCAACGGCGGAATCGGCACCCGGATCACCTGGCCTTCGGTTTGGGGATTAAGGCCCAGACCGGAATCGCGAATGGCTTTTTCCACCGCCTTGACCTGACCTTTATCCCACACTTGCACGGTCAGCATCCGGGGTTCGGGAACGCCGATGGTGCCGCATTGGGTGATCGGCATGGTCTGGCCATAGGCTTCCACCACCACCGGCTCCAGCAGCGATGCCGACGCACGGCCGGTCCGCAGACCCGCGAATTCCTTTTTCAGCACTTCCACCGTGTTATCCATGCGGTGGGACACATCCTTTTTCAGATCACTCCAACTGGCACTCACGGGGCACCCCCTTCGCTGATAATGGTAAAGCGCCCGCGACCAGCCACGACCTCGGCAAAGGCGCCATCCTGATGCATGTCGAAAACCACGATGGGCACATTGTTTTCCCGGCACAGGGAAATGGCCGAGGCATCCATGACGGCCAGATCGCGCGCCAAGACATCGTGGAAGGTCAGATGATCATAGCGCACCGCATCCGTGACCTTTTTCGGGTCGGCGGAATAAACGCCGTCCACCTGACTGGCCTTCAACAGCGCGCTGCATCCCATCTCAACCGCGCGTAAGGCGGCGGCGGTGTCAGTGGTAAAAAACGGATTACCCGTACCGGCGGCGAAAATCACCACGCGGGAGCGTTCCAGATGACGGATAGCACGACGGCGAATAAAGGATTCGCACACTGACGGCATGGGGATCGCCGATTGCACGCGGGTTTCCACGTTCAATTTTTCCATAGCGTTTTGTAAGGCCAGGGCGTTCATCACCGTGGCCAGCATGCCCATATTGTCGGCGGCGGCCCGTTCCATACCCTTTGCCGCACCGGCCATGCCGCGGAAAATATTTCCGCCGCCCACGACACAGGCCACCTCGACCCCCATGTCATGGACCGACTTCACCTCGCGGGCGATGCGGTCGATGGTATCGGGGTCCATGCCGTAATCGCGCGTCCCCATCAATCCTTCGCCGGAAATTTTCAACAATACCCGGCGGTATTTGGCATCGCTGGCCATGGCATGCCCTTCAGAACCTGAAGAAATCCGCGTCCGCCGCGACAGATGGCACGGCGGTATGAAAGACCCGGCACAGGGGCGCCTGCCGCTGAACAGGCGGCGCTCACCTTGTGGAAGCGGGATCATACACGATTTCGCCGTCCTGTCCCGCCTTCCCTGCCCTATCCAGACAAAAAGGAACCAAGAGACAAAGGCCGCCGCCGGGAAAACCCGGCGGCGGCCCAGGAAACGACGTTTCGCAGCCTCAGCCGCCCAACTGGGCAGCCACTTCGGCGGCGAAGTCCTTTTCTTCCTTTTCAATGCCTTCGCCCAGGGCGAAACGGGCATAGCCGGTCAGCTTGACCGGGGCGCCCACGTCCTTGGCGGCATTTTCGACGACCTTGGAAATCTTGGTTTCGCCATCAATGACGAACACCTGTTCCAGCAGGCAGACTTCTTCGTAATACTTACGAATGCGGCCTTCGACCATCTTTTCGATGACGTTGGCGGGCTTACCCGAAGCCTGAGCCTGTTCGGTCAGCACGGCCTTTTCGCGTTCCAGCGCGGCACCATCCACCGAAGAGGTGTCCAGGAACAGCGGAGAAGCCGCAGCCACATGCATGGCGATCTGCTTGCCCAGGGCTTCCAGCTTGGCCACGTCGCCCGCGGATTCCAGGGCAACCAGCACGCCGATCTTGCCCAGGCCCGGAACCACCGAGGAGTGGACATAGGACGCAACCACGCCCTGGGACACTTCCAGACGCAAGGCCCGACGCAAATTCATGTTTTCGCCAATGGTGGCGATCAGGCTGGTCAGCTGTTCCTGCACGCTCTTACCAGCGCCGGGATAGGCCGCAGCCTTGATGGCTTCCACATCGCTGCCCTGTTCCAGAGCCACACCGGCCACGGCGGCGGCGAAAGCCTGGAACTGATCGTTGCGGGCAACGAAATCGGTTTCGGCGTTCACTTCGACGGCCACGCCCTTGGTGCCAGCGGCAGCCACGGCAACCAGACCTTCGGCGGCCACGCGACCTGCCTTCTTGGCGGCGGCGGCCAAGCCCTTCTTACGCAACCAGTCGATGGCGGCTTCCAGATCGCCAGCGGTTTCGCCCAGCGCCTTCTTGCAATCCATCATGCCGGCGCCAGTCTTCTCGCGCAGCTCCTTAACAAGCGCAGCGGTAATCTCGGCCATGGTTTTCCTCTTCCTGAGTGGGGCGACGGTCTAGCCGCCGATAGCGGGGGACGTCGGAAACAGTGACGTTCGGAAAGGTCGTCAGACAAATGGCGGCGAAGGGATTTCGCCGCCATTCACCGCAAAAGACGGCGTTATTCGGCCGAGGCGGCCTGTTCGCCTTCAACCTCGGCGGGGATGATTTCCACCGGGGCTTCGGCCTGGGCGCCGATATCGCCACCCGAACGACCGATTTCAGCCTGGATACCATCCAGAACCGCACCGACCATCAGATCGCAATAGGTCTGGATGGCGCGGATGGCGTCGTCATTGCCCGGAACCGGGAACTGAATGCCAGCCGGATCGGAGTTGGAGTCCAAAACGGCCACCACCGGGATACCCAGCTTGTTGGCTTCCTGAACTGCCAGCGATTCCTTGTTGGTATCAATGATGAACAGGATGTCCGGCAGGCCACCCATGTCCTTGATGCCGCCCAGGGCGCGATCCAGCTTTTCCTTTTCACGGGACAGCACCAGCTGTTCCTTTTTGGTCAGGCCGGCCAGATTGCCCGAAAGCAACTGTTCGTCCAATTCGCGCAAACGGCGGATCGAATTGGAAATGGTCTTCCAGTTGGTGAGCATGCCGCCCAGCCAACGATGGTTCACGTAATACTGACCGCAACGCTTGGCCGCATCGGCAACGATGTCGGACGCGGCGCGCTTGGTGCCCACGAACAGGACACGGCCACCACCGGCAACCACATTACGAACCGCCTGCATGGAGGTGTTCAGCATGGGCACCGACTGCTGCAAGTCGATGATGTGAATGCCATTACGGACACCGAAGAGGAACGGAGCCATCTTCGGATTCCAGCGGCGGGTGTTGTGGCCAAAGTGAACACCAGCTTCGACCAGCTGGCGCATGGTAAAGGTCGGCAGAGCCATGGAGAGAATTCCTTCTTTTCTCCGGTTGAGCCTCCGCGGGTGCTGGCCGGGTCGGACCCGGCACCGGAAGCGGTACGGCACGAAAACGCGCCGCCCGCGGACCCGCGTGCGGATTAATGGCCGGGTATGTACCCAATCACATGGCATTTGGCAAGAGCCGTGAATGTTTTTCTTTGTATAATACCGGCCGCCCTTTGAAATGATCCGTTCGGCGGTCGGCCAGCCCGCGCGGCGTCTGAGCGTCACCGTCTCGGCCTGATAAATGAACCAACGGGTCAGTTCAATGGCCGGGCGGCATAAGAACATCCACACGCCAGGGCTTGAAGGTCACGCCCTTCCCATTAGGGGACAGAAAATCCAAAATCCGACCTGTTCCCGGCTTTTCTAACGGGCTGCCGCATCACGGATATCACCCTGTTTCAGCACCGCACCACATGCCTGTGGCAAAATCGGCGAGCGGGTGTTGGGCTTATCCTTGGACGAAGTGGGCAGCAAGGTGGATTTGGCCCCCCAGGATTCCACCTCGGCCCCACAGCCATCGCCATCGGGAACCGGGGCCTGGGGAATACAGCCCGGATCACCCGCCGTGCAGGTCAGCCGCACATGAAAATGTTCATCATGCCCCCACCAGGGCCGTAACTTGGACAGCCACGACCGATCCCCCCGCACACTCTGGCAAGCGGCGATCTTGATGGGGGCATTGACGAAAATCCGGTCCACTTGGGGGGATTTGGCCGCCAGTTCCAGCAACTTCAATTGCTTGGCTCCCCAATTGCGCATATCCACCTGGGTGCCGCGCACCATGGAAACCGGCTGGGGATTGGCCAACTCACCGCTATTCAGCCGGTGCCCCGGCAGGCGGAACCAGATATCCACATCCAATCCGGTCTGGTGGCTGCCATGGCCAAAGGCCATAGGACCGCCACGGGGCTGGGACATATCGCCGATCAGGATCGGCCCCAGGCCGACAGTGGCGGATTGACGGCCCAGATCCTTGAGAAACTCCACGGTTCGGGGATGCCCCCAAAACCGGTTCCGCGCCGGACGCAACACCTGATAACCGTCGCCACTCAGCGGCAGGGCCACGGCCCCGCTGATGCAGCCCGCCGCGGGAGAACCGATGGATTGGGCCGCACCTGGCGCGGGGGCATCGACCTGCCCCCACTGTTCTCCGACCGTCCGTGCCCAGGCGGCTTCAGGACCGACCAACAAACACAGGATGGCAGCCACCCGCACACACCGGAACGATCCGAACACGGCCTTCATCCTCAATCAAAAAATGTTTCCCTGAATTGAGACTGAATGACCAGGACTTCGTCAAGATTTTCAGCAATGGCGGCCACGCAATCGGCATCGAACTTGGTCCCGGATTGCTGCACCAGCAAAGCCAGGGCTTCGTCATTGCTCCATGGTTTTTTATAGGGGCGTTCCGAGGTCAAAGCGTCGAAGACATCGGCCACGGCGGCAATCCGTGCTTCGATGGGCACCTCGCTTCCCGAGCGTTTATAGGGATAGCCCGAACCATCCAGCGCTTCGTGATGATAGGCCACCACATTACGCAGCATGTCGAAATGCGGCAGCGATTTCAGACCGAAATCACGCATCATCCGATCGACGATTTCCACCCCCTTGCTGACGTGACTTTTCATCACCTCGAATTCTTCTTCGGTCAAACGGGCGGGCTTCAGCAGGATGGAATCAGGGACCGCGACCTTGCCCACGTCATGCAAGGGGGCAAACTGGAACAAATATTCAATGAATTCGTCGGTCAGCCCATATTTTCCTGCCAATTTGCTGGCGATCAGGCGGGCATAATGGGCCATACGGGCCAGATGCGACCCGGTTTCCTCGTCCCGCGCCGAACTGACCGAACGGATCACCTTCACCGCCGCCTGCATCATCCTCACCGTGTCCATCTCGCGCATGACCACCATGCCGATCAGGTCCACATAGGGGCGCAGACGATGGACGTTGACGGAATTGAAAAAATCCCGATCCGACGCATTCAGGAAAATGAACCCGTAAAACGTGTCCTTATAGGTGATCGGCGCGGTGTAACTGGAACGATAGCCGGACGCGACCAGTTTGCGGGCGTATTCCTGGCCGCTTCCCGCCACGTTTTCCAGATCGTTGATTACCCGTCGCGCCCCGGTCCAGGCCAATTGCTGCAATGTCGGCAGATCCGCCATCCGCGCGACCGTGTTTTCCATGGGGCTGTCGCCATCGGATGAATGAATGAACGTCTTCAGCAGCCCGGTGCCTTCGTCATAAAGCGCGATCGCGATCCGGCTTAGCGCCATCAGCGTTTCGTCACCCTTGATTTCGTCATGAAGGCAGATCAGACGTTCCGCCAAGCCGCGCTGCATAAAGGGCAGCGACACACGGGCAGCATCGGCCACTTTTCGAACCCCAAGAAAAGCTGTCATCGGATTTCGTAAGATAGCGTGTATTAATGCACCAGGTCAAACATCCATCGGTAGGGAACATATAAAAAGCCCGGCGCCTTCGCGCCGGGCTTACTACCCTTTCGAGTAGATTGTAATTAATCGTTTAGCTTCTTTGCCATTTCACGAAGAATGTATTTTTGAATTTTGCCAGTGGATGTTTTTGGCAGTGCACCAAACACCACCGTGCGGGGCACTTTGAAGTGGGCCATCCGCTCGCGGCAGAACCCGACCAATTCCTGTTCCGTCAAAGGCGACCCGTCCCGCAACATGATAAAGGCGCATGGGGTTTCCCCCCATTTTTCATCCGGGCGGGCGACCACGGCGGCTTCGATCACGTCGGGATGCTGGAACAGGATACCTTCCACTTCGATGGTCGAAATATTTTCGCCGCCGGAAATGATGATGTCCTTGGACCTGTCCTTCAGATCAATATAGCCATCGGGATGCACCACCCCCAGATCGCCAGTATGGAACCAGCCACCAGCAAATGCCTCTTCGCTGGCCTTGGCATTCTTCAAATAGCCCTTCATCACCACATTGCCACGGAACATCACCTCGCCCATGGTCATACCGTCCTTGGGCACCGGCTGCATGGTGATGGGATCGGCGATCATCAGATCTTCCTGCATCACATACCGGACACCCTGGCGGGATTTCAGGCGGGCGCGTTCTTCCAGCGGCAGATCGTCCCATTCATCATGCCAGGCGCACACCGTCACCGGACCATACACTTCGGTCAGGCCGTAAACGTGGGTCAGCTTGAATCCCTGGGCTTCCAACCGACCGATGACGGCGGCTGGCGGCGGGGCGGCGGCGGTCATGAACTCCACCGGATGGGGCAACGGGCGCCGATCAGCATCGGATGCGTTGATCAGCATGCCCATGACGATGGGGGCACCGCACAGATGGGTGACCTTGTGATCAGCGATGGCGGCGAACATGCTGGCGGCATCCACGCGGCGCAAGCACACATTGGTGCCGGCCAAGGCGGTGACGGTCCAGGGGAAACACCAGCCATTGCAATGGAACATGGGCAGGGTCCACAAATAGACCGGCTGGCCATGCATGCCCCAGGTAACCACGTTGCCAATGGCGTTCAGATAGGCACCGCGATGATGATAGACCACGCCCTTGGGATTGCCGGTGGTGCCCGATGTGTAGTTCAGGGCGATGGCATCCCATTCATCGGCGGGCACACTCCATTGGAAATCGGGATCGCCGGTTTCCAGGAATTGCTCATAGGTCATTTCGCCGATCAGTTCACCGCCACGGCCCAGATGGTCATCAATGTCGATGACGATGGGGCGCTTTTCCATCAGCGCCAGCGCCTTTTTGATCACCGGGGAAAATTCCCGGTCGGTCAGCAGGATCTTGCTTTCGCCATGTTGCAGGATGAAGGCCAGGGTTTCCGCGTCCAGGCGGATGTTCTGGGCGTTCAGCACCGCACCGATCATGGGCACGCCGAAATGGGCTTCGAACAATTGCGGGATGTTGGGAGCCATCACCGCCACCGTATCGCCCTTGCCGATGCCACGCTTGGCCAATGCCGAAGCCAGCCGACGGCAGCGTTCGTAAGTCTGCGCCCAGGTGAATTTTTGATCACCGTGAATAAGCGAAACACGGTTCGGATAGACGCTGGCAGAGCGTTCAATAAACTGTAACGGGGACAGGGGAACGTAATTTGCCGCGTTCTTGTCGAGATTTTGCTGGTAAGCGCTTTGCATCCTTGGGTCCTCCTTTTGGGCGAGCCGGCATCATCCCGCCACCATTATCCTTAGGGGGTTCCCAGAGGATGCGTCGGTTCGCTTGATTTTTCAATATGGCCTATTTTTCCGCTGACGGTTGACAAATTATTGTTTCTACCGACCATCATAACCCATGCATCTTGCTTTGGTCATCAATCGCTCAGCGGGCAGTTTCCGCCGTCTGGACCTCGACGACACCGTCTCCGCCATTACCCGCATCCTTCAGGAATGCGGGCATCAGGTGACCGTGGCGGTGGTGGGGCGGCGCGATCTGGCCGATACCTTGTCCACCTTGGCTCAGGACCAACGCTTGGACGCGGTGGTGGTCGGCGGGGGCGACGGCACCGCGCTGACCGCCGTTTTGGCTGGATTGGGGCGTGACAAACCCATGGGCCTGCTGCCGGTCGGCACGCTGAACCTGCTGGCCCGCGACCTGGGCTTGCCCCTTGACCCCCTGGCCGCCGCCCAAGCCATCGGGCAGGGCCATGTGGCCAGGATTGACCTGGCGGAAGTGAACGGCCTGCCTTTTACCATCTGGGCCTCGCTGGGCATGCATCCATGGGTGGTCCGCCAGCGGGACAAGCTGCAAAAGCGCGAGGGATTGGGCAAATGGCCGGCCTTCGCCCTGGCCGCCATGCGGGCCTTTCGCCGTTATCCGCTGATGCAGGTCAGCCTGATCGCCGATGGCAAGACCACCACCGTCCGCACCCCCTTGGTGGTGATTTCCAACAATGCATGGCGGCGCCAGCCATTGCCGCTGACGCGCGAGGCCCTGGACGGGGGGGAGTTGGTCATCAATGTTGCCCGCGCCACCGGGCGGCTGGGTATGTTGTGGCTGGCCTTCAACGCCCTGACAGGATTGTGGCGGGCCGGATCGTTCCTTGATACCTTTCGGGCGGAAGAGGTTCGCGTTATCGGTCGCAAGCGGCGGATGATGGTGTCGCTGGATGGCGAGGTCACCGTGTTGCGGTCGCCCCTGGTTTTCCGGCTGCGCCCCAAGACCTTGCAGGTGATGATGCCCGGCCCCTCTTCGCAGGATGATCGGGCGGTCTAAGGAAAGGGCGACGCCGTGCGCGTGCTGGCACATATCTCTGATTTGCATTTTGGCCGCACCGACCCGGTGGTGGTCGAAGCCCTGTTGGCCGATCTGACCAAATTGCGCCCCGATGTCATCGTGGTATCCGGCGACCTGACCCAGCGGGCCAAACACCACCAATTCACCGAAGCCCGCCATTTTCTGGAGCGCCTGCCCGCCCCGGCCCTGGTCGTGCCGGGGAATCATGATCTGGTGCCGGTGCATCGGCCCTTCTCGCGCTTTTTCCGCCCCCGTTCCCGCTTCCGCCACCATCTGCCCGGCCACGCCGATTGGCCGATCTGGACCGATAGTGAAATGGTCGTGGTGGGATTGGACAGCACCCGCAAGGCCCGGTGGAAAACCGGGCGTCTGCGCCCCCGCCACCTGGATCAGGTGGATGAAGCCGTGGCCGCCGCCCCGGCGGATTGCGCCCGCATCGCCTTTTTGCATCACCCGCCCAGTGACGGGCTGGGCGGCTTCCCCTTTGAATCCCTGATCGGGCGTGGCGTCGATCTGGTTCTGGCCGGGCATTCCCACCGCACCCGGATCGAATTGATGCAAGGCGAGGATTCGTCCTGTGTCCTGGTTCAGGCCACCACCGCCTGCTCCACCCGCCTGCGCGAGGAAGCCAACGGCTTCGGCATCATCCGGCTGGACCCGGACAATCACAGCCTGGCGGTGGAATTGCGCGGTTGGGACGGCCATGCCTTTCACCCCATCCGCCACGAACACTATGTGAAGGCGGGCACATATTGGACACAGGCCGCCTGAGGCCACGCGGAACAAAACAAGACTTTATCCCGAAGCGGAAAGCCTCTAACATCCCGGTCCGTCCTTTTGACAACAGGGATTATCCGGCGATGAGCGGGGCCATCCGTGTGCGCGGCGCACGCGAACACAATCTTAAAAATGTGGATATCGACATTCCCCGCGACCAATTGGTGGTGCTGACCGGCTTGTCTGGATCGGGAAAGTCATCTCTGGCTTTCGACACCATTTATGCCGAAGGCCAGCGCCGCTATGTGGAATCCCTGTCCGCCTATGCGCGTCAATTCCTGGAACTGATGCAAAAACCCGATGTGGAAAGCATCGAAGGGCTGTCGCCGGCCATTTCCATCGAACAGAAAACCACATCGAAAAACCCCCGCTCCACCGTGGGGACCGTCACGGAAATTCACGATTACATGCGCCTGCTTTGGGCGCGGGTGGGGGTTCCCCATTCTCCCGCCACCGGCCTGCCCATCGAAAGCCAGACCGTCAGCCAGATGGTTGACCGGGTCCTGGCCATGCCCGAAGGCACCCGGCTTTACCTGCTGGCCCCCTTCGTCCGCGGCCGCAAGGGTGAATACCGCAAGGAATTGCAAGAGCTTCAGAAAAAAGGGTTTCAGCGGGTCAAGGTCGACGGCACCTTGTACGAAATCGACGCGGTGCCCCCGCTGGATAAAAAGAAAAAGCACGATATCGACGTGGTGGTGGACCGTCTGGTGGTCAAACCGGATTTGGGCAACCGTCTGGCCGATTCCATCGAAACCGCTCTGGATTTGGCCGATGGCCTGTGCTTCGCCGAACATGCCGATACGGGCGAACGCACCATCTTTTCCGCCAAATTCGCCTGCCCGGTTTCCGGTTTCACCATCGAAGAAATCGAACCCCGGCTGTTTTCCTTCAACAATCCCTTTGGCGCCTGCCCATCCTGCGACGGGTTGGGGGTCAAACTTCATTTCGACCCCCAATTGGTGGTTCCCGATGAAGATCTGAGCCTGCGCGACGGCGCCATCGCGCCTTGGGCCAATTCGTCATCGCCTTATTACCAGCAGACCTTGGAAGGCTTGGGCAAACATTACGGCTTCGATCTTTTCACCCCCTGGCGCCGCCTGCCTGCCCAGGCCCGTCAGGTGATCCTGTACGGATCGGGAAAGGACGCGATCGAGATCGAATATGAAGACGGCATGCGGCGCTATGCCACCGCCAAGCCGTTCGAAGGCGTCATTGTCAACATGGATCGCCGCTACCGGGAAACCGATTCATCCTGGGTGCGCGAGGAATTGTCCCGCTATCAGGTCACCACCCAGTGCGAAGCCTGTCACGGCGCCCGCCTGAAGCCCGAAGCCCTGGCGGTGAAAATCCGTGGTCATGACATTGCCCAGATATCGGATTTTTCCATTGCCCAGGCTCGGGATTGGTATGGGGACTTGCACCAGCATTTGCGGCCCAAGGATCAGGAAATCGCCCGCCGTATCCTGCGCGAGATCAATGACCGCTTGGGCTTTCTGGTGGATGTGGGGTTGGATTATCTGACCTTGTCCCGTGGGTCAGGCACCTTGTCGGGCGGGGAAAGCCAACGCATCCGTCTGGCCAGCCAGATCGGATCGGGACTGACCGGGGTGTTGTATGTGCTGGACGAACCATCCATCGGCCTGCACCAGCGCGACAATGACCGCCTGCTGGCCACGCTGAAACGGCTGCGCGATATCGGCAATTCCGTTTTGGTGGTGGAACATGACGAAGACGCCATCCGCAGCGCTGATTATCTGATCGACATGGGACCGGGGGCGGGCGTCCATGGCGGCACGGTGGTGTCCCAGGGTACGCCAGATCAGGTGATGGCCGACCCCAACAGCCTGACCGGCCAATACCTGACCGGCAAAAAATCCATCCCCATTCCCGAAACCCGGCGGACCGGCAATGGCACCAGCCTGTCGGTGATCGGGGCCAGCGGCAATAATCTGAAGGCCGTCACCGCCGAAATTCCGCTGGGCACCTTTACCTGCGTCACCGGGGTTTCGGGGGGCGGCAAATCCACCTTGGTCATCGAAACCCTGTACAAAGCCCTGGCCCGGCGGCTGATGGGCGCCCGCGAACAGGCGGCCCCCTTCGACCGCATCGAAGGCATTGAATTCCTGGACAAGATCATCGACATCGACCAATCCCCCATTGGTCGCACCCCACGCTCCAACCCGGCCACCTATACCGGCGCCTTTACCCCCATCCGCGACTGGTTCACCGAATTGCCCGAAGCCAAGGCCCGTGGCTACAAGGCCGGGCGGTTCAGCTTCAACGTCAAGGGTGGGCGCTGCGAAGCCTGCCAGGGCGATGGGGTCCTCAAGATCGAAATGCACTTCCTGCCCGATGTCTACGTGCAATGCGATGTCTGCAAGGGAAAGCGGTATAACCGCGAAACCCTGGACATCACCTTTCGCGGCAAAAGCATCGCCGACGTCCTGGATATGACCATCGAAGAATCCGCCGATTTCTTCAAGGCGGTCCCCAGTATCCGCGACAAGATGCTGACCCTGCAACGGGTGGGGCTGGATTATATCCGCCTGGGCCAACAGGCGACCACGCTGTCGGGCGGCGAAGCCCAAAGGGTGAAACTGGCCAAGGAATTGTCGCGCCGGGCCACCGGCCGCACCTTGTACATCCTGGACGAACCCACTACCGGCCTGCATTTCGAAGACGTGCGCAAATTGCTGGAAGTTCTGCATGCCTTGGTGGAAACCGGCAACACGGTCTTGGTGATCGAACATAATCTTGAAGTCATCAAGACGGCTGACTGGATCATCGACATGGGACCGGAAGGCGGAAATGGCGGCGGCCAAGTGGTCGCCACCGGCACCCCCGAACAGGTGGCAGCCAATGCCAACAGCCATACCGGCCGCTATCTGAAGCCGTATCTTCGTTGATCGCCGGCAGCGCACAATCACGCTATCCGGCCTTTTCTCATTTTCCCCGTCATGGAAAATGATCAAACTTTTCCATGATGCTATAGTCTGGCCCGGCGGAGGACGATATGCGTCGCGGACAGATTGAAGCAGCGTGGTTGGGACGGGCGGAATGCCGGAATTGCGGTATCCGTGATCTGGTCCTGTTCGCGGATTTGCAAGAAGCGGATTTCGAACTGGTCCACATCCCGATCGAGGAATTGCTGGTGGACGCAGACGGAATCCTGTATTCCGCCGGCGACGATGGCGACGCCGCCTTTACCATCCGGTCGGGGCTGGTCAAGCTGGTGCAATACCTGCCTGACGGCATGCACCGGATCGTCCGTTTGCTGCGCCCCGGATCGGTCGCCGGGCTTGAGGTTCTGGCTGGCGGCCCCTATGAGCATACGGCTGAAATCCTGCACCCTGCCCTGGTCTGCCGCATCCCGCGTGAGGTGATTGAACGGCTGAACCGTGAAACCCCGCGCCTGCATCGGCAATTGATGAACAAATGGCATGAAACCCTGCGCCAAGCCGATGAATGGCTGACCGAGTTGAATACCGGCCCAGCCCGCCAGCGTGTGGCCAGATTGTTTTTGCATCTGGCCGGAACAGCCGGGGAAAACGGCTGCCGCTTGCTGGGGCGCGAAGATGTCGGGGCCATTTTATCGGTGACCACCGAAACCGCCAGCCGGGCGGTGGCCGAACTGAAACGGGCCGGATTGGTGCAAGAAATCCAACCCAATCTGTTTTTGATCGACCGCCCCAGATTGGAAGAAATCGCCCACGGGCCGTAATACTGGTTTCAGAAAATCCAGACCCGAAGTAGGGACTTTTCGTTAACAGGGTGCGGAAAAACTCCGCTTCGCGGCTGGGCGACCGCCCAGACCCGTTTGGAGGCGCAGCCTCCAAGCCTCCAGTTTCTTTTTCTTTCAAAGAG
>JAYSBF010000027.1:0-41663 GCA_041915545.1 Magnetospirillum sp. | reverse complement strand
AGCGGATTTCGACCACACCGGGTCGAAATCCGCGACCAAGCCCGCGCGGCGCTTGAGCGGCCCCGGCACGGGGCGGCCACAGGCAAGAATAAGAGCTGATTTCGATTGGTCGAAATCCGCTCTAAATCCGGCGCATTTCCTGGGTTTGATGGTCTGCGCAAATAATCGGCTTTGCCGTTTTCACGAAAATACACCAAGAATTTGCCACCAAAGATAATCCAGAGGCCATAGGATGGCCGCCGTGACCAGTGCCGATATCAGGCACAGCCGGATCAGATGACCGGCCCCAATGCCGCCGGTTTGAATGGCGACCACAAGAGGGGCCGCCTGATAGGGCAGGAATACCGTGGAATAGCCCACCACCTGGGTCATGGCCACCAATTCGACGGGCCATTGGGCCGCCTGGGCCATGGATGGGGCCAGCGGCATCATCACCGCCGGAATGCCCGGTTGGGTCACCACCAAGCCCAGCAAAGCCGACAATCCCGACAGGGCGGCGAATGTCATGGCCGGGTTCTGAGGGGATAAGGGCAGGATTTGCAAGGCCCAATGGGCAAGATGGGTGCCCAATCCGCCGGCATCGGCCACCACCCCCATGCCGACGATGCCCGCCACATAAAACACCGCTTCAAAGCCCATGCCCTGCAATGGCCGGTCTGGCAACAGGCCCGTTCCGGGGAACAGACAAATCAATCCTGCGGCCATCCCCACCCAAGCCGGCGAGATACCGTGCCAGCCATCTGTCATCCACAGGATCATGGCCCCAAGCAAAATCAGGCTCAGGTGCCGTTCCGGTCGGCTGAGGGGACGGGGCGGGGTCACATGGGGTGGATTGGCCGGATCGTCGCCCCCGTAAAAACGGATCAGCAGCGGCCAAAGCAGCAGGGTTTTCAACAGGCCCAACACGGGAAAGGACAGGATCAGATATTGGCCATAGCTGGGCGGGTGTCCCAACACCGCTTCCATTGTACCGGCAAAGACGTTGTTGGGGACGTTGGCCGGCAAAATAGTCAGGGCGGGTAAAAAGGTGCCCATCAGCCCGGCCAGCATCAGCCCGGTCCATCCCCGTTGGCTCCGGTCATAGCCAAGCTTTTCGATCAAGGCATGTAAGATGGGGGCCAGCAGAACCACCCGGCCCATGGCCGACGGCATGGCAAAGCTGAGCGCCAGGCCAAACCCCATCAGCATCAGGGCGGCGCGGGGAAAGTGCCCGCCGATGCGTGGCGCCAAAATGCCCGCCAGCCAACCCCCCAGGCCGGTGTGGCGGATGGAGCCGCCGATGATCACCCCGGATATCACCAGCCATGTGGCGGATGAGGCGAAACCAGCAAAAACCTGATGCGGCGGTGCCACCTTGGCAATCATGCAGATGGTGAAAAAGACCAGGGCGGTCAGCCATTCGGCCAGCAATCCCCCTGCCCACAGACAAATGGCCAGACCGACCACGACCGCCGTGCGGGTGGCTTTGTCGTCACCAGCCCAGCCCAGCAAAGCCAGGCAGGCCGCCAGGATCAGAACCAGGGCCAGATGGGACCGGCGTGTGGGGGAAAGGTGGATTTAAAGCTCCATCCCGGTTTTGAAGTACTGGTCAGCCAGCCGCCCCTGAACATAGCGGACACCCAAGGTTCGGGCAAAGACAAAGGCGCGGGGGTCATCGCACCGGGTCAAGATCAGCTCGCATCCTTCGGGAAGATGCTTGCGGGCTTCCACCAGAGGGGTAATTTCGGCTTGGCCTGCGGCCAGCAGGTCGTTATTCCACCCCACCTTGATGAAATGGGGGGACAGGCGATTCAAATTCATGATTTCGAAATCGTACCAGGACATGCCGTCGATGCAGATTTTCAGCCCCTTTTCATCGGCCAGACTGCGGGCATCTTTCATTTTCGGCAGGTTTTGCACCAGATCGGTCTTGTTCACTTCCAAAACGATCTTGCCCGCCAGCTTGCTGGGCAGCAGGCCGTAGAAATCGGCGAATTCCTTGGACAAAACGGTGTTCAGTCCCACATTGACGCTGAACGCCTTGTGCCGGTAATCGGCGATTTCCCGACCGACGGCGCGCAAGGTGGCCCGGTCCAGGTCTTCGCACAAGGCATGAAACAGCCACGGATTGCCGCTTAGACTGACACCGGGCAACAGATGGGTTTCCACTTGCTGGATGGAAACATAAAATTCCAGGAATTCTATGGATGGCACTTTCTTGCCGATGAAATAAATCGGCTGATTGAAAATACAGTGCCGAACATCACTGAAACGAAGTTTTTCCGAAAGCTGGCTTAGGTCTTCGGGTGTCATCAGGCGCTTGCTGACCTGGGTCCCGGTGCTGCCCACCTCGGTGATGATGGCTTTGAAGGTGGAGAAGATCTTGTCCAGGTCGCTCAGGGCGTCGGCGACCTTGTAAAAAGCGTATTCGTTATAGGAATTTCTGACGGAAGAGCCGTTATCGCCGCAAAACATCTGTTCCAACTGATTGCAGATGGCCAGAACTTCGGAAATGCTGACATGGGAATAGGTGACGAAGATGTCACCATTGCGAGCCGAAAACACCTCGCAATAATGTGTTCTGGAAAAGCCGTTCTTGATCAGCGCTTTGGCTGTTTTGACTTTTCTGGCCATATCTGCCGGGGGCAGGGGCGGCGCAAGCGAAACGAAAAAGTGAATCAGGCGCTTGCCATGCGGGTCTTTCTTGATGGCGTGCAATTCATGCAGCATCGCCCGTTCGGATTCGGTTACTCGCATCCTCTGTCCCCCTTCTCCAGGGGCCTGCGCCGGGACCGTGCGTGCGGTTTTCCCAGCCCGTGCAGGCGCCGGAGCCATTTCCGTTCAACCGGAAGCCTTCCCCGGATGTCCCCCGTGGTGCTTCGCTGAAACCGCCCGGCCGCCGTACAATGCAACACGACAATCTGGCGAAGGGCGAGTTGGCCATTCGTCACATTCCCGTCTTCAGGGCCGGTTACCGGGATGTCCTTAATCCTGAACGATGCTTTGTCCCGAATCCCCCATCCGGCAAAGCTGAAGACCATCCCAGGCGTTGACGTGGTGGCGGTGCCGACCGGTCTTGCCAGGGGTATCCCCGTGCATGTTCAGTTTTTAGTGGCGCACTCCCTGTGCCTATCAGGTTAAGCGCGCGATGCGGGCGGAGCAACGGTTTTTTAGTATTGCAGTTTTGGGAAGAAGAAGAAAATTCAAGCGAAACCAACGCTTTCGAATATGGGGTCTGTCCGGCGCCGCTTGGGCGGAGTGTCTGAATTGAGTTTTTCGTTTCGATTCACATACCGGGGGTTGGCCGGATGCCGATAGTTGTTCCCGCACGGATATCCGGGATTTTATTTGTTCATCCGGGCCAACGGATCGTCGGCCCGGATCGGGGGGGCGGATTTTATCAGGATTCCAGCTTTTTCAGCATTTCGGCGGTGATCAGCGTCACGCCCTTGGCCGAACGGTCGAACCGCCTGGCATCGGCTTCGGGGTCTTCCCCCACCACCAGCCCCGGCGGAATGACACAGCCCTGATCGACGATGCATTTTTGCAGACGGGCGTGGCGGCCGATGTCGCAATTGGGCAGCACGACCGAATCTTCCACCAGGCAATAGGAATTGACCCGCACATTGGAAAACAGCAGCGAGCGGCGGACGACCGCGCCCGAGATGATGCAGCCGCCCGACACCAGGGAATCCACCGCCATGCCCCGGCGGCTTTCCGAATCAAAGACGAATTTGGCTGGGGGCAATTGGGCCTGATAGGTCCAGATCGGCCAATTATCGTCATAAAGGTTCAGGGCCGGGGTCACGGTGGTCAGGTCGATATTGGCTTCCCAATAGGCATCCAATGTTCCCACATCCCGCCAGTAATGATCGCTGGCGCCATCATGCATGACGCAGGAATCGCGGAAACGGTGGGCGACGATCTTGTGCTTGCCCACCAAGGCGGGAATGACGTCCTTGCCGAAATCGTGATCGGTGCTGTCCTGGTCGGCATCCAGATGCAGGCGTTCGTACAGGAATTGGGCGTTGAAGATATAGATCCCCATGCTGGCCAAGGATTTGTCCGGCTGGCCGGGAATGGGGTGGGGATCTTCGGGCTTTTCGTCGAAACGGACGATATTGTCGTCGTCATCCACGGACATGACGCCAAATCCCCGCGCTTCCTCGCGCGGGACTTCCAGGCAGGCGACGGTGGCATCGGCGCCGGTGGCCACATGGTGGGCCAGCATCTTGCCGTAATCCATCTTGTAAATATGGTCGCCGGCCAGGATCAGCACGTATTCGGGCGAATGTTCGCGGATGATGTCCAAATTCTGGAACACCGCATCGGCGGTGCCGCGATACCAGTTTTCCCCGGTGGTCCGCTGCTGCGCCGGCAGCAATTCAATGAATTCGTTGAATTCACCGCGCAACATGCCCCAACCCCGCTGGATATGCTGGATCAGCGAATGGGCTTTGTATTGGGTCAGCACGCCAATGCGGCGGATGCCCGAATTGATGCAGTTGGACAAGGTGAAATCAATGATGCGGAATTTGCCGGCAAAGGGGATGCCCGGCTTGGCATGCCAGTCGGTCAGCGCCTTGAGCCGCGATCCGCGCCCGCCGGCCAAGACCAAGGCCAAAGTGCGCCGCAACTTCAGGTTTATTTCCAATTCGTACCCGACACGCGACCCATGTTCCGTCATAACTTCACCTGTCCTGGACATTTCAAAGGCAACCGCAGGGCAATTTAGGGCGGTGGTATTTCCCGCCATAGCCCTATTTTCGTTGTTGGACGGTGCCATATTCCGCAAGTCCGCACAACCATCAGCCGGGCAACCGAAAGGCAAGGTGCTTTTGCACCAATGCGACTTTCTTCGGCGGCGGGCATGGGCTAGGCTGGTCGCGGAACAGGATAAGAAAAGGATAGGAAATGCGCCTGTTATTCGCCGCGTCCGAAGTGTTCCCCCTGATCAAGACTGGTGGTTTGGCCGATGTGGCCGGTGCCTTGCCCGCGGCTTTGGTCCAGGCTGGCCATGACGTGCGGGTGCTGATGCCCGGCTATCCCGCCGCCTTGGCCCAGGTGCAGGACATTCAGGTCGTGGGGGGGCTGGGTGACCCGTTATCGGTGGGGGCCGAAGCCCGGCTGCTATCGGGACGCATTCCCGGATCGGACGTGATCGTGTGGCTGGTGGATTGCCCGGCCTTGTACGACCGGGCTGGCGGCCCCTATCAGGACGCCCATGGCCACGATCATGCCGATAACCATTTGCGCTTCGGCCTGCTGTCCTGGGCGGCGGCTCATTTGTGCACTCAGGGCAGCCCGGTTCAGTGGCAGCCCGACATTTTGCATTGCCATGATTGGCAAACGGGTCTGGCCCCGGCCTATTTGCGGGCATGGAATGTGGTGGATCGTCCGGCCACGGTGTTCACCATCCACAACATCGCCTATCAGGGCCAATTCCCCGCCGACACCACCGCGCGGCTGGGTCTGCCGTGGGAAATGTACACCATGGATGGGCTGGAATATTATGGCGGCCTGTCTTTCCTGAAGGCCGGTTTGGCATATTCCGACAAATTAACCACGGTCAGCCCCCGCTATGCCCGTGAAATCCAATCGGCCCCCCATGGCTGCGGTCTGGAAGGATTGTTGTCCTATCGCTCTGCCGATCTGGTGGGGATCTTGAATGGGGCCGATTACGGCATCTGGGACCCGTCGCGGGATGCCTGTTTGTCCGAGCCCTATGATTTCCACGATCCCATTCCCGGCAAGGCTGCCAATAAGCGCGCGCTTCAGGCCGAATTGGGGTTGGATCAGGACCCCGATTCGCCCCTGCTGATCATTGTCAGCCGATTGAACGATCTGAAGGGGATGGATATGGTGCTGGCGGTCCTGCCCACCATTTTGGGGCGCGGGGCGCAAATGGCGGTCTTGGGCAGTGGTGACCGTGGGTTGGAAGATGCTTTCCGCGCCGTTGCCCAGGCCAATCCATCCCGCATGGCGGTACGGATCGGCTATTCCGAGGAATTGGCCCATCGGCTGATGGCGGCGGGGGATGTGCTGGTCATGCCGTCGCGCTTTGAACCTTGTGGCCTGACCCAGTTTTATGCCTATCGCTATGGCACGGTGCCTCTGGTGCACGCCACGGGCGGCTTGGCCGACACGGTGTTCGACACCAGTTACGACGCCATGATGAGCGGGCGGGCCACCGGCTTCGTGTTCGAGCATGCCAATGCGGGCGCCTTTCAATGGTGTGTGGAACGGACCATTGATTTCTATCGCCAGCCGGATCAGTGGCATCGGGTTCAGTCCGCCGGGGGGGCGATGGATTTCAGTTGGGGGCGGTCCACCCAGTCTTATCTGGCCCTGTATCATTCCTTGCGGCCGACGCAAGAGGGGGGGCAATGACCATGAGCCGGCCCGTCCCGGTGGCGCTGATCGCCGATATCGGCGGACCCAACGCGCGTTCCCCCTGGGTGGAAGAGGGGGGGGCGATTCGTGCCAGCCAGGCGTATCGGTGTGCCGATTTCACCGGCCCGGCCCCGGCTGCCCAGGCTTTCCTGACCGCCCATGGCGGCGGCATGCGGCCTGATCGTGCCGCTTTTGCCGTGGCATCACCCATTGATGGCGATGTGGTGGGGCTGACCAATTCCGCCTGGCGCTTTTCCATTGAACAAAGCCGTCAGGCTTTGGGGCTGACCAGTCTGCGGGTGATCAATGATTTCACCGCCTTGGCTTTGTCGGCCCCGCTTTTGGGGGCGGTGGACAAGATGGCCATCGGTCATGGCGTGGCCCAATCCGGGGCGCCCATCGCCATTTTGGGGCCGGGGACCGGGCTGGGGGTTTCCGCCTTGGTGCCGTCGGCTGATGGATGGATACCGCTGTCCACCGAAGGTGGTCATGTGACCATGGCCCCGGCGGATGAAGACGAAGACAAGGTGTTGCACTGGCTGCGTGGGCGCTATGGCCATGTGTCCGCCGAGCGGGTGTTGTCGGGGGGCGGGCTGGTCAATTTATACGATGCGGCCTGTGCCCTGGCCGGGGCATCCCCCGCCTTTACCGATGCCGCCGCCATTTCCCAAGCGGCCCTGGCCGGGCGGTGCCCATTGGCGAAACAGGCATTGGACATGTTTTTCGCCATGTTGGGGACGGTGGCCGGGAATCTGGTGCTCAGCCTGGGGGCCAAGGGTGGTGTCTATGTGGCCGGGGGCATCCTGCCCCGCATGGCCGATGCCTTTCAGGCATCGGGCTTTCGCACCCGGTTTGAAGCCAAAGGCCGTTTCGACACCTATCTTGCCCCGGTTCCGGTCTGGCTGATCACCCACCCCTTGCCCGCTTTTCCCGGTCTGGCCAGTTTGGTTGCCTGATGGCCGGGACGATGATTGTCCCCCGCCGGGCGGGCGCCAAAGCGTCCGCCCGGCGGGGGCTGTACAACGGTCAATGAAATTGGCCGTGGGTATCATTTGGCGGTGGGATAAATCTTTCCCACCAACTGCCACGCCAGCATCCCCGCCACCATGCCCGCGGCCAGCCAGACCGCATCCATCATGCCGCCCAGGGCTGCCACCAGGGCCGGACCGGGACAATAGCCGACCAGACCCCACCCGGCACCGAACAGGGCGGCCCCCCCCAGTAACCGCGCATCCACCGCCTGGGATTGCGGCAATTGGAATTTGTCCCCCAACAACGGATGCATTCGACGGAATGCCAAACGGTAACCGACGAACGACACCACCAAGCCCCCCCCCATGACAAAAGCCAAAGAGGGGTTCCAGGACCCGGCCACATCCAGGAACCCGACCACATTGGCCGGATCGGCCATGCCGGAGATGATCAGCCCGGCCCCAAAAGACAAGCCAGCCAAAAACGCCGCAACCAAAGCCTTCATGATCACCCCCCGATCACATGGCGGCGGATGAATACCACCAGCGCCGCCACCGCCATGAATGTGCAGACGGCGGCCAGGGACCGGACCGACAGGCGGGCCAGACCGCAAATGCCGTGGCCCGATGTGCAGCCATTGCCCATCCGGGTGCCGAATCCCACCAGAAATCCGGCGGCAATCAGCACCATCACCCCCTGTCCGCTGCCGGATGACGGAAACCCGCCCCCCAGCACCGCCACGGCCACGGCCGGGACGGCCATTCCCAGGAAAAAGGCCCAGCGCCAGGATGAATCCGCCCCCGTCGGCGCGGTCAGCAAGCCGCCCAGCAGGCCGGATATCCCCATGATCCGGCCCAACGCCGCCATCAGGATTACCGCCCCCAAACCGATCAGGGCGCCGCCCAGCAGGGGCGGCCATATATGCACTGTCATCATTGTTCCGGTCCTGGATTAAATCGCCTTTTTATATTAGCATATACTAATTGTATGGCAAGCGGGCCAAGCGTGCCTTGAATCCCCATGCCGGACCCGCTACATCTGGCCACGGTTTCCTTGGCTGCTCTTTTGTCTGGACACATGAATAACGCCATTCCCAAAGTGGGGATCGTCAGCCTGGGCTGTGCCAAGGCTTTGGTCGATTCCGAACGCATCCTGACCCGGCTTAGGTCGGAAGGATATGATATTTCCGGCAGTTATGACGGGGCCGATGTGGTTATCGTCAACACCTGTGGCTTCCTGGATTCCGCCCGTGCCGAATCGCTGGAAGCCATTGGCGAGGCCATGGCCGAAAACGGTCGGGTCATCGTCACCGGCTGCCTGACCGATGAAGCGGCCATTCGTGGCATCTACCCGGATGTGCTGTCCGTCACCGGCCCCCATCAATATGAACGGGTGGTGTCGGCGGTCCATGACGCGGTTCCCCCGCTGGCCGATCCCATGGTGTCGCTGGTCCCGCCCGAAGGGCTGCACCTGACGCCGCATCATTACGCCTATCTGAAGATTTCCGAAGGCTGCAATCATAAATGCAGTTTTTGCATCATCCCCGGCATTCGCGGGCCGCTGGCCAGCCGCCCGGCCGGTGACGTGCTGGATGAAGCGGAACGCCTGGCCATGGCCGGGGTCAAGGAAGTCCTGGTCATCAGCCAGGATACCGGCGCCTATGGTCTGGATATCGGCTATGCCGACAGCCCATGGCATGGCCGCATGGTCAAAAGCCGATTGACCGAATTGGCATCGGCCCTGGGTGATCTGGGGATCTGGGTCCGTCTGCATTATGTCTATCCCTATCCCCATGTGGATGACGTGATCCCGCTGATGGCGGAAGGGAAGATCCTGCCTTATCTGGACATTCCCTTTCAGCATGCCAGTCCCACGGTGCTGAAGGCCATGCGCCGCCCCGCCGATCATGACCGTCTGCTGGAACGCATCCGCAATTGGCGGGCCATCTGCCCCGATCTGACCATCCGGTCCACGTTCATCGTCGGCTTTCCCGGTGAAACCGACGACGATTTCGAATTCCTGCTGGATTGGCTGGATGAAGCCCAATTGGACCGGGTCGGCTGCTTCAAATATGAAGATGTGAAGGGCGCCGCCGCCAACGGTCTGGACGGCCATGTGGATGAAGACGTCAAGGAAGAACGCCACGCCCGCTTCATGGAAGCGGCCCGCCAGATCGCCCATGAAAAGGGCCAGGCCAAGGTGGGTAAAACCATCGAAGTGCTGATCGACGAGGTGGATGAAGACGGCGCCTTTGGCCGCTCCTGGGCCGATAGCCCGGAAGTGGATGGATGCGTTTTCCTGTCCGATACCGATCTGGAACCGGGCGATCTGGTTTTGGCCGAAATAGAACATGCCGAAGATTACGATCTGTGGGGGCATGTGACCGGGCTGCCCCAACCCCGGCCCCGGCGCTGATCCCATCCCCCCCGGCCCCAAGCCGGGGGGCGGGACAACCGTGCCCTTGGATGTGGCCATGGCGGCCCTGTTATCGGTGCATGAAGGTCGGGTGACCGATCTGACCGACCGGGCCGAGATCGCCTTTTCCCAGGCGGTTTCGTCCGTGGTGACGCAAACTTTGACCTCGATCGGCGATCACGCCATCAATGTCCAACTCAGTGGCAGCAACAACCGCATTGGTTGATATCAAATTCCGGTGACCGCCAGCCCCGCGAAAGCCGGGGGTGGCGGTTTTGTCGCGACTGGATCTTAATCGCGATGGTTACTTGACTTGGCGAAGGTGGCAGGGCATCGTCTCTCGCCATGAGAATGAGACGCAATTCTATGCCCCTTCGGGCATTATGGGTTGCGGCGGAATTCCCAAAGCTTTTCAAGGGGAATCATCGATGTCGCGTTTCAAGAGGTATCTGCTGGCTTGCGCCTCTGCGTCCGCTTTGTGTCTGTCGGTGTCGGCCTGGGCCGGTCCCAAGGATGTCAAGGTCGAGGTGATCGACAAGAATTTCGACGTGGCGGCCGGCATGCTGGCCTATACCGAATTTGAATTGTCGGGCGAGCCGTTGGCCGAGGCGCTGGGTCTGGATCTGGATGTGTTGGAACCCAACACCATCGACAAGCCGACCGCATTCGATTACACCGCTGGCATCGAAAGCTATGAATATTCCGAAGAAGCCATGTATGCGGTGAATTACCAGTCCAAGCTGGGGCCGCATCTGGTGAATGGTCCGGTCAATGCCGCCCGTGGCGGCACCATGGAATCCCTGGGGCAGCGTTTTGTCGAATTGGCTGGCACCGTGGGCTTTTCCCCCGATGAATTGCCGCTGAATTCCTATCCGCTGACCTTCCCCTATGAAAAGGGTCTGCCCGAATTCGGCCAGAAGGTGGACAGCACCGAAGTCAGCACCAACGAAATCACCCAAACCCTGGCCAAGGCCAAGGGCAAGAAGCTGACCACGTCGATTCCCGCTTATTATCGCGATTACGGCAGCCTGAGTTGGACCGAAGCCGGGATGGTCAAATCCTTCACCCCCGCCGCTGCCGGTGGCGAAATGCTGAAGGATGTCATGTGGGCACAGGACTTCCTGGGCGGCATGCACCTGAAGGATACGGATGCCGAGGTCAAGGCCGAATCCGCCACCCAGGACCAGGACGGAAAGCACGCTTTGGGCGTGTCCGCCGCCGATGGCATCAACGGTGTCATCCTGACCGAAATCACCTGGGACAAGCTGCGCACCTTGCGCGATCGTTTCGGCTATGACGGTAAGACCCTGGGGGCCAAGATCGGCGCCGATTACGATCCCAAGAAGGGGCCGGTGTGGTTCCCCAACCGGGTGGCGGTGACCGAAGCCGAAAAGAACGGCGTCAAGGCCCTGGGCGATTTGAAGGTCACCGATGGCGGTTCGTCCCTGCGCAATACCTGGATGACCCTGTGGCCGTTATCGGAAGTGTATGCCTTTACCGATCAGCGGACCGATAACAAGGTGCAGAACCCGGCCTTCCTGGCGGTGTTCGACGGCTCGCCATTCCCGTCGGCCCCGGCTGCCAACAAGAATATAGATCTGGCCGATGACGTGGCTGCCGATGATCCGTTCTCGGTCACCTCGGTTCTGGCCAATGCGGTGTTCAAGAATCTGGATGCCCTGCATTTCGATGCCAAGGACGGCACCTTTGTCGATGGTTGGGCCAATGGCAAGGCCGGTAACAGCGTCACCGCCTTTGACGCCGCCTATACCCTGGTGGCCTTGCAGATTTTCCAGCGGTCGCAAGATGCGTTGCCGGTGGGCTATGCATCGGGCGAATCCGCCGAAGGGCTGAAGACCGAACGGGGCAAGCGCGCCCTGGAACTGATCACCAAGCAGGCCGATTTCATCCTGGCCAAGCTGGTGGGCAAGGATAATCTGGTGGCCGACAGCTATACCATCGGCACCGGCCCGGCCCAGGGTCACAGCCTGGATACCCAATTCGCCACCATCCGTGGTCTGGCCGCCGCCTTTAAGGCCACGGGCGATGACCGCTACCGCACCGCCGCCCGTAACATCTATCTGGCCGTCGAGGCCAAGATGTTCGATAAGGATCTGGGCACTTTCGCCGAAGTTCCCGGCAAGCCCACGGTGCATACCGCCTGGACCGCCGCCGCCATCAGCGCCGGTCTGCGCGAAATGATGCAGACCTTGCGCAACGCCGAAGGCGAAAAGAACAAGCTGCTGGATCTGGCCCATCTGACCAGCCGGTACGAACGCTGGTTCCGTCTGGTGGTCAATGGCCGGTCGATCACCGAAGGGATGCAGCGGGCCGAATGGCTGGGTGATTCCGGCGAAAACGTGATCAAGGGTGACAAATCGGTGGATACCGATCATGACAACGTGCCCCAGATCACTGGTGCCGGTGGCCCCAACGGAACCGCTTCGGTCATGGCCGGCGCCGTGCGGGTGTCGTTGGAGAAGAAGTAAGCAAAGCCCGCGCGGCGCTTGAGCGGCCCCGGCACGGGGCGTGCCCTCGGGCATAAAGCCCGCGCGGCGCTTGAGCGGCCCCGGCACGGGGCGCCCATGGGCATCAAGCCCGCGCTGCTTGGCAAAGGCGGGTGATGGGGTTTCCCCTTCACCCGCCCTTCGTATTTCATGGAAGGTGTCTTAGTTGAAAAACCAGCCGCAAACACACGTCGATCAGGCCGGTCTATCCTGGTGGGGCCGGATCGGGTTCCGTTCCAAGCCGGCCGAAGCGGTTTTGTGGCTGCTGGCGGTGACGGGCGTACCGCTATGGACCGGCTGGGCGCTGGATTGGTCGGCGGGGCGGGTCTTGCTGCCCGTGCATATCGGCGTGTCGTTGTTGCTGTTTCCGGTTTTCGTCATTCCGTTCTGGCTGTCGCACCGCACCCATCTGGCCGGGTCGGACCGGGCCTTTTTGCGGATCAGCGGCCGGATCATCGAAATCGGCCTGATTCTGCTGGGCGGCAGCGGGTTGTGGCTGGTTCTGTGCGGCAATCCCGGCGCCAGGGCGGGGTTGATCGCCCATTGGGTTCATCTGCTGGTGGCGGTGCCGCTGGTGGCTTTGGTGCTGGCCCATGCCTGGCGCTATGGTTTGGTCCGCTGGGCCGTGGGCGGTCTGGTGCTGTCGCTGGTGGCCCTGGGGGTCGGCGCCGTTCCCGCCAATGGGGCGGAAAGCAGCGGGTCGTTGATCCTGGGCAAAGACGGCAAGGTGCTGTACAGCGCCAATTTCCAGGCCGGTTCGGTATCGCGTATTGATCGCGACAGCGGCAAATTGCTGGGCGAGGCCGATCTGGGCGGCGATCTGGAACGGGTGGCCTTGTCCCCCCAGGGCGTGTTGGCGGTGACCGATGCCTTGGGCGGGTGGGTCTATCTGCTGGATGCCGACACCCTGAAGACCAAGGAAAAGATCAAGGTGGATGGTCGCCCCATGGGGGTGGTCCATGATGCCCGCAACCGGGTGTTCTGGGTGGTGACCTTTGAAGGCGGGAAATTGCTGGCGCTGGACCAGTCCAGCGGCAAAATCCGCTTTGATGCCAATGTGCAGGAAACCCCCCGTGGTCTGGCCCTGCTTTCCGATGGCCGGTTGCTGATCACCCATTCCCTGGTGGGGGCGGTATCCCTGTGGGATGCCCGGACCGTGCCCGCCAAATTGGTGCGGACCATCGCCCTGGCCCATCAGGAAGACCCGGTGGAAACCGTGTCCCAGGGCCAGCCCCGCCTGTTGGACCAGATCGCCGTCAGCCCGGATGAAGGCGAAGCCTGGCTGCCCCATGTGTTGTGGAATTTCGATCATCCGTTCCAATTCCAATCCACCGTCTTTCCCGCCGTTTCGGTGCTGGCCCTGGAAGAGGGCAAGGAACGCGAGGCGGTGGAACACCGCAAGCAATTGTTCCAGCAGATCAATATTCTGGAAGACGGCAACCGGACCCGCATTGTCTCGAATCCCACCGAAGCCGCGTTTTCCCCCGATGGCAGCCGCGTCTATGTGACCGCCGCCGGCAGCGAGGATTTGCTGGTGTTCGACCGGTCGCGCGGTTCGGGGCTGGACCATGGCGAACGGCGCAGCCGCCGCGCCAACAAGATTGAACAAGGCGGGGCCAAGGTGGTGCAGATTTACCGCCACCTGCCCGGCGACAATCCCCGTGGGGTGGTGGCCGCCGATGATCTGATCTATGTGCAAAACGCCATGAGCCTGGATATCAGCCGCCTGGATGCGGGGGAAAGCGGTCCCTTTGCCAAGGTGGATGTGCGCGATGAAAAATTCGCCACCCTGACCGCCCATGATCAGCTTTCCCCCCAAATCCGCCGGGGCCTGCGCCTGTTCCATTCCGGCAATACCGATGATTTTCCCGGCCAGCCCATGGCGGGCGATTTCTGGATGAGCTGCCAAAGCTGCCATGTGGACGGGTTCAATTTCACTAATGGCTATTTGCTGCGCGATACCCCCATCGACAAATTCAAGAACGCCATTCCCGGTCACCAAAATCTGAAGACCATGGTTGCGGGGGATTTCGTCGGTGATTATCTGCGCATGATCCGCGAAACCCAGGGCGGCATGGGCGGCGATACCCGGTTTGGTACTCCCAATACCGATCCCGACCATCCGTCGGATCAGATCAAATCCATGATGGAAGATCTGCACGCCTATGTGACCCGCGCGGAAAACCTGCCCTTTTTGCCCACATGGCTGCGCCTGGATGACCCACGGCCCAAGGCCCATCCGGCGGATTGGCTGAATTCCGCCCAATGTGCCACCTGCCATTCGGATATTTTCAAACAATGGGCCGAATCCACCCATCGACTGATGGGGCCGTCCCATCCCTATTACCGGGTGGTCGAGGATCTGGCCGCCAAGACCGAGGGCGAGGGCTTTCGGCTGTGGTGCATGGGCTGCCACGAAGCCCAAACAGTGATGTCCGGCGGCACCAAGACCGTGGGCGAGATGAATTTGTTCGAAAAGGGCGGGAAATCCCTGATCGACGCCCATCAACAGGGCAAGCCGGTACTGGAGGAAGGAACCGGATGCTTTCTGTGTCACCGCATCACCAAGATCGAGGATGCGGGCCTGCATGGCGGCGGCAATGCCAGCTTCACCGTCAATCTGAAGGATCGGGAAACCTATCTGTTCGAAACGGAAAAGGATGGCGTCAAAGGCTGGCTGGGCCGTACCCAGATCAATGCCAAGCCCGAAGCCCACGCCAAATCCTATTCCCAGCCTTTTTATAAAGACCCCAAGCTGTGCGGCACCTGCCATGGCGAATTTGCCCCCGGCACCGGATCGTTGATCGTCAACACCTATGGCGAATGGGAAGCATCCCCCTTTAACCGCCCCGACGACCCGGCCAAGAACCGGACCTGTGCCGATTGTCACATGCATGCGGATGTGGCCCGCATCGGCCAGGATGTGCCAGGCATTTCCACCGATGGCGGCAAGGTCAAGGCCAATGTGGTCACCCACCAATTCACCGGGGCCAATCACCATCTGGTGGGATTGCGCAATCCCGATCTGGAACGCATGAGCCTGGACTTGCTGCGCAGTGCCGCCCAAATATCGCTGCCTGCCCCCGTCGATCCGGCCAAGCTGGTGGTGCGGGTGGGCAATGTGGGGGCTGGCCATGCCTTGCCGACCGGCGTGGCCGATTTCCGCGAAATCTGGCTGGATATCACCGTGACCGACACTACCGGCAAGGTGGTGCTGCGCGATGGCCAATTGGCCGCCGATGGTGCCGTGCCGGAATCCAGCCGCCTGTTCCGCAAGGTGTTCGGCGACCGCGACGGCAAGCCGGTGGGCTTGCGGTTCTGGCGCCACGAAAAAATGCTGGCCGATACCCGCATTCCGGCGGGCGGCCATCGCGATGAAGCCTTTGACCTGCCCGCCGATGCGGTTTGGCCGTTGCGGGTGGATGTGCGGCTGATGTTCCGCACCTATCCCCAATGGGTGACCGACGCCGTGCGCGCCCAATATCCCCAAATGCCACCGCCCCAACCGGTGGAAATGGCCCATCTGACCCAGACAGTGGAGCACCCCTAAGCATGCTCGCCAGTTTTCTTATTACTTTCCGCGAAGGGCTGGAGGCATTTTTGCTGGTCGGCATCATCCTGGCTTATTTGCGCAAGCTGGATGCCTCTCGTCACGCCAAGTGGATTTACCTGGGCGTGGCCGGTGGATTGGTGGTGTCATTGGCCGTGGCGGTGCTGTTCCAGGTGGTGGTGGATCAGTTCGAAAATGAATATTATCAGACCATGCTGATGATCTTCGTGTTGCTGTTCGCATCCACGGTTCTCAGCTTCATGGCGTTGTGGATGCAGCGTCAGGCGCGGGAGCATACGCAAAGCGTCAAGGAAAAGCTGGCGGGCTATGTCAGCGGCGGCAATCTGCTGGGCATGGTGTCGCTGGCCTTTATCGCCGTGTTGCGCGAAGGCTTTGAAACCGTCCTGTTCTTTTCCGCCCTGGTTTATTCCGGCCAGGGGGTCAGTCTGGAAAGCGGGCTGAGCGGGGCGCTGCTGGGGCTGGTGGTTTCCATCGTCCTGGTCTGGGCGATGATGCGGGGCACCCGCAAGATGGCCATTGGCCCGTTTTTCCGCTATTCCAGCCTGCTGGTGATCGTCATCGCCGCCGGTCTGCTGGGATCGTCGCTGAACATGATGCAATCCATCCATTTGATCCAAATGTGGAATACGCCGCTGTTCGATATCTCTTTCATCCTGGATGACCGGGGTTTGTTCGGCACCTTCCTGCGGGCCTTGTTCGGCTATAATTCGTCGCCCACCGGGCTGCAATTCGGCGGCTGGCTGCTGTATCTGGTGGTGGCCATCTGGCTGTGGCGGCGGGGGGCATCCCGTGCCGCCTGACCGGATTGGCCATGTGGTGGTCATCGGCGCCGGCCCCGCCGGGCTGATGGCTGCTTGGGAATTGTCGCGGTCGGGCGTGGCGGTCACCGTTTTGGAACAGGGCGCGGGTGAAGGCGGGCAGGGGGGAACCACCGTGTTCCGGGGGCGGGCCGGGGATTACCGCTTTGATTTCGGCGGCCACCGTTTCATCACCCATAACCCGGAATTGCTGGACCTGGTGGAACAGGCGGTGGGCGACGATCTGTTGACCGCCACGCGCAAAAGCGTGATCCGGCTGGGCGGGCGGACATATCGCTATCCGTTGGAATTGGGCGATCTGCTGCGCACCGCCCCGGTATCCCTGTTGGCCGGGGCATGCCGGGATTTGGCGATGCTGCCCTTTACCCGGCCCAAGACACCGCCCGCCGATTTCGCCGGCTGGATCACCAGCCGTTTCGGTCCCACCTTGTACCGGGCGTTCTTTGGCGGCTATACCGCCAAGCTGTGGGGGATCGACCCCCGCCACTTATCCGCCGATTGGGCGGAACAGCGTATCAGCCTGATGGATTTGCGGGATGTGGCGCGCAGGTTGTTGCCCGGCGCCGCCAATAACCCCCGCACCTATGCCCGCAGCTATCGTTACCCCAAATTCGGCTTTGGGGTGATTTTCGAGCGTCTGGCCCGGATGGTGCGCGGCCAGGGGGCCGACATCCGCTTTGATGCGCCAGTGCGCGGATTGGATGTGCAGGGGGGGAAGGTGGTGGCGGTGCGGACCGATCAGGGGGCTATTGCCTGTGATGCGGTGATTTCCACCATGGCCTTGCCCCATATGGCCCGGATGATGGGACATGATTGCGATCTGCGCTTTCGCGGGCTGCGCTTTTTCAACATGCCCATGGATATGGACAATGTGTCCGATTGCACCTGGCAATACCTGTCTGACCCGGACATCATGGCCACGCGCTTGCAGGAACCAAGACGGCGATCGCCCTTCATGGCGCCCGATGGACGGACATCGCTGATGCTGGAAATTCCCTGTGATCCCGGTGATCCGCTTTGGGAGATGCCTGACGACGCCCTTTATGCCCTGGTCCGTGCCGATCTGGCTCGGCTGGGGGTGGATTGCGGGCGGGCCAGCGGCGAATATTTCAGCACCCGCGCCGCCCAGGCCTATCCGCTTTTATGCATGGGCTATGATCAGACGCGGGCGCGGGCCATGGGGCATCTGGGCCAGTGGGATAATTTGATTCAATGTGGCCGCCAAGGCACGTTCCGTTATGTGTTCACCGATACCGCCATGGAAATGGGCCAATTGGCGGCCCAATCGCTGTTGGCCGGTCAGGATTGGCGGACCAGGATTTACGATCACCGCAATGAACGTACGGTGATTGAAACCCAAAGCGTGGTTTGAAAGCAGGGCGCCCGGCGAGGGGCAAACCAACAAGCCCATTGCGGGCGCGGCCAAGCCCTGCGTTCGCAGGGCGCCCGGCGAGGGACAAACCAACAAGCCCATTGCGGGCGCGGCCAAGCCCTGCGTTCGCAGGGCGCCCGGCGAGGGACAAACCAACAAGCCCATTGCGGGCGCGGCCAAGCCCTGCGTTCGCAGGGCGCCCGGCGAGGGACAAACCAAAGGGGATAAGCATATGACGGTGATGCGGTTGTTGATGGTTGTGGGGGCGCTGCTGCTGGCCTTGCCCCAGGGGGCTTGGGCCTATTCCTATGCCGCTGCGGGCAAGGAACCGCTGATCGACGGGCGGGAAGCCATGTTGGCGGCCGCCCAGGCCAAGGATTGGGCCGCCGCCGCCAAGGCGCTGGGCGAGGTGAAGACCGAGGTGGAGTATCTGGTCCAGCATCACGATGCCGGTCTGGCCAAGGCACTGTCCGACGCCATCGACAAAAAGGATCAGACCGCCCTGGCCGCCGCTTTGCGCCGGGCATTCGCATCGGAAATCGAACGCCGCCTGGATGGGGCCAGGCAGAATATGAATGATTATCAGACCGCCAAGGTCCTGGTGGTCAAATCCAAGCGCTTTTTCGATGCCATGTCCGCTGAATTGCCCGCCGATCAGCGCAGCGCCGCCGATACCGGCTTGTCCCAGGCATTGGCGGCCATTGGCAATCCCGGTGTGTTTGGTGCCGGCCGCAAGCCCGCCGATCCTGCTGCCTTTGATACCGCACGCAAGGCGGCGTTGACCGCCTTGGGCCGCTGATGTGATGTCTGCCGGGATGGGGCGGCGGCTGGGTTGGCTGGCCGCCCTGTCGCTCTGGATCGCGCTGGCGGGGTGGATGGTGGCCCAGCCGCCAGGATTGGGCAATGATGATGCCTTATATTTCAGTCACGGGCTGATCCGCTTCAGTGTCCTGGAATTTTCCCCCCATTTTCCCGGCTATCCCGGCCTGATGCTGTTGGGGCGGCTGCTTTTGCCGCTGACCGGGGGGGATGCCCAACAGGCATTGTCCTGGATGTGCCTGGCGGCGGCTTTGGCCATTCCGTGGATGACCGCCTGGGCGGCGTCAGGCGAATGGCGTTTGGCGGCATTCCTTCTGGGGTTGACCCAGCCGCTTTTACCGGCGCTGGGATTGTCGCTGCTGTCCGATGGGCCGGGCGCCTTGTTTCTGCTGCTGTTCTTTCCCCTGTATCTGCGCGGTGCCATGGGCCGGGCCGGGCTGGCCCTGGCCCTGGCCGCCTGCTGTCGGCCATCCTTGGCGGTGCTGATCCTGGCGGCCCTGGCCGCCGGGTGGTGGCGCGGGCGGGGCCAGGGGAGAGGACGGCTGGTCTGGTGCTTTGCTCTGCCATGCCTGTTGGCCTTTGGCTGGGTGCTGGCCTGGGAAGGCTGGTCCTATGTGGATGAAGGATTGCGGTTCGTCCAGGGGCATACCGGGCAATGGGGGCATACGGCGCTGGGAACCGGCGATGGCGGGGGATTACGGGGGTGGGGTGGGTTGCTGTGGTCTTATCCGGCGCTTTGGGTCGTGGTGGCGGCGCCGATCTGGGCGGTCTGGCGGTTGGGATGGGACCATCCGGTGGCGCTTACCGTGTCGGCCGGGCTGGTCTGGACCGGGGTGATGCAAAATCCCGATAATCCCCGCCATCTGGCCCCCATGCTGGTCCTGGGCGCGATGGCTGCGGTGTTGCCTGGCGTCGGCCGGGGGCGATTCATCCTGGTGCCGGTGGTTCTGGCGGCCCAATCCTGGTTGCTGGTTCAGACGGTGGATTGGCGCTTGCGCCCGCCGCCTTTGTCCCAGGCGGTGGATTGGCTGGCAGCCCAGCCCGCAGGTCTGGTCGTGACCAATCATGGGGTGGCGGTCATGCGGGAGCGTCTGGTTCATCACCGCATCGCCGATGCCCATTACGGCGCCCAGGCCAGCTTTGCCGCCGCCACCGCGCGATCCACGGTATGGCGGGTCATGGGGCGGGAGCAGCCGGGTGCCCAGGCCGCATTTCCCCCGCGTTTCCTGGGGGAGCAGGGGCTTTGGATCATGGGGCTTGATTAGTCTTTCCCAAGCCGGTTTCATGAACGCCATTTTATTGATCGGGCAGGAGTACCCTTCCAATGACCGCTGTGACGTCGTCTTCGGCTTCTTCCCCGTTGGGGGCTTTGCCCGAATGGGATCTGACCGATCTGTACCCGGCCCCGGATTCGCCGGAACTGGAAAACGATCTGGCTGCCGCCGCCAAGGCTGCCGCCCAGTTCAATCTGGATTATTCCGGTCGGCTGGCCGAAATTTCCGGCACCCGATTGGGTGAAGCCATCGCCGAATATGAACGGCTGGGCGAAATTATCTATCGCGCCATGTCCTATGCCCAATTGTGGTATGCGGGGGATCAAAGCGATTCCCGCCGTGGGGTGTTCTATCAGGGCATTCAGGAACGGGTGAACGACATTTCCGCCCAAACCCTGTTCTTCACCCTGGAACTGAACCGGCTGGATGATGACGTGCTGGACACCAAGCTGACGGCGGATAAAGCCCGGCATTACGGCCCGTGGCTGCGCGATGTGCGCATGTTCCGTCCCCATCAATTGTCGGATGAGGTGGAACGCCTGCTGCATGACAAGTCGGTGGCCGGACGGTCGGCGTGGAGCAGGCTGTTCGACGAAACCATGGCCCGGCTGCGTTTTCCCGTGGGGGGGGAAAGCCTGAGTTCGGCGGAAGCCCTGCATCTGATGAGCGACCGGGATCAATCGGTGCGCAAAGAGGCGGCCCAATCGGTGGGCAAGGTTCTGGCCGATAATGGCGCGGTGTTCACCCTGATCACCAATACCCTGGCCAAGGATAAGGAAATCGAGGATAAGTGGCGCAATTTCGCCCGTCCCCAATCGTACCGGAACCTGTCGAACCAAGTGGAAGACCGCGTGGTGGACGCGCTGGTGGATGCGGTGCGCGGCTGTTACAGCCAGCTTAGCCACCGTTATTATGCGCTGAAGGCCAAATGGTTCGGTGTGGACCAATTGGATTATTGGGACCGCAACGCCCCCCTGCCGGATGCCGACGACACCACCTATAGCTGGGATCAGGCCCGCGATACGGTGCTGGATGCCTATGCCCGTTTCAGCCCCGATCTGGCGCAGGTGGGACGGAAGTTCTTTGACAATAATTGGATCGACGCCCCGGCCCGTCCGGGCAAATCCCCCGGCGCCTTCGCCCATCCCACGGTCACCACCGTCCACCCCTATCTGCTGCTGAATTATCTGGGTAAGACCCGCGATGTCATGACCCTGGCCCATGAACTGGGCCATGGTGTGCATCAGGTTCTGGCCGCCCGTCAGGGTGGGTTGATGGCCGACACCCCGTTGACCTTGGCGGAAACCGCTTCGGTCTTTGGCGAAATGCTGACCTTCCAATCCATGCTGGCGTCAGAAACCAATCCGGTCCGGCGCAAGGCCATGTTGGCCGGCAAGGTGGAAGACATGCTGAATACCGTGGTTCGGCAAGTGGCATTCTATCAGTTCGAATCCCTGGTGCATGATGAACGCCGCCGAGGGGAATTGTCGCCTGATCGGATCGGTGAATTGTGGATGCAGGTACAAGGTGAAAGCTTGGGGCCAGCCTTGCGTTTTCATGATGAATATAAGTGGTTCTGGACTTATATCCCGCACTTTATTCATTCTCCGTTCTATGTCTATGCTTATGCGTTCGGCGATTGTCTGGTCAATTCGCTGTATTCTGTTTACCAATCGGGCGGCGTGGCCGATTTCCCGGCTAAATATCTGGATATGCTGAAGGCAGGCGGAACCTTGCGCCATCGCGACCTGCTGGCGCCCTTTGGTCTGGATGCCGGCGATCCGGCGTTCTGGCGCAAAGGATTGGATGTGGTGGTTGGTTTTATCGACCAGTTGGAAACCATGTAATACCAACGGCCGTAAGTTCTGACTTACGGCCGTTGGCGCTGCCGCCATTGCGGCAGCGCCCGCCCGGCGAGGGGCAATACCAACCGGTCAAGTCATTGGCCGGTTGGTATTGTAGCAATTGTTGTCCGAATCGGTCCGCCATCTGCGATGGGCAAATGCAAACAAGCTATTCCAAGGTGACTGCATCACCAAAGGCCAGGGACAGCAATTCGACCAGCCGGTCGCGTCCGAATGGCTTGCTCAGATATCCCACGATGTTGTCTGTCGGCGATTTTTGGGGCGGGTGGTCCCCGCTCATCACGATAAGGGGGATGTTGGCCAAGCGGTGATCGCTGCGCATGGCTGCCAGCAATTCCGCCCCCCCGATTGGCCGCATGTTCCAGTCGGACACCACCAGGTCAATCGGGTGCTGCTGCAAGATGGCCAAAGCGTCACTTCCGTTCGCAGCTTCAAGAACGGTGAAGGGGGCGCAGGCCAGCAGCATGTCCCGGACTAATCCGCGCAGCATGGCGCTGTCTTCAGCCAACAGGATCGTAGGTTGGACAGCATTTTGCATTGCGTTGTGTTGCCTTGTGGGAGTTACTCGAATAACGCACACGTTTTAGATCAAATTCGACGACGATCCAACCATATCCACGCATGCGGGAAAAGACAGGGGGGCGGGGTGGCACGCTGGACTTGAACCCCCGTGGCGGGGGCATTATGGTCTATGACCGCGTAGCCGCGGATTCGAAATCTTGTCTCCGCCATCCAGGAATTTACATATGTCTGATGAAATCAACGAAAGTGGCAATGCGATCGGCGGTATTGCCGCAGAGGCCCTGCGCCAGTTCGTGGACCGGGTTGAACGTCTGGAAGAAGAGAAAAAAGCCCTGGCCGAAGATATTAAGGATGTCTATGGCCAAGCAAAATCTCAGGGTTTCGATGTAAAAATTCTGCGTAAAATTATTTCTCTGCGCAAAAAAGACCGGCAGGAACGCGAGGAAGAGGAACAGTTGCTTGAGCTTTACCTGGCCGCGCTTGGCGAACTCTGAGCAATAAGATGATGTGGTCGCCAGATACCATCGCTCCGCATCTGGTTTTGGGGACCTCGCTGTCCCCACCCTTTCCCCCGGATACCCGTCAGGTCATGTTCGGCATGGGGTGTTTCTGGGGGGCCGAGCGCCGGTTTTGGCAGCAGCCGGGCATTCACGTCACGGCGGTCGGTTATGCGGGCGGCACGCTTCCTGATCCAAGTTATGATCAGGTCTGCACCGGCAGGACCGGGCATGCCGAGGTGGTTCTGGTGGTTTTTTGGCCGGAACAGATAACGCTGACCGATCTGCTGACCGTTTTTTGGGAAAGCCACGATCCAACCCAGGGCATGCGTCAGGGGAATGATATCGGCCCCCAATACCGGTCAGCGGTTTTTCTGACGGATGAGGGGGATATGGCCACGGCCATATCCTCGCTGCGGGTGTATCAGGACCGCCTGTCCGATGCCGGGTTCGGCCCGGTCACCACGGAAATCGCCTGTGGTGTTCCGTTTTATTATGCGGAAGCAGACCATCAGCAATATTTAGCGGCCAATCCCCATGGGTATTGCGGATTGCGCGGCACGGGCGTCCCCTGCCGCTGATCCGACCGGGGATCAGGATATGGCGGCGGTCATCTGATGGTAATCCCGCAATGCCTGCAAGGATTGTTCGATCAGCGTCGGCAGTTGATCCAAAAGCCGGTTCCGTTCGCCATCGGCATCATCGCCCAGCCCTTGCAAGGTGCTGGCCCGTTCCGATAATTGCCGACACCCGATGCTGCCTGCCGCCCCCTTCAGCCGATGGGCAACTTCCCGAAACTCCGCCAGATCACCGCTGCCCCAGGCGGTTTTCAGGGCTGCCAATTCGAATGCGAATGATTGGGGGGCGGTATCCATCAGTGATGCCAAAGTGGCATCCCCGACCCACTGGCGCATATCGTCCAAATAGGCACGGTCCAGCATCGGCTGGTCGGTCATGGTGCTGTTTCCCGTCGCAGAAATGGTGCTGGCCGGGATCATAAGTCAATATCCCCAAGGATAAGAGTAGTAATTTGTGACGAAATAACGGGCGGTCTACTTCTATGGGTATACCCGCCTTGAGGTAGTACCAATACAGTTAATACCTGATTTTGAAAGTATATCCCCACCGGTAACATCGCCTAAAGCCCAGCGGGCGGGCGCCGCCGCGCCCGCCCGGAGAGGGGGGATGTCATACCATATCCCGGTGATCGGAACCGATCACCGGCGGGCGGGTTTCTCCGAAACCCTTGCCTTCCGCGGCATAAGCCGCGCGGCCCCTTGGGCCGAACCAAATCCCCATGAGGTCCACTCACCGGGATTTGCTATAACCGGTAAATTCATCTCTGGACTGTATTACTCAGTGCTATCCGCAATCGGCAGCAATCCGCATTCAGCCAGGTGCCGGGTCAGTTCCGCGACGGAATCGGCCGCCATTTTTTCCATCACATGGGCGCGATGGACTTCCACCGTCTTGATGGAAATATCCAATTCGAAGGCGATGACCTTGTTGGGTTTTCCCAGCACGACCAGATCCAGGACATCGCGTTCCCGTCCGGTCAAAAGGTCCAGACGCTGGCGGGTGGCCCGTGCCTGGGCGCTTTGGCGGCAGGCGCGGGCGCTGGTGGACAGGGCTTCGGCCACATGATCCAGCAAAAGCTGGTCGTTGAACGGTTTTTCCAAAAACCCCACGGCTCCGGCCCGCATGGCCCGCACCACCATGGGAATGTCGCCATGGGCGGAGATGAATAAAATGCCCAAAGGGGATGACCGTTCGGTCAGCCGACGCTGTAATTCCAGGCCACCGATGCCCGGCGTGCGAACATCCAGGACCAGACAGCCGGGTTGGTCGGCCATTCCCCGTTCGTCCCAAAAGGCTTCGGCGGATGGGAAGCACTGAACCGGGTGACCCAGGGATTTCAGCAGAAACGCCAGGGAATGGCGCATGGCGTCATCGTCATCAACCACGTAGATCGTGGGCGTACAGGGCTGCGGGGCGCCGCACAGGCCGCAACTCATTGTCTCTCCTCTGGTTTTGTCGGCAGGACAAAACGGAAGGTGGCACCGTTGCCGCCGGTGTCATCCGCCCAAAGATGCCCGCCATGGGCGTCTATGATACTGCGGGAGAGCGACAGACCCAAGCCCAGCCCATCGGGTTTGGTGGTGAAAAATGCTTCGAACAGATGGCTTCGGGCATCGCCGGACAAACCGGGACCGCTATCGCTCACCGACAATTCCACCCGGTCATCCCGGTCGCGGGTGGTCAGGCGCAGATGGCGGTCTGGGCTGTTTTCCATGGCATCGGCGGCGTTTTGCAGCAAATTCATGATCACCTGTTCGATTTGCAGCCTATCGCCCCGGATGGCGGGCAGGGGGGTGAACAGATCACGGGTGACCAGGACATTCCGGCGATGGGCAACGCTTTCGAACAGGTCCAATGTTTCGGCGGCGGCCTGATTCAGATCGAATAATCGAGATTCCGCCGGGCGCTTGCGGACAAAGGAGCGGATGCGCCGGATCATGGCGGCGGCGCGTTCCGATTGGACGGCGATGGCCTCCAGCCCTTCGGTCACTTCATCCATATCCTGTCCCTGGGCCAGCCGACGCTGGCAGCCACGGGCGTAATTGGCGATAGCGGCCAGGGGTTGGTTGATTTCATGGGCCAGGCTGGATGCCATTTCCCCCATGACCGCCAATCGGCCGGCATGTTCCAATTCCTCGCGGCGGCGGCGGGCGTCTTCATGGGCGCTTTTTAATTGCTGGGTGCGGCGGCGAACCAGACTTTCCACCCGGACCACATGGGCCAGCCACCAGCATAAGGCCAGGGCGGCGATGGCCAGCCAATGGCGGTTTTCCTGGATGGTTTGGCTTAGGCTGGGATGGCGCAGGTGTTCATAGGGGCCGATGCGCAAGGATCGGAACAGGTCATGCACCGGCTGGTAATCCACCGGGACGGTCCAAGATGTGCCGTCATCATCGGGCTGGGCCAGCAATGCTACCGCGACCCGTTTGGCCAGGGCGTCGGGGGTATGGGCCAATTTGGCGAAAGGCCAGTCGGGATAAATCCGTGTCGATACCCGGCATCGCCCATTGGCGGGGATAGTGCCGTCCAGAACCCGGAAATCCAGCAGGTCGATGCGGCCTTCGGCGGCCATCTGTTCCAGCAGGCAGGCGCGGGCGATACCGGCATCAGCTTGCCCATGGGCCACGGCCTCGATGACTTTTTCAATGGGAAAGCCGACGAAATGCAGCCGGTCGGGATGGGAAAACGGGTCGATACCCCGTTCTTCCAATTCCCGCCAGGCAACACGGAAGCCGCCAAAGGCATTGGCGGCCACGGCGGCGATACGGGCATGGCCCAGATCACCCAGGTGTTGCAAATCCTGACGATTGGCGCGGACCACCACCGCCGACGCCAATTGGCCGCCATCGGCGGCCAGGGTGGCGATACGGGTGACGCCGAATGCACTTTCCAATTCCACATATTGGCCGGGATTGGTCAGGATGAAATCCACCTGCCCCCGGCGCACGGCCTGGGTCAATCCATCCAGATCAAAGGTTTGGGTGTGAATGGATTGATCGGGCAGACTGGCCGCGAGATGGTGAACGGTGGAATCCCACCGTCGCTCGGCCCGGTCCGCCCCCTGAAAGGCCAGGATACCGATGCGGATGACATGCCCATCCGCTGCGGCAGCCCAGCCCGGCAGCAGCGCCATCATCACCGCCAGAAGGGCGGCCAACCTGCGGCACCGTGACGTCAGGCGCATGGGGCTATTCCGCCGCCCCCACCCCCCGGCGAGAGAAACGGCGGCGGGGTTTATTCCCCTCCATCCGCGTTGCCACGGCCCGAACCACCACATAGAAGACCGGGGTGAAAAGCAGCCCGAACAAGGTGACGCCCAGCATGCCGGAAAACACCGCCGTTCCCAGGGATTGGCGCATTTCCGCACCGGGTCCGGTGCTGATGACCAGGGGAACCACGCCCAGGATAAAGGCGAAGGACGTCATCAGGATGGGGCGCAGCCGGGCCGATGCGGCATCCACCGCCGCTTCGGCCCGGCTTTTGCCTTCGGTTTCCGCCTGGCGGGCGAATTCCACGATCAAGATGGCGTTTTTCGCCGCCAGACCGATCAGCACGACAAAGCCGATCTGGGCCAGGACATTGATGGGCAACCCCCGGATGATCAGGCCGCTGACCGCCGCCAACAGGCACATGGGGACAATCAGCACCACGGCCAGGGGCAGCGACCAGCTTTCATATTGGGCCGCCAGCAACAAGAAGACGAACAACACCGATGCGGCGAAGACCAGCAGGCCGTTATTGCCCGCCAAAACTTCCTGCAACGCCAATTCGGTCCATTCAAAGCTGAAGCCGTCGGGCAGGCGTTGCGCCGCCAGGGTTTTCATGACTTCCAGCCCATAGCCGGATGAATAGCTGGGCAAAACCGAACCTTGGATCTCCGCCGCCGGATACAAATTATAGCGCGGCACGCGATAGGGGCCGGTATCGAAACGGAAATCGGCCACCGATCCGATGGGAACCATTTCCCCCCGGTCATTGCGGGTCTTCAGATTGCCCACATCGGACAATTCGTTGCGGAACGGGCCGTCAGCCTGGGCCGTCACCCGGTAGGTGCGGCCCAGATAGTTGAATTCATTGACGAAGCTTGACCCCAGATAGACTTGCAAGGTTTCGTTGACCCGGTCAACCGGCACCCCCAGCATTTGGGCGCGGACGCGGTCGATATCGGCATAGATGTTGGGGGTCCGGGTGTTGAACAAGGTGAACATGCCGGTCAGTCCGGGAATGGCATTGGCCCCGGCGATCATGTCCAGCGTCGCTTCTTCCAGTGCTTTCGTTCCCCGCCCGCTGCGGTCCTGCACCATCATCTTGAACCCGCCGGCGCTGCCGATACCGCGCACCGGCGGCGGCTGCACGGTCAGGATCACCGCGTCTTGGATGCTGGCCAGACGCTTGCGCATTTCCATTTGAATGGCCGGGGCCGACAGCCCGGCCTTGGCCCGTTCGTCGAATGGCGTCAGCGGGGTGAACACGGCGGCCGCATTGGATGCATTGGTGCCGCTGGTGGGGTCATAGCCGACGATGGGAATGGCATGGGCCACGCCCGGCGTGTTCAGCACCACATCCACCAATTGCCGCACCACCTTGTCGGTGCGTGCCAGGGATGATCCGGCGGGAAGCTGGACGATATTGACCAGATAGCCCTGGTCCTGATCGGGAATAAAGCCCTTGGGCGTGGTGATGAACTGATAGCCGCTGATGGCGATCAATCCGCCATAGACCACCAACATGAAGGCGGACAGGCGGATAACCCGCCGGGTCAACCCGCCATAACCGGCGGATAAACGGTCGAATCCCCGATTGAACGCTTGGAAGAACACAATGGCCGGGCGCACCCAAAGCGGGGCCGCATGGGCATCATGCTCTTTGTGCGGCTTGAACAGCAACGCGCACAAAGCGGGAGACAGGGTCAGCGACACCACCATGGAAATGACCGTGGATGCCGAAATGGTCACGGCGAACTGGCGGAAGAACTGGCCGGAAATACCGGGGATGAAGGCCGATGGAATGAACACGGCGCACAGGACCAGGGCGATGGAAATCAGCGCGCCGCCCACTTCGTCCATGGTCACATGGGCGGCGTCACGGGGGCTCATTCCCTCGCGCAGGTTGCGTTCCACGTTTTCCACCACCACGATGGCGTCGTCCACCACGATGCCTACCGCCAGGACCAGCCCGAACAGGGACAGGTTGTTCAGCGAATAGCCCAAAGCGGCCAGGATGGCGAAGGTCCCCACCAATGATATCGGAATGGCCACCACTGGCACGATGGATGCCCGCCATGTCTGCAAGAACAGCACCACCACGAACACCACCAGCACCACCGCTTCGAAAATGGTGTGGTTCACCGCCTTGACCGATTCGGCGATGAATTGGGTGGGATTGTAGACGATGGTGTATTCCACCCCCGCGGGGAAGGATTTGGACAGTTCTTCCATCTTGTTGATGATGCGGGTGGCGGTTTCCAGGGCGTTCGATCCGGGGCGCTGGAAAATGCCGATAGGCATGGCCGCGTTGCGGTCCAGATAACCGTTCAGGTTATAATCCTGTGCCCCCAACTCGACCCGGCCCACATCGGACAGCCGGGTTATTCTGCCTTCGGCGTCGGTTTTCAAGATCACGTTGGCGAATTGGTCGGGGGTGATCAACCGGCCTTGGGTCTGTACGGTGAACTGAAACGCCCCCTGGTCAGGCATGGGGGGGGCGTTCAACGTGCCCGCCGCCACCTGGACGTTCTGGGCCTGCAATGCCCTGACCACCTCGCCAGCGGTCAGGTTGCGGGCGGCTACCCGGTCGGGGTCCAGCCAGATGCGCATGGCATAATCGCGGGCACCAAAGACGCGAGCGTCGCCCACCCCGTCCAGGCGCAGCAATTGGTCAATGATCTGCAAGGTGGCGTAGTTGGACAGATAAAGCTGGTCGCGGGAATTATCCGGCGACCGCAAATGCACCACCATCAGCATATCCGGTGAATTCTTGTTCACCGTCACGCCGATGCGCCGTACATCCTCGGGCAGGCGGGGTTGGACGATGGCCACCCGGTTTTGCACCAGAACCTGGGCGGTATCCAGGTTGGTCCCCAGGGCAAAGCTGATGGTCAGGCGCAAATTGCCGTCGCCGGTGGATTGGCTGCTCATATACAGCATGTTTTCCACGCCATTGATCTGCTGTTCCAGCGGCGTGGCGACGGTATCGGCCACCACCTGGGCCGATGCGCCCGGATATTGGGTGGATACCACAATGGTTGGCGGGGCGATTTCCGGGTATTGCGCCACCGGCAAGGTGAAATAGCAAATGCCGCCAATGATGGTAATCAACAGGGATACCACAGCGGCGAAGATCGGCCGGTCGATGAAGAAATGGGACAACCGCATGGTTTGTCTTCGCCTTGCTGTTTACTTGGCGGGCTGCGCCGATTGGGCCGGGCTGTCGATGGTTCCCGGCTGGGCGGTCACCTTGGCACCGGGGCGGGCGCGCAACAGGCCGTTGATAATCACCCGGTCGGCGGCGGTCAGACCAGATTTCACCACCCGCAGCCCGTCGGAAATCGGCCCCAATTCCACCACTTTGGGGGCCACGGTGCCGTCATCGGTGACGGTCATCAGTATTTTGCGGTTTTGGTCGGTGATCACCGCCGAATCCGGCACCAACAGGGCGGAATAGGGGGCGGAGATGGGCAAACGCAGCCGACCGAAAGCCCCCGGCGCGATCATCAGATCGGGATTGGGGACGGTGGCCCTGGCCCGGATGGTGCCGCTGCTGCGGTTGATCTGGTTGTCCAGGAAGGTCAGGGCGCCTTGGCGCGGCCAGTTCTTTTCATCCATCAGCCGCAAGCTGACCGGAACATTCAATTCGCCCGCCGGTGTACCACCTTGCATGCGCTGAAAGGCCAGAAAATCGGCTTCGCTCATGTCGAAATTAAAATAGATGGGGTCCAACGACACGATTGTCGTCAGCAATGTCCCCGGCCCGGAACTGCCCCCGGCGGACACCAGATTGCCCACGCTGATCTGGCGGGCGCTGACCCGACCGGAAATGGGGGCGGTGATCCGGGTGAATTGCAGGTTCAGTTCGGCATCGCGGACGGCGGCACGGGCGGCATCGGCCCCGGCCCCGGCCCCGCGGGATTCGCTTTGCCGCTGTTCCAGCGTGCTTTGCGCCAGATAGTCGCGGCGTTGCAATTCCCCGGCGCGGGTCAATTGACGACTGGCGAAATCGCGCGACGATGCCGCCTGATCCAGCCGGGCACGGGCCGATGCCAGGGCGATTTCGAACGGGCGGGGGTCGATGACGAACAGCAGATCGCCCTTTTCCACCATCTGCCCGTCGGTGAAATGCACTTCGGTCAGATAGCCGCCAACCCGCGCCCGCATTTCCACGTAATCCACCGGGGCGAATTGTCCGGTCAATTCGTTGAAATCGGTGACGGTCCGGGACAGGGCGGTGGCCACGGTCACCGGCGGGGCATTTCCTGCCTGAGCAGGGGGGGCAGCGGAATCGCGGCCAAGGAACAGCTTGGTTCCCGCCAGGACTGCCAGGGCCAGGATGATCAGCAAAAAGACAATGGAACGCTTGCGCAGGGATGCAATCATGGGCCGACCTGTCTGGGTCTGGTCAGACTGGCCGGAACCAGACACCGCGCCCGATGGAATATTGAACTGAGCGGTATATTTTGTACCTGTCAGTTCGTGCTCAGGTCAAGCCGCCCTGTCTACTCCCATGGTATCACCTTGGAAAATAGGGAGAAGCCCATCGGTGGCGAATGTGCCGATGATGCCTTGGCGGCGCAGCCGGGAAAACCCGCGGCTGACGGTTTCGCCGCGCAATCCCAGATATTCGCCGATCATGGCCACGGTCATGGGCAGATGCAGACTGTCGGGGCGTCCCGATCGCCGCCACAGATCGGCCAGAAAGTTTTCCACCCGTTCATCGGCCGTCATCCGTCCCAGGCGGGCCATGTGGCGGTGGCTGTCGGCCAAGACCGATCCGGCGGCCTGGCGGATACGGGCGGCCAAGACCGGGTCGTCATCCATGGCGGTCAGGGGAATGCGGCACAGGCTGGACGGGATCAGGGCCATGGCGTCGGCGCCATGACGGGAATGGGCGGAAAAGCCGAAAATGTCACCGGGCAGCAGAACCGACACGATTTGACGGCGCCCATCGGCCAGGGACAGGGACAGGATGGCCATGCCCTGACGCAGGCCATAGACCGCATCAGCCACATGATGGCGATGGAAAATATGGTCGCCGGCCTGGCAGCGCACATCCCCGGCACTGGCCCGCAACCGCCCCAGGCTGGATGCTTCCAGACAGGCGCACAACCGGCCACGGGAAAAGGAACCGGCCTGACAGACATCGATCAAGGCATGCATGATTGGTGTCCCCGCGCTGAAAAATGGTGCCGGGAGACACGCCCCCGGCACCGGAACATCACTGTCCGCCGCCCAAGGAATGGACGTAGACGGTCAGCATCTTGATGGTGGTTTCGTCCAGGCGTTCCGACCAAGCGGGCATGGACCCGTGCTTGGGGTTGGTCACCTGGGCGGTCACACCATCCTTGCCACCCTTATAGAGCCAAAGATTGTTGTTGAGGGCGGGTGCCCCCACATCCTTGGACCCCACGCCGCCTTCTTGGTGGCAGACCACGCATTGTTCGGCGAAAATGGCTTCGCCGGGTGAACCGGCGGCCGGCGCCTTGGTGGCCATGGACACCACATAATCGGCCACTTGGGAAATCTGCTCGGGGGTGAGCAGACCGTCAGCACCGAATTTGGGCATTTCGCTTTGGTGCGAGTTGGGATTGCTGTTGCGCACACCATAGGAAATGGTCTGCTGAATGTCGGCCAGGGTGCCGCCCCAGATCCATTCATCATCCACCAGCCGGGGATAAGCCCCGGCCACGCCCACGCCGCCGGACCCATGGCAGGCCGAGCAGTTTTCGCCAAAGGCGATCTTGCCGCCGGCCATGGCGTAGTTCAGCAAGGTCTTGTCCTTGGCGATATCTTCGACCGATGCCGCCTGGATCTTGTCCAGCCAGTGGGCACGGCTGGCCTTTTGGGCCTTCAGTTCGTTATCCAGATCCGCGCGTGAGGAAAAGCCCAGCATGCCGCGGCTGTAATCGGAAATGGTCGGCCAAGTGGGCATGGCGATCCAGTATCCCACTGACCAGATCACACAGACCCAAAACACATATACCCACCATTTGGGCAGGGGAGTGTTCAACTCCTTAATCCCGTCCCATTCGTGTCCGGTCGTATTCTGACCGGACACTTGGTCCTTTTCTACGGAAGCCATCTTAGCGCTCCTTGTTTTCTTCGTCCCTGAGCGGGATGTCGCCATAGGATTCGAACCGGCCTTTATTGCGCGGCCAGAACGCCCACAGCACGATCCCCAGGAACACGACCATCAGCCAAGGCCCCCACACGGTTCGCAGGAATTCCAGTACTGCGTCCATGACAGGTTCCCCCCTAGCGGCGGATGGAGTCGGGCTTGACAGTGGTGAAGTCCACCATGGTTCCCAACACCTGCAGATAAGCGACCAGTGCATCCATCTCGCTGACCACCTGGGGATTACCGTCAAAATCCCCCAGCTTGGCCTTGGGATAGCGCAAAGCGATGGGCGAGGTGTCGGTGGCGTCGGCGTTGGCCTGTTCCATCAGATCGGCCTTGGCGTTCTTGATCTGGTCGTCCGTATAGGGGACGCCCACGGCGCGCAAGGTCTTCAGATGGGCTTCCACATCGTTGAAATGCAGCGGACGCATCAGATGCGGATAGCCGGGCATCACCGATTCGGGCACCACGTCACGGGGATTGATCAGGTGGCGGGTATGCCAGTCATTGGTATATTTGCCACCCACGCGGGCCAGATCCGGGCCGGTGCGCTTTGACCCCCATTGGAACGGATGGTCGTATTTGGATTCAGCCGCCAGGCTGAAATGGCCATAGCGTTCCACTTCATCCTTGAACGGACGAACCATCTGGCTGTGGCACAAATAGCAACCTTCGCGCACATAAATGTTGCGTCCGGCCTGTTCCAGCGGTGAATAGGGCCGAACCCCATCCACTTTTTCCACGGTGGTTTCCAAGGTGAAAAGCGGGGCGATTTCCACCAGACCGCCGGTGATCACCGTCAACAGGATACCGACCGCCAGCAGGAACACATTGGTTTCCAGCTTGCTGTGATGTTTGAATATGGACATCGCGTTCCCCCTTACCGGCCCACGGCCGCCGCCACACCTTGCGAACGCTCTTCGCAGATGTCGCCCTTGATGGTGCGGTACATGTTGTAGGCCATGATCAAGGCGCCGATGATGAACATCACACCGCCCAAGGCGCGGATGATGTAATAGGGGTGCATGGCGGCCACGGTTTCGATGAAGGAATATTGCAGGAAACCAAGGCTGTCATAGGCCCGCCACATCAGGCCCTGCATGATGCCGGAAATCCACATGGCGGTGATGTACAGCACGATGCCGATGGTGGCGGTCCAGAAATGGACGCCAACCAGCCGCAGGGAATACAATTCCTTACGGCCCCACAATTTGGGCACCAGATAATAAAAGGACCCGAAGGTGACAAAGGCCACCCAGCCCAAGGCGCCGGAATGAACGTGACCGATGGTCCAATCGGTGTAGTGAGACAGCGAGTTCACCGCCTTGATGGACATCATCGGACCTTCGAAGGTCGACATGCCGTAAAACGCCACCGAAGCGACCAGGAAACGGATCACCGGATCGGTGCGCAGCTTGTCCCAGGCCCCGGACAGGGTCATCAGGCCATTGATCATGCCACCCCAGGACGGCATCCACAGCATGATGGAAAACGTCATGCCCAAGGTCTGCGCCCAGTCGGGCAGGGCGGTGTAGTGCAGATGGTGCGGACCGGCCCAGATGTACAGGAAGATCAGCGCCCAGAAGTGCACGATGGACAGGCGATAGGAATAAACCGGACGTTCAGCGCGCTTGGGCACGAAGTAATACATCATGGCCAGGAAGCCGGCGGTCAGGAAAAAGCCCACCGCGTTATGGCCGTACCACCATTGGGTCATGGCATCCTGGACGCCGCCGAACAGCGGATAGGATTTCCACCAGCTGTCACCGCCGAACAACGCCACCGGCAGGGCCAGGTTGTTGCCGATATGCAGCATGGCAATGGTCAGGATAAAGGCCATGTAGAACCAGTTGGCCACATAAATGTGGGCCTCCCGGCGCTTCATGATGGTGCCGGCGAAGGTGATCAGGTACAGCACCCAAACCACGGTCAGGAACAGATCGATATACCATTCCGGTTCGGCATATTCCCGGCCCTGGCTGCCCCCCAGCACATAGGATAAGGCGGCCATGACGATGAAGGCGTTATAGCCCAGGAACACGATGTTCCCCATGGCGGCCCCGCCGAACAGGCTGGCCCGGCAGGTGCGTTGCACCACATAGAATGACGTGCCGATCAGCGCATTGCCGCCGAAGGCGAAAATGACGGCTGAGGTATGGACCGGGCGCAAGCGGCCGAACGTGGTCCATTCCAGATCAAGGTTAAGAGCGGGAAAGGCAAGCTGCCAGGCGATGTAATCGCCTGCGATAAAGCCCACGATTCCCCAGAAAACGGCGGCCAGGACAAATTTCTTCACTACGTCGTCAAAGTAAGGCGACGTGTCCCCCATGGCCCCGTTGACAGCGGAAGATGCGGTCATGCACGGACTCCTTGTTGCTTCCATGCCGCGCCCGTGCGAAAGCGTCCCCCGACGCGGACGCGGCATGGAAGCCTACGAACTCCTCTTCAGTGGCTCATTGCGAATTGTCAGTGCGGCGGGAAGAAATGCCCGATGCTACGAACGACTTATACCATGTCCCGGTGATCGGAACCGATCACCGGCGCCCGTGGCGGCGGCGGACAACATGCGGCCATCCCCGTCAACGCCGTGGGCCTGAAAAACATTCTTGGCAAGATCGCTGCCGATGGTCAGAAGGAAACATAAGAACAGCGCACCATCCCGTTACGGATGGCACGCTGTTCTACCCGGGCGGGGTTGTTATGCCGATGCGGTGTTGAAACACTTGCTGATGAAGTCGGCGACGCCTTCCAGCGATGTATCCTGGGTCAGATTGGCCCGTTTTGCCCGTTCGATTACCCGGTCCACGTATTCCGGGCGTCCCGGCACGCCGAAAGCAGTTTCGAAGCGTTTGTCGCCCAGCACGGCGTGGGTGCCCAGCAGGAACACCGCTAACTGATCCAGACGCAGCCCCAAATCATTCACCAACTTGGTTCCCACCAGTCCGCTGACGGTGTTCAGCATGCCGGTGATCCGCACGGTCTGGGTGGATTGGGGCAGAAGCGCGCGGATTTTCGGGTCCAGCAATGTCATCGAGAAGGCCGCGGCCTTTATCCGTGCGCCATCCGGGGTCAGAATGGCGGACAGGTTGGCCCTGCGATCAATGGCGACCGGTTCGGAATAATCCAGCTTGGCGATCCCGGCGGTTTGGCGGGTATCGGCCACTTTCGGGGCGCTTTTGACCTCTTCCTCGATGAATTCGGTGTGGCCACGGGTCTTGTATTGGGTGATGTAGCCGGCCCGCATCATCTGATCCGTATCGGTCAGGGCGGTGGGAGGGGGCGGGTTGTCGGGGTCCAGCCGCAGGCGGCGCAAATCATCGGCCATCCGGTAATCAAGAATGCGCGGCCCCAGACGGCGCACGGTTGACGGCGACATTTGGCAATATTCCGGGATCATCGGGACCTGCCAATCATGGCGCAGATGATCCTTGAACACCTCGTACAAAGCTTCAGCGCGGGTGGGGGGCAGGGTGTTCCAATCCGGCGTGCTCATCATCAGGCTACGCAGGCGGGTCATCAGGTTCCGCTGGCGGTAATGGCGCTGCATCCGCCGGTTTTTCTTTTTGGCGGTGGCCCCGTCCAATTCGCGGCGGAAATAGCGTTTGGCGGCAGTGCGGACGACCATGGCCACCACGCTGTCCAGGCTGCGCCCGCAGGCCAACAGCGTTTCGGCGTCGTCGATGCTGACGTTGTGCTTGTCCACCAGAATATGGGCGAAACGGTCGGGCTGGGTCCGAAAGGCGATGAAGCACCGGTACAGCAGGTCGATATCATCCAAGATGGCATAAAGCGCATCGCGGCGGGGCAGATTCCCCACATCGGGCACCAATTCCGCCAAGGTATCGATGACGGGGCCTTGCAAGGTGGAACTGATCTTGCGGATCGCCCGGTTATGCTCTGTCACGGTGCTGTCGATCGACATGGCCATCCTCTGGGCTTCTGCCCTGTTATCGAACCATGGGGCTGATGCACTCTTAGTTGAATAGAGTGCGCCGCATATGTCAATGGTATGTTATCGGAATGACGCAAATAATTCCCTCACAAACGTGGCGCAACAGGGCAGGGGGGATCTTTGGCTGATGCCGGCGATGCGGGCCTTCTGCGTGAGACGCATGACCAGTTCCACCTCGCCCGGCTGGCCGAAGATGCGACCGAACACCTCGCTCCCCATCATTTGGTGGGACAGCAGCAGAATAACCGCCAATTGATCGGTTCTTAGCCCCAATTCCGCCACCAGAAGCTTGGCCGGCAGTGCGCCCACCTGGCGCAAGGCATCGGCCAGATGGGGGATATGGCCATCCGTAACGATCTGCGCCCGAACTTCGGGGCGGCGCAGAACGGGGGCAAAGGCTTCCGGGCGCAGCCTTTTGCCGTCACTGCTCAGGATTTCGGACAATCTGGCCCGTTCATCCTTACGTCCGGCGCTGGCGGCGGCAATAAAGGTGGCACTGTCGCCATTGTCCTGATTTTCCGGCAGATCGAACAGGCGGGCGGCTTCGGTCGGGTCGGCCGCGACCTTGCGCAGTTGTTCAATGGTGCGGATTTCCAGGATTTTTTCCCCCAGGGCGCGCACCAGATTGGGGGTCATATTGGCATAGGTCGGTACCAAGGGGACCTGCCATTCATGCAGCAGGTTTTCCTTGATGGCATCGTATAATTCATCGGCCCGGCTGCGCGGCGGTTCCTTGATATGGGTGCCGGAATGACGGGCGTTGCCGCGCATGTCGCGCAAGCTGGACGTCGCCCGATGGGCAAACCCCTTATCATGCATTTCGGTCCGCAGCCGGTCAGCCGTGACCGGGCGGTAGCGTCCGGGCGTCAGGGTGCGGCGGAAATAGCGTTTGGCCGCGGTGCGCACGATCATGGCCACCACTTGATCCAGTGTCCGGCCACAGAACAAGGGCTGAGTATCGGTCGTCACCACCTGGCGGCTGGAATCCAGCAAGACGGCATTGAATTTGTCACGCTGTTCGCGGAATGCGGCGAAACAGCGTTCCAATAAAGGAATGTCGTCCAACGTGCGTTCATAGGCATGGTCGCGTGGCAATGCCTTCAGTTCTGGTACGAACTGCGACAAAATTTGAACGACCGGTCCTTGCAGGGTTTCATTTACCTGCCGGATAGTCATGCCACTATTCATGCTTCCCATCGTATTGGCGTAAACTGCCACCGTTCCCTCCCCAGGGAATTGGAACAATTTTAAGCAATTGTTCTTAAAAGTACTTGATAAACAATTGCTTCGTTACAAAGTATACATAAAGTGTTTGTCGATCCGCAATAACTTGCGTGTATTTCGCGCCACAAATCTTTGGTTGTGCTGAATTCTGGAAAAATGCCTTTTTGTACGGTGCTGTTCGTGAGGGGGGCGGCTGACGTGCGTGGCGTCAACCACGTGGATAGCCGCCATTTCTAGCAGGTGGATGGGGGTGTGGCCAGGGGGGCACGCGACCGGTCATCGGCCGCGTACCCTCGGTTTCAGCACGACGTCAGGTGGGTGGCTATACGTCGGGCCAGGGTTTCCGCGACCTGATCTTTGGTTTGGGGCTGCCAATCTTCGACCCCCTTGGCCGAAAGAATGTACACATGGTTGTGATCTCCGCCAAAAGTGCCCGTTTCTGGTGATACATCATTGGCCAACAGCCAATCGCATCCCTTGCGCTCTCTTTTGGTCTGGGCATGGCTCAGGACGTGTTCGGTTTCCGCAGCAAATCCCACCACCAGGGACGGCCGACCGGGGCCGGGGACGGACAAGGTGGCCAGGATGTCGGGATTGGGCACCAGATGAATGGCCGGCGGCGGTTCGCCCGGCTGTTTCTTGCGCTTTTGCGTGGCCGGATCGGCCACGGTCCAATCGGCCACGGCGGCGGCGCAGACAGCCACATCCGCCGGCAAGGCCGATTGGCAGGCCGCCAGCATTTGGCGGGCGGTTTCCACCCGGATGGTGGTCACCCCCGCAGGATCGGCCAAGGCGGTGGGGCCGCTGACCAGGGTGACTCGTGCGCCAAGGCGGGCCAGGGCGGCGGCAATGGCATGACCTTGCTTGCCCGATGATCGGTTGCCCAGGAAACGGACCGGGTCCACCGGTTCGTAGGTCGGGCCGCTGGTGACCAGGGCATGGCGCCCGTCCAATGGCCGCTGGGGGCACAGCAGGGCAGTCACTGCCTGAACGATTTCCGCCGGTTCGGCCATGCGGCCCGGTCCCGTCTCGCCTTCGGCCAACATGCCGGTGTTCGGCCCTATCTGGGTCACGCCCCGGCTGGCCAGACTGGCCAGATTGGTCTGGGTGGCCGGGTGGCCGTACATGCGGAAATTCATGGCCGGTGCCACCAGGATGGGGCGGTCGGTGACCAAAAGCGCCGTGGATGCCAGATCGTCACTTAGCCCCACGGCCATTTTCGCCAAGATGTTGGCGGTGGCCGGGGCCACCACCACCACATCGCAATCCCGCGCCAGGGTGATGTGGCCGATTTCATGTTCGTCGGTCAGGGAAAACGTGTCGGTGAACACCTTGCTTCCCGACAGGGTTTGCACGGAAAGCGGGGTGACGAATTGGGTGGCATTGCCGGTCATGATGGTGCGGATGCTGGCGCCTTGTTCCCGCAACCGGCGGATCAGGTCCAGGGTTTTGTAGGCGGCGATACCACCGGAAATCACCAGCAGAACCCGCTTTCCGTCCAGTCCGCCCATGTCAGCCCCTCTCATCCAGGAAAATCGCCTGGGGGTCAGTGGACCTTTTCCCGGATGAAGACAAGGGGAAAAATCAACGGCGAGGGACCATGAGAAATTTCCGACCATGGGTCTGAAATTTCTGCCGCAAGTATCATTCCCCCTTTTCCAAGATGGCGGCCAGACCCTGGCGGTAACTGGGGTAGCGCAGCTTTACCCCCAATTCCCGTTTGATGCGGTCATTGCGCACCCTTTTATTGTCGGCATAAAACGACAAGGCCATGGGGGACAGGTTTTCCCTGGCCCGGTCCCAGGGCACCAGCGGCGGCGGGACCACCCCCAGCAGGGCGCAGGCATGGCGGGTCACATCCACCGGCGAGGTGGGTTCGTCATCGCAGACATTATAGATGGCCCCCGGATTGGGCCGTTCCATGGATGCCAGGATGGTGTTGGCGATATCGTCCACATGGATGCGGCTGAACACCTGACCGGGCTTGTCCACCAACCGGGCTTCGCCGCGCCGGGCGGTGTCTATGGCCGAGCGTCCAGGACCGTAAATGCCGGCCAGACGGAAAACATGGCTGGGCAATCCGCTGATCAGCCAGCGGGTTTCGGCATCAAGGCGGCGTTTGGACCGGTCCAGATCGGGCCGGGGGTCGCTGGTTTCATCCACCCAATCGCCGCCCCGGTCGCCATAGATGCCGGTGGTGGACAGATATCCGGCCCAGCGGACAGGCATGGCAGCCAGTACGCTTCCCATCATGTCCAGCACCGGATCGCCAATGTCGTCGGGGGGGACCGAGGACAGTACATGGGTCACCCCGGCCAGCACATGGGGGGCCAGCGGATGCTGGCGGCTGAAGCGGTGGATATCCACGCCATCCAACCCATCCACTTTCTGGCCTGACCGGTTGGTGGCAAAGACCTGCCATCCCTGATCCACCAGGGCGCGGGCAATGGCCCGACCGGAAAAGCCCAGGCCAAAGAGAAAGAAACGCCGGGGCATATGCGGTAATTCCTTGCCTTGTTACCTGTTCCTGTCAACGTAAGCATTCTTGCCCATGGTTCAAAGGTCATCATGTCGCGTTTTCTGCCTGCGGGTTTGATTTTTTCCGCCGTGACCCTGTTCCCCTTCCTGGCATCCGGTCAAACCCCGCCGCCTCGTGCCGCCGCGTCTGAACCCACCACCGCCGCCAGTTCGGAAATCGACCCGCTTCAGGAATATCGCGGCTGTCTGATCCTGGCCAAGCAGCAGCCGGAACAAGGCTGGGAAGAGGCGTTGGCCTGGCAATCCCTGGGCGGAGGCGAAGCGGCCCGCCATTGCGCGGCGGTGGCCTTGATCGGCTTGGGCAAATATGGCGAAGCGGCTACCCGGCTGGAAACCTTGGCCAATGAAAGCGTGCGGACCGACCGGGTCCGGGCGGAAATGCTGGCCCAGGCAGCCCAGGCATGGGTTCAGGAAGGCAATCTGAACCGGGCCGAGGCGGCGCAGCGCAGCGCCTTGCGTCTGTCGCCTGGAAATCCCGATATTTTGCTGGATCATGCCGTGTTGATGGCGCAATTGGGGCATTACCGCGAAGCGGTGGATGATCTGTCCGCCGTGCTGCGGGTTCAGCCCAACCGGGTCGAAGCATTGACCATGCGCGGCAGCGCTTGGCGTTATCTGGGCGATATTGATGCGGCCAAGGCCGATATCGGTCAATCCCTGTCCCTGGACCCCGATTACCCCGATGCCCTGCTGGAACGAGGGATATTGTACCGTCTGGACGGTGATACCGCCAAGGCTCGCACGGATTGGCTGCGGGCGATCACCCTGGCCCCGGACAGTGCCGCCGCCGATACGGCCCGTCAAAATCTGGCCAAGATGGATGTGAAGCAGTAATACCAACGGTCAATTTCATTGACCGTTGTCCAGCCCTCGCCGGGCGCGGCCATTCGGCCGCTTGGTCGCCGCCATAATGGCGGCAGAACCAACGGCCGTAATACCAAATCCCGGTGAGTGAAACTCATAGGGATTTGGTTAGGCCCAAGGGGCCGCGCGGCTTATGCCGCGGAAGGCAAGGGTTTCGGAGAAACCCGCCCGC
>JAYSBF010000026.1:0-43327 GCA_041915545.1 Magnetospirillum sp. | reverse complement strand
CCGCCAGGACCAAAGACGAACTCTGGGCCGCAATCGGTCGCGGCATCGATCTCCTCACCACCACAGACTGCCAGAACTATTTTGCTGCTGCCGGATACGACTGCAATTGAGCGGAAAATGCTCTAACGCATAGAATCCCCCCAAGGATGAGCACCAGGGGAAGAGAATGTCCGCTAAAACCATATTGCTGGTCGATGATAGCCGGGTCGCCCGCATGATGACCCGCAGATTGGTGGAGGTCCTGTGTCCGGGATGGACCATCGTTGAAGCGGCCAATGGCAACGAAGCCCTGGATGCCTTTGCCAAACACCGGCCCGATTTCACCATTTTGGATGTGAACATGCCCGGCATTGACGGGCTGGAAGTGGCCAAACTGATCAAGGACGGCGCGCCGGATGCGGTGATCACGTTGCTGACCGCCAATATCCAGGATTCCATCCGCGATCAGGCGGCTGGATTGCATGTGGGTTTTATGTCCAAGCCGGTTCGCGAAACCGATTTGGTTCAATTCCTGAAGGGCTGACCGCATGACCGAAATGGTGAATGATATTGAACGCGACGCGGTTACCGAGCTTTTGAATGTCGCCATCGGTCGGGCGGCGGCATCCTTGTCGCAATTGGTCGAGGATCAGGTGCATCTGTCGGTGCCCTTCGTGGATTTCCTGACCCCGGACGATGCGTGCAAGCGGTTGACCCACGAAACCAAGGGCTGTGATTCCGTGGCGGTACGCCAGCAGTTCAGCGGCGAATTCTATGGCAATATCCTGCTGATTTTCCCCGAAAGCCGCAGTCTGGATCTGGTGCGCGGCATGTTGGGGGACGAGGTGCCGCTGGACCAGTTGACCGAACTGGAACAAGAAGCCCTGCTGGAAGTCGGCAATATCATTTTGAACGCGTGCCTGGGCAGTCTGGCCAATCAATTGGATCTGCCGGTGGAAAGTTCGCTGCCCAGCTATGTGCGCGGCCAGGGGGCCAGTATTCTGTCGGTGCGCGATGGTGGCCGGGAATTATCGGCGCAAGATGACCTGATCATGTTCTTGCATGTGGATTTCACCTTGCTGGCAAAGGACGTTCACGGTTATCTGGCGTTCGTCATGGATATCATTTCCGCCCGCCACTTCGTGGATGCGGTCCGGGCTTATGTCCGGGTGCAATTGGGGCAATAGATTAGGACCGGGGCCATGCCAAGCGTGCGGCCAGACTCATTGTTCCGTGCCCTGTCGGATGCCGCCGAGATCGGTCTGATCCTGATCGGCGGTGATGCGACGGTGGTTTTGTGGAACGCCTGGATGGCCAAGGCGGCCGGAATCGGGATGGATCATGCCATCGGCCGTTGCCTGGATGATGTCTTCCCCGAAATCAAGGGAACCCGGATCGCGGCTGCGGTGGGGGATGCGCTGGACCGAGGCATGTCGGCCATGCTGTCATCGTCCCTGCACAAACGGCTGTTCCCGCTGCGCCATCAATTGCGGATCAGCGATCCGGGCGAGATCATGTCCCAGATCGTGGTGATCAAGCCGCTGATGGATGGGGATCGTAGACGCTGCTGCCTGATTCAGGTTTTTGACGTCAGCAACATGGTCCACCGGGAAACCCTGCTGCGTCAGCAGGCCCGGACCATGGAGGCGCTGGCGGAAAATTACCGGGTATCGGAATTGCATAACCGGGCCATCGTCGATAATACCGCCGATGCCATCATCACCTTCAGCGCCGATGGCGCCATCGGCACATATAATCCGGCGGCAGAGCGTATTTTCGGTCATGAACCCCACCAGATCGTGGGAAAGCCCATCACCACCTTGATCCCCGGATTGATGGATATGTGGGCCGATCAGGACGGGCGCCGCCTGCTGGCCTTGGACCCTTTGCTGGATGTCCGGCACGATGTGACCGGTCTGCGCCGCAGCGGGGCCGGTTTTCCGCTGGAACTGTCCATCAGCGCCATGGAATTGGGGGGGCTGCGCCTTTATGTGGCCATTGCCCATGACATCACCGAACGCAAGGAAGCGGATGAGGCTCTGCGCACCCAAAAGGAATGGCTGAGCACATTGATCAATGCCATGCCCGATCTGGTCTGTTTCAAGGACGGCCATGGGCGGTGGCTGGTGGCCAATCAGGTTTATCTGGATGTGGCGGGCTTGCCCGCCGATTATCAGGGCCAAAGCGATGTGCAACTGGCGGTGCAATCCCGCGATCACGGCGGATTTTTGCTGAAAAGCCTGGAATTCGACGAACGGGCCTGGGGGGAACGCCATGCGATCGCCCATGAGGCGTTCATGGACATCCCGGATAGCGGTCGCAAGGTGTTCGACATCGTCACCTTGCCGCTGTTCAACGACGATGGCAGCCGCCGCGGCCTGGTGACCGTGGGTCGAGACATCACCGAACGTAAATTGGCGGCGGCGCGCATTCATCATCTGGCCCATCATGACGCCCTGACCGGCCTGCCGAATCGCGTGTTGTTCCAGGACCGCTTGCGGGATGCGCTGGATCAGGCACGCGACCGGGGGGACAAGGTGGCGTTGTTCTTCCTGGATCTGGACAAGTTCAAGGATGTGAACGATACGCTGGGCCACCATATCGGGGATTTGTTGCTGCGGGCGGTGGCCAAGCGCCTGCAACGCTGCGTCCGTCAGGATGATACGGTCGCCCGGCTGGGGGGCGATGAATTCGCGGTAATCCTGAACGGCCTGTCCAATGCCGATGCGGCTGTACCGGCGGCCAATGCCATTATTTCGGCGATTTCCGATCCGTTCGGCCTGGATGAGCACGAGGTTCTAACCTCGACCTCCATCGGCATCACCTTGTATCCCGACGATGCCGCCGATGCGGATCAATTGCTGAAGAATGCCGATCTGGCCATGTTCCGGTCCAAGGCCGAGGGCCGGAACAATTTCCATTTCTATCTGGCGGAAATGGATCGGGAGATGCGGGACCGCAAGGTGATCGAGCGGGATTTGCGCCTGGCCCTGGGCAGCGATCAACTGGAACTGCATTATCAGCCGTTGATCAATACCGCCAGCGGTCTGGTCACCGGGTGCGAAGCCTTGCTGCGTTGGCGCCATCCCAGCCGCGGCTGGATCGGGCCGGCCCAATTCATCCCCATTGCCGAACGCAGCGATATGATCCTGTCCTTGGGGCGGTGGATTTTGCAAGAGGCCTGCCGTCAGGGTGCCGAATGGATACAGGCGGGATTGCCGCCCCTGCTGATCGCCGTCAACCTGTCCCCGGCGCAGTTCAAACATCATCAGGCATTGCTGACCATGGTATCCGAAATTTTGGAGCAGACCGGCTTTCCGCCATCCCTGCTTCAATTGGAAATCACCGAAGGCATCGCCATGCAGAACATCGAAGCCACCATCGACGTCTTGCAGCATTTGCGGGATATGGGGCTGTCGATTTCCATTGATGATTTTGGGACGGGGTATTCTTCGCTGAACTATCTGAAGCGCTTCCCCGTCGACAAGCTGAAGATCGACCGCAGTTTCGTCACCGATATCGGGCTGCATCCCGATAATGCCGCCGTGATCAAGGCCATCGTCAGCCTTGGCCATTCCCTGCGGACCAAGGTGAATGTGGAAGGGGTCGAAACCGAGGAACAGCTTGAGTTCGTCCTGACCCATGGGGTGGACGAGGTCCAGGGATATTTGTTCTCGCGCCCGCTGCCGCCCCGGGATTTCGCCCAATTGGCGGCGCAACGTCTGGTTTATGTCACGGCTGAGGCCCGGCCTTCAGTGTGAAGTGGCCCTCAGTGTGAAATGGAACGTGCTGCCCTGACCGGGGATGGATTCCACCCAGATCCGTCCGCCATGACGTTCCACGATCTTGCGGCACAGGGCCAACCCAATCCCCGTGCCGGGATAGCGGCCAATGGGATGCAGTCGCTGGAAGATGCCGAAAATACGGTCGTAATATTGCGGGTCGATGCCAATGCCATTATCGGCCACGCTGATTTCAATCATGGACGGAGCCTCGGCATAGGGCCGGGCGCTGATGGTGATGACCGGCGGGCGGCTGTCATCATGGTATTTGATGGCATTGCCCAGCAGGTTTTGAAACAGGCTTTGCAAATGGGATGGCTGGCACAGGACCGGCGGCATGGGGCCGATCAGAATGCGGGCATGCTGATCGTCGATGCTTTGGGTCAGGGCCGTGGCGGCGGCTTTCGCCAGACTTTCGGTATCACAGCGTTCGGGGGGGGCATCCTGGCGCCCAACGCGGGACAGGGTCAGCAGATCGTTGATCAGAACCGACATGCGCTTGGCGGCATTGACCGCAAAGGAAATGTATTCGTGGGCGTCCTGATCCAGACTGTCGCCATAACGGCGTTCCAGCAATTGCAGAAAGCTGGAAATGGAACGCAGCGGTTCTTGCAGATCGTGGGATGCCACATAGGCGAAGCGTTCCAATTCGGCGTTGGACGCGGCCAGATGGGCGGTTCGTTCTTCGATCTGGCGTTCCAGATCGTCGCGGTTTTCCGCTAATTGCCGGGTTAATTGCCGGTTTGCCGTCGCCCGCAGGTCGTAAAGCCGGGCCACCAGAAACAAGGCGATGCCCAAGATAAGCAGAACGCCGCCTTCGGTGGTGGTCTGGGTGCGCCAGCGGGCCAAGGCGGTGGACCGGGTGATGCCGATGATGACCACGGTGGCATAGCGGTCGTTGCGGCGGAAGGCGACGATCTTGTTATTGCCATCGGCGACGGCGGTATAATGGGCGATGCCGATACCGGTGCGCGACAGATGATCCTGGAAAAGCGGGGATTGAGCCACCGACCGGCCCAGGAATTCTTCGTGCATGGGAAGGCGGGCCAGGAAAATCCCGTCGCTGCGGATCAATGCCCCCGCCCCTTGGGGTTCGATCAGGACGGATTGAATTTGATCGCGGAAGATATCGGGGGTCAAGGCCGCGACTACCGCCCCGGCAAAAGACCCGTCCTTGCCGATGATGGCCCGCGCCACCGGCAGGGATGGTTGGCCGGAAAAGGCCCCGACCACGGGAATTCCCACCACCAATTTGCGGGCGGGAAAATCCCGCTTCAGAGTGATGAAATAATCCCGGTCCGCCAAAGTATCGGTGCTGTACGGCATCGGGGCGTCGGGTTGAGCAAGACTGGCATCCAGGACGGTGCCGTCCGGGCCAAGGATGACCAGATTGCGGATTTCCGGCAATCCCCGCAGGCGGGTGCGAAACCGGTCCTGGATGGTTGCATTGGGCCAGCGTTGCGGGTTGATGCCGTCGGCCATTTCGTCCAGCAGCGCTTCAACGCTGCGCAGGCTGCCAGTCACTTGGTAGTCCAGGGATCGGGCCAAGGACGACACCAGGATTTCCGCATCAGTCAGTGCAACCGATCGGTTGCGTAGTGACTGCATCCCCCACAGCAAGAACATAACCATCATCAGCAAGGCAACTATCAATCGGCCCGCATGATTTAATGCGAAGTTCTTGTGCTCAAAGGCCATGCTGGTCCCCGTCTTCCCGGCCTTGCTTTCACGCCACTTATTAGGCAACCGTTTGTTTGTATATCAAAGTTTGTGATTTTTCCCAATAGATTCTAGCATTTAGATCATTTGACAGGAAATTCCTGCTGAATTTTGTCTGTCGTTTCCATTTCCCTTGCACCGGAAAAAAATCTGGGTTACCCGGAACTCGGAAATATACATGCACTATATAGCGAGATGGCGGGACGGACGTGGGAGCGCCTGTCACCCGATCGGTTGTGTGCATGCCGGTTGGACTATAGCGAAACAGGGGATGAATCCGGTGAGCAAGCGAATTCTTCTGCATCTATTGGGCTGCACCATGCTGGCCCCGGCCGCTTGGGCGGAAAGCGGCAATGTCTTTACCTTGGGCGAAATTTCCACCAGCGCGCAGGCGGATCAAAAAACGCCGGGAACCGAGGTTCTGACTAGCGAGGAGATGCGTCAATTCGACCGCGACACCGTTGATGAAGCCCTGGTTCTGCTGCCTGGCACCAATTTGATCAAGCGCGGGCAGCGCAATGAAACGTCGGTCTATATCCGTGGGTTCGACGCCCGGCAGGTTCCGGTGCTGGTGGATGGCATCCCCATCTATGTGCCTTATGACGGTTATGTGGATTTGGGGCGGTTCACCACCTGGGATATTTCTGAAATTCAGGTCAGCAAGGGGGCCACATCGGTTTTGGCCGGTCCCAATGCCATGGGGGGCGTGGTCAATCTGGTGACCCGGCGTCCGCAAAAGGCGTTGGAAGGCGAAGCCCAAGTCAAGGCGACGTTTGACGGTAATGGCGCGTTCAACGGTTGGGAAACCGGCATCAATGCCGGGTCCAAGCTGGATAAGGTTTACGTGCAAGGCAGCGCAATTTACGCGGCCCAGGACCATTGGCGCCTGCCCGAAGGTTGGGGCGGTCCGGGCAAATACAGCGAAAATGGCGGAAATCGCGAAAACTCCGACAAGCAGGATTACAAGCTGAACCTGAAGGTCGGATTGACCCCCAATGCCACCGATGAATATGCCATCAACCTGATTTCCCAATCAGGGGCCAAGGGATCGTTGAGCCAGATGGGTGATTTCACCGTGGCGCAGACCGGCCAGCGGACCGGCTGGCGCTGGCCGACCTGGGACAAGAACAGCCTGTATTGGCTGTCCAACACTGGGTTTGCCCAATCCGGCTATGTGAAGACCCGTCTTTACTATGACAGCTTCAAGAACCGGCTGGATACGTATGATACCGCGTATAATTTCGGCAATGTCACCAACTACAGCTGGTACAGCGATTATACCTGGGGCGGCAATGTGGAAGTTGGCGGCAATCTGGTGGATTGGAACACCCTGAAGGGGGTTGTTCACTATAAAAAGGACACCCACCGGGAAAAGGCCAATCAGGTCACGGGCACCCGCTATAACGAACCGTGGCAGAAAACCGACGATGAAACCTATTCCATCGGTCTGGAAGACACGGTGCATGTGAACAAGGCATGGGATGTCATTGGCGGCGCATCCTATGACATGCGCTTTGCCGGGCGCAGCGACGATTGGCGGACGCCCAATGGTCCCATGTACGAGGTGGGGGGCAAGGACAGTCAGGTCCTGAACCCGTCCATTTCCACGGTTTACCGTTTTTCCGATACGGGCAACATGCATGCGGCCATTGCCCGCAAAAGCCGGTTCCCCTCGCTGAAGGATTTGTACAGCCAGCGTTTGGGCGGCACCAATCTGCAAAACCCCAATTTGGACCCGGAACGGGTGACCACGTATGAAGCCGGGGCCACCGAACAATTCTGGGGCCATACCCGGTTGGGGGCGACCGGGTTCTATAACGCCATCAGCGACAGCATCGAATCGGTCAATCTGGCGGGCGGTTTCACCCAAAACCGCAATGTGGGCGATGCCAACACCTATGGCCTGGAATTGTCGGCCCGGTCCATGGTGCTGGAAAAATGGGAATTGGGCGGTAATTACACCTATACCCATAGCTGGAACGATCTGTATGACCGCCGCATGCTGGGGGTTCCGCTGCATAAGGTGTTCACCTATGCCAAGTACAATCCCATGGATACGGTCTGGGTTCAGGCGGCGGCCAGCACGCAGACCGGATATCTGTCCCTGGGCACCAATTCCAACCGGGTCAATGCCTATACCCTGGTGGATTTGAAGGCGCATTGGGATCTGACCAATTATCTGGCGGCGGAAGTGGGCGTGAACAATCTGTTCGACAGCGTCTATGAATCCAGCCCTGGCTATACCGAAGAAGGCCGAAACTATTTCGCCACCCTGCGGGCGAGTTTCTAGTCTTCATGTCCGAGGTGTCGGATGGGCGGATTTGGGTTTGGGGCACGGCGGGATCATTGATCCTGCACGGCCTGGCGGCTGTGGCCATTTTGGCCTGGCCGCAACCGGCCCCGGATCAGCCCGTTCCGGTGGTGGTCGTGGATATGGTGCCGCCAACGCCGTCCCCACCCGCCCCGGTTCCGGCCCCGGCCCCGGCCCCTGTATCGCCTTCGCCACCGGCTGCCGCTGCCATCGTCCCGACACCGCCAAAGCCCCAAGCGCCATCAAAACCGGTGCGGCAAAAAACGGTGCGGCCCCCCGATCAGGCGGCCCCGACCTCGCCATCCTTGCCCCCTCTGCCCGCATCCGAGCCGGTGGCCGATGCCGCCACTGCCGCCACGGACCCCGCGCCTTTTGCCGATAACGGGGCGACGGCACGGCATGGCACGGCGGGGGCTGCCAATGGCGGTGGTGGGACGCGGGCGGGATCAGCCGCGGCCCCGGCTGATCCTGCGGCCATGGATCGCTGGCTGGCCATTGTCCGGGGCCGCTTGGCCCAGGCGTTGGTCTTTCCCGAACGGGCACGCAAATTGGGACTGGCAGGCAAGGTGCAGGTGCAGGTCGCCATTCAGGCTGACGGTCGGGTGACCGATGGCAGTCTGACGGTCGTGCTCAGCAGCGGGGGCGATCTGTTGGACCAAGCCGCCTTGGCCACCATCCGGGCCGCCGCGCCGTTTCCGCCGCCGCCAGAAGGGGCTTTAACTCTTGTCTTGCCGGTTTCTTTCACTTTGACCGGTCGTTGATCCGACGGAGACAGCTTATGTTCTCGCGCTATGCCATTGCCTTATTGGGTTTTCTTTCTCTGCCCGCCGCCGTCCAGGCTGGATCGGTCAAGGTTTTCACATCCTATCCCCAGGAAATGATGGATGTGTATGAACGGGCATTCACCCGTGCCCATCCCGGCACCACGTTGGAGTTCCAATGGGGCCATGGACAGGACGCCACCGCCACCTTGCGCCAGCCCGATCAGGGTGGTGTGGACGTGTATTGGTCGCCCGCGCTGAAAGCGTTCAATCGTCTGGCTAATGAAGGCCGGTTCGCCGATCTGGGCGATACCGCCCGCACCGTGCCCGCCAATCTGGGCAAGATGGCCTTGCTGGACCCCAAGAAACAGTTCGCGACCTTCGAACTGGCCGGATACGGCTTTGCCGTCCGTCCCGACCGTCTGGCCGAACGTCATTTACCCATGCCACGGGAATGGGCCGATCTGGCCAAGCCGATCTATGACGGACAGGTGGTGATGCCGGTGCCGTCCACCGTCGGCTTTGCCCCGCCGCTTTATGATTTTATTCTGCAACGCCTGGGATGGGCCAAGGGGTGGGAGGTTCTGGCGGAAATGTCCGCCAATGCCCAATTGCTGACCGGGGCTGGCGGCATCGGCCTGATCAACGAATTGGTGGATGGGGACAAGGCCCTGGGCCTGGGCATTGATTTCTTTGTCCGCAGTGCCATCAGCGAAGGCAAGCCGGTGCGGCTGATTTATCCGGCGGTGACCATTTATTCCCCGGCCCAGGTGGCAATCACCGCATCCACCCGTCACCGGGCCGAGGCGGAAAGCTTTGTCCGGTTCGTTTTATCGGCGGAAGGCCAGGCTTTGTTGCTGGACCCGGCCGTGATGCGCCTGCCGGTGCTGCCTGCCGCCTATGCCAAGGCGCCCCAGGGATTTCCCAATCCCTATGCCGATCCGGGGGTGGAATTGTATGATCCGGCCCGTGGCAGCGCCCGGCTGGTGGCGGTGTCGGCCTTGTTCGATCAGATGATCACCAACCGACATGGCCAGTTAAAGGAATTGTTCGCCCTGATCCGGCAGGCCGAAGCGGCGGGGGATCTGGACAAAGCCGCCCGCGCCCGCGCCCTGATCGCCCAGACCCCAGTGGGTGAAAATCAGATGGCGGACCGTTCCTTGAACGACACATTGGAAAAACCGGACAGCGAAGCAGCCCAGGCCATCACGACCCAATGGGGCACGATGGTCACCCGTGCAACCCGTCAGGCGTTCGAGGTTTTCGGACAATGAAAAGCGGCTGTATGGCGCTGATAAGCCTATGTTTATGGTCGTGCCTGTCATCCCCGGTCCAGGCCGGGGACGATGCGGCCTTGTCGGGGGGGGAGTTCACCACCTTCGATTTCGGCCGGGCGGCCTATGCCACCATGGCCTCAACCGTACCGGCGGAATTGCGAGAGGAATTCACCCAAGGCCGGTCGGTTTTTGCCCATCCCTGGCTGACCCGACCGGCCGAGGATGAACGCTTTGACGGCTTGGGGCCTTTGTTCAACCGGCTGTCCTGCGCCGCCTGCCATCCCCGCAACAGTGCGGGATTTGCCCCCGATCATCCCGGTGAAACCATGCGGACCATGCTGGTGCGGTTATCCGTTCCCGGCGTGGATGCCCATGGTGGTCCCCGACCCGATCCCATGTATGGTGATCAGTTGAACGAAAATGGGGCCTATGGCGTTCCGGGAGAAGGCCGGGCCGAACTGATCTGGCATCATCGGCGCGAAATTCTGACCGGCGGACAGGCGGTGGAATTGCGGTGGCCCACCATTCGCTTTGCCGAACTGGCCTATGGGCCGTTATCGCCCCAGGTGATGACATCGGCGCGCATCGCCCCACCCATTTATGGGTTGGGGTTGCTGGAAGCCGTGGCCGAAGCCGATATTCTGGCCCTGGCCGATCCCGAAGACGGGAATCACGACGGCATTTCCGGGCGGGCCAATTGGGTCTGGGATGTGGGCAATGGCCGGGTTCGGCTGGGGCGGTTCGGCTGGAAAGCCAATCAGCCGACTGTGCATCAGCAAATCGCCGCCGCCATGATTGGCGATCTGGGGGTGACGTCGCCGCTTTATCCACGGCAAAATTGTGCGGAACGTCAGGATATCTGCCGTGCTGTGCCCGATGATGGCCAATTGGAACTGACCGCCGGTCAATTGCATGCGGTTCAAACCTATCATCTGGGGCTGGGGGTTCCAGCCCGGCGCGGGGTGAATGATCCGGCGGTCCAGGCGGGAGAAAATGCGTTCCACCAGGCCGGATGCGGCGGGTGTCACCTTCCCACCCTGAAGACCACGGCCCATCCCGCCATGGATCAATTGGGTGGCCAGACCATTCATCCCTATACCGATCTCTTGTTGCACGACATGGGGGATGGGCTGGCGGATCACCGTCCCGATTTCCTGGCCGACGGGCGGGAATGGCGCACGGCCCCTTTGTGGGGGCTGGGATTGCGGCGGATGGTCAACGATCAGGTGGGTTATTTGCATGACGGGCGCGCCCGTACCGTATTGGAAGCGGTGCTGTGGCATGGCGGCGAAGCCCAGGCAACTGCCGACCGTGTCCGGGCCATGACGCCGGAACAGCGGGCGGATCTGCTGCGCTTCCTTGACAGTCTGTGAAATTGGAGCTGCCGCCAACCTTTGACCTGATACCAAATCCCTGTGAGTGGACCTCATGGGGATTTGGTTAGGCCCAAGGGGCCGCCCGCCGCAGGAAGGCGGCGGTGATCGGTTCCGATCACCGCATTTTCGGATAAGCTGCAGGATCACGCCCGGTCCAACAAGGCCAGTAATTGGGCCACGGTCTGGTCCGGTAATTGGGCGATGGATTGGGCCAACCGGTTGGCCAATTCGGTGTGGGCGGGGGACAGGCCGCCAGTGTCGATGGTGATCCGGGGATGGGACAGGGTCGCCAGCCGTTTTAATTCTTCGGCTTCGTCCCAAATGCAATCCAGATAACCGGCGATCTGCATCACCAAACCCGGCGCCGGGCGGCCCCGGTGTCCATGTTCCAATGCAGACAGATAGGCCGATGAAACGTGCAGGTCGGCGGCCATTTGCTTCAACTGGATGCCGCGTGCCTCGCGCAGGGTGCGGACCTTGAGGCCAAAGGGGGTCATGGGATCAACGGCGACGGCGGATCAGAAGGTATAATGCCCCTTCCCCGCCATGCTGGGGCCGGGCGTGGGAAAAGCCCAAGATCCGTTCGCGCAAGGGGGGCTGGTTCAGCCAGCGTGGCACCTGGGCGCGCAAAATCCCCGCTCCCTGCGCTCCCTTGCCGGTGATCACCAGCACACAGCGCCGTCCTTGATCATAGGCGCGGGTGACAAAGGCGGTCAGCGCCCCATGGGCGCCATCTTGGGTCATGCCGTGCAAATCCAGCCGGGCCTCGATATCCATCTGGCCCTTTTTCATCCGTTCCGCCGACCGTTTGTCCACGCCGGGCGTGGTGCCGTGGCTTAGTCCGGGCAGCGGGGCCTTGGGCTGGGGAACAGGTCGGGCCAGGGATGCCGGGACCGCCAGCGATGGCGGTTGGGGCGGGTCATCCGGCGGCGGCGGGTTGTCGTCCTGATCGTCCTGAGGCACGATCCGACCGGGCAAGGGGGTCACCCCCGATGCCACCGCCCGCCAGACCCGCAGGTCGTCGCGGGCCAATCCGCGCGGCCCCAAGCGTTTGGTCATGGCGGCAGAACTTCTTGTTCGGGCACGCGGGGCGATTCAGCCGTGCCATCGCCCACGGGTTCGGGCGGCGGCGGCGGCGGCGTGGGCACGGATGCGGGAAACGGGTATTCGGGGAAATTGCGGCGGATGTATTTCAGCCAATCGCCACGGGGGGCCAGGCAGGGCGGTTCGTTACCGCCATGAACCACCAGCGCGACACCGCCCAATTGCCATAATTGGGCGAAGTGACCGGCACTTTCCAGCATATAGGTCTTGGCCCGCTGACGCAGGCGCCAAGCCACGTAATATTTGATGCCAGCCAGATGGGCCAAGGCGCCCACGGTCATGGCGACGATACCCAGGGGCACGCCAAAGGCCAGCAGGATCGCCAGGGCCAGACACATCATCACCACCAGCGGTGACAGGTGGTCCCAGCCGTCATGAACCGGGGACCCCTGGAAATCCAAGAGCCGGGGATCGGTATAGACATCCAATCGTTTGGTCAGAACGGCGGCGCGCAATCTTTCGTGCAGCCCGGCCGCTTCCTCGGCTTTGTTCAACCCCTCGGCCATTGGTTTTTGCCCCATTCATGCACCCATGCCTGCCCCACGATAAACCATGCGGGAACGGCGGAAAATGTTGGTGTTACGCTTGGGTGGGTGGTTGGGGGCGGTAAATCATGAAAACAAAGCGGGCCGCGCCATAAATCCGTTCATCGGTGATGGTAAAGGCTGCGGGAGGAGCCAGATTTTCCGCGGCCGCCACTTCGGCCACCACCAGGGCCTGGGGGCATAGCCAGCCGCCCCGATCCAGGGAATCCAGGCAGGGACCGGCCAAATCCGAATGATAGGGCGGGTCCAGCAGGCCCAGATGGCACGGGATCGTCGCCAAGGGCAGGTGGGTGGCATCGGCACGGATGACGTGTGCCCGCGCCGTTTCCTTCAGCATGGCCACGTTGCTGTGCAAAATGGCCAGGGTGGCGGGATGTTTGTCCACCAGGAAAACCTGATCCGCCCCGCGTGACAGGGCTTCCAGACCCAAGGCCCCGGAGCCGGCGAAACAATCGACCACGCGGGCGCCGTCCAGATCCAGCGCGTCCGAATGGGATAAGATGTTGAACAGCGCTTCCCGTGCACGGTCGGCGGTGGGGCGGACGGTCCGTCCGTCAGGCGCGTCCAGGCGCCGCCCCTTATGGCTTCCGCCGATGATCCGCATGTTTCTTCCCTGGCTGGCTGGGTTTGTGGGGGCCGTCCGGTTTCCGGCTGAAATCCGACTTTCGTCCCGCCTCCGGCTTGTGCGGTGCGGCGGCGGGGGGGCGGGGCCGGGCGGGGGCTTCCTGGGCCTTGGCCCAGCCCGATGCCCCCAGACCCAATTGTTCCTTGAACACTTTGGCGGGCACTTCCTCGACCCCGCCTTCGGGCAGATTGCCCAATTGGAACGGGCCATAGGCCACCCGGATCAGCCGCAGCACCGGCCAGCCCAGATAGTCGAAAATCCGCCGGACCTCGCGGTTTTTGCCTTCATGAATGGAAACGGTCAACCAGGCATTGGCACCCTTTTGCCGATCCAGGATCGCCTTGACCGGGCCATAGCGCACGTCGTCAATGGTGATGCCGCGTTCCAGCGCCACCAGCCGTTCCGGTTCGACCGCGCCATGGACGCGCACCCGGTAGCGCCGGGCCCAGGCATTGGACGGCAGTTCCAGGCGGCGGGCCAATTCGCCGTCATTGGTCAGCAGCAACAGCCCTTCCGATGCGTAATCCAGTCGTCCCACCGAAATCACCCTGGGCATATCCTCGGGCAGGTGGTCGAAAACGGTGCGTCGGCCTTCCGGGTCCTTATGGGTGGTCATTACCCCGGCGGGTTTGTGATACCGCCAGACACGGGTGCGGTCGGGGGTTTCGATGGGGTTGCCATCCACCAGGATCACATCGCCATCATCCACCACCAGGGCGGGGCTGTCCAACACCCGGCCATTGACCGATACCCGGCCATCGGCGATCCAGCGTTCGGCATCGCGGCGGGAACATAATCCCGCGCGGGCCAAGCGCTTGGCTATACGGTCGCCCTTTTCCGTCTTGTCGTCTTTCTTTTGGTTTTTTTCGTTATCGCTCATGCGCAGCACGCCTGGATGAAGGCCCGGTACAACGCTGTATCCGCCGGGCTGATGATGAATTCCGGGTGCCATTGCACACCGATGCAGAATCGCCGGGACGGGTCTTCGATCCCTTCGATCACCCCGTCATCGGCCCGCGCATTGACCACGCAGCCCGGTGCCGTCCGGGCAACCGCCTGATGATGGGCGCTATTGACGTCAAAGCCAAGCTGGCCGGTGACCGATGCCAATAATGTTCCGGGAACCACGCTGACCCGGTGTCCGGCCTGATCGCGGGGATTGGGCTGTTCATGGGCCAGACACTCGGGCACCTCGTCGGGGATGTGCTGGATCAAGGTGCCGCCCAAGGCTACGTTCAGCAATTGCTGACCGCCACAAATCCCCAAGATGGGCATATCACGGTCCAGGGCGCCTTGGATCAGGGCCAGTTCAAACTGGGTCCGGCGGGATTTCAAGGTGACGGTGGCGTGGCGGGTCGCGGCGCCGAACAAGGCGGGGTCCACGTCAAAGGCCCCGCCGGTGATCACCAGACCATTTATCCGGTCCAGATAGTCGGATACCAGCCCAACCTCGTGCGGGAGGGGCAGGGGGGTGCCGCCAGCATCGGCGATGGCGCCGCAGTAATTACGGCGCAGCGCATACCAGGGAAATTTTGAATAGCCGCCGGCTTCCTCGGAATCCAAGGTAATGCCGATGGCGGGGCGGCGGGTCATGGACAAAGCTCCGTTCCTTGCATGGGTTCCCGTATAGTGGTCCGCTCGACCGGCGGCAATGTGTTAGATGGTGGGCATGACCGATTTCATGAGCAAGGCCCTGGAACAGGCGGTTTTATCGGCTCAGGCGGGCGAGGTGCCGGTAGGGGCGGTGATCGTGCGTCACGGTCGGGTGTTGGCCCAGGCCCATAACCGGGTGGAAGCGTGGGCCGATCCCACCGCCCATGCGGAAATCCTGGCCGTGCGGGCCGCGGCCCAGGCATTGGGCAGCCCCCGTCTGCTGGAATGCGATCTGTATGTCACCTTGGAACCCTGCCCCATGTGTGCGGCGGCCCTGTCCCTGGCCCGCATCCGTCGGGTGTATTTCGGGGCTTATGATCCCAAGGGCGGGGGAGTCGAGCACGGGGCGCGGGTGTTCGACCATGCCACCTGTCATCACCGGCCCGAAGTGATCGGTGGTTTGCGCGAACGGGATTGCGCCCGGCTGCTGCGGGATTTCTTTCACGTCAGGCGATGCCCAAATGCTCTTTCAGCGGGGTCAGGAATCGGCGGCTGACCGGGATGATCTGGCCCGATGCCACCAGGATTTCCGCGCTTTGGTTATCGGGAAAGCGGATTTCCCGCACATGATCGGGATGCACCAGATATTGCCGGTGGCAGCGGATCAGGGGGGTGCGTTCCTCGATCACCCGCAACGTCAGCTCGGTGAAGCGTTCCTGGCCATCGGGGCCTGCGACGAACACACCGCCGGTTTTGGCGGCGGCATAGTGCACGTCATCGGTTTTCAACAGATAAATCCGATTCTGTCCCAGACAGGGAATTTGGCGTAATTCCGCCGCTTCCTTCAGCACGGCCATGTCGCGCGGGCCGTGGTCGCGGCGCAGACGGTGCAATGTCTTGCTCAGCCGGACGGAATCGGCGGGTTTCAGCAGATAATCAAAGGCATGTTCCTCGAACGCCTTGACCGCGTATTCGTCATGGGCGGTCAGAAAGACGATTGCGGGCATCCGGTCGGGGTCCAGCATGCTCAGCATTTCCAATCCGCTGACTCGTGGCATCTGGATATCCAGAAACACCACATCGGGGGATTGGCGGTTGATGGCGGCGATGGCGTCGATGGCATTGCCGCATTCACCGATAATCTGGATGTCATCTTCATCGGCCAGCAGGCATTTCAACTCGTCCCGCGCCAGCGGCTCATCGTCGACGATCAGGATTTTCATGGCGGGCCAAGCTCCAGCGGCAGGCGCAGGCTGATGCGGGTGAAGGTGTCGGGGGCGCAGTCGATTTCCAGACCGTATTCGTCGCCATGGCGGCTTTTGATGCGGCGATCCACCAAGGACATGCCCAAACCGTCACCGCCGGACGGTTTTTGGTACAGCCCGGCATTGTCCTCCACCCATAAGACCAGATCGTTTTCGCGGCGCATGGCGCCGATGGCGATGCGGCCATCGCCCAGCAATTGCGAGGTGCCGTGTTTGATGGCGTTTTCCACGATGGGCTGAAGGGAAAAGGCGGGCAGACGGGCCGCGCGCAGATCATCGGGCACGTCGATGCTGACCGATAATTGATCCTGGAACCGGGCCAGTTCGATTTGCAAATAGGCGGTCACATGTTCGATTTCGTCGTCCAGACTGGCTTCCTCGCTGGGGCGTTTCAGGTTCTTACGGAAAAAAGTGGACAGGTTCTTCACCAATTGGCGGGCCCGTTCCGGGTCGTTGCGGATCACCGCTGACAGGGTGTTCAAAGTGTTGAACAGGAAATGAGGATTGACCTGGGCGTGCAACAGCTTGATTTCCGATTGGGCCAGCAATTGTTTTTGCTGTTCATAGCGCCCGGCCAGGATCTGGGTGGACAGCAACCGGGCGATGCCTTCGCCCAAGGTGCGGTTGATGGTGGAAAACAGCCGGGTTTTGGGTTCGTACAATTTGATGGTGCCGATCACTTGGTCATCTTCCCCCCGCAACGGGATGACCAGGGATGATCCCAGCGGGCAATCGGCCCGGATGGAACATTGATAGGCAACATCATTGCCATCGGCATACATGACCTGATTATGGGCGATGGCATCGCGGGTCAGGGATGAACTGAACGGCATGCCGGGCCGGTGATGGTCGTCGCCAATGCCGATAAAGGCCAAAATCTGGTCCCGGTCGGTGATGGCCACCGCCCCCACTCCGGTTTCCTCATAGATGATGCGGGCGACGCGCATGCTGTTTTCCGGGTTCAGCCCGCTGCGCAGGACACCTTCGGCTCGGGCGGCGATCTTCAGCGCCTTGGCGGAAAACACGCTGGACTGTTTTTCCACCATGGTCCGGCGGTCCAGCAAGATGCGCATGAACATGGCCGCGCCCAGGGTGTTGGCCGTCCACATGGGCAGGGCGATGTTTTGAACCAGATGCACCGCCGATTCCACCGGCCTGGCCATCAGGACGATGATGGCCATTTGCACCACTTCGGCGGCAAAGGTCACCAGCCCGACCACCACCGGCTGGAACAAAAGATCCTTGCGACCGCTTTGGCATAGGGACCGGTGCACCAATCCGCCGATCAAGCCTTCGGTGATGGTGGAAACGGCGCAGGCGGTGGCGGTGAATCCCCCCATGGAATACCGGTGCAATCCCCCGGTCAGCCCCACGGCAAAGCCCACCGACGGCCCACCCAGCAATCCCCCCAGCACGGCACCGATGGCACGGGTGTTGGCGATGGAATCGTCGATGCGCAGGCCGAAATAGGTTCCCATGATGCAAAACATGGAAAACACCCCGTAACAGGCCAGCCGATGGGGCAGCCGCACGGTGACATGCATCAGCGGTATGAATAGCGGTGTCTTGCTGAGCAGATAGGCGATTACCAGATAGACGCACATCTGTTGCAGCAAGGACAACGCCAGATTGATGGAGTCCAGCAGCATGATTGCCGACTATAGACAGGGCGATCGCCTGGGGACAAGTCTTCCCCGGACATGGGCGCTGGCCCACCGCTGTCCATGGGACGGTCCGACCCCTTACCCTCTCAGGAAAAAATCTACCGGGACCACCAGATCAATCCGGCTGCCTGCCATATCGTCGGGCGGCGGCGGCAGGGGCGATGCCCGTTCGGCCATGGTCATGGCACCGTCATCCAGCACGGTATAGCCGCTGCCATCAATCACCTTGCATCCCAGGATCTGGCCATCACGCCCGATGCTCAGATGCAAGCGCACCCGGCCTTCCATATGGCGCATGCGGGCGGTGGCGGGGTAGCGTTTGAACCGGGCCAGATGGGCCGCCACCAATGTGCGGTAATCGGCGGGCTGGCCTGCATCGGACCCCCGCATGGTGCTGGGGGGACCGGCATGGCTGGCGCTGGCCGGGCCGGATGATGTGGATGCGGCATCGGTGATCGGGGCCTGCTGGACATCGTTCACCGGGCTGTCCACGGGGGGCGTCAACGGCGATGGCGGAATGGGCAGCGGACGCGGCGGCGGCGGTTTGCGCCGGTCCTGGGGGGGGCGGTGCCTGGGGGGTGGCGGACGGTGCAGGACCGGTGCGTCAGCCCGGATGCTGTCGATGACCGGCGGCGGTATGTCGGGCGGGGGGGCTACCGGCTGGACATGCGGCGGCGGTGGCGGCGGGGTAAAGAATTGCACCATCAGGGGGGCGGTGGCGGGGGGCAATGGCGGCGGCGGCGGTGCCTTGGCGATCCCAATGATCAACAGTGCCAGCACGCCACCATGCAGCCCCATGGAAACCGCCGTGGGCCGCCACGATGCGGCCAGGGGACGGCTGTTGGCGGGGGGCTGACGGGTCATTATGGCTTCCCTCCGCCGGCGGGCATTTCGGCCATCAGCGACACCTTGGAAAATCCGGCCTGTCCGACCCGGCCCATCAAATCCATCACCTGGCCATAATCAATGCCCCGGTCACCCCGGACATAGACCACCGTGTCGGGCTGTTCATCGGCCATGGCTTTCAGGCGACCGGGCAAATCGGCTTCGGACACCATGTCCTCGCGGATGAAGATTTGTCCGTCCTTGTCCAGGCTGACCACGATGGGGTCCTTGGGCGGGGTCAGCTTGGCGGCTTCCGTCTTGGGCAATTCCACCGACACCCCCACCGACATCAGGGGGGCGGCCACCATGAAGATGATCAGCAGCACCAGCATCACATCCACCAGGGGGGTGATGTTGATTTCCGATTGCGGGCGATAACTGCCGTCGCCGCCCTGATTGATTGGTCCCATGCCCATGTTATTCCGCCGCCCCACGCAGATGGCGGGCCGTCTTCGGGGTGGAAAGCCAATCGCCCATCTTGGCGATACCGGCATTCATGCGGTTGGACAGCCGCCCCAAATCGACGGAAATCTTGTTATAGGCGATCACTGCCGGGATGGCGGCAGCCAGGCCGATGGCCGTGGCGAACAGGGCTTCGGCAATGCCCGGCGCCACCACCGCCAGGGATGTGTCATTGGATTTGGCAATGGCGGTGAAGCTGTTCATGATCCCCCAGACCGTGCCGAACAGGCCAATAAAGGGGGCGCATGATCCCAAGGTGGCCAAAAAGGGCAGGCCGATTTCAAGGTGATGCAGATGAACCGCCGATTCGGCCCGCATGGCCCGTTCCATCCGTTCGCGGAATTCAGCCCGGCTTTCATCGGTGGAATGCCCCCGCCAGGCATCGTGTCCGGCATTCAGGGCGTGGCCGGGAATGCCCTGGACATGGGCGATCGCCCCCAAATCCGCTTGGTTCCGGTCCAGATGGTCTTCAAAGGCGGTCACGTCCCGGCGCAGGCTTCGCAGGCGCAAGCTTTTGTCGATGATGATGCTCCACGCCGCCACCGATGCCAGCAGCAGCAGGACCATCACCGATTTCACCACCAGATCGGCCTGTAGGAACAGGCCCCATAACGACATGTCATGGCCAGGCATGAACAGCACTCCCTTATCCCGTAATCAGATGCCGCCGGGTCAAGACGACCGGGCGTTTGTGGCGCTGGCTACAGGCACATCGGATGCCGTGGCTGGCAGGTCCGTCCGTTTGGCCGGACTATTTCGTCAACAGTAACTTGCCGTTGGATGTCAGGCGCAGGGTGTAGACGTCATCCCCATGACGAATGTGCAATTCCCGCGCCGTGCCCATCAGATCGGCAAGAGCGATTTCCACAGGCTCAGCGTGACGTTTTTCCCCAACAGGACGTATCCGAAGCCCACCTTTTTCCCCTGCCATCCCGTCTTCTCCTCACCCTGGGCGGCCATGTGGCGGAAGCAGGGGAATATTAATAATAATGAAAATTAGTCGCAAGAATTTTATCCGCATTTTCAAGGGTGGCCTGAAAATAAAAGATGCCGGACGGTCCGCAATCATGGACCGCCCGGCATGTCTTCGCCTGACTTTAGAACCTGACCTTGGTGGTCAGGGTGGCACTGCGTCCGGCGCCCACTTCCCCGTTCAGGGAATTGGATGCGGTGGTGATGTAGCGTTCGTCAGTGATGTTATCGACGTTCAATTGCAGCGACACTTCTTCGGTCAGCTGATAGGACGCCATGGCGTTGAACAGCAGATAATGATCCAAGGACACGGCTTCGGTGTCGTCGGCCCATTGCTTGCCCACATATTGGGCGCCACCACCGATGGAAATATCGGGGGTGACCTTATAGGTGCTCCACACACTGGCGCTGTGCTGGGGGGTGTTGCGGACGGATTTGCCCAATTGGGCGGCGGTGGTGGTCCGGCGGGTTTCCGAATCCAGATAGGAATAGCCCGCCGTGATTTCCCAGCCAGGCAGGATCTGGCCGGTGGCACCGAATTCCACCCCCTGGACCCGGCGCTGGCCGTCCAGAACGTCCATGCCGCTGCCATCCGACGCCGTCACCCGCATGTTGGTTTTGTCGATGCGGAACAGCGAACTGGACAAGGACAAACCTTCCTTCAGCACATCCCATTTGCCGCCCACTTCCCACAGGCGGGTTTTTTCCGGGTCGGTGTTGGTGTTGGCAGCGGTGGATGACAGATCGGTGGCCGATGGCGTGGCCGACGTGCCATAGGCCACATAATAATGCTGCCAGGATGCGGGCTTATAGGACAGCGATCCACGATAGCTCATGATCTCGTCATTGGTGTAACGGGTCACGTTGCTGGCGGCGGTGTTGCTGTTGGTGGTCTGATCGGTGTTGAACATGTCATAGCGGATGCCGGCGGTGACTTCCCACTGATCGTTCAACTTGATCTTGTCCAGCATATAGCCGGCGGCGGTGTCGGCGCGGGTTTCCGCCCGCTGGGTCATGGCGCCGCCCATGGAATAGGTGGCATCGGTATCGGGATTGGTCAGATTGCCGGTCTGGCTGGTAAAGCCCCGGTTGCGGGTGATGTAATTTTCCCGCGCCAATTCCACGCCGGTATGCAGTTCATGGCCCAGCCCGGCGGTATCGAACTTCACCACGCCATCCAATTGATTGGACAAGATGGTGTTGTCGCGGCCCGAGGCCGCAGTTTTGTTCAAGGTGACCCGGTTGGTGACCAGATTGGGGGCTTGCGGGCGGCTGACCGATTGATCGCGGGCCACGCGGCCCATGCGGAAGGTATCGGTGACTTCAAGCGCGTCATTGAATTTATGCTTCAGCCGCGCCGTGGCCACATCGGTCTGGGTCTGTTCGTAATCGTATTTCTTCAGGCCGTAATAGTTGGACCATGCCACCTGATCGGGCTTGCGGCCATTCAGCAGCGGCACACCGAAATCGGGAAGATTGTTATTTTCCTGGTGCAGATAGGACAAGGTCAGTTCGGTGGGCAGGCCCAGGCCGAAGGTGATGGTGGGGGCAAACCCCTTAACCTGATTCGTCACCTCATCCCGGCCCGCGACCCCGGACTTTTCCGCCACCGCGTTCAGACGCACGGCGATATGGTCGTCGATCTTGCGGTTCAGATCGGCGGTGCCGCGAATGGAATCGTTGGTTCCCAGGCCCAAGGTGGCTTCGTTGAAATTGTTTGCCTTGGCGGTTTTGCTGATTTCGTTGATGGACCCACCCGTAGAGCCACGACCGAACAGCATGGAGGAAGACCCCTTCAGCACTTCGATGCTTTCGGTATTGAAGGTGTCGCGGCGATAGCTGCCACTGTCGCGCACGCCGTCCAGATACATATCGCTTTGGCTGGAAAAGCCCCGGATGATGGGGTGATCGCCCTGGCTGCCGCCTTCACCGGCGTTGAAGGTGATACCGGGGACGTTGCGCAATGCCTCGCGCATGGTGGTCGCGGCCTGGTCTTCCATCACCTGCTTGGTCAGGATGGTGACGGTTTGCGGCAGATCATGGGGGGTGCCCCCCAATTTGGTGTTGCTGACTTCAGTGGGCTGATAGGCGGGAACATCCACGGCCTGGGCATCCACGGAGACGGCGGGAATTTCGGTGGGGCTGGCGCTTTGCGCCATGACCGGCAACGGTGCCAGGGCGGCGGCACCCAGGACGGCGGTGGTCATGCCGGTCGAACGGGGCAGGCTGGCGCCAAGCACGGGGCGAAGGGGGGCGTGGGTTGACATTCGATCCTCGGGTTGAAAGGCCATGGACGGTAACGACCTGGCTGGCTTCCCGAGATTGACGCGGCAGAGTGCGGGGCGTCTGGGTGGCTGGCTGGGCACAATGTGTAATGTCCGGTTACCGGGCGGTTACACAGCAGTCCCGATACATGAGTCCACCACGATAATGCAAGTCATTATCATAAAAAGACCACAAATTTCCCGGTGGCGCCCCCGTATGACAGCGATAGCCAGCTATTCATCAGGTGATAATTGCAACCCTGCCCGGCGAGGGACATAAATAAATCCCAGCGCCCATTGCGGGCGCGGCCAAGCCGCCGACAGGCGGCGCCCGGCGAGGGACAAGCCCTAAACCAGACAACCATAAGCACCGCGTTGCGGCGCCTATGGCTGTCCGGCACTGGGGTTGACGATGCGGATGGTGACCATGTCCCGTTGGCCCATGGCATCGACTACCGCCAGCCGGGCGAAGCCTTCGCCCGGCGGCTGCCAGAACGTGGTTCCGGCGGGCAAGGGCAGACCGTCGGCCACCCATTGCAAGGGGGGCGTTCCCCCACGGGCGGATAAGGCGATGCCCTGATCAACGGTTTCCACCGTGGCTCCGGCGGGGGGAAACAGAATGCGGATTTTTTCCCCGGCACGGCGCTGCACCGGATCATCCGGCCCGGTCAGCCGGGCCAGGGCGGGCGGCGGCGGGCGGCGGAACAGGGCATGGTCACCAGGGGGAGGGGACCAGCGGCCATGATCGGGGGGCAGCAATCCGAAAATGCTGAACATGATCGGGGCCGCGGTGGTGCGTCCCTGGGTGCCGGGGCGGGGCATGCCATCGGCGCGGCCGACCCAGACCCCGACGGTATAATCGGCGGATACCCCGATGGTCCAGGCATCGCGGTAACCGTATGAGGTGCCGGTCTTGAAGGCGATATGGCGGGTACGGGTCACGGCGGTGCCCAGGGCGATGCCGTCCGGGGCGGGGCTGCCTTCCAGAATATCCAGGATGACACGGGCGGCGGGGGCCTGGATCAGCCGGGATTGCGATGGGGGCGCGGGATAATCGGGGGATATGTCCATGGCTTTGGTTTGGCCGTCATTGGCCAGGGCCGCGTACAGATTGGTCAGGTCCATCAACGTGATCCCCACCCCGCCCAAGGCCAGGGGCAGGCCGGGATCACCCGATGGCGGAAAACGCAGTTTCAGCCCTGCCTGGGACAATAATGCGGCCATGCGGGCCGGTCCCACCTTGTCCAAGGCCAGGACCGCAGGAATGTTCAATGACCGCTGCAATGCTTCGCGCACGGTCATGGTGCCGTGGAAATCCTGGTCGAAATTATTGGGCATCCACGCGCCGAAACGCTGGGGCAGATCGTCCACCAGGGTATAGGGGTGCAAGGACAGGTCGTCGAACGCCACCCCATAGATGAACGGCTTCAGGGTCGAACCGGGCGAACGGACCGCCCGGCTCAGATCCACTTGGCGACGAATCCATTGGCCGCTGCCCAGATGGGCCAACAAGCGGTGGCCGTGATTGGACAGGATCACCACGGCCAGATCGCCCGGCACATTCATCTTGGCCAGTTCATTTTGCCCCAACCGCTCCAGGGCGCGTTGCAAGGATGGGTCGATATGGGTGCGGATCACCGCCCCCGGCGCCGCGGTCCGGGCCAGATATTCGGCAAGATGGGGGGCCAGCATGGGCAGGGGGCGCTGGATGACCGGGACCGGTTCAGCCTGGGCGGCGGCGGCCATGTCGGCGCTGATCACCCCCCGCTGAACGGCACGGTCCAAAATGCGGTCCCGGGCGGCCTTGGCCGCTTTAGGGTGGCGGTCGGGGCGCAGCCGTTCGGGGGATTGCGGCAGAGCCACCAGCAAGGCGGCTTCGGCCAGGGTTAACTGGCGAGGGGATTTACCGAACCAGGATTGGGCGGCGGCTTCAGCCCCTTCCAGCGTGCCGCCAAAGGGGGCCAGGGTCAGATAGGCATCCAACACCCCGCTTCGTCCCAAACGCCATTGCAATTGCAGGGCGCGCAGGGATTCCGCCAGCTTGGCGCCCAGGGTACGGGGGCGCGGGTTCAGCAAGCGGGCCACCTGCATGGTCAGGGTCGATGCGCCGGAAACCACCCGGCCATGACGTAATCCCTGTCCCGCCGCCCGGATCACCGCCAGGGGGTCGATGCCGGGATGCAGGCCAAAGCGGCGATCTTCGGCCATGACCAGCAAAGATACATAGCGCGGATCAACCGTATCCACCCGTGTGGGCAGCCGCCATGTATCCTGTTCGGTGGGAAAGGGCCGCAATAATTGACCGTCGCGATCCACCACCACCACCGACCGACCGACCAAACGCCCCAAATCAGGGGGAAACAGCCGGTCGGCGGCGGCCAATCCCCCCAGGATCAGGGATGCCAGCCCCACCGCCGCCAGCCCATGGCGGTGGCGCTTCTTCACTCGCCCACCTGAATTTGGCCCAAATCCGTGCGGGCCTTGATGCGGGGGACGTACATGTGTTCGCCCACCGCCGCGGGTAAGGTGAAGCTGCCGGCGGTCACCGCCCGCACGACATATGCCACCTTGAAGGCATATGGGGTGGGGCTGTCCATCCGCTGGGGCGCATCCGGGTCGCTGCGATCCATGCGGTAATTGGGCAGAGACAAGGTGGCGATCAGCCGATCATCACGGGCTTCGCGGGAATTGGCCTCGCTCAATTCCCCCAACCAGGCAAAGCCGGGCTGTTCCGGGCGCAGCGCACTTTCGATTTCCAACCCGGCGGGCAACAGGTCCAGCAGGGCATAATCACCCCTGGCCTTTTCCGTGCCTGCCCCGCTCAACACCACCACCAGCCGGTCATTGCGGTGAATGGCGCCAAGGTCGGCGGGCCGACCGTCCAGGGTGAAAAGCTGTTTGGTCAGGGTCATGCCTTGGGCCAGGGCGGGCAAGGGGGTGGCGGAGATGCCCTCGACCGACACCACTTGGAACAGGTCGGTTTCGCCGGTATTGCGCAGGGACAGGCCCCGTGCCAATCCGTCATTCCCCAGGGCGACCGATAGGGGATCGCCCTTGCCCAGATCGTGGCCATCCAGGCTGACCGCCAATTTTCCCGCATTGCGGACAGTTTCCGCCGCCGCCATCAGCATCCACGCCTTGTCTTGGGTGGTGGTGAATTCGACCCGTCCATCCAATCCGGCGCCTTCTTCCAAAATGGCGGGCACCTGGGCGCTTCGGCCCGATCCGGCCATGATGGCGGCCACGGCGTAAACGTCACGCAGATGGCTGCCATAGGGCAGGGCTTGATAGGGTTTTGGATTGACGCTCAGGGCCTTGCGGGCGGCGTCGAAAGCCGATTGGGCGCGGGCGCGTTCCCCCACCGCATCCAGGGCGGCCCCCAATTGGGCCAGGGCCAGGGCGCCCGTGGGCAATGCCCGGTCATGCAGATAGCGCAGATCGCTGGCATTTGCCCGGCCCTGACGGGCCAGCAGGGCCAGGGCATAGGTTTTCACCTCATCCCGGCCGGATTTGGCGGCGTGATTGGCCAGCCAGGACCGACCCAGCACCAGCGGGGCCTGGGGAACGTCATAGTTCTTTTCCTGGGCGCGATAGAGGAAATCCAAGGCAAAGACCGACAGCCATTCATCGGCGCTGCCGCCCCATTGGCCCCACATGTTGAATTCGCCCGTGGCCGTTTGCATGGACAGGACACGGTCCACCGCCGACTGAACCCGACCGGAAATGCCGGGGTCTTGGGGTTTGCCCACCAACAGGGCCATATCGTTGAAATAAAGCAGCGGCAAGGCCCGGCTGGTGGTCTGTTCCAGGCAGCCATAGGGATAGCGGTCCAGCCAACGCAGCAGGCCGGGCACATCCAATCCTTGCCACCGCGACACGCTCAGGGTGGCGTGGCCGGTGCCGGGCAGCAGACCATCCAGCAAATGGCTGTCCAGCGTGGCATCCGTACCCGCCTTCAGGCTGACCAGGGTTTGGCGGGTGTCGGGCAGTTGGGCCGGGCGGATCTGGATGGGCCAGTCGCGGCTGACCGACCAGCCGTCGGGACCGGCCAGTGACAGCCGCACTGTGCCGATCCCAATGTCTTTTCCGGTCAAGGGCAGGGTGAATATCTCGCGTTTGCCCACAGGCAGGGTCAGAACCCGCTGATCCTGGATCTGGGCGGCATCCTGGCTGGTGACGCTCAGGCGGTAATCACCGGCCGCACCCGAGACATTGTGAATCAGGACCGTCGCCAATGCCTGATCGCCGGGGGACAGGAAACGAGGCAGGATCAGATCAGCCACCAGCGGATCACGCACGGTCATGCGGGCATCCGCCGACCCCACCTTGGTCCTGTCGAACGCCACGGCCATCAGCCGCAATTCACCTTGGAAATCGGGAATGTCCAGGGGAATGCGGGCGATCCCGTCGGCGCCCACCGCCACCGGGCCGGAAAACAGCGCTACCGTGCGGGTGGGCACCACATCCAACCCCTTGCCGCCAAAGGCGTCGCCGCCCTGGTCATCGCCCACGCCCTGATCGCCCTGAATCAACCGGCCATAATCGTCGCGCATGGTGACGCCCAGATTACGCTTGGCCAGATAATGAGCGGTGGGGGACGGGGTCTTGAACCGAGTCAGTTGCAAGATGCCCTGATCCACTGCCGCCAGGGTGATAAACGGATGGCTGCCGCCATCCACCTTGACCGGCACCACCACCTGCCGACGCGGCTGGGTCAATTCGGGGGACCCGATGGAAACGGATAAGGTGTGGGGGCTGGCGTCCACCGCCAGCCAGACGGCCCCCACCGCCCGGACCGGGGCGCGACCGACCTTGCCTTTCAACGGGCGGTACAAGGTGACCAGGGCATAGGCGCCGGGGCCCCATTCCGGCTTGACCTCCACCGGGATATCGGTGCCGCCGGCGGGAACGTGGACCGATCGGGTTTCATGCACCTTTTCCCCGGCGATGACCACTTGCGCCCAGCTATCGGCATCGGCATCCACATGCAGACGGGCGGTGGCCCCCAGGGCATAGGATGGCTGATCGGCGGCCAGGGGCAGACGGTCGGGGCGGTCGGCACTGGCATTACCGTACCAACCGGCATAAAAGCGGGTGGATGTCACCGCCCCCGATTGGGGATGAGTGACTTCCAGACGGTAGCTCCCCCAACTGACCCGTGGGTGAACTTGCCCCGCCGCAGGGCCGGACACGGTCAGGTTTCCATCGGCGATTTGATCTTCGCGGGTGATGCGTTGGTACGCCCATTGCGACCCCGACCGATACCATTGCCAGGACGATGTGTCGCGGAACAGGCGATAGCGCAAATCCGCCTTGGCCACGGGGGCGCCGGCGGCATCGACGGCGATCACTTCGAATTTCGCATCCTGGTCCAAGGCGGCGATACCATCGAACAAGGGATGAATGCCGACATACACATCGTTGGGGCGCACCGGGATATACAGATGCTCGCCCGTGGTCCGCCCGCCCGGTTCACGCATGGCCACCGACACGTCGGCACGTAATGGCAGGGATGAGCGGATGGCGGTGGGCAATTCGCCTTGAACCATGGTTTTGCCGGCATCATCGCTGGTGTCCATGGTCAGGGTGACGCGCTCCCCCCGATAGGTTTCGCTTTCCACGCCCCAACGATATCCCTTGTATTGGGGGAAGGGGCGGGGATCGGCTTCCAGGCTCAGTTCCGCCTCGCCATTCAGTCCGGCGGCGGGGGCGCCGTACAGGAACCGGCCTTCCACCGCCACGGACATTTGATCGCCAGGACGCAGCATGGGCGGAGGCGCCCCCACGGTCAGAGCCAGACGTTGGGGCACGAAATCCTGCACCTCCACCGACAATGTGCCCACGGGCGGGCTGTCGGGGTCGGTATGGGCGGTCAGCGCCCAGGTGCCGCGAGCGGCGGCGGCGGGCAAGGGAATGGTTACATGGCCGCTGCCAGCCCCTTGATCGGTGACGGAGAACCGGCGGTATTCCCGACCGTCGGGGCGCATCACCTTGACGATCAAGGTGCGGTTTTCCAGGGCGGTGACGGCGGGATCGCGGGCCATGGCCACCAGTTCCACGCTTTCGCCCGGACGGTAGATACCGCGGTCACTGTACAGAAAGGCATCAAGGGCAGGGGCCGGGGCGCGGCCATCGACCCCCCGGTCGGACAAATCGAAATCGGCGCGGCGCAGGTCCAGGAAATTAAAGTCATTGCGGTCATAGGCCATGATCATCACCGGGGCCATGCCGCCCTGTCCGGCCATGAATCCGGCGGCAAAATGGGCTTTGCCGTCCTGATCGGTGACGGCCTGGGCCAATTCATCATTATTGCGGGCGATCAGGGTCAGGCGTGCGCCTGCTATCGGCTTGGCGCTGCCCAGGGACCGCACCACCAGGGTCAGCCCGTCAGCCCCCTTGAACGAGGTCAGGCCCAGATCGGATTGCACCACCCATTGGGCAGCGATCGTGCGGTAGTCATAGTGGTCGTCATCATCCGTCGGCTTTGCCCGGTCCGGCCGGAATTGTTCGGCGGTGACCAGATACAGGCCGGGTTCCGGCTGGCCAATGACCTGACCCAGGGGGAACAGGTTGACCGCGCTTTCATTACGGGTGCCGGATGTGGGCATGCTACCCTGCCAGACCAGTCGGCCTTCATCCTCGCCCACACGCTCCACGGCATAGGGGTAGGTGGTGCGCTCGTCCACCAAATCCGCGCGCATGCGGGCCAGCAGGCGGTCACCCACCCGATAGACCTTCATGTCCAGCTTTTCCATATTGACGGTGGTGACCGGCAATCCGTCGGGGGCTTCGCGCGGCAGGATGAAGCCGGGGCCAAAACTGACCAGGGCAGGACGGTCGCCCAAGGTGATCTCGACGGTCACGGCCTGGGCCAGGGTGCTGCCATCGGCGGCGGGCAATCCCTGGCGCAAGGTCAACGAGCGGGAAACGCCAAAAGGCAGGCCCGACAGGCACAGACGGGCGGCATCCACCCGGATGTTGGGTTTCAGCCCGTTGGGCAGGCTCAGGTAATCCTGGTAACGGGTGTTGCCGCTACCATCCAGAGCGGTGGAAAACAGCAGACAGGCTTCGGGAGTGTCGTTCTCGGTGTTGACCATCAGGCGGCGATAGCTCAGCGGGATTTCCGATGGAACCGGCGGAGTTCCCTGGGGCTGGGCGGCTGACTGAGGGGGCGTTTGACGTGGAGGCGGGGGCAGGGAAACGACGTCGCCCGTCACTGGGGCGGGGACAGAGACAGGACGGGCGATGAGGCTCGGCTGAGAGGGGGATGCCACCTGTGGCCGGTTCGGATGGATGTCCTTGACGCCCCAGGCCCCCACGGCCACCGCCCCCCCCATGACCAGAGCGGCGACAGCGATCAGTCCCCTGTGCATGATAGTCCCCCGAAATCGTGATTTCGGGGGACTATGGCGCAGCCTGAATGGCTGCGCAACCGTGGCGAATAATCATATGCGTGGCGCAGCCATCGGCTGAAGATCAGCGCTTCAGATCAGCTTCCAATTCAGCGATGCGGCGGGCCAACGAGGTCTTTACCCCTTCGGCAACCCAGGGCTTCAGAGCCGCCTGTTGTTCCCGCAACTGGACCAACAGCCGCTTCTTTTCATCCGCTGACCGCTTGATGGGCATCCGGTCGGAATGTTGGCCGTCATGATTGCGGAAGCCAGCCATTTTGTCCTCCTTTTGTTTCGGTGGCGGGGTTGGGGGCGGGACCATGACCCAAGCCGCGGCGCGAAGCAAGGGACAAAATGATGGCGTCCAGATTGTCGAGCGCACACCCATTGACTTCGTCAGGGCGCTGGCTAAACTGCGCCCCACAGATGATCCCCGCCGGGAGAGAGCGTGGCCCGACCACGCCGCCGAAGGAGCAACCGCCCCTGGAAACTCTCAGGCAAAAGGACCAGCGGGGGGATGAAACTCTGGAAAGCGGCGTGGCTTGCCACGCCCACCGACGATGTAAGCCGTGTCCGGGACTGACCGGGAACGGTGAATCTTTCAGGTTCCGAAGACAGAGGGGGGCACGAACGGGCAATTGCCCCAGTGCGACCCATGCCGCGAGGAATCCATCGCCGTGAGTGACCCCTCATCCGATCTGTTGACCACACCGCTTGATGCGCTGCATCGTCAGTTGGGGGCCAAGATGGTTCCCTTCGCCGGCTATTCCATGCCGGTGCAATACCCCATGGGGGTCTTGGGCGAACATCTGCATACCCGTGCCCAGGCCGGGCTGTTCGACGTGTCCCATATGGGACAGATCATTATCCGGGGCGCCGATGCCGCCCTGCGGCTGGAAAGCGTGGTCCCCGGCGATATTGTGGGCCTGGGGGTGGGCAAGACCCGCTATAGCGTCTTCACCAATGACCAAGGCACCGTGCTGGATGATCTGATGATTTCCAAGCTGGCGGATGATTGCCTGTTCCTGGTGGTCAACGCGGCCTGCAAGCTGGCGGATTTCGACCATTTGCGCGCCCGCCTGGACGGGCTGTCGGTGACGTGGTTCGATGACCGCGCCTTGCTGGCCCTGCAAGGTCCCCAGGCGGCCCTGGTCATGGCGGCCCTGGCGCCGGAATCCCAGGGGCAAAGCTTCATGACCATCCGCGATTATCCCGTGGCGGGCATTCCCTGCCGCGTCACCCGGTCCGGCTACACCGGCGAAGATGGATTCGAGATTTCCGTTCCCGCCGCCCAGGCGGACGCTCTGGCACGGGCGATCCTGGCGGATGAGCGGGTGCGGCCCATCGGGCTGGGGGCGCGGGATTCCCTGCGTCTGGAAGCGGGGCTGTGCCTTTATGGGTCGGACATGGACACCACCACCACCCCGGTGGAAGGGGCCATTGCCTGGATCATCGGCAAACGGCGGCGGGAACAAGGCGGTTTCCCCGGTGCCGATGTCATCTTGGCGCAATTGCGTGACGGCCCGGCCCGGCTGCGGGTGGGCATCCGCCCCCTGGGACGGGCACCAGCCCGTGCCCACACGCCCATCACGGGTGCCGATGGTCAGGTGATCGGCGAAATCACGTCGGGCGGATTTGGTCCGTCGGCGGATGCGCCGGTGGCCATGGGCTATGTGCCCGCCGCCTATGCCCAGCCCGGAACCAAGATCGGGCTGGTGGTGCGGGGCAAGACGCTGGACGCTGAAATCGCGTCACTTCCTTTCGTTCCACATCATTATTTCAAAGGTTAATGGGGGTCACGATGAGCACTATCCGTTTCACCAAGGATCATGAATGGGTCAAGGTCGATGGCGCCATCGGCACCGTCGGCATCACCGATTACGCCCAGCACGCTTTGGGCGATGTGGTGTTTGTGGAAGTTCCCGACGCGGGCCGGGTCCTGCGGCAAGGCGACGATTCGGCGGTGGTCGAATCGGTCAAGGCCGCATCGGAACTGTATGCCCCGGTTTCGGGCACGGTGGTCACCGGCAATGCCGCCCTGGCCGACCAACCCGCCTTGGTCAATGAAAGCCCGCTGGATCAGGCTTGGTTCTACACCGTCACCTTGTCGGACCCGGCGGAGTTGGACGGGCTGATGGATCAGGCTGCCTATGATGCCTATGTGGCCGGGTTGGAATGATCCATGCGTTATCTTCCCCACACCGACGCTGATCGCCGCGCCATGCTGGCGGCCATCGGCGTCCGCGATGCCGAGGAATTGTTCAAGGACATCCCCGTCGCCGCCCGCTTGGCCGCCCCTGTGGATTTGCCCTATCACCAGGGGGAAATCCAGGTCGAGCGCGCCTTTACCCGCATGGCCGGACGCAACCTGTCGGCAGCCACCGCGCCGTTTTTCATTGGGGCGGGGCTTTACCGTCACCACATCCCGGCCGCCGTGGACCAATTGTTGACCCGGGGCGAGTTCCTGACGTCTTACACCCCCTATCAGCCGGAAGTGTCGCAAGGAACGCTGCAATATTTGTTCGAGTTCCAGACCCAGGTTGCCTTGCTGACCGGGATGGATGTGGCCAATGCCTCCATGTATGACGGCGCCACCGCCTGTGCCGAGGCGGCGACCATGGCGGGCCGGGTGACCCGGCGCAAACAGGTGGTCATCTCGGGCGGGGTGCACCCCCATTTCGCCGACACCACCGAAACCGCGCTGAAATTCACCGATATGACGGTGGATACCCTGTGCCCGGACCCGTTGGGTGTGGAAGATCTGATTGGGCGGATCACCAGTCAAACTGCGTGCGTGGTTGTGCAGAATCCCGGCTTCTTCGGTGAAATCCGCGATCTGACCCCGCTGGCCGAAGCCTGCCACGCCGATGGGGCGTTGCTGGTGGTGGTGGTGCCCGATCCGGTTTCCCTGGGGCTGATCCAGCCGCCCGGCGCCATGGGCGCCGATATCGTGGTGGTGGAAGGCCAAAGCCTGGGTATGGGACTGCAATTCGGCGGTCCCGGATTGGGGTTGTTCGCCACACGGGAAAAATACGTGCGCCAAATGCCCGGCCGTCTGTCGGGTCAGACGGTGGATGCCGATGGCAAACGGGGCTTCGTCCTGACCTTGTCCACCCGTGAACAGCATATCCGCCGGGAAAAGGCCACCAGCAACATTTGCACCAATTCCGGCTTGTGTGCCTTGGCATTCACTATCCACCTGTCCTTGCTGGGGGAAACGGGTCTGTCCCGTCTTGCCGCCATCAATCATGCCCAGGCGGTGGCGCTGGAAGAAAAATTGGCGGCCTTGCCCGGCGTCAAGATATTGCCCAAGACCTATTTCAATGAATTCGCCCTGTATCTGGGCGATGACAAGGATGCGGCCGACGTGGTGGATGCCCTGGCTGACCGTGGCATTTTGGGCGGTGTCGCCGCGTCGCGTTTTTACCCCCAATGGCCAGAGCTGCGCCCAATCCTGATCCTGGCCGCGACCGAAACCAACACCCAGGCGGATATGGATTCCCTGGTTGCCGCGCTTGCCGAGGTGATCTGACATGGCCGACACCATTACCACCTTTTCCGGCAATCGTGGCCTGATGCTGGAAGAGCCGTTGATTTTCGACATGGGCGCCCATGGACGGCTGGGCGTGGATCTGCCCGATGTCTCCCCCCCCTTGCATGACCGCCTGGGCGGTTTGGCCCGCACGGCCCCCATCGGACTGCCTGATCTGTCCGAGCCCCAGGTGGTGCGCCATTACACTCGGCTGAGCCAAAAGAATTACGGCATCGACAGCGGGTTCTATCCGTTGGGATCGTGCACCATGAAGCACAATCCCCGCTTGTCGGAAAAGGTAGCCCGGCTGCCGGGTCTGGCCGATCTGCATCCCTTTCAGCCGGACCGGACCGTGCAAGGCGCGCTGGAGGTGATCGACACCCTGGCCACCTGGCTGAAGGGGCTGACCGGCATGCCTGCGGTGGCCATGACGCCGGCGGCGGGTGCCCATGGCGAATGGTGCGGCTTGATGGCCATCCGCAGCTATCATCGGGATCATGGCGAGGATCATCGCCGCCGGGTGCTGGTGCCGGAATCCGCCCATGGCACCAATCCGGCCAGTGCGGCCATGTGCGGCTTCACCGTCGATCCGGTGCCGGCCAATGCCCAAGGACGGGTGGATGTGGCGGCGCTGAAGGCCAAATTGGGGCCGGATGTGGCCTGCATCATGGTCACCAACCCCAATACCTGCGGCCTGTTCGAAACCGAAATCCTGGACATTGCCCAGGCCACCCATGCGGCCGGGGCGTTTTTTTACTGCGACGGCGCCAATTACAACGCCATCGTCGGACGGGTGCGGGTGGCCGATCTGGGGGTGGATGCCATGCACATCAACCTTCACAAGACGTTTTCCACCCCCCATGGCGGCGGCGGTCCCGGCGCCGGCCCCACCGTCTTGTCGGAAAAGCTGGCACCTTACACACCCTTGCCCTTCGTGGTTCACGATGGGGACGGTCTGCGTCTGGTGGAACACGAGGCGGATAGCGGGCAAAAGCCCTTTGGCCGGGTCAAGGGATATCATGGCCAGTTCGGGGTCTTCGTGCGTGCCCTGGCCTATATCCTCTCTATGGGGGCTGACGGCCTGCGTCAGGCTTCCACCGATGCCGTGCTGAATGCCAATTATCTGATGGCGCGGCTGGGGGATGTGTTGACCCCGTCCTTTCCGGCGCCGTGCATGCATGAATGCCTGTTCGATGACCGGTTCCTGAAAGACAGCGGCATCACCACCTTGGATTTCGCCAAGGCGATGATCGACGAAGGCTTTCATCCCATGACCATGTACTTTCCCCTGGTCGTGCATGGGGCCTTGTTGATGGAACCCACCGAAACTGAATCCAAGGAAACCCTGGACCAGTTCATCCAGGTGGTTCTGTCCCTGGCGGCAAAAGCCCAGGGCGGTTTGGCCGCGGAAGAGTTCAAGGCCGCGCCGCGTCTGACCCCGCGCCGTCGTCTGGACGAAACCCAGGCGGCGCGCCAGCCGGTTTTGCGGTGGAAGCCGGGGGCTAATCAGCCCGGTTGAGCTTGATGAATGGCCGGTTGAGCTTGATGAATGGAATGCCACATCCCGGTGAATGACCATCACCGGGATGTGGACAGGCCAAGCCAGTACCGCCGCTGTTGCACTTCCGGCTTGATCTGTTGACCGTGCTGCGGGCCAGCCCCGGCGGGTTATCATTGGATCAATCCATGTCTGCCAAAGTCGTACAGCCGATCATGCCGCCAGAAGATGCCATCTGGCTGCATGATAGAGGTTTGGTTGATCTACGATGATGTCAGCGCCGCACGGATATGGAAAATCCCCTGGGGTTTTTCCTGTATACGCCCTTTCCGGTACCGGAACTGTTGGCGGATTTGCTGGGATATCGCCGATTGTGACAGCCTGCATGGGCTGATGATCCGATTGGCAATCGCCGTGCCGCGCATTGGGCGGTTTTCGCCCGAAACATCCGTTCGGGAAGCCCAAGGATCGCAGAAACGGGACGGTGCAGGCGCCTCATCCTGCTGGATCAGGGGGCAGCCCGTGGGCCTGAGCTGCGATCATTTTATCTTGCGATCAATCCCAGGATGGGCCGAGGCCAGGATGTCGCAGCCTTGGTAGTCCCGATTTGGCCACACGCTAATTCTGGGGGTGGAACGGCTGGGCTGTTTACATTCGCGGCCCAGGCGGATTTTGCCATCATATGCAGTTATAGCGACCTTTCGGCTTATGCGAATCGGCATGGGCCGTGCGGAAAAAGGCCGGAAATCTCCGAAAGCAGTTGATGCGGGCTGTGAAAAACTACCGCCGCGCGGTCGGGCTTTCGCCCGAATTCGCGTGGTGATACAGTCCGGGAATTGCAGATTTATTTATATATTTCAATATGTTGCGCTCGATCTATCACCGGGCGCGATCCAGGGCTGCCAGAATTTCGGCTTCGCTGGGCAATTCCGATAGGGGAATGCCTTGCGGGGCCTTGGGGCCATAGACAGCGTTAAAGGGGATGCCGAATCGCCCGAAGGATGCCAGATAGGCGGCGATGCGGCTGTCTGGCTTGGTCCAATCGGCGCGGATGGCGACCACATCCGCCTGGGATAAGCGTTTGGCCACCTCTCCCCGGTCGATCACCGTGGCCTTATTGACCTTGCAGGTGATGCACCAATCAGCCGTCACATCGACAAAGATCACTTGCCCGGCCTGGACCCGGCGGGTCAGATCGTCGGGGTCAAAAGCAATCCAGGAAATGGCGTTGCCGCCAGTGCGATCCCCATCGGTGGCGGTTTTCAACAAACCGGTCTGGGTCGCAAGAATGCCGCCCAGCCATAGGGCTGTCGCGGCCAGGGCCACCCCCATCACCCGCTTCACCCAAATCATCCAGGCCCCCGGACGGGGCAGACGTTGGGCGATGCCGGGATACAGGGCCACAGCCAGGTATGGACCGGCCATCCCCAAGCCCAGGGCGGTGAAGATGGTGCCGATTTCCACCGGTCCCTGGGCCAGGGCAAATCCCACCGCCGTTCCCAGAAAGGGGGCGGAACATGGCGTTGCCAGCAAGGTGGCGAAGACACCAGACAGGAAATGACCGGTAACCGTATGGTGCCCCTGGCCGTTGCCGCCCAGGCTGGATAGGAATCCAGGCAGGGGGATTTCAAATAATCCCCACAGGTTCAGGGCGAACAGCAGCAAGATGGCGATCATCGCCGCCAAAAAGACCGGCTGTTGGAATTGAATGCCCCAGCCCACGGATTGCCCCGCCAGCTTCAGGCCGATGGCGGCGCCGCCCAGCAGCCAGAACGACACCAAAATTCCCGCCGCCGATGCCAGAAAAGCCGCGCGGATATGTCCCCGGTCGCCGCCGCCATGCCCCAGGGCCCCCAGGACCTTGATGGACAGGACCGGCAGCACGCAAGGCATCAGGTTCAGGATCAATCCCCCCAAGGCCGCTACTGCCGCCATGGCGGCCAAGGTGCCGCCCAAGACCGAAGATTGCGGGGCTGGCTGGGGTGTCGCGGTCACTTCCATGGACCGCAGGCCATCCACCAATGTCACCGTCACCGGATTTTCGGCCAAGGGGGCGCGCAGCGTGCCGGGAACCACCTTGCTTTCCAAAATAGCCCGGCGGCCTCCGTCCTCCAGGCGCAAGACCGGAGCGTCGAAGCTGGCCAGTTCAGCCGGTTCGACGAAAATATCGGGATGATCCAGCGGCGGATCGGCCTGGACCACCACCCGCAAGACGCTGTCATCACCCTGACCACGGGTGTCCATGGTCAGCAACCGCAATCCGTGACGGGCGCCATCGCCGGGGATTTGCGCGGCGAAGCGGTCGATATCATGGGCAAAATCCGATGCCTGGGCCGGGCCTGCCGGCAGGTCCAGGCTTACCTTGGCCTGCATGGGGACGCAGATCTTGGCGCAGGCCAGATAATCCAGCGTCAGCCGGATTTGGACCGGTTGTCCCGGATGGGGGATGGGGGCATCCAATGGCAGGATCACCCGCCCGGCATAGCCATGATTTTGCAGACCGGCCAATTCGAACCGGTGCGGGGCAGGCCACAGGACCGCCACATCCCCCAGATTATCCGATCCGGTCCAATCCAGCTTTGGCGGATAACCGGCATCACCGGGGGTTCGCCAATAAATTTTCCAGCCGGGGCGCAAATCGAAATCCAGCCCCAGACGCAGGCGGGCTTCCTGGCCCGATGCGGTGGCTGCCGATAACAGCCTGACCCCGCCGGCTTCAGCCATGGCCCAATCGGATGCGCTGCCGTCATCGGCCCGTGCAGGGGTGGCCAGTCCGGTCAGAATCAGCAGGAACGCACACAATAAACGTCTCATGGCCCCCACCGGGTACAGTGTTCAAGTGGGCAGCATTGGCAATGCCCCGCTGACTGTCAACTAAACAGCCCGTGATAATTTGAATGGGGCGCCGCCGTGGCCCCATGGCCGCGCCTCGGCATGCAAAGCTGGCTCCGCCCACCCTGACCACGGGTGAACCGCGACGAATGGGGGATGGAATTGGGGCTTTGCCGGGGTTGCTTTCCCCGTCGCTTCCATCATATTTGTGGGACCATGACCAATGACACGACCCAAGGCTATCTGGCCGGCCAATTTCTGATCGCCATGCCGCAGATGCGGGACCCCCGCTTCACGCGGACGGTGGTTTATCTGTGTGCCCATACCGCAGAAGGTGCCATGGGCATTGTCGTCAACCGCGCCTATGACGAACTGACCTTCGGCGATTTGCTGGAACAGTTGGAAATCGAAACCAATGGCGGCCATGACGGCGTGCCCGTGCATTTTGGCGGGCCGGTGGATAGTGGCCGGGGATTTGTGCTGCATTCATCGGATTACATGCATGAAACATCCATGCTGGTGGCCGACAATATCGCCCTGACCGCCACGGTGGATGTCTTGAAAGCCATCGCCGACGGGACCGGCCCCAGCCGCAGCTTGCTGGCCTTGGGCTATGCCGGGTGGAGTCCCGGGCAATTGGACGCGGAAATCCTGCAAAATTCCTGGCTGAACGTGTCCGCCGACCACGATTTGCTGTTCGATGAAAATCTGGACCGCAAATGGGAAGCCGCGATCCACAAATTGGGAATTGATTTCACCGCCCTGTCGGGGGATGCCGGGCACGCGTGATATACGCTGGCGCGGCCGCGCAATCCGCAGGATTGCGCCCGGAAGGAAAAGACAGTTCCGACCGGGGCCGGAACTGTCTTGGCACAGTTACTTGCGTCCACCTTCGGCGGAACGGCGATCCTGGCCGTGATGGCCGTTGGCGGCCGGACGGCTCCAGGGCTTGGCCTTACCGAACGCGCCGGGTTCCCGCTTGCCGGTGAACCCGCCCTTGCGGGGGGCGCCACGGGACGGCTGGGTGCTGAGCGGACGGCGGGGTTCCAGACCGGGAATCACATGCACGGCCAGCTCTTCCTTGGTGTAATGCTGGATACGCAGCAAGGAATCGCGGTCGGCGCGGCTGGCGAACGAGATGGCGATGCCATCGGCGCCAGCCCGACCGGTCCGGCCGATGCGGTGCACGTAATCTTCGGCCTGACGGGGCAGGTCGAAATTGATGACGTGGGTGATGTCGCGCACGTCGATCCCGCGCGCGGCCACATCGGTGGCCACCAGCAGACGGATGCGACCGGTGCGAAGCTGATCCAAGGTGCGGTTGCGCTGGCCCTGGGTCATGTCGCCATGCAGGGCGCCTGCGGCGTGTCCGGCGTCGCTCAGATCACGGGCCAGGGTATCGGCATCCCGCTTGGTGGCGGTGAAGACGATCGCCTTGCCCACGTCATCGGACGCGGCGAAATGGTGCAACAGGCGGCGCTTGTGGTCCAAATCGTCGGCGTGATGCAGACGCTGTTCCACATTGGTGGCGGTGATCTGGGCTTCGATAGCCACCCGGATCGGGTCCTTCAGCAGCCGTTCGGCCAGCTTGGCCATGCGGCGGTCCAAGGTGGCGGTGAACAGCAGGGTCTGACGGGATTCGCCGCAGGCGGCCGCCACCTTTTCCACATCGTCCAGGAAGCCCATGTCCAACATGCGGTCGGCTTCGTCCAGGATCAGCACTTCGACCTGGGTCAGGTCCAGCCGACCCCGTTCCAAATGGTCGATCAGTCGGCCGGGGGTGGCAACCACCACATCCACCGGGCGGGACAACAGGCGGACCTGATCGCGATAGGGCAGGCCGCCCACCAGTTCGACGGTGTTCAGGCGCAGATGCTTGCCGTATTTGCGGGCCGAGGTCAGAACCTGGCGGGCCAGTTCACGGGTGGGGGTCAGCACCAGCACGCGGGGGGCGCCGCCATCGCGCCGCACCGGGCCTTGGGGGGCGATGCGGGTCAGGGTCGGCAGCAGGAAGGCGGCGGTCTTACCGGTGCCCGTCTGGGCAGTGGCCAGCACATCGTGACCTTCCAAAGCCGACGGAATGGCTCCGGCCTGAACCGGGGTCGGTTCGGCATAGCCACCCTCTTCCAGGGCCTTCAGGATCATCGGGTGCAGGGCAAAATCGGAAAAAGGCAAAGAGAGTCCTCCAGCAGATGAAAAGTGTCATGGCGTTCCGGGCCGGACCAACGATTTGGCCCAGCCTTCGCATCGGCGGGAGGGGGAGCGGTAGAGGAAAATTCCTCGGGGATGAGCAAGCCCTTGCGGGCATTGACCCAGTCCGTGGCGGCGTCCCAGGGGACGCGCAGGCCTCCGGCGATTGAACGAAGGGGACCATAGAGCCAGGGCGGACGAAAGCCAAGACATTTCGTGAAACGTCTTGGCGATGGGTGATATGCGTCAAGTTCGAAAAAACCGGTCTTTCGCAACCTACGTTGTTGTGTTTGCCCTGTGCTCTTTCATCGCTAATTGTGTTGCCTTATCACAGATACAGTGTTCATCGGATTGTAAGAGGCGGAGGTGATTGATTATTCTACCTTAATCAATCAAGGTTTCTGGCCGGTTGAGGCATGGGGACTAGGACCGTGGCGTCTTTCGTGATGGCAGACATCGTCTTGTCTCATCTCGATCATATCGCTTCTGCCGAAACAGGCATGGTCGCTCCCGGCCACAGGGCCAATAAAATTTCCGCAGCAAACCATGACGGATCATCCAGATGCTGAAAATCGCCCTTCTGTTGATTGGTCCGCAGTCGTTCAGACCGTATTGGCATGCCTTCCTCCTATTCGCGGTCATCGCCTGGATGGTGGCTGGTCTGGTCGTCTGGGACGCGGTGACGGGTGATGGCGGTCCGGTGCCGGTGGTGGCTGGGGGGATGTTCCTGGCGGCGGGCCTGGCGGCTTTCCTGGCCGGGATCGGGGGAAGAGCAGGGCGGGCGGAACGGCATCTGTCCGTGATCCGGGTGGGTTTGCCGTTCTTGGCCGCGGGGATGATGCTGTCCTTGCTGCTGCCGCAAGGTGGGTGGCTGCTGTCCCTGGTTCTGGCCGTGGCCCTGATCGTGGATGGCGGCATCCGGGTGATGATTGCCCTGATCGTGCATATTCCGCGCTGGCGGCTATCGGCGGTTTATGGCGTTCTTCAGCTTGCGGGGGCGGCGTGTCTGCTGCTGCGCTGGCCGTTATCGCCAACCGGCAACGTCATTTTGGCGGTGGCCCTGGGCGTGGGGCTGTTCGGCTGGACATTGGCGCGGATAGGGTGGCAATTGCGCGGGATGGCCGGGGATATGCCGGTGGTGAAACTGCCGATTTTCGCCGGCCGTGGTTGGCATGATCACGCCCCCACCCCGGTCGGGGACGAAGCCCGGCGGCAGGCCGGGGACGCCCCCTTGATTCTGCATGTTTGGACACCGGTTAAATCGGCGGATGTGAAAATCTGGCTGCCGGTGATCGACCGTTATTTTGCCACCGCCGATATCCATGGCAGTGTTTCCGGTGGCCATGTGTCGTTGGAATTGGGGCCGGATCTGTATGTCAGCCATTATCCGGGCGACGATATCGAACGGACCAGCACCGATTTCATCAAGACCCTGAGTGCTGAACCCAGCCACCATAAATCCGGTCGCTTCGTGCCGTCTTTCGTGGCGGAAGTGGATGATTGGTGCCCCCAGACCTTGGAATTTCATCTGTACCATTTCAGCGAAGCCCGGCTGCGGGCGTTTTGGGATAATTACCGTCGGGACGACACCTATAATCTGGTGAACCGCAATTGCGCGATCATCGTCGCTTCCGGTCTGGAGGCCGCGTTAGAGGGGATGGTCGCCGGGGGGAATCCCTGGCTGCGGCTGCTGCGTCTTTTGTCCAGCCCCAGCCTGTGGCTGGCGGCCCTGATCCGGGGCCGGGCCGAATATATGACCTGGACCCCCTGTTTCGTCTTTGATTACTGCCGGGAACTGACCTGCATCATTGAACAATGCGAAGCCGCCAAAATGCGGGAATCCAGTGGTTTTCTGGCGCAATTGCGCGCCCGCCGGATCGCGGCTGCGACGCAAAAGGGATAGAGAACGCCCATGACCAGTCATCACCGACATCAGCGCGGGCAACATCTGACCAGGGCCGATCGGCGTTTCGTCACTGGGGCGGGGTGGCTGGCGCATGTGCTGGCGCCGGGCTTCCGCTCGCTTCTGGACCGGATTGATCGCGGGTTGGAGGCGGGCAGCATCCACGCCACCTTGCCCGATGGCAGCACCAGGATTTTGGGGGGGCGGGCGCCCGGCCCCGTGGGCGTGATCGAACTGAAGAGTTGGCGGCCCTTGGTCCGGTTGGTACTGGCGGGATCGGTGGGGTGGTATCGCAGTTGGGCCGAAGGCGAATGGACCAGTCCCGATCCGGTGCCTTTTTTCGACCTGTCCATGCGCAACCGTCATTCCCTGGGGGAATTGGGACGGGCGCGGGGGATGGTTCGTCTTTTCAATCTGGTGTGGCACGCCTTTCGCCATAACAGCCGGACCAATTCGCGCAAAAACATTGCCTTCCATTACGACCTGGGAAACGATTTTTATGAAAGCTGGCTCGACCGGACGATGAGCTATTCATCGGCCCTGTTCGCCGATCCCATCTTGGCCTCTGAACCTTTGGAAGCCGCCCAGCATCGGAAAATCACCGCCTTGCTGGACCGGTTGGATCTGCATCCTGGCTCGCGCCTGCTGGAAATTGGCAGCGGTTGGGGCGGGTTGGCCCAGGTGGCGGCGGCGGATTACCAGGCGGATGTGACCGGCATCACATTGTCGGTTGAACAAAAGACATGGGCCGATCAGCGGATTGCCGCCGCCGGGCTGGACGGTCAGGCCCGCTTTCACATCTGCGACTATCGTGACGTTTCCGGCACCTACGATGCTGTCGCCAGCGTGGAAATGGTGGAAGCCGTGGGGGAAAAGTACTGGCCTGATTTCATGCAGACCGTTGCCCGCGCGTTGAAGCCGGGGGGGAAAGGCCGCCATTCAGTACATTGAAATCGACGATGCGGTGTTTGAAAGCTATCGCACCGATGCCGATTTCATCCAGACATACATCTTTCCCGGCGGCATGTTGATTTCGGAAAGCCGGTTCCGCGCCGCCGCTGAAAAAGCCGGTTTGCGGTGGGAACGCCGAACCGGATTTGGCCTACATTACGCCGAAACCTTACGGCGGTGGCGCCGAAATTTCGACGCCGCCGTGGCCGAAGGCCGTCTGCCCAAAGGCTTTGATGCCGAATTCATCAAACTATGGCGCTTTTACCTGATGTATTGCGAAGGCGGCTTTGCCGGGGGTGGGATCGACGTGGCACAGGTGACTTTGGTCAAGATCTGATACCAACGGCCGTAATACCATATCCCGGTGATCGGAACCGATCACCGGCGCCCGTGACGGCCGGGCGGGTTTCTCCGAAACCCTTGCCTTCCGCGGCGTAAGCCGCGCG
>JAYSBF010000025.1:606-47146 GCA_041915545.1 Magnetospirillum sp. | reverse complement strand
GCGGGCGCTGTCTACCCGCCTCTAGGCGGCGCCCGGCGAGGGACAAACATAACAAGCCCATTGCGGGCGCGGCCAAGCCGCCATCAGGCGGCGCCCGGCGAGGGACAAACATCATCCCAGCGCCCATTGCGGGCGCGGCCAAGCCGCCTTTAGGCGGCGCCCGGCGAGGGGCAAACATAATAAGCCCATTGCGGGCGCGGCCAAGCCGCCTCTAGGCGGCGCCCGGCGAGGGGCAAACATAACAAGCCCATTGCGGGCGCGGCCAAGCCGCCATCAGGCGGCGCCCGGCGAGGGACAAACATCATCCCAGCGCCCATTGCGGGCGCGGCCAAGCCGCCTTTAGGCGGCGCCCGGCGAGGGACAAACATAACAAGCCCGGCGAGGGACAAACATATCATGCATCTTCTTGCCGCCCAGCCGGGCAGCATTTCCGATGGGTCCGATGCGATTGATTTGGGCCAGACACCCGGCGATGTGGTGGTGTTATCGGCGGCGGATACCGAATTGTCGGCCCTGGCCGCCGCCCATGCCCGTTTGGGCACACCCTTTGCCTTGCGTCTGGCCAATTTGACCCGGCTGGGTCATCACATGTCGGTGGATGTGTATTTGGACCGGGTGATCGCCCATGCCCGGCTGGTGGTGGTCCGTCTGTTGGGCGGGCGCAGCTATTGGCCTTATGGGATCGGCGAAATCGCGGATTTGTGCCGTCGGCGCAAGATTGCCCTGGCATGCCTGCCCGGCGATGACCGCCCGGATGCGGATATGTTCCAATCCGGCACCATGGCGGCGGAACAGGCGGATGTGCTGTGGCGCTATCTGGTTCATGGCGGGCCGGAAAATGGGGAAAATTTTCTGCGTCTGGCCGGTCATCTGGCCGGGCTGATGCCCCGCCCCGCCGATCCACCCCGGCCATTGCCCCCGGCGGGCCTGTACCCCGGTCCCGATTGGCAGGCGGGATGGTCCCCGGACCGTCCCGGTGCGGTGGTGGTGTTTTACCGTGCATTGGTGCTGGCGGGGGATTGTCAGCCCGTTGATCATTTGCTGGCGGCCCTGCGGGGACGGGGGATGAATGCCCTGGGGGTTTATGTCCAGTCGCTGAAGGATGGCACATCGGCGGCTCTGCTGCGTGGCGTTCTGGCCGAAAGTGGCGCCCAGGTGGTGTTGAATGCCACCGGTTTCGCCGTGGCCAGCCCCGGCCCCAACGGTTCGGCTGCCACCCCGTTCAGCGATGCGGATTGCCCGGTGCTTCAGGTCGTTCTGGCCGGTAGTGACCGGGATAGCTGGCAAGACGGCAATGGCGGTCTGGCGGCGCGCGATATCGCCATGAATGTTGCCCTGCCGGAAGTGGATGGCCGCATCCTGGCCCGCGCCATTTCCTTTAAGCAAGCCCGCCGCGACGAGGCCACCCAATGCGATATCGCCCGTCATGGGGCGGTGGCTGACCGGGTGGATTTCGCCGCCGATCTGGCCCTGGCCTGGGCGCAATTGCGGCGAATTCCGGCGGCGGATCGGCGGATTGGGATCATTCTGGCCAATTATCCCGGCCGCGACGGTCGGTTGGGCAATGGGGTGGGGCTGGATACACCGGCCAGCGTGGTTGCCATTCTGCATGCCTTGGCCGGGCAGGGATACGGGGTTGCCGCCCCCGATTTCGACGGTAATGCCCTGATCCGCCGGTTGGAAACCGTCCGCACGGAAACCCTGCCCCTATCCGACTATCTGGATTTTCTGCGCACTTTGCCCCAGCCGGTTCAGGACCGGTTGGCCCAGCGCTGGGGACCGCCCCAGGACGATCCCGATGTGGTGGATGGGGCATTCCATCTGCGGATTTTGCGCCTGGGCCACATGGCCGTGGGGTTGCAGCCCGACCGGGGCCGGGGCGATGATGCCGCCCGGTTCTATCACGATCCGGCCCAGCCGCCGCCCCATGGATATCTGGCCTTTTATGTGTGGTTGCGGCGGTCATTCGCCGTCCATGCGGTGGTGCATGTGGGCAAGCACGGCAATTTGGAATGGCTGCCGGGGAAGTCGCTGGCCCTGTCCGATCAGTGCTTTCCTGAAATCGCCTTGGGGCCGCTGCCCAATCTTTATCCTTTTATCGTCAATGATCCGGGCGAAGGCACCCAGGCCAAACGGCGGGCGGCGGCGGTGATCATCGGCCATTTGACCCCGCCTTTGACCCGTGCCGAAAGCTATGGCCCCCTGCGCGAGTTGGAACGTCTGGTGGATGAATATTATGACGCCAGCGGGCTGGACCCCCGGCGTCTGGCCATCTTGCGCCGGGATATTCTGGACATGACCGCCAAGGCCGGGCTGGACCGTGATCTGGGCATCACCGCCCATGATGATTCCGATACCGCCCTGGCCAAGCTGGATAACCATTTGTGCGAACTGAAAGAACTGCAAATCCGGGATGGGTTGCATGTTTTCGGCCAATCGCCCACGGGGGAACAGCGGGCCAATTTGCTGGTGGCTCTGGCTCGGGTCGGCCGTGGTGTCGGGGCTGGGGACGGGTCGGTGCTGCGGGCCTTGGCCGACGATTTGGGGCTGGGGTTCGATCCGCTGGATTGCCATCCTGCCGATGTCTGGACTGGTCCCCGCCCCACGGTTCTTTCGGTGGGTGACGGGCCATGGCGCAGCCAGGGCGACACGGTGGAACGGCTGGAACGATTGGCCCTGGATCTGGTGACGGGACAGAGGCCCTGTGCCCCCGATTGGTCCCGCACCGCCTTGGTGCTGGAGCAGATACTCACCCGGCTGGCCCCGGCGGTGGATGGGTGCGGACAGGCGGAAATGGCCGGATTGCTGCGGGGGCTGGACGGGCGTTTTGTTCCCCCCGGCCCGTCCGGGGCGCCCACCCGCGGCCGCCCGGATGTCCTGCCCACCGGGCGCAATTTCTTTTCGGTGGACAGCCGCACCGTGCCCACTCCGGCGGCCTGGGCCTTGGGGTGGAAATCGGCGCAATTATTGTTGGAACGCCACCTTCAGGATCATGGCGACTGGCCGCGGGCCATGGCCTTGACCGCCTGGGGCACCGCCAATATGCGCACCGGCGGCGATGACATCGCCCAAGGTCTGGCGCTGATGGGGGTGCGGCCATGTTGGGACGATGCATCCCGGCGGGTGACCGGATTTGAAATCATGCCGGCCGGGATTTTGGACCGTCCGCGCGTGGACGTGACCTTGCGGGTATCGGGGTTTTTCCGCGATGCCTTTCCCGATCTGATCAATCTGTTCGATTCCGCCGCCCGTGCCGTGGCCGGTTTGGACGAAGACGATGCCACCAATCCGCTGGCCGCACGGGTTCGGGCCGATACCGCCCGGCTGGGCGCGGCGCGGGCGGGGGCGCGGGTGTTCGGATCGGCCCCCGGTGCCTATGGTGCCGGGCTGGATGCCTTGCTGGATGGCGATGGCTGGGGCCAGGGTGCCGATCAATTGGGCGATTCCTATGTGGCCTGGGGGGATTGGGTCTATGGGCATGGCGCTGATGGCGATGCCGGACAGGGATTGTTCCGCGACCGTCTGGAACAGGTTCAGGCGGTTGTCCATAACCAGGATAATCGGGAACACGATCTGTTGGATTCCGACGGCTATTACCAGTTCGAAGGCGGATTGGCGGCGGCGGTGCGCCGTGTGTCGGGCCAGGCCCCGGTGGTTTATCACGCCGATCATTCCCGCCCGGAAACCCCGCGCATCGGGACATTGGATGAAGAAATCGCCCGGATCATGCGCGCCCGCGTGGTCAATCCCAAATGGATCGGCGGCATGATGCGCCACGGCTATAAAGGCGCCTTTGAAATGGCAGCCACGGTGGATTTCATGTTCGCCTTTGCCGCCACCACCGGCGCGGTCAAATCCCATCATTTCGATCTGGTGGCCGGGGCCTATCTGGACGATGCCCAGGTGCGGGATTTTCTGGAAACCAACAATCCGGCGGCTCTGGCCAATATCCGTGCCCGGCTGCGCCAGGCGTTGGAACGGGGATTCTGGCACCCCCGCCGCAACAGTCTGACTGACATAATCGATTAACTTGCGCCCATGTCCGTCCCTGGTATAGCTAGCAGATTCAGCCAAATAGGACAGCACATGCCCAATGATATGGCCGCCGCGCCCGGCGAATCGGCCCAGCCCAAGATGATTGCTCGCGGTCTTAAGGTCCATTACGGGGAAAAACTGGCGCTAAAGGGCGTCGATCTGGACTTGCCCACCAATCAGGTCACCGCATTGATCGGGCCGTCCGGGTGTGGGAAATCCACCTTTTTACGCTGCCTGAACCGGATGAACGACACCGTGGCCGGTGCCCGTGTCAGCGGATCGGTCACCTTGGATGACGAGCCGCTTTACGGCCCCCAAGGCATCGATCCGGTCTTGTTGCGCATGCGGGTGGGCATGGTCTTTCAAAAGCCCAATCCCTTTCCCAAATCCATCTATGAAAACGTGGCCTTCGGCCCCAGAATCCATGGGCTGTTCAAAACGCAGCAGGATTTGGACCAGATGGTGGAACGCGCCTTGACCAGGGCCGGGCTGTGGCACGAAGTCAAGGACCGGCTGGCGGATATGGGCACCGGCCTGTCCGGCGGACAGCAGCAGCGTTTGTGCATTGCCCGCGCCATCGCCGTCAGCCCGGAAGTCATCCTGATGGACGAACCCTGTTCGGCCCTGGACCCCATCGCCACCGCCAAGGTGGAAGAACTGATCGACGAGTTGCGCGATAATTTCACCATCGTCATGGTCACCCATTCCATGCAACAGGCGGCCCGCGTTTCGCAGAAAACCGCCTTTTTCCATTTGGGTGATCTGATCGAAGTGGGGGCGACCGAACAAATCTTCACCGCCCCCGCCCAGCAATTGACCCAAGGCTACATCACCGGTCGCTTCGGCTGAGAAAGGATAGCGTCATGCCCATCGTCGGCGAGCAGCACATCGTCAAATCCTATGACGAAGAATTGCAAAAGCTTCAAAATGCCCTGGCCCGCATGGGTGGTTTGGCCGAAGCTCAGCTTAAATCCGCCATCGACACCCTGGACCGGCGCGATAACGATCTGGCCCTGCGGGTGATGAGCAATGACACCGCCGTTGATGATCAGGAAGATTTCGTCAACGATCACACCATGCGGTTGCTGGCCCTGCGGTCGCCGGTGGCCGACGATCTGCGCATCGTCATGAGTTCGTTGAAGGTGGCCGCCGCCCTGGAACGGGTTGCCGACCATGCCGCCAATACGGCCAAGCGGGCTTTGGTCCTGAACCAATTGCCAGCCGTGGCCCCCATGCGGTCCCTGGTGCGTATGGGCCGTCTGGTGCAGGAATTATTGGGCGAGGTGCTGAGCGCCTTTTTGTCCCACGATGCCGAACGGGCCTTGTCCGTGCGTTCCCGCGATCAGGAAGTGGACGATCTGTATTCCAGCCTGTTCCGCGAAATCCTGACCTATATGATGGAAGATCCGCGGACCATCACCGCCTGTAGCCATCTGATGTTCATCGCCAAGAATGTGGAACGGGTGGGTGACCACGCCACCACCATCGCCGAAATGACCTATTTCCGCGTCACCGGCCGGTCGCTTCGCGATCAACGGCCCAAGCGGGATACATCCGCCAGCGAAGGCGCCGAGGAAGAATAAATAATGCCGGGTCCGTGGCTTTCAGCGCCGTGGACCCCATATCCCCGCTAACAGGGTGCGGAAAAACCCAGCGCCCATTGCGGGCGCGGCCAAGGGGGCGCAAGCCCCCGCCCGGCGAGGGACATAAACAAACCACCCATAAATAACACTGACTATTTTGTGGACAGGGGGTGGGGGATGGGCAAAAATTTTGCGTCGCATTTGCGATAGTGGAGTATGCCCATGTCCTTATCCGCCATGTCCGGTTCCGCTTGTCCCAATCTGATCCGGCACGATCACGGCTTTGGCCAAGAGGACCGCCGCCCCCAGGAAAAACGGGCCTTGGCCGTGGCCTTGCTGACCGTGGTGGTGATGGTGGCGGAAATCGCCGCAGGGATTTGGACTGGGTCCATGGCTTTGCTGGCGGACGGGATTCATATGGGGACCCACGCCTTGGCCTTGGGTCTGGCGGTGGCTGCCTATGTGTTCAGCCGTCGTCATGCCCATGACCGCCATTACAGCTTGGGCACCGGCAAGGCCGGTGATCTGGCGGCTTTTGCCAGTGCCATGATCCTGGCCATATCCGCGCTGTTGCTGGTGGTCGAAGTGGTGGGGCGGTTGTTGAATCCCCGCCCCATCGCCTATGACGAGGCCCTGCTGGTGGCCGGGATCGGTCTGGCGGTCAATCTGGTATCGGCCCTGGGGTTGGCGGGGGGGCATCATGGGCATCATCATGGCCATGCCCATGATGATGACGACGATGACCACGACCATGACCATCATCACCACGGCCACACCCATGATCACGGCCATGCTCATGATCATGGCCAGGCCGTTGGGCATCATGTCCATGATCATCATGCCCACGGCGCCGACAATAATTTGCGTGCCGCTTTGGTGCATGTGCTGGCCGACGCCTTGACATCGGTGGCGGCCATCGCCGCTTTGCTGGCTGCCCGCTATCTGGATTGGGTGTGGCTGGACCCGTTGGTAGCCCTGGCCGCTTGCATTGTCATCCTGATCTGGGCCAAGGGGTTGCTGCGCGACAGTGCCCGCGTGCTTTTGGACATGGAAGCATCCGATGACACGCGGGGTAAGGTTATCCACGCCTTGGAAGGTGATGGCGACAGCACGGTCGCCGATCTGCATTTGTGGTCGGTGGGGCAGGGGCGGTTGACCATGACCGCATCGGTTTTGACCCATCAGGACCGGCCGGTGACGGATTATCTGAACCGCCTGCCTGACGGTTTGGGGATTGTCCACCCCATCATCGAAGTGCGGGTCTGTCACGATTGTTCGGTGGTTTAGCAGGGTGCGGAAAAACTCCGCTTCGCGGCTGGGCGACCGCCCAGACCCGTTTGGAGACGCAGCCTCCAAGCCTCCAGTTTCTTTTTCTTTCAAAGAGTTAGAAATCTGGAGGGTTCGGGAGGCTGTGCCTCTCGATTGGGGGATCGGGGGCAAATGCCTCCGAAAGAGGGTTTTTCCGCGCCCTGTTAGGGCGGATTTCGACCGCTTATACCAACGGCCGTAAGTTCTGACTTACGGCCGTTGGTTCTGCCGCCATTGCGGCGGCGGCCAAGTGGCCGGATGGCCGCGCCCGGCGAGGGACAAATAATCCCAGCCGCCATTGCGGCGGCGGCCAAGTGGCCGGATGGCCGCGCCCGGCGAGGGCTGTACAACGGTCAATGAAATTGGCCGTTGGTATTACAGATCGCCCTGGGCGGCCCGCTGTTGATAATGGTCGATCTGGTCCCGCAACGGCCCATCCACGGCAGATCCGCCCCAGTGGTCGCGCACCACCAGATCACCCAGATCCAGCCGGGTGCGCCATCCCTTGTTTTCCAATTCGGGGCGGGTCAGGAAGTGACTGACTCGGCCCAGGCATAAATAGGCCACGGGCACCACATGCTCGGGCAGGGTTAATATCCGGGATAATTGGTCCGGGGCCAGGATGCTGACCCATCCCACGCCCAATCCTTCGGCGCGGGCGGCCAGCCACAGGTTTTCCACGGCGCAGACCGTCGAATACAAATCCATTTCCGGCATATGGGTCCGTCCCAACACCACCTGTCCCGCCCGGTCCCGATCACAGACCACGCACAGATTGATGGGGGCATCCAAGATGCCTTCCAGTTTCAGATTGGCGTAAAGCTGCCCGCGTTCGCCGGGGAACATGGCTTTTGCCTCGGCATTGGCGGCTTCGAATGCCTGCTTCACTTGCTGACGGCGGGCGGGATCGCTTACCAGGATAAAGCTCCAGGGCTGCATGAACCCCACCGATGGGGCATGATGGGCCGCCACCAGGATACGGGCCAGCGCGTCATCGGGGATGGGGTCGGGCAGGAACTGCCCCCGCACGTCGCGGCGCGACAAGATGGCCCGGTACAGCCCCTGCCGATCCGCGTGGCTTAATTCCACATGGGACTGGCGGGAATTGTCGGATTGGGTCATTGTTCGCATCCTGTTTTTAGCGGCTGGACGTCACGGCGGCGGGCCAACTTATCCGAACGCCTGGGAAACAGGCGTTCGGGATGGACCAATAGCATGACTTCCCAGACGGTTAGGCAAGAATGATCGGTCAACAAGATTTATGGGTCTTTGGCTATGGGTCGCTGATGTGGCGGCCGGGCTTTGAATTCGCCGAATCGCGCTCTGCGGTTCTGGCGGGTTGGCATCGGGCTTTTTGCGTTTATTCCCGCCATTATCGCGGGACACCGGCCCATCCTGGCCTGGTTTTGGGATTGGATGGCGGCGGCGATTGCCGGGGAATCGCCTTTCGTGTGCCCAAGGATCAGGCGGAAACCGCCATCGCTTATCTGAACGAACGGGAATTGGTGGGCTATGCCTATGTGGCCCGCTGGCTGGAGGTGGATTTGGACGATGGGCAGCGCGTCCCCGCTTATACCTTCGTTGCCGATCATGCCCATCCCCATTACGCCGGCAATCTGCCGCAGGAACAGGCGGCGGCCATCATCATGGACGCCCAAGGCTGTGCCGGATTGAACCGCGATTATCTGATCAATACCGTGCGCAAGCTGGAAGCCGATGGCTTCAGCGATGCCGATTTGCGCAGTTTGCTGACCGAAGTGGAACGTCAAACCGGATTGATTGATCGCGGCGCCGGGATTTGATCCTGTTCACGGTGGAGCCGCGCGCGGTCAACCGGCCTGCCGGGCCAGATCGGCGATCACCGCATCCAGACTTTGCCGCCGGGCGGTTGCCAGATTGGTCAGCCGACGCAGCACGGATTTGGGCAGGGTCAGGCGGATTTCTTCGGGACCGTCATCAATCCGGGCGGGATCGACATGAATCATCCCCAATGTCCAATCCGCATAATCCGGCATGCGGCTGATCAGGGTGTGCGGCGACGGGGCGGGAATTGGCCGACCCGCCGATCGCGCGGACATGATCCAGGCAATGGCGGCATCGACCGCCCGCGCCATGGCCTCTTCCATGCTGTCACCGGCGGCGAAGCAGCCGGGCAGGTCGGGAATGGCCACGTCAAAGGCCGCCAAGTCAAAATCCGCATTGATCAGCACAGGGTAACGCATGGACGGGTCTGTCTGTTGGGGAAGAGCGTCAACGGGTGATTGTGACGGAATATGCCCCCCTTCGTCAAACCGGCGCGATCGCAGAATCTCCACGAAATAATCCCAAATCCCGGTGAGTGAACCTCATGGGGATAAGGTGGCGGCCATCAGTGCGGCGTCAATCCAGATCCGCCGGACGGACGAACCCGGTCAGCCGACAACTGGCCCGGTCCAAATCCCGCCATTGGGATATGTCGGTTTCCAGCGTGGCCAGGGCGCCGGTGGGGTATTTATCGGCCAGCCGGTCCAGCAGCGGCCCCCGCCCCATGGCCAGGAACAGGGCCAGACTTTCCAATCCGGGATTGTGCCCGATTACCAGAACCGACGGCACCAGATCATCCATCTGGCGCAGCAATGCCAAGATCTGGCCGCTGGTGGCTTCGTACAGCCGCCGTTCCACCACCGTCGGCACATCTTTCAGCTTGGACACAATAATGTCATACGTCTCTTGCGTGCGACGGGCGGATGAGCACAAAATCAAGCTGGGCCTTATGGCAGCCTCGGTCAGATATTTTCCCATCCGGGCGGCGTTTTTGCGGCCCCGCTGGTTCAGCGGGCGGTCGAAATCGTCCAAGGTGGGATCATCCCAACTGGATTTGGCATGACGAAGCAGGAAAATCTGTCTCATTTCCGTCATCCTCTGATCCATGACAGGACTGGCCGGAGCATATATAAAGGTCCGCCAACACGCCACCTAATCAGTCTGGAGTGACGCCATGACGACTGTGCTTTCCACCGAAACTCCCGTCATGGATCTTGAATCCAAGGACCGTTTCATTAACCGTGAACTGTCATGGTTGGCCTTTAACCTGCGGGTTATCGAAGAAGCCTTCAATCCTCGCCATCCTTTGCTGGAACGGCTGCGGTTCCTGTCCATTTCCGCGTCCAATCTGGACGAATTCTATATGGTGCGTGTCGCCGGTCTGAAGGGCCAGGTGGAAGCCGGGGTGGTCACCACGTCCGATGACGGCCTGACCCCGGCCCAGCAGCTTGCCGCCATCAATGGCGAAGCCAGCGAATTGCTGAAGGCGCAAAAGCGCTGCTGGAGCGAGTTGAAGGACGAATTGCGCCAGGCCGGCATCTCGGTGGTCGAAACCTCGGAACTGACCGACACCGATCTGCCGTGGCTGGAAAGCCGGTTCATGGAACACATCTTTCCGGTGCTGACCCCCCTGGCCATCGACCCTGCCCATCCCTTTCCCTTCATTCCCAATGCCGGGATCGCCCTGGTGCTGCATCTGACCCGCCTGGATGATGGCGAGGTGCTGCGCGCCCTGGTTCCGCTGCCGGGTCTGATCGAACGCTTCATCCGCCTGCCCGGCGAAGCCATTCGCTTCCTGCCGCTGGAAAACATGGTGACCTTGTTCCTGGACAAGCTGTTCCCCGGCTTCCGCATGGAAGGGTTCGGCATGTTCCGGGTCATCCGCGATTCGGAAATGGATATCGACGAAGAGGCCGAGGATCTGGTCCGGGTGTTCGAAAGCGCGCTGAAGCGCCGCCGCCGGGGCCATGTGATCCGTCTGACCTTCAATGCGTCCATGCCTGCCGATCTGAAGCAGTTGGTCATCAACGAAATGCATGTCAGCGAAACCGACGTGTATCAATTCGATGAACTGATCGGCCTGACCGACACCAAGCAGATCATCACCGATGACCGCCCCGATCTGCTGTTCGTGCCCTATAACGCCCGCTTTCCCCAGCGTATCCGCGATTTCGGCGGCGATTGCTTCGCTGCCATCCGTAAAAAGGACATCGTGGTTCACCACCCCTTCGAAAGCTTCGACGTGGTGGTGCAGTTCATCCGTCAGGCGGCGCGTGACCCCAATGTGGTGGCCATCAAGCAGACCCTATACCGCACCTCCAAGGACAGCCCCATTGTCCGCGCCCTGGTGGAAGCCGCGGAAGCCGGGAAATCCGTCACCGCCATGGTGGAATTGAAGGCCCGGTTCGACGAAGAAGCCAATATCCGCTGGGCCCGCGATCTGGAAAGCGCCGGTGCTCAGGTGGTCTTCGGCTTCCTGGAACTGAAGACCCACGCCAAGATCAGTCTGGTGGTGCGGCGCGAAAGCGGCGGTCTGGTGTCTTATGTCCATTTCGGCACCGGCAATTATCACCCGATCACCGCCAAGATCTATACCGATCTGTCCTATTTCACCTGTGACCCGGAACTGACCCGTGACGCCGCCAAGGCGTTCAATTACATGACTGGCTATGCCGTGCCGGAAAGCATGGAAAAGCTGGCCATAGCGCCCCTGTTCCTGCGCAAGAAGTTGATCAGCCTGATTGATACCGAAATCGCCAACGCCCAGGCCGGCAAGCCCGCCGCCATCTGGGCGAAGATGAATTCGCTGGTGGACCCGGCCCTGATCGACGAATTGTACCGGGCCAGTCAGGCCGGGGTTCAGATTGATCTGGTCATCCGCGGCATTTGCTGCCTGCGTCCGGGGGTCAAGGGTTTGTCCGACAATATTCGGGTCAAATCTATCGTCGGGCGCTATCTGGAACATTCCCGCATTTTGGTGTTTGGCAATGGTGCCCGGTTGCCGTCGCGTCAGGCTAAGGTCTATATTTCGTCCGCCGACTGGATGCAGCGCAACATGGATGGCCGGGTGGAAAGCTTTGTTCCCATCGAGAATCCCACGGTTCACCGCCAGATTCTGGAACAGATCATGGCTGCCAACCTGAAGGACACCGAACAAAGCTGGACGTTGGGGCCGGATGGCGTTTTCCGCCGGGATGAACCGGGCGAAAATCCGTTCAACGCCCACACCTATTTCATGACCAATCCCAGCCTGTCCGGTCGTGGCAGTTCGCAGGAAAAAGCCAAGCCGTCGCGGCGGGCGCAAACGAAGGGCGCGTGAGCAGGGCATGAAGATCAAGCGCCGTCAGGAGCCGGTGGGCATCATCGATATCGGTTCCAATTCCATCCGTCTGTGTGTCTATGACGGCGCCAGCCGTGTCCCGGTTCCCCTGTTTAATGAAAAGGCCGTCTGTGCCTTGGGTCAGGGTTTGGGGGCGTCGGGACGGCTGAACCCCGAAGGGGTGGATCACGCCCTGAAGGTTATTTCCCGCTATGTGGCCCTGTCACGGGCCATGGAGGTGGAGCGTCTGGACATCCTGGCCACCGCCGCCGTGCGCGACGCTGGCGATGGCGAGGAATTCGCCCGCGCCATCGAAAGCCAGAACGGCGTGGATGTGAAAATCCTGTCCGGCGGCCAGGAAGCGAAATTGGCCGCCACTGGGGTTTTGTGCGGGACCCCCGATGCCGACGGCATCGTCGCCGATCTGGGCGGCGGGTCGCTGGAACTGATCACCGTGGCCAATGGCGATTTCGGCGATCACGTCACCATGCCCCTGGGGGTGTTGCGTCTGGCCGAAGCATCGGGCGACGACCGGGCGGCAGCATCGGCCATTGTTGACGATCATCTGAAGAAAGTTCCCTGGCTGGATCAGCATCAGGGGCGGGATCTTTATGCCGTGGGCGGCGCGTGGCGGGCCATCGCCCGCATTTGCATCACCCAGACCCATCATCCCCTGACCGTGTTGGACAATTTTTCCCTGGATGCCCGTGAAGCGCTGCGCATCATTGATCTGGTGTCCAGCCAAAGCCGCAAATCTCTGGAAAAAGTGCCGGGCGTTTCCAAGAAACGGGTGGGTAATTTGCCCATGGCTGCCCTGACCTTGGAAAAAGTCATCCGCGCCGTGAATCCCGAACGGCTGGTCTTTTCCATCTACGGCATGCGCGAAGGCCAGTTCTATCGTCGCCTGCCCGACCGGTTGAAAAGCGAAGATCCGTTACTGTGGGTCTGTCGGCAAATGGCGTTGATGAACGCCCGTTTCCCCGAACATGGCGACGAATTGATGGCCTGGATGGCGCCGCTTTTCCCCGGAGAAACCCCCCATGACGCCCGGCTGCGCCATGCGGCCTGTCTGATTTCCGATATTTTTTGGAATGAACATCCCGATTACCGGGCGGAACAATCATTCTTGCGCGTGTTGCGCCTGCCCTTCATGGGGGTCAGCCATCGCGACCGCGCCGCCATCGCCTTCACCATCTATCAGCGCTACCAAGGCAGTGATGACAGCCTGCACGCCCAAATGGCCTCGGGCCTGCTGGGCGAAGCCGATCAGAAGCGGTGCCGTCTGACCGGCATGGCCCTGCGTCTGGCCCATACCCTGTCGGGCGGCGCCCCCAATCTGCTGCGGGAAACCCGCTTGCTTTTCGAGGATGGCAACCTGATCCTGGAAGCCCCGGCCAACAACCCGGCCTTCGCCATCGAGAACGACCGCACTTTTGATCGTCTGGCCAAGGTGGTGGATTGCGCCGATCTGATCTTCCGGCGGACAGAACGCGTTTGATCCCAAAGAATCTCGCGTGAAATCCGACGCCCGCCCGGCGAGGGACAATACAACCAGCCAATTCATTGGCCGGTTGGTCTTATGCTTCGATCATCTGAAGAATTTGCCCGCCGGGGGCGATGCAGGCGGCGGTCAGCGGGCCGCCATGGCCGCATCCAGCATCCAAGGTGGCGGAAAAGGCCCCGATGCGTACCCCGCCCCGGCGGCGGTCGGACCCGCGCACCACAAGATTAAAGCCGCCATAGGGCGCATCCAGCAGTTCGAACCCTGACGATCCCCACCAAAACGCATCCATCTGGGCCGATAGCGGCCGCGATGGGTCCAGCCCGGCATGGACAAGCAGCAGGCTGTTGTCAACCGAATAGGCCGCGTGTTTCAGCACGCTCATCAGCATGGTGTGGCCGTCATATTGGCGCATGGTCTGGCGCAATTGGCCGGTCCAGCGGGTCAGGGCCAAAATGCCTTCCCTGGCAGCGTCCAGCCCGGCATCCAGCGATCCGCCATAGGCGGCCAGGGTCGAGGCGATGCCGTGTTCGGTCATCCAGCGCAGCACATCCGCCGGATTGGGGGCGAATTGTAATTGCAGCAGCTTTTGCCACATCTCTTCCTGCGCGCCGCGCAGATAAACAATGTCTTCCAGTTCGACACCGGGCAGGGCGATGACCGCCCGGCGGAACAGCAATAATTCGTCGATGGTTTCGCGCACATGGGTGCCATAGCCCAGATAATCGCCTAAATAGACGATCTGGTCACCGGTCCGCAATTCCTGCGCCAGCCGGTGATGCAGCCGGTTCAGACGCTCCAACTCGCCATGTACGGCGGCAATGGCCCATATGCGCCCATTGTCGCGTAAGGTGGCGAAGATATTGGCATCGGACACGGCTTGTCCCGGCTCCCCTGGGTGGCGGGGCGGCATCGCCCACGTCTGGTGGAAATAAATCGGTTGATGGGCCAGCCTATCCAGATGCCTGGGTTCCAAGCATCTGGGGCGAACCACCAGCAATCCGGGCATGGTCGCAGGCCCGGGCCGCTCCGTCAACGCCCCGCGCAATAAAAAACCGCCCGTCAGAACTGCTGACGGGCGGTTTGATCGGTGGGATCAGGCAGCTTCCAGCAGCTTTTCCAGCTTTTGGGTGGCCGCCAGGGTGTCGATCCGTTCCATCGCGGCCAGTTCGGCGGCCAATCGTTCCAGCGCGGCTTCATAGATTTGCCGTTCGCTATAGGATTGGTCGGGCTGACCGGCGTTGCGATACAGATCGCGCACCACTTCGGCGATGGAAACAGGGTCGCCGGAATTGATCTTGGCTTCGTATTCCTGGGCGCGGCGTGACCACATGGTCCGCTTGACCTTGGCCCGTCCGGTCAGGGTCGTCAATGCGCTGTCCATGATGGTGCGCGACGATAACTTGCGCAGACCGGACTTGGTCGCCTTGGCCACCGGAATCCGCAAGGTCATGCGGTCGCGGTCAAAGGTGATCACGAACAGTTGCAGCTTCATGCCGCCGATTTCCTGATTTTCGATGGAGACTACCTGACCCACGCCATGGGTCGGATACACCACGTAATCACCTTCGGCGAAAGAGATGCTCGACATCTGCTCACTTCCCTAAAAGCATCCGCGCCCATCACGATACGCAGGCCCCAAAGACAAAGGGACCCAGCCGCACCTTGGACGGGCGGGGATAAGTTCACTGCGGTTGGCTCTCAATCTGGGGTGGCAAGCCACTCCACGGGAGTCTTTACAGACCCAAAGACATCCAGCGAGGCTGGTTTTGAATACAGCTCGACGGACTGGCTCTTATACCATAGGGCTTTTACGAAAGCCTATAGAAATCTTAACGGAACGGAAATGGGGGGGCGGGCTTGCTCTGTCCCGCATGCCAACCGGCCGATGGATTGACCGGCTGACGAGTCAAGTCGATTCAATGGTTGGCCGGTATCACGGGGCGGGCTGTTGTTGGCGGCCATAGCCACGGGCGATGGCGTCAACCGCTGCCCGGATGGTGCCGTCACGGGTGAAAATGTCGCTATCGGGCAGGCCGATCAGGCGGCGGTTGAAATATTCACCCCGGACCAGGGAACTGAACTGATCGGCCATATGCAGGGTGTCATAGCGTTCCAGCAATCCTTGATCCTGCAATTTGCCGAATAGTTCGGCCAGACGGCGTTTGCCACGGACCGGGCCTTGTTCGTAATAGGCGCGGGCCAGATCGGGATGGCGGGGGGCTTCGGACACCACCATGCGGTAAATGCCCAAGACCTCGGGCTGGGTCAGCATATCCAGCAAATAGGTGGCCATGGCGGTCAGCGTGCTCCGCAGATCACCATTATTCATGGCATCAAGACCACCTAATCCCAAGACATGGTCGTCGCATCGGCGCTGGATGATGGCGCCGAACAGATCATCCTTGCCCTTGAAGTGGGCGTAGATGGTGGCCTTGGACACGCCGGCATTGGCCGCGACCATATCCATGCTGGTATTGGCATAGCCGTGATCCAGAAAACAGGATTGGGCGGAATCCAAAATGGCTTCGCGCTTGGCGACGGAACGGGCGCTCCCAGAGCGGAGGGAGGCCGAGGGTGCACAGTTTTCCATAGCCCTAAATTAAACTGGTCGGTTCAATTTGAGAAGTAAAACGTATCCGCATACCAACCGGCTAATGACTTGAGTGGTTGTCTTGCCCCTCGCCGGGCGGGCGCCGCAATGGCGGCTGGATTATTTTGTCCCTCGCCGGGCGGGCGCTACCGCGCCCTTGGCCGCCGCCGCAATGGCGGCTGGGATTATTTTGTCCCTCGCCGGGCGGGCGCTACCACGCCCTTGGCCGCCGCCGCAATGGCGGCTGGGGACCTGCCAACCAGTCAAGTCGAAGGGTGGCCGACACTCCCCATTCTCAGCCATCCAGGACCGCTTCCATCATGTCCGGCGGGATTTCCATCAGCCGGGGGCCGTCGGTCCAGACCAGGGCGCAGCGGATGCGTCGGCCCGGATAAACGCAGGCCAGGGCCAGGCGATAGGCGGCCATCTGCCGCACATAATGGGGGGGGATGTCCTGGATCTGCCGGGGGGGGCGGCGGTTGGTTTTGTAATCGGCCACCAAGACCTGATCATCGGTCACCACCAGCCGGTCCACCTGACCGGCAATGGCGTGGTGTTCACCGATCAGGCCGACAATGGGGACTTCGGCCCGGCTGCCGGGGGCGAAAAGCGGGGCAAAGCCTGCGGTGTCCAGGATGCGCGATACCTCATTGGCGATGGCCAACCGTTCGCCCGCGTCGAAGACCGCGCCCTTTTTGGCCAGATAGCGGGTCATGGCGGCGGCCCGGCGGTCGGGGGACAGGTCGGGGACGGTCCGCAACAGGTCGTGGATCAAGGTGCCGCGCAGGAAATGATGGGGCTGACTGGTCCCGGATATGGGCGAACGGGGCGGCGGTTCTTCGCCTTCGGGACGGGACGGAGCCAAAGGGCGAGGGGGGGACGGTTCGGCCAGGGGGCGGGCGGCGGCCCAGTCCGGCGGCGGCAATGCGGTGGCAAGGGCGGCTGTCCGTTCGTCGCTGGCGGGGATGGGGGCGTTTTGGTCCGATGACATCAGCAGGATGCGGCCGTCACCGGTTTCCCCCTGATCCACCAGGAACGGATCAAGCTGTTCCTGAGCCAGGGGGGCCACGGCCTGGCGGATCAGGGAATACCAGCAGGTGGCGGGCGGGGCTTTTTTCCCGGTCCAGCCGCAGATGACCAAACGGTCTTCGGCGCGGGTCATGGCCACATAAAGCAGGCGGCGGTATTCGCGGTCGCGGGCCTGTTTTTGTCCGTCGCGGCCCTGGCTGCATTGGCTGTCATTCATGCCGGCGCGGGGGGGCCAGACCAGGATTTCGCGCGGGCCGTCATCCAGCCACAGCAATCGTGCCCCCTGAGTGGGGATTTGCATGGTGTCGGGCAAAAAGACGATGGGGGCCTGCAAGCCCTTGGCCCCGTGCACGGTCATGATGCGCACGGCATCGGGGCCGCCCTGGTCCAGGTCGCGCTTGATTTCCACCGCCCCGGTTTCCAGCCAGCGCAGAAAACCTTGGAGCGAAGGGGGATGGGATTGCTGATAGGTCAGGGTCAGGGACATGAATTCGTCCAGCGGGTCCTCGGCCTCGATCCCCAGCCGGGCCAGCAGCCGCTTTTTCCCGCCCAACGGTCCCAGCACATGGGAAAACAGGGCATGGGGGGGCATGCGGTCGGCCAGCCCCAACAGGCCGGACAGGAAATCGAAGGCGGCGCCGAAACTTTGGTTTTCCCCCATGCGGCGGCGCAAGGTATCCCACAGCCCGGCATCGCCTCGGTTCCAAGCCAGATGAAACAACTCGTCCTCGCCCAGTCCCACCAGCGGGCTTTTCAACAGGCAGGCCAGGGTCAGATCGTCTTCGGGCAGCAACAGGAAATTGGCCAGGGCCATCAGATCCATCACCGCCATCTGTTCAGTCAGCACCATGCGGTCGGCCCCGGCCACCGGCACGTCCTGCGCCTTTAACTCGCGCACCAGATCCTCGACGAATCCGCCCCGCCGTCGCACCAGCACCAACACATCGCCAGGGCGGACCGGTCGGCCCCGGCTGCGTAATTCGTCGGTGGTGATCATGACGCGGATACGCCGGGCGATCAGCCGGGCCAGACGGGTCTGGGGTGAATCGCCCCGGATGCGTTCGATGGGCGGCTTCCAGGCGGGCAATTCATCGGCGGGGCGGGGTTCCACCGGCGGCCAAAGTTCGATCCGCCCGGCATGGCCGGACCGGATGGCCAGATGGGTGATGTCGTCATCCCCCGATGCCACACCGTCGCGGGCCGGACTGCCGGGGGCGAACAGGGCATTGACCGCATCCAGGACCGGCTGGGTTGATCGGAACGACAAATTCAGCGGAATTTCCGCCCATTTTCGTCCGGCGTCGTGGGCGGCCTGGGCGAAATGGGCGCGCATGGCTTCAAAGGCGCGGGGATCGGCACGCTGAAAGGAATAGATGGATTGCTTCACATCGCCGACGGCAAAGACGGTGCGGACCTGATCGCGGGCGCCGTCCCCGGCAAAGAATTCGTCGGTCAGGGCGCCGACCACCGCCCATTGATCGGGGTTGGTGTCCTGGGCTTCGTCGATCAGCACATGGTCAATGCCGCCATCCAGCTTGTACAGAACCCAAGGGGCGATGCCGGGACGGGCCAGCAGGTCGCGGGCGGCCAGGATCAGATCGTCGTAATCCATGGCGGCGCGGGCGCGCTTGTGGTGATCATAGGCGGCCAGCAAGGCATGGCCCAAGGTCAGCAGGGCCGAACTGGCCCGATGGATTTCGGCGGATTTCAGCCGTTCGATCACCCGGATGATCCGTTCGGCCTCGACCGCCAGATCATCGGCCACGCCGGGAATGGCGGCGGTGGCCTTGGTGCACAATTGCGACCGGATGGTGCCGTCCTTGGCGGTCACATAGGCCAGTTTATAGGCGTGCAGGCTGGCGGCGCGCCGGTCCGGCGGGGCGGCCAGCCAGTCGGCCATGATTCGCCCGGTCTTTTGATCATTGGCCGATCCGTTCAGCATGGCCTGGGCGGCGCGGCGGCATCCGGCCACGTCAAAGGCGTGGTCCTGACTGGCGACCAGGGCCAGGGCGGCGGCATCGTCTCCTGGTTCCAGCCCCAGCCTGGCAGCCATTTGGTCCATGGCCCCGGCCAGTCCGCCGGATCGGTCCAGCAGGCGGCGCAACCGGCCGCGATCCCCCGACAATTCCCGCATCAGATCGGAAAAATTGGTTTCGTGAATCAGTCCGGTGACGGTGGCCAGGGCGTCGGCCAAGGTGGGGTCAGCGCCGTCTCGGGCCTGGATCAAGACATCATCGCGGGCCATGACCAGCAATTCCTGGGCATCGCGGTCATCCATCACCTGGAAATGCGGGGCCAATCCGGCTTCCAGCGGAAAGCGGCGCAACAGCGATTGGCAAAAGGCATGGATGGTTTCGATGTGCATGCCGCCGGGCACGTCCAGGACGCGGGCGAACAGCCGTCTGGCCCCGGTCATGGTGTCGTCATCGGCGGCGCGGCCCAGCAGCTTTTCCAGATCGGCGGCCAGATCGGCATCGCTGGCGGTGGCCCATCGGCCCAGCCTTTTCTTGATGCGGTTGCCCATTTCGGCGGCGGCTGCCTTGGTAAAGGTCAGGCACAAAATCCGCTGGGGCAGGGTGCCGGATAACAGCAAGGTCAAGACCCGGTCGGTCAGCACCTTGGTCTTGCCGGTACCGGCGCTGGCACCCACCCAGACCGATGATTGGGGGTCGGCGGCCTGGCGCTGGCGGCGGCTGGCATCATCCAGCAAATGGGAAATATCGCTCATTCCTGCGTCTCGCCGCTGCCGTCGGCCCATTCCCGCAGCCGGGCCAGATGACCGTAATCGCTATAGGTGGGGGCGTTGTCCGGGTGGGGCCGGGCTTCATAGGGGGTGTTGGGGTCATCGAAGGCGGCCACCAGCCCGGCCAACCCGGCCAATGCCTGGCGGCATAAATCCCCGGCATCGGGTCCGGCCGATTTTTCCTCGCCGCCTTCGGGGCCGCCCTTCAGCCGCCAAAACAGCAATTGGCTGACCGGGGCGGCATCAATGCCGGTAAAGCCGCCGGATTGGGCGATCATGCCTTCCAGCGGCAATTGGGGGGCATAACCTGCGGCCACTTCGCGGGCGCTGGCGGGGGCGCCGGTCTTGTAGTCGATGATGGCCAGGCTGCCATCGACCAGATGGTCGATGCGGTCGGCGCGGGCATGGACCAGGAATGGCCCCCCTGGGGCCTGGATGGTCATATCGCCCCGGATTTCGCTGTGGATGGCGGCCACCAGATGGCGGCGATCCCGTTCATGATCCACCAGCCAGCGGGCGACGGCGGTAAAGCGGGGCCACCAGAAGGCCCCGATGCCGGGCCGGGTCAGGGCCGGGGCGAAAACCTGGCGCCCCAGGGCCAGCAAGTGATCCAGGGCATTGTCGGGCAGGGGGCCGGGGAAGGTCTTGGTGAACAATTCCATGGCCCGATGAACCAATTGGCCGTAATCGGATGCGCCGGGATCGGCGTCGATGGGGTCCAATGCCGCCAGCCCCAGGATATGCTTGGCATAAATGGCATAGGGATCGCGCATCCAGGTTTCGATCGCGGTCACCGACAACTGACGGGGCCGGGCCTCGACCGGCGGGCGCGGCGCGGGCGGTGGCAGGGGGGCCGTGCGCTGGGGGCGATCCAGCCCGGCCAGCCAGCCCAGCCATTGCCGACCGTCATCCAGGAGAAGCCCCGCCGCATCCATCACCGCATCCAGACGCATCAGCCAGCGTGACGGCTGGGTGGGGGTGCCGTCCACCCGTGCGGACCGGGTCAGCACCACCTGGGGGGCGGCGAAGCATTGGGTGAAATCATGGGCCGACAGGCCCACATGGCGTTCCGGCGGCGCCAGCCCGAATGCCTGGCGCATGGGGCGGCTCATCCACGGATCGGCCTGGGCCTCGCCCGGCCAGGTTCCTTCGTTCAATCCCCCCATGATCATCACATCGGCCTGTTGCAGCCGGGCTTCCATGGGTCCCCACAGGAACAGGCGGGGATGTCCGCCCCAGCGGCGGCGCCAGGCCCGTCCGGCCATCATTTCATCCAGCAGGGCCGGGTAATGGCGGGGGGGGATGGGGGGGAACAATCCTTGGGTGGCTTGCGCGGCCTGGGTCAATTCCGCGGCAAAAGCGGCCAGACTTTCCCCGGCCTCGCCCGCCCACAGCCGGGCGGCGCCGGGCAGGCGGTTGTCGGTGGCCAGAGCTTCGGCGCATTCCATATGGGTGCGGATGATGCTGTCCAGCGGGGCGCTGTCCCGCGCCATCAGGGCCGCCAGCGGTTCCAGCAGCACCGCCAGATTATCCAGCCAGCCCAGTAATTTTTCATCGGGGCGCAGGCCCAGCCGGTCGCTGGCCGGGGTGCGGCAGGCGGCTTTCAGCCCGGCCAGTCCGGGGGCCGGGCGGGGGCCGCGCAAGCTCAGCAATTCCAGGCGGCGGGTCATGGCCCGGAACTGGGCCGGGTGATCCCCCCCCGCCGCCAGCGGGTGTTTCAGACAGGCCAAAGTGGCATGGGGGGAGAAATCGTCGGCCACCATCTGCACCAGCAGACGCAGGAACACCCCGGCCTCGCACAAGGACAGCGGTTGTCCGGCGGAATCGTCGATCCCCAGGCCCCAGCGGTCCAGTTCAGCGGCGACGCGGGTGGCCAGTCCCCGATCGGGGGTGACCAGGGCGGCGGTTCGTCCGGGCGTTTCCAATGCCTGCCGCAGGATCAGGGCGATGACCCCCGCTTCCTCACGCAAGGTGGGGGCGTCGATGCGGGTGACGCCGTCGGTGGCGGCGGGCAGGCGGGGCAGGGCGCGCCAGGCGTCGCAGGTGGCGGCGGGGCGCATGGCTTCGGCCAACAGCAAGGACCGGGCGGCGCGGGGATCGGGGGCCGGGGTCAAGGACGGAACTTTGCGCCAGTCCAGGCCCAGCCGGTCCAACAGGCGTTTCATGCCGGATTGGGGGTGGCCATCATCCAGCGCGGCCCAGCTTTCCGGGTCCATGGCGGTATTCAGTCCGGGCAGCACCACCAAGCCCTGGGGCAAGCGGGCGATGGCATCCATCAGCCGGGCGGTGGCCGGGCGTGCCCCGGTGGACCCGGCGGCCACCACCAACCCGTCCGGGGGGCTTTGGCGCCATAAATCGGCCTGGGCGTTCAGGGCGCGGGTGGTCCGCTCCTGCGGGTCCAGGGCGGCCCCACGCAAGACCGGCCATGATTCGGTGACGATTTTCAGGAAATCCAGGGTTTCCTGCCAATGGGCGGCGTAATCCTGGGGGGCCAGGGTGTTCAGCCCGGCCATATCCACCTCTTCCACCTGGGTGTCATCCAGCAGTTTCGCCAGTTCTGCGGCCAGATGGGCGGCTTGGTGGGGCAAAGGCGGCGGGGCGGCGGGACCTGCCCGGCGGCTCATCATTTCCATCACCAGCCGGGTCAGCAACAAGTGGCGTTCCATGGGGGGGATGGCGGCGGGCAAGTCCAGATCCTGGGGGGAAAGCAGGCTGGTTTCGTCTTCGTCCACCGCATCCAGCGGCCGCAGCCGGGGCAGCAGCAGCGGCCGCCCGCCCGACAGGCGTAAAAACGCCTCGACCACGGCGCGGCAGGAGCGGCGGGTGGGCAGCAAGACGGTGATGGCGGCCAGGGCCAGGGGATCCCCGCCGGTCTGTTTCAGCAAATAACCGGCCAGGGTATCGGCAAAAGGCAGGCCGGGCGGAATGGTGACCACCCGGCCATGGGGGATGGCCGCCTCCCGGCTCATGCCGGGTCCTGGTCGTGGCTGTGCAGCAAAGCGGCTTCCACCGGCGCCAGGGCCTCGGGCGTGCCCACATGGAACCAGCGGCCATCATGGACGATGCCGGACAGCCGGTGTTCTTCCAAAGCCCGGTCGTATAGCAGGTTCAGCGAAAACGCCCCGTCAGGCAGGTCGTGGAACAGGCGGGGGTGCAATATCTGGACGCCGGCGAATAATAGTGGGGCGATTTGCGGCCCCCGGCGGCGGCGGGGCTGGCCGGTGGCATCCAAAAAGAAATCCCCCGCCCCGTCATAGCCCATGGCGGTGGCGGTGCGTTGCATCAGCAACAGCGCGTCCATGCGGGTGTCATCCCATGCCTGGGCCAGACGGGACAAAGCCGGTTGGGTGCCATCGGTCCAGATGATATCGGAATTGACCACGTAAAATGGCCGCTCTCCCAAAAGCGGCAGGGCCTTGGTCACCCCGCCGCCGGTTTCCAGCAGGGTTTCTTCGTGCGACAGGGTAATGCCCGACCGCCCGGCCAGATGAACGGTGATTTTTTCCGCCAGCCAATGGGTATTGACCACCATATGGGTCACCCCGGCCCGGATCAGATGATCCAGGGCGCGGTCCAGCATGGTCCGCCCGGCGACTTCGACCAGTGGTTTGGGAGTGGTCGCGGTGATGGGGCGCATGCGCAAGCCCAGCCCGGCGGCCAAAACCATGGCGTGGGTGGGGGCGGGGGCGGGGGCTGCGTGGGTGGTCATGGCGTGGGGATGATCCTGGAATCCGGGGGAATGTGGCGGTCGGTCCATGATTTGATATGGATCAGGGCCGGATGCGCAAGAGCTGTGTTCAACAATCTCCACACGCGGGGGATGTGTCCCAGATAAAGCGGTTTGCCATCGCGACGGCACAGGCGGGTGAAGATGCCGATGACCTTGGCATGGCGCTGGGCGGCCATCACCGCCCAGGCGGTATCGAAATCCGCCCGGTCCCACTGGGGGAAATGGGCCAGATAGCGGGCTTTGCCATCGGCGATCAGACCGGCATCAATGTCGCGGCGGGCATCTTCCAGCAGGCTCATCACGTCATAAACCGGCGATCCGCTGACCGCGTCCTGAAAATCCAGCAGGCCGCAGGCTTGCAGGCCGGGGCGGTCCAGCAACAGCAGATTGTCCACATGGAAGTCGCGCAAGACCAAGGTGGCGGGCCGGGTCCGGCACAGGGACAGGACCGCGCCCCATAACGCACGGTATTCCTGGCGCAGATCATCGGAGGTGGGGCGGTCCAGCACCGCGGGCATGTACCAATCGGTCAGCAGGCAGGCTTCGTCCAAAAGTTTTTGATCGTCATAGGGGGGGACGCCGTCGGGAATGGCGTCGTCCCGGCCATGCAGATGGGCCAGGGTATCCAGCGCCAGCATGTACAAGGCCCGTTCATCATGGCCCTGGGCCAGCAGGCGGGTATAGGTGGCGTCGCCCAGATCCTCCAGCAGCAGCAATCCGGTTTCCACATCCTGGGCCAGAATGCGCGGGGCGCTGAAGCCCATCCGCTCCAGATGGCGGGCGATGCGGATGAACGGGCGCACATCCTCCTGGGGCGGGGGGGCGTCCATTAGCACGGCGCTTCCCGCCGGGGTGGTCAGCCGGTCGTAACGGCGGAAACTGGCATCACCGGCCAGCACGCCACGGTGGGCCTGGCCCCAGCCGGCCCGGTCCAGGAATTGGGCGATCAAGGCATTGCGGTCAGTCATGGGGTGTCACATCCTTGGGCCAATGGCGCCAATCGCCATGGCGGGTCAGGTGGGCCACACGTTGGCCGGGGGTGTCGGGCACGGCGTCCAACACGATGTCGATCCGGCGGCGGGGCAGCATGCGGCCCAGTCGGTCGGGCCATTCGATCAGGCAAATGGCGTCGATGAAGGCGTCTTCGATTCCCAGTTCCAGGGCATCGGCGGACTGTTCCAGCCGATACAGATCCATGTGCCAGATGGGGCCATGATCCCCGTCATAGGTTTGGACCAGGGTAAAGGTCGGGCTGGGCACATCTTCCCCATCGTCGGTCACGGCGCGGATAAAGGCGCGGGCCAGCGTGCTCTTGCCCGCGCCCAAGGGACCGGCCAGGGTGATCACGTCGCCGGGCCGGGCCAGGGCGGCCAGCATGATGCCCAGGGCTTGGGTGGCGGCCTCGTCGGCCAGGGTAATGGTTTGGCTGTTATCCTGCATGCGTCGCTTGTAACGCAAAGCGGGGAAAAGGTCAGCCCTTGCCGCGCTGATCCTCGGCGCTGGGGGCATGGGCGCGGGGGTGGGCCTGGTCATAGGCGCGGGTCAGACGGGCGGAATCCACCTTGGTATAGCGCTGGGTGGTGGACAGCGATGCATGGCCCAGCAATTCCTGGATGGTGCGTAGATCACCGCCTTCGGCCAGCAGATGGGTGGCAAAGGAATGGCGCAGGGCATGGGGGGTGGCGGTGTCGGGCAACCCCAGGGCCGCCCGCAATTTGCGCACCTGACGCTGAACCACGCCGGGATTGAGACGCTTGCCACGGGCACCCAGGAACAGGGGGTCATCGGGATCGGGATGGAACGGGCATTGGGCCAGATAATCGGCGATGGCGTCGCGCACCACCGGCAGCACCGGAACCATGCGTTGCTTGTTGCCCTTGCCGGTGATCACCATGGTGTCGGTGGTGGGGGCGTCGCGGCGGGTCAGGGACAGGGCCTCGCCCAGGCGCAGGCCACAGCCATAAAGCAGGGCCAGCAAGGCCAGATCGCGGGCGGCCAGCCATGGCTCTTCCTGCATTTCGCTGGCCAGGGCCAGGGTTTCCATGGCGTCTTCCGCCGCCAGCGCCTTGGGCAGCGCCTTGGGAGGACGGGGGGATTTCACCGCGGTGATGGCCGGGTTGTGGACCAGATCTGCCCGGTCCAGATATTTGAAGAATCCGCGCAACGTGCTCATCAGCCGGGCGGTGCTGGACCGCGACAACCCCTCATTCTGGCGGGCGGCCAAGAAAGCGCGGAAATCGGCCACACTCAGCCGGGCCAGGGCGGCCAGGTCGGCCTCTTCCCCCAGATGGCCTGGTAGAAACGCGCAAAAAGCCGACAGATCGCGGCAATAGCCGTCCAGGGTGTGCGGACTGGACCGGCGTTCCCCCGCCAGCCAATCCCGCCAGGATTGAATGGCGGCGGCCAGATCTGGGCGGGCGGTAAACAGAATGGGGGTGATGGTCATGGCTGGAACTATACGGAACACGGCCTGAAATGCTCAATCCTTCATTTCAGGCGAATGGCTTGTCTCCATCTCTCCCGTCATGTTGTCCGGCTGGGGGAGGGGGGGTGCGACGTTTTTATCGCCGCCCAAGGGGTCGTCACCAAAGCGATTTTTCCCCACCGTCCCTCTGGTGCAGGTCCAGAACAGAAGGACAAAGTTGCCGAAAGGAAGAAAATGGAGAAAAAGCCATTCCCCACTTCGATCCGTGTCGTGCATTCTTCTAATAGATAGAAATAGCATTGGTACAAATGTGGCGACAATCGCGATATAATAAAATTTCAACATATATATATTTGTGAACTCATCTGCTAGTCTGCATAAACCCATAGCTATTGCATAATAAGTACTTGTTAGCCAATATTCTGATCTTGATGCTCTTCCTGAGAATGTGAAGTGTGGTTTCAGGAAATTTCTTATGTATAAAAATGTTTTATCAAAGACTATATTCATCAAACTCCCTCCTCAAAGCTCCACGTATTTAGAAGGTGTTGTTTTTGATGTGGTGGATTTGAGGATTCGATGAATAACTCGCGCCTATCACGAAATGAGGAAGCGTTTCACGCACGTTTCCGCGACGCGCGCCAGAAAGCCGATCAGTTCTGTTCCCTGTCCGGGGTGAAATGTATCGGGGCGCCGTGCCCCCAGGGCCAGCAGGCCGTCGGGCATGTCCTGTCCGCATTCAAGCCGGACCAAGGCGGTGGAGGTGGCCAACCCGGCGCCATCACCGAACAGGCCGACCTGTTCGCGGGCGGTTTCCGACAGCAGGCAATCGTGATCGTCGCCGCCCAGAATGCGGTCCACTTCGCCTGGTGTCAGGCGTTGGATGCCCGGCTGGATCAATTCGGGCCGGGGTTCGGGGCTGTCCTCGAAACATAGGCAGGCCACATCCACATCCAGCAGGGCGGGTAGATCGTCATTGACCGTGCGGGCCAGCAATCCCATGTCATCAGCATGCAGCAAGGCCAGGGCGGCGGCGTGGGTCCGACTTTGCACCGACATGTTGGTGCGGCTGGTCAGGATCAAATCTTCGGCGGCGGCGCGGACGCGGCCCATCTCTTCCCGCTGCCGGGCGATCATGTAAACCTGCATGTCGACCACCGCCCCGGCCTCGGGCCACCGCGATGGCGGGGCCAGGACCGGCACCAGATCGGGATGGCGTAGCAGGAAATCGGGATTGGCGTCCAGATAGGCCATCACCTGATCTTCGCTAAGGGCGGGGGACTTATGAGAGTGTGTCATGACCATGATCTGAAGCTGGAAGGGCGGACTGTGCCGGAAGCAGAAGTGTAGACCATGGGCATGGACATCGCCACTCCCCCCGTGCTAACCGCAGTTCAGGGCTTATCCGAAAATGCGTTGATCGGAACCGATCAACGCCGCCCTCATGCGGCGGGCGGGCCACCTCCGTGGCCCTTGCCTCCCGCGCCATAGGGCGCGCGGCCCCTTGGGCCTAACCAAGCCGCAACGAGACTGCCTCATCGCGGCTTGGTGTTATCCGGGATCTCATCGTCGTTGTCGTTGTCGTTGTCGTCGGGAGGCGGTCCACGTGGGTCGTCGCCGTAAGTGTTGGGGCCGACAGTTCCGGGTTCGCACACAAGGAGCAGGAGTCTGCGCCAGCCGGGACGGGGGATGAGTAGCAACAAACATAGCCATGCAGTATGGTCTGCGTCATGAAGTCGGCGGATTGTAAAGAAAACAAATAGAGAAACTACAACTATAGTATAAAATACGTAAAATATGCTTGCATTGACAAGAAGAAAATTGTGCGATTTTGGGTATATTATCGGCAAAATTACTTTAAATACTGGAAATATTATAGTTGGATATAATATTACAATCGGAGCTGCGATAAAGACGAACTTGAAATACTCTGCGCGGGTGGTTCTGCCGTTTCTGGTGAGGTTCCTTCTGACATAGGATTTAAGGGGGGCAAGGTTTTTCATACGTTGGCGCCATTAATTTTCCGGCTTTGCCACGATGGCAATCATGGCGGGATTTCCTGCGAGGGTAGACGCTAGCATTGCTTGTTGCGACACTCAATCGGGAGTGCGATGACATCTCTTCCTTACACTGCCCGATCATGTATATCTGCATGCCCGCGATCCGGCGGGGTGTCGGCTGACTGGCACGAATAGGGAGTTTGGGGCGTGACAGTGGCGGCCATGTCTGGTGTTCCGGTGGTGCGGGTGCTGCTCCCCCTGCCTCTGGATGGTCCCTATGATTACCGCATGGGTGCCGACGTGGTCACGGCGGGGGACTTTGTTTTGGTTCCGCTGGGGCGGCGGCAGGTGACCGGGGTGGTGTGGGACGTGGTGCCCGACGGCGATGCGGCGGCGCCAAGGTTGAAAACCGAGACAGGGTTGAAAACGGTTTTGGCCCGGCTGGACTGCCCACCTTTGCCCGATGTCAGCCGGAAATTCATTGATTGGGTGGCGTTCTACACGCTGTCGCCTCCCGGCGCCGTATTGAAAATGGCCATGAGTGTGCCCAAGGCGCTGACGCCGCCGCCGGTGGTGCCTGCCTGCCGTCCGGCGACCAGTCTGCCGCCGGATCTGCGATGGACCGATGCCCGGCGCAGGGTCTGGGAAATCGCGGCTTTTCATCCACCCCTGCCGGTGGCGGAACTGGCCCGGTTGTCCGGGGTGGGGGCGGGAACCGTGCGGGGGCTGATTGATGTGGGGGCGCTGGAATTGGTGGCCGCCCCGCCGCCGATCCTGTTCGCTCCCCCCGACCCACATCGCCCGGCCCCGGTGTTGTCGGACGGCCAAGGGCGGGCAGCGGCGGCGCTGGTGGCCGCCTTGGATCAGGGATTTTCGGTGTCGCTGATCGACGGCGTCACCGGGTCGGGCAAGACCGAAGTGTATTTCGAGGCGGTGGCCGCCGCCTTGGCTTTGGGACGGCAGGTTCTGGTGCTGCTGCCGGAAATCGCCCTGTCGGCCCAATGGCTGGGGCGCTTCGCCGACCGGTTCGGGGTCGAACCGGCGGTGTGGCATTCCGATCTGACCGAAGCCCGGCGCCGTGGAACATGGCGGGCGGTGGCCGATGGCCAGGCTCAGGTGGTGGTGGGGGCGCGTTCGGCCCTGTTCCTGCCCTTTCCCCATTTGGGGCTGGTGGTGGTGGATGAAGAACATGATGGCGGGTTCAAGCAGGAAGAGGGGGTGATCTATCACGCCCGTGACATGGCGGTGGTGCGGGGGCGGCTGGGGGCGATTCCGGTGGTTCTGGCTTCGGCCACCCCATCCTTGGAAACCATGGCCAACGTCCAGGCCGGGCGGTATGTCCGCCTGCATCTGCCCGACCGCCATGCCGGGGCGGAATTGCCGGATATGCGCACCATCGACCTGCGCCGCGATCCGCCGCCGCGCGGGTTCTGGTTGTCGCCGGTCCTGGTGCGGGCGGTGACGGAAACGCTGGATGCCGGGGAACAGGCCATGCTGTTCCTCAATCGCCGGGGCTATGCCCCGCTGACATTGTGCCGGGTCTGCGGCTATCGGCTGCAATGCCCCCATTGTACGGCATGGCTGGTGGAGCATCGGGCGCAGGGGCGGTTGGTTTGCCATCATTGCGGCCATTGGCAGCGCACCCCCAAGGAATGCCCGGAATGCGGCGCCGAAGACAGTCTGGCTGCCTGTGGCCCCGGTGTCGAACGCATCGCCGAGGAAGCGGTGCATCTGTTCCCCAATGCGCGGGTGTCGCTGTTGGCTTCCGATACGGTGGCCGGGCCGCAGGCGGCGGCGGAATTCGTCCGTCAGGTGGCCGACCATCAGGTGGATTTGCTGGTGGGCACCCAGATCGTGGCCAAAGGCTATCACTTTCCCATGCTGACCCTGGTGGGGGTGGTGGATGCCGATCTGGGATTGGAAGGCGGCGATTTGCGGGCGGCGGAACGCACCCACCAATTATTGTGCCAGGTGGCCGGGCGTGCGGGCCGTTCCGGGCGTCCGGGGCGGGTGTTCCTGCAAACCTGGCAGCCGGATCATCCGGTGATGCGGGCGCTGGTGGGGGGCGGGCGCGATGATTTCCTGGCCAGCGAGGCCGATGCCCGGCGCGAGGCGGGAATGCCGCCCTTTGGCCGGCTGGCGGCGCTGATCCTGTCGGGGCCGGATGCCGGGGTGGTGGATGGCTTCGCCCGCGATCTGTCCCGCGCCGTGCCGCAGCATCCCGAAATTCATGTGTTGGGACCGTCGCCCGCTCCCCTGGCGTTGCTGCGCGGTCGTCACCGTCGTCGTTTTTTGGTCAAGGCGGGCCGGAAAGTGGCGTTGCAGGATTGGCTGCGGGGGTGGTTGGCGAGTGTGGCGGTGCCCAATGGCGTCCGGGTTCAGGTGGACGTGGACCCCTATGGATTTTTATAAATCCGCCAATGGCTTGCCCGACCGGGTAGGTGGGAGGATGGGGTGCCCACCCGCTCAGGTGGGCCGTGGGGCGGTTATCGTAAGACAAGAATATGCACCCAAGCTCATCCAAAAGGGCAGGAGTCGTCTTGCAACGCAAAACCTGATGTGCTAGTTAACCGACGCGCTTTTTGGGGATATTCATGAAGCGCAACGGAATACAAAGTTTTTACAAGGCCTTAAGAACGACGCGGTGCGGCCGCGGGCGCATTCGTTATCGACCAGACCCGAAGGACCTGCCAAGGTGCCATCCGAAACTATTGGCGTGATCGCCGACCGCTATGCCTCCGCGCTATTCGAGCTGGCCGAAAATCAGGGCGCGCTCGACCAGGTGGCTAGCGACCTCAAGACCCTCAAGGCAATGATCAAGGACAGCCCTGATCTGCGCCGTCTCATCGTTTCTCCCGTGCTGACTCGCGCCCAAGCGGGCAAGGCCCTGGCGGCCCTGGCAGAGTCGGCGAAGTTCGGCGTGCTCACGTCCAACTTCCTTGGATTGGCGGCCAAGAATCGGCGGTTGTTTGCTCTCGACGAGATCATCAACGCCTATCTGTCTCGCCTTGCCGCTCGTCGCGGCGAAATTTCTGCCCATGTGGTTTCCTCGGTCGAGCTGTCGCAAGCACAGCGCGAAGCCTTGGAAGCCTCGGTCAAATCCGTTCACGGCGGCAACGTCGTGGTGGATGTGGCCGTCGATCCCAGCCTGCTGGGCGGCATGATCGTGAAAGTCGGGTCCCGTATGGTGGACAGCTCGCTCAAGACTAAGTTGCAGCACCTTAAGCTCGCTATGAAAGGGGTTGGATAATGGAAATCCGCGCCGCTGAGATCTCCGCGATCCTCAAGCAACAGATCGCAAATTTCGGGACCGAGGCGGAAGTCGCCGAGGTTGGTCAGGTGCTGTCGGTCGGTGACGGCATTGCCCGCGTTCATGGTCTGGACAAGGTCCAGGCCGGTGAAATGGTTGAATTCCCTGGTGGTATCAAGGGGATGGCGCTGAATCTGGAAACCGACAATGTCGGTATCGTGATTTTCGGCGACGACCGCACCATCAAGGAAGGCGATGTTGTCAAGCGTACCGGCGCCATCGTGGAAGTCCCGGTGGGCAAGGGCCTGCTGGGTCGCGTTGTCGACGGCCTGGGCAACCCCATTGACGGTAAGGGCGCGTTGGACGCCGCCGAATATCGCCGTGTGGACGTCAAGGCCCCCGGCATCATTCCGCGTAAGTCCGTGCACGAACCCATGTCCACCGGCATCAAGGCCGTGGACGCCCTGATCCCCATCGGGCGTGGCCAGCGCGAATTGGTGATTGGTGACCGTCAGACCGGCAAGACCGCCATTCTGATCGACACCATCATCAACCAGAAGGCCGCCCATAAGGGCAGCGACGAAAAGTCCAAGCTGTACTGCATCTATGTGGCCGTCGGCCAGAAGCGGTCCACCGTGGCGCAGATCGTCAAGACCCTGACCGATTACGGCGCCATGGAATACACCACCGTGGTGGCCGCCACCGCGTCGGAACCGGCTCCGTTGCAGTACATCGCCCCCTATACCGGCTGTGCCATGGGCGAATACTTCCGCGACAACGGCATGCATGCCCTGATCATCTATGATGATCTGTCCAAGCAGGCGGTCGCTTATCGTCAGATGTCCCTGTTGCTGCGCCGTCCGCCGGGCCGCGAAGCCTATCCGGGCGACGTGTTCTATTTGCACTCACGTCTGCTGGAACGCGCGGCCAAGCTGAATGACGCCAATGGCGCCGGGTCGCTGACCGCCCTGCCGGTGATCGAAACCCAGGCCAACGACGTGTCGGCCTATATTCCGACCAACGTGATTTCCATCACCGACGGTCAGATCTTCCTGGAAACCGATCTGTTCTATAAGGGCATCCGTCCCGCCGTGAACGTCGGTCTGTCGGTGTCCCGCGTGGGTTCCGCCGCCCAGATCAAGGCCATGAAGCAGGTTGCCGGTACCATTAAGATGGAACTGGCCCAGTATCGTGAAATGGCCGCCTTCGCCCAGTTCGCCTCGGATCTGGACCCCTCGACCCAGAAGTTGCTGGCTCGTGGCGCCCGTCTGACCGAATTGCTGAAGCAGCCCCAGTTCTCGCCCCTGTCCACCGAAGAAGAAGTGGTTTCCATCTTCGCCGGTGTGAAGGGCTATCTGGACAAGCTGGATGTCCGCGATGTCGGTCGCTTCGAACGCGGTCTGCTGGCGGATATCAAGTCGAAGGCCCCGGAAATCCTCACCACTATCGCCGCTGAAAAGGCGATTAGCGGGGATACCGATGCCAAGCTGAAGGCGTTCATCGACGCCTACGCCAAGACCTTCGCCTAAGGGGTCCGAAACCCGATGCCGAGCCTTAAGGACCTACGGCTGAGGATCACCTCCGTCAAATCGACGAGGAAGATTACCTCGGCCATGAAAATGGTCGCCGCCTCGAAGCTCCGCCGCGCGCAAACCGCGGCGGAAGCGGCGCGGCCCTTCGCCGAACGCATGGAACGCATGCTGGGCACCCTGGCGGGGTCGCTGGCGGGGCAGGCGGGTGCTCCCCGTCTGCTGGCCGGCACCGGCAAGGACGACGTTCACCTGATCGTGATGGTGACCGCCGATCGTGGCCTGTGTGGTGGCTTCAATTCGTTCATTGTCCGCAACATCCGCGCCCTGGTTCACGAACTGACCAGCAAGGGCAAGACCGTGAAGATCCTTCCCGTGGGCCGCAAGGGCCGCGAAGCGATCAAGCGCGATCTGGGCCAATATCTGATCCCCGGTTTCGAGGGGTTGGGCCGCAAGGGAATCACCTTCCCCGAAGCCGATCAGGTGGCCGCCAAGATCACCGGTCTGTTCGAGGATGGCGAATTCGACGTCTGCACGGTTGTTTACAACCGTTTCCAGTCGGCGATTTCCCAGGTCGTGACCCGTCAGCAATTGGTGCCCTTCGCCGTTCCGGCCGAAGACAAGCCCCAGGCCGACGAAGCCAAGGCCATCTACGAATTCGAACCCAGCGAGGAAGGTATCCTGGCGACCCTGCTGCCGCGAAATCTGGCTGTCCAGATTTTCCGGTCGCTGCTGGAAAGCCAGGCGTCCGAACAGGGTGCCCGAATGACGGCGATGGACAACGCCACCCGCAACGCTGGTGATATGATCAACGGCCTGACCATCAAGTACAACCGGTCGCGCCAAGCTCAGATCACCAAGGAACTCATCGAAATCATCTCCGGCGCTGAGGCGCTGTAAGGAAGACTAGGAGCACACCAATGGCAAAGAACAACGTCGGCACGATCACCCAGGTCATGGGCGCCGTCGTGGACGTGCGCTTCGAGGGCCAGCTGCCGGCCATCCTGAATGCGCTTCATACCCAGAACCAGGGCCATACCCTGGTGTTGGAAGTGGCCCAGCATCTGGGCGAAAACACTGTCCGCACCATCGCCATGGACTCCTCGGAAGGTCTGGTGCGTGGTCAGGAAGTGGTCGATACCGGCTCTGCGATTCAGATGCCCGTGGGTCCGGAAACCCTGGGCCGCATTCTGAACGTGATCGGCGAACCCATTGATGAACGCGGTCCGGTGAACAACACCAAGACCCGTCCCATCCATGCCGATGCCCCGGAATTCGTGGACCAGTCCACCGATGCCGAAATCCTGGTGACCGGCATTAAGGTCATTGATCTGCTGGCCCCCTATCTGAAGGGCGGCAAGATCGGCCTGTTCGGCGGCGCCGGCGTGGGCAAGACCGTGACCATCATGGAACTGATCAACAACGTGGCCAAGGCCCACGGTGGTGTGTCGGTGTTCGCTGGTGTGGGTGAACGTACCCGTGAAGGGAACGACCTGTATCACGAAATGATGGAATCCGGCGTTATCAAGACCGATGGCCCCGGCTCCAAGGTGGCGCTGGTGTACGGCCAGATGAACGAACCGCCGGGCGCCCGTGCCCGCGTGGCCCTGTCCGGTCTGACCGTCGCCGAATATTTCCGTGACGAAGAAGGTCAGGACGTGTTGTTCTTCGTGGACAACATTTTCCGCTTCACTCAGGCGGGTTCGGAAGTGTCCGCTCTGCTGGGCCGTATCCCCTCGGCCGTGGGTTATCAGCCCACCCTGGCCACCGATATGGGCGCCCTGCAGGAACGCATCACCTCGACCAAGAAGGGTTCGATCACCTCGGTGCAGGCCATTTACGTGCCTGCCGACGATTTGACCGACCCGGCGCCGGCCACCTCCTTCGCCCACTTGGACGCCACCACCGTGCTGTCGCGCTCCATCGCCGAGCAGGCCATTTTCCCTGCCGTCGATCCGCTCGACTCCACCTCGCGCGCTCTGGACCCCCGCATCGTTGGCGAGGACCATTACCAGACCGCCCGCGAAGTGCAGCGCATTTTGCAGACCTACAAGTCGCTGCAGGACATCATTGCCATTCTGGGCATGGATGAACTGTCGGAAGAAGACAAGTTGGTGGTGTCTCGCGCCCGTAAGATCCAGCGCTTCCTGTCCCAGCCTTTCCATGTGGCGGAAGTGTTCACCGGTACCCCCGGCAAGCTGGTCCCCATTGAAGAAACCGTGCGTGACTTCAAGGCGATCTGCGCTGGCGAATACGACTACCTGCCCGAAGCCGCTTTCTACATGGTCGGCGGTATCGCCGAAGCGGTGGAAAAGGGCAAGAAGCTGGCTGCCGAAGCCGCGTAATGTAACCCTGCGGCGTGGCCTTTGGGCCGCGCCGCAGAGTCCCTTCAAGCGGAAGGAACCGGCGCATGGCCGAAAAAATCCAGTTTGAATTGGTGTCCCCGGCCAAGCTGTTGGTCAGCCGCCCCGTGGATATGGTGGTGGTTCCGGGCACCGAAGGCGATTTCGGCGCCTTGGCCCGCCACGCCCCCGTTATCGCCACCGTCCGTCCGGGCGTCATCGACGTCTATGAAGCGGATAAGGTGTCGGAACGTATCTTCGTTGCTGGCGGCTTTGCCGAAGTGAACGAAGAGCGCGTGACCGTTCTGGCCGAAGAAGCCATTCCGGTGGGCGATATCAGCAACGAAACGGTTTCGGCTCGTTTGCAGGCCGCTCAGGATGCCCTGAACGCCGCCAAGACCGACGCCGAAAAATCTGCCGCCGAACAGCTCGTTTTGGTGGCGGAAGCCCTGCGGGCCGCGGCTGCATAAGCGAAAAATTCCCTTATCCCTCATAGGGATAAATGGAAAATATCCAAAAAGGGGGATCGGCCCAGTGCCGTTCCCCCTTTTTCAATGGATTATTCTTGAATTGCCTTGCGGCTGTCACAAAGATACAGCGATCACGTAGCGTCAAACGAGGACGATGATGACGAGGTGGACTCCCGTTGATATTCCCTGGGACCAATTTGATGGCAGCAAGCTGTCGCCTGACATCCTGAAGGTGGTCAAGGCCGCGTCCATGGTGGAACGCAATGCGGGCGATTACACCATCTATCTGAAAAAGATTTTCCGTGCTGATCAGGGCTTTATCGACTTGGCCACCCAGTGGCAGCGCGAAGAAGTCCAGCATGGGGATGTGTTGGGCCGCTATTGCGAATTGGCCGATCCGCAGTTCAATTTCAAGACCCGGTTCAAGCGCTTCACCGATGGGTACAAGGTGCCCATGGATCTGACCGATTCGGTGCGGGGGTCGTTGACCGGCGAGTTGTTGGCCCGCTGTATCGTCGAAACCGGGACCAGCTCGTTTTATTCCGCCTTGCGTGATGCCACCGACGAACCCGTGCTGAAAGCCATTTGTCATCGCATCGCTGGGGACGAGTTCCGCCATTACAAATGGTTTTACGACCTGATGAAGGTCTATGTGGAACGGGAAGGCGTATCGGTGCTGCGTCGCATCCTGGTGGCTGTGGGTCGCATCCGCGAAACCGATGATGACGAATTAGCCTATGCCTATTACGCCGGTAATGAAGCTGACGGCGCCCCCTATGATCACGACCGGTGCAATCGTGCCTATGCCGCCCGCGCCTATAGTTTCTACAAGCCGGTCCATACCGAACGCGCCGTCAACATGGTGATGAAGGCCATTGGCCTGGACCCCACCGGCTGGCTGGGCGGCAAGGCTAAAAACTTTGCCTGGAAGAAAATGCAATCCCGTGCGGCGGCGTTCCAGGCGGCGGCCTGACCCGGCGGAAATGCGTTTTTTGGGGGGGCACAGAGCCCCCCTTTATCTTATCTGAAAATGCGGTGATCGATTTCGATCACCGGCGCCCTCAGCGGCGGGCGGGTTTCTCCGAAACCCTTGCCTTCCGCGGCGTAAGCCGCGCGGCCCCTTGGGCCTAACCAAATCCCTATGAGTTTCACTCACCGGGATTTGGTATTATTCCCAGCGTTTGGCTTGCTGGTCGTCGCTGTCTTTGGAATCCACCCAATGGTCACCTTGGGGGGTATGTTCCACTTTCCAGAAGGGGGCGCGGGTTTTCAGCCAATCCATCAGGAAACGGCAGGATTCGAAGGCGGCATCGCGATGGGCCGAGGCAGTGGCCACCAGGACGATGTTTTCGCGTGCGTTCAGTCGGCCAAAACGATGGATGATCAACACATCATCCAAGGGCCAGCGTTGCCGGGCCTGGTCTTCCAGGGCGGTTAACTGGCGTTCCGTCATGCCGGGATAGTGTTCCAAGGTCATGGCGCTGACATGGGCGCCGCTGGCCTGGTCGCGCACCATCCCCAGGAACATGCAGACGCCCCCCACCCCGCCGGTCAGCCGGGCATTGAATTGCGCCAATTCGATCCCTGGGTCGAAATCCTGGGCCTGGACCCGGATCATGGTGTCAGCCTCCGGTAACCGGGGGGAAGAAAGCCACTTCGTCGCCATCGGCCACCGGGTGATCCCAGGAGACGTAATCTTGATTGACCGCCACCCGCACGGCTTTCCGTTCGGCGAAGGCGTCGGCATGGCCGGGGCTGCGTGTTTTCAGCCATTCCAGCAATTGGGTCACATTGGTCACCGTCGCGGGCGCGGTAACAGTTTCCTCGGCGATTCCGGTTTTGGTGCGCAGCCAGGCGAAGTACAGGATGGTCATGGTCATGGTCATGATCATCCGGCCATCGGGCCAGGGGTGACGTCGGGCGAGGATGCCGGGGGGGACGCTGTCCCATGGGCGGCGGGGCCGCGCAGATGGGTCAGGCCCGAGCGCAGATAGTCCCAGCCGGTGATCAGGGTCAAGGTCGCCGCCAGCCACAGGCACACTTCGCCGGTCAGGCGCACGGGCAGGGTGGCCGGTCCGGCATCGCCCACCAGCAAGACCGGCAAGGCCACCATCTGAATGCCGGTCTTCCACTTGGCCAATCGGCTGACCGGCATGCCGATACGGATTTCCGCCAGGATTTCCCGCAGGCCGGACACCAGGATTTCCCGCAGCAGAATGACCAGGGCGGGCAGGATGCTCCATTCCGATACCCGGTTGAAAGCCACCAGCATGAACAGCACCGCCGCCACCAGTAATTTATCGGCGATGGGGTCCAGGAAGCGGCCCAGCGGCGACACCAGATTGCGGGCGCGGGCCACATAGCCATCGAACCAATCGGTGATGGCTGCCGCGGCGAACAGGGCGCAGGCGATCCAGCGGGCAAGCGCGCCATCCACATAGAACGTGGCGATCACCAGGGGGATGGCGGCGATCCGCGACAGGGTCAAAAGATTGGGCAAGCTGGGCATGATGCGGAACGGCCTTGTTGGGGCGATGGGATATTATCCCTGGGGATGGAAGTGATCATAGATTTTTTTAGCCATTCCCCCCGAAATACCGGTCACGGCTTCCAAATCGGCCAATCCGGCATTGGCCACTTCGCGGGCCGAGCCGAAATGGTGCAACAGCGCCTTTTTCCGGCTTGCCCCAATGCCAGGCACATCATCAAGGGCAGATTGCCCCACCGCCTTGGCCCGGCGGGCCCGGTGAGTGCCGATGGCGAAGCGGTGGGCTTCGTCCCGCAGCCTTTGCAGGAAGTACAGGACCGGGTGGCGTAGTTCCAGTGAAAAGGGGTCCCGCCCCGGCATGAAAAAGCGTTCACGTCCGGCATTGCGGTCGGGACCTTTGGCGATGGACACCACCGCCACATCCTCGATCCCCAATTCGGTCAGAATATCCATGGTGGCGGTCAATTGCCCCTGGCCACCATCAATCAGGACCAGATCGGGCCATTGGCCCTGATCCCGACCAGGATCTTCCTTTTGCGCGCGTTTGAAGCGGCGGGTCAGCACCTCGCGCATCATGGCGTAATCATCGCCGGGGGTCAGTTCGGTCGATTTGATGTTGAAGGTGCGATAGGCATTTTTCATGAACCCGTCCGGGCCGGCGACGATCATCCCCCCCACCGCATTGGTGCCCTGGATGTGGCTGTTATCATAAACCTCGATCCGTCCGGGCGGCGCATCCAGCCCGAAGATATCGGCGACGCCACGCAGCAATTGAGCTTGGGCTGAACTTTCGGCCATGCGCCGCCCCAGCGCGTCGCGGGCATTGTCATGGGCGTGATCCACCAGCCGCTTGCGGTCGCCCCGTTTGGGAATGGTGACGGTCACTTTCCGCCCGGCCTTTTCCGTCAGGGCGCGGGCGACGATATCCGGCTCGGCGGGGCTTTCGCTCAGGATGATATCCTTGGGCGGGGTCTTGTCCGCATAGAATTGCCCCAGAAAGGCGGCCAGGACCTCGCTGGCATCCTCGTCCTGGGCGTGGTGGGGGAAGTAGCTGCGGTTCCCCCAATTGCAGCCAGAGCGGAAGAAAAACACCTGGACGCAGCTTTGTCCGCCCGCTTGATGGATGGCGATCACATCGGCTTCGTCGATATCGGCGGGGTTGATGTCCTGATGGGCCTGAATCTTGGCCAAGGCCCGGATGCGGTCGCGGAAGATGGCCGCCTGCTCATAATCCATGGCTTCGCTGGCCTGGGTCATGCGCCGGGCCATGTCCTGCTGGATTTTCTGGCTTTGCCCGGACAGGAAGGCGCGGGCCTGGGCCACCAGATCCTGATACTCCGCCTGGCTGATCCGGTCCACGCATGGGGCGGAACAGCGTTTGATTTGAAACAGCAGACAGGGGCGGGTGCGGGCGGAAAACACCGAATCTGAACAAGAGCGCAGCAGGAAGGCCCGTTGCAATGCCGCCAAGGTGTGGTTGACCGCCCCGGCCGAGGCGAAGGGGCCGAAATATTCGCCCCGGCGGCTGCGGGCGCCCCGATGCTTGACGATTTGCGGCCAATCATGATCCCCGGTCAGCAGGATATGGGGAAAGGTCTTATCGTCACGCAGCAGGATGTTGTAACGGGGGGCCAGCTTTTTGATCAGATTGCTTTCCAGCAGCAGCGCTTCGATTTCCGTGTGGGTGGTGATCACCTCCATGGCGCTGGTTTCGGAAATCATCCGCTGAATGCGCAGGCTTTGCCGTTCGGGGTGGGTATAGGCGACCACCCGCTTTTTCAAATTCTTCGCCTTGCCCACGTAAAGCGGTTTTCCCTCGGCATTCAGCATCCGGTACACGCCGGGGCTGGCGGGCATGGTTTCCAGATAGCGGGCAATCACCCCCACGCCCTGGGCCAACGGCCCGGCGGGGGTGTCACCGGGAATCGGTGCGGGGATGGTATCAGGGGTGCTGGTGGTCATGAATGCAGGACAGGGGGTAAAGGGGGAACTGGGGGGATATCCACGGAAGCTGTGGATAAGTCTGTTGGTAATTCGTGGGTAGCCTGTGGGACACCAAGGGACTCCAAGGGATTGACCGCTTTGCCTAAAATCAAGGCATATATGGCAATATCGTTTAAAATCAACTAGTTAGGCGTATTCGAAAGTAAACCTGCTGTAAAAAATGGCCATTTGCTTTGCGGCCTTATCCGCCCCTTGGGCGGGGATGAGCCATGCGTGTTCCTGTGTAAAACTTCTCTTGACGGGGAAAATTCACGCGCTGCCAAGGCTCTATGAGGCACCGTTGAAATTACTTATTCATTGGGGCCGCTATCTCCTGGTGCCCAGTTCAGATGCTGGCCGCCATCCAGGGCAATCATTTGCCCGGTCAGGGAAGGACTCGACAAGATAAACCCGATGGTCCGGCAGATTTCTTCGGGCGAAGTCCCCTGGGCCAGGGGCAGCGCATCGCATTGCGCCCGGAATTGTTCGGCGCTTTGGCGAATACTGGGCAAGGCAGGCCCGGGACCGATGGCGGCCACCCGGATGGACGGCGCCAGGGCCAGGGCCAGGGTCTGGGTCAGGGTCCACAGCCCGGCCTTGCTGAGAGTATAGGTGGTGAAGTGCGGGGTCAGATTCCAGACCCGCTGATCAATCAGGTTGATCACCACCCCCTGGGCCTGGGGGGGCAGCAGGCGGGCAAAAGCCTGGGTCAGGACAAAGGGGGCGCGCAGATTGGTTTCCATATGCCGGTCCCAACTGTCCCGGCTGGCGCTGGCCACGTCGTCATAATCAAAGGCCGATGCATTATTGACCAGCACCCCCACCGGCCCCAGGGCGCTGGTGGCGCGGTCCAGCAGATCGGCATATGCGTCTTCCCGCGCCAGATCGGCGGATAAAACCACTGCCCGGCGGCCCAGGGCGGTGATGGACCGGGCGATCTGGTCAGCCTGATCGTGCGAGGTGGAGCAATGCAAGGCCACGTCCAGCCCGTTGCGGGCCAGATCCAGGGCGATGGCCGCACCGATGCGGCGGGCGGCCCCGGTAACCAGGGCCAGACGGGGCAGGGTGGGGGAAAGTTGGTAAGCCATGGCGGAAGCATGGCCGAGCCAGCCGGTCGGCGCAAGGGCCGGGTATGGGGGGCGTGATCTGGACGCCTATTCCACCAGGACGGGCCGGGTCCGTCCGGCCTGACGGGCGCGCAGCGGCACCACCTGGACCTGGGGGCGGGGCATGGTTTCCACGGACACCAGGCTGAGCGATTGCAGGAAAACACCCGCATGGGCCGGGCGCAACGATGGATCGGGATGGGTGGCATCGTGGATCAGTTGCGCCAGGGAATCGGGGGCACAGCCATCCGCATCCACGGCACCCCGGGCCGGGTCCGCCAAGGTGCCGGACAGCATGCGGAATGCCAGCATTCCCAGGGAATAAATATCCGCCTGTGGCCCGACGGCGCTGGCATTTTCGCGTTGTTCCGGGGCGCAATAATCGGTGGGGCCCGGCCAGTGATCGGGCAGGGGGGGATTGCGCATGGGCAGTTTCACCATGCTGAAATCAGCCAATTTCACCTGGCCGTTTTCCCGTGCGCTCAGCAAGATATTGGACGGTCGGATAAAGCGGTGGACCATTCCCCGCCGGTGCATGGCCATCAGCGCCGAAGCCAGTTGCTTTAGGATGGTCATCACACGGGGCAGGGGCAGCCGCCGGGGCGGATCGGCCGGACCGGCATCCCGCCCGATTTCATAAGGCAGATGCGCCGCCAGATAGGGCATGACGAAATAGGGACAGCCATCCAGCGTGTCCATGGCCTTGACCGCCACGATGTTGGGGTGGTCGAACTGGGCCAGGGCGCGGGCTTCGGCCTGAAAGCGCAGCAGCCATTGTGCCGGGCTTAACAGGCCCAGCCCTTCGGGCTTGGCCACGAACAGTTTGACGGCGACGGGGACCTGAAGGTCTGGGTCGTGGCAAAAGAAAATATGGGAATTCCCGGTGGTCACCGCCTTTTTGTGGACCACGTATTTGCCGATCGCCTTCATGACACGTCCTTTTCAGCCCCAATTCCCGCCTTGCCCCCCATGCCATCGGCATGGGGGGCAAGGATCAGGCTACCATTTGATCTCTTCCAGGTTTTGGAAGTGAATTTCCGATCCGTCATTCAGCGTCAGGGTGCCGCTGGTGCTGCCGTGATCGGACAGGCTGATATCGCCGGTGTTCTGGGCTGCGGTATCGACGCTGGTGGTCCAGCCGGAATAATCCAAGGTGATGGAAAACGATCCGCCATCCATGCCGGTCAGATCAATCTTGTCCCACCCGCTGCCGCCATCAATGGTGTCGTGACCGGCCCCGAAATCGAACAAGAAGGTATCGTTGCCGTCATCGCCGTGGATGAAATCATTGCCTGCGCCGCCGGTGATGATGTCATTGCCCGCGCCGCTGTACAGGGTGTCGTTGCCGCCCCCCAAATCAATGACGTCCGCCCCCGATCCGGTGGTGACCGAATCCGCGCCGCTGCCGGTGACGATGGTGTTGTCGCCATCACCCGCATGGATGGTGTTATTGCCATCGCCTGCATGAATGATGTCGTTGCCGCTGTTCGAGGTGATGATGTCATCCCCCGATCCGGCAGTGATGGTGTTGTTTCCTCCGCCAGCGTGAATGGTGTTCTGGCCGTCGCCAGCCTCGATCACGTCATCGCCGGACCCGGCGGTCAGGCTGTCGGCCCCGGACCCGGATATAATGGTGTTGTCGCCATTACCCAGATCCACCTTGTTATTACCGTCACCGGCATAGACCACATCGTTGCCGGTGCTGTCGTCACTGGTTTCGATGGTATCATTGCCCGATCCGGTATGGATGGTATCGCTGCCGCCTTGGTTGTTGATGATGTTGTTGCCGTCACCGGCATAAACCACATCATCGCCGGTGCCGGTATTGATGACGTCATTGCCCGACCCGGTAAAGATGGTGTCGTTGCCCGCTCCGGCATCAATGCTGTCCGAATCGCTGGCGGCGGTACTGCCGCTGCTGCCGTAATCGGTGGCGGCGGACACGGCGGGCACGTCCACATGCAGGACGGTGGTGGTGGTATTGGTGCTGTTGCCATCCCATTCGGTGGCGACCGCGCTGACGGACAGATCAAAATCGGCGGTGCCCGATGCCATGGCCAGGCGCAACCCGCCGATTTCCGTCGCCGTCAGGCTAAAGGAGTTTCCGCCCAGATTGGTTCCCACCGCATGGCCGTCGGCATCCACCAGGCTGACCCCGGCGGGCAGGCCCGAAATGATGTAGGCCAGGCTTTCCGACGTGTCCCCCACCGCGCCGGTGATGGTGATATCGGCATAAAGGGTGGTGGCAGGGGTGCCCGCCCCCGATGTCCCGTCGGCATCGCCGCCATAGATCAGATCGCTGCCGTCCGACCCTTGGATATAATCGTGTCCGGCCCCGCCGATGGCGGTTTCCTGGCCGCCGGGATTGGTGCCCAGGAACAGGCGGTCATTACCTGATCCGCCATACAGGGTATCGACACCGTCTTCGCCATACAGGTCATCATTGCCGGCATCGCCGCGCAGCAGATCGTTACCCGATCCGCCCCACAGGCTGTCATTGCCGCTGCCGCCGGACACCGTGTCATTGCCGCCGCCGGCCCATACCGCATCATTGCCGGCATTGGCGAACACCGTGTCATTACCGGCATAGGTGGTGCCGGAATTGCCGTTGTCCTGATCGGTCCAAATAGATTCGCTGCCAGCGCCGCCAAGGACCGTGTCATTGCCGTTGCCGGTAGAGAACTGGCCGCCATTGTTGCCGGCGATAATGGTGTCGTCGCCGCTGCCGGTATAAATCTGCTGATAGGTGTTGGCGCCATAAACAGTGTCGTTGCCGCCATTGGTATAAACGCCGGATGCGCTGGTGGTGGTGGCCACCACGTCATCGCCATTGCCGTAATAGGTTTGGTTCCAATTGGCGCCGCCGGGCATGGTGGCGGTGCCCGCGGGGGCCGTGGCATTGGCGGTATCGGCACGGTCGGCATTGTCGAATGCCGCCCCGCCGCTGCTGCCGGTGCCAGCCCCGGAGCCGCCGACGGTTTCAAACACCGCGCTGGCGGTGACGCTGGGAGCATCGGCCTGGGGGGTGACGGTGATGGTGACCGATTGGGTGGTGACCCCGCCATGACCATCGGAAATCTGGACGGTGAAGGTGTCGGTGCCATCCCAATCGGGATCGGCGGCGGTAAAGGTGTAATTGCCGTTCTGGTCGATGGCCAAGGTGCCGTGATGGCCCGCCGCCGCCGCATCCGTCACGCTGTAGGTCAGGCTGTCGCCATCGCTATCGCTGGCGGTAATGCTGCCGGTCACCACGGTAGGGGTGGCGTCATTGATGCTTTCCACCCCGGTTCCGCCCGTAATGGCGGTCACGCTGGGCGGAGAGTTCAGATTGATTTCCACCCCGTCCACCACCAGTTTCAACGCCTCGAAACTGTCGACGGTCAGCCCGCCCAGGGTGACAAAGGTGAAACTGACGCCAGCATTGGCCGGATTCTCGATGAACGCTTTGAATTCCTGCAATTCTTCGCGGACGTCGTCGGTGTAGTCGGCGGTCTTCAGCATCACCCGCAAGGTGTCGGTACCATCCCCGCCGTGATAAACGTCATGGCCGACCTCGCCCTTGACCGCGGTGACCAGATCATCCCCGCTGCCGGCATCGACCAGATCGTCGCCAGCCCCGGCATTGATGGTGTCATTGCCGCTGCCGCCGTAAATGGTGTCATCCCCATCGGCGGTCCACAGCAGATCGTTGCCGCTACCGCCATCCACGGTGACCGATCCGTAATCAAAGCGGTCGCTGGTCAGATCCACCACGTCATTGCCGTCACCGGCATTGATCACTTCGATGCTGGACAGCATGGCCCCGCTGGTGGGGTTGCTGTTCACCGTATCCAGGAAAATGGCGTCATTGCCCGATGACCCTTGCAATGTGTCATGGCCGTCGCCGCCATCAATGGTGTCGTTGGTGCGGCTATAGCCGCTGACCGAATGGAAATCCTGGGTGCCTTCCGTTTGGGTGCCGCCCACATCCTTGGCCCCCCAAGTGGCACCCCAGGTGCCATCCACCATGTTCCCCAGCTTGACCAGATCGTCACCGGAACCGGCATGAATGATATCGGTGCCCTGGCCGCCATCAATGGTGTCGTTCCCGCCGCCGCCATAGATGGTGTCTTCGCCCGTGCCGCCATAGATGGTGTCATTGCCGTCGGCGGCGCCGCTGAACGACACGGTCAGGCTGCCGCTGTTCTGGATGCTGTCATCGCCATCGGTGGTGGTCACGGCGATCCCGATGGTGAAATCATCGGTGACCGTGCCGTTTACCGTCAGGGTCAGCCCGGCAATGGCCTCGACCGGGACAGTCCAACTGCCATCGGGATTATGGCTTCCCGCCGACAGGCTGGACCCGGCAGGCAGGCCGGTCAGGGTGACAGAGGAAACAGTTTCGCTATCGTCCAATTTGGCGATGTCAATGGTCAGGGCGACACTGTGCGAGGTGGCGGTGCCGCCATCGCCATAAATCACGTCGGCACCGGAATTCCCCCATAAGGTATCGTTTCCGGCCCCACCCACCAAAGTATCGGCTCCATAGGTGCCAACAATGCTGTCATTGCTGCCGGGGTCCAGGATAATGGATGCATCCCCGGCGGTGATGACCACCCCATCGGCCACCGGATCAACCGTGATCTGGATGGTTTTTTCCGTCACGCCGCCATGGCCGTCATCGACCCGCACGATAAAGCTGTCGGCCCCCGAATAATTGGTGTCGGGGGTATAGCTGAAGCGGCCATCGCTGTTTAAGGTCAATTGGCCGTGGCTGGTGCCGCCGTGATCGGCCAGGCTGTACGTCAGCCCGTTATTTTCCGCGTCGGTGGCGACGATGCTGCCGCTGACCGTGATGTCTTCATCGGTTTCCACCGGTGTGGCGCCGATCACCGGGTCATCGTTGACGGGATCGACGGTGACATCGACGGTGGCGGTGGCGGTTCCGCCCTGGCCATCGGTGACGATGACCTGGAAGGTGTCGGCGCCGTTGTAATTTCCGTCTGGGGTAAAGCTGTACTGTCCGGTGACGGGATCAATGATCACGGTGCCGTGGGCGGTATCCAAAGTGGTGATGGGGTCGCCGTTGATATCGGTGCCGAAGGAATAGGTGAGATCGTCACCATCCACATCGGTTGCGGTAGCCATGCCGGTAATGGTGGTGTCTTCATCCCCATGGACGGCGCCGCCGGTGGCGACCGGGTCATCGTTGACGGGATCGACGGTGACATCGACGGTGGCGGTGGCGGTTCCGCCCTGGCCATCGGTGACGATGACCTGGAAGGTGTCGGCGCCGTTGTAATTTCCGTCTGGGGTAAAGCTGT
>JAYSBF010000025.1:0-506 GCA_041915545.1 Magnetospirillum sp. | reverse complement strand
ACTGTCCGGTGACGGGATCAATGATCACGGTGCCGTGGGCGGTATCCAAAGTGGTGATGGGGTCGCCGTTGATATCGGTGCCGAAGGAATAGGTGAGATCGTCACCATCCACATCGGTTGCGGTAACCATGCCGGTAATGGTGGTGTCTTCATCCCCATGGACGGCGCCGCCGGTGGCGACCGGGTCATCGTTGACGGGATCGACGGTGACATCAACGGTGGCGGTGGCGGTTCCGCCCTGGCCATCGGTGACGATGACTTGGAAGGTGTCGGCGCCGTTGTAATTTCCGTCTGGGGTAAAGCTGTACTGTCCGGTGACGGGATCAATGATCACGGTGCCGTGGGCGGTATCCAAAGTGGTGATGGGGTCGCCGTTGACATCGGTGCCGAAGGAATAGGTGAGATCGTCACCATCCACATCGGTTGCGGTAACCATGCCGGTAATGGTGGTGTCTTCATCCCCATGGACGGCGCCGCCGGTGGCGACCGGGTCATCGTTGACGGGA
>JAYSBF010000024.1:0-47235 GCA_041915545.1 Magnetospirillum sp. | reverse complement strand
TCGAAACCGTCTTCAAGACCATCAAATCCGAATTAATCTGGCGAACCCTATGGCAATCACGCGCACAGGCCGAGATCGCCATTGGCCGCTATATCGATGGCTTCTATAATCCAATCAGGCGACATTCTGCCTTGGGCTATAAAAGCCCATGCCGCTTCGAGACCGAAGCCGCATAATAGGAAAAACGCTCTCCACTCTTTCAGGGCAAGTCCATCATGCGTTCGCTTGAACGCATGATGGTCTTCCGGGTCAACTGGGGCCGAAGCTTTGCACCAGCGAGCCCACCACCATGTACCAGCCATCCACCAGCACGAAAAAGATCAACTTAAACGGCAGGGCGATCATGGCTGGCGGGATCATCATCATGCCCATGCTCATCAGCACTGATGCGATAACCATGTCGATGACGATGAAGGGCATGTAGATCAGAAACCCGATTTCAAAAGCCCGGCGCAACTCACTGATCATGAAGGCGGGAATCAGTGCCTTCAGAGGCACATCCTCGGGGTTGGCCACTTCCGGGGCGCGGGCCAGATCCATGAACAGGCGCAGATCCTGATCCCGCACATGCCGCATCATGAAGCCGTGCAGCGGCTTGACCGTGCGGTCGAACGCCTCCATTTCCTCGAGCTGACCATCCATATAAGGCTGAATGCCCTGCTGCCATGCCTGTTCGAAGGTCGGGGCCATGACGAACATGGTCAGAAACATGGCCAGACTGATCATGACCATGTTGGGCGGGCTGCTTTGCGTCCCTAATGCCTGACGCAGAAAGCCCAGCACCACCACCATGCGGGTAAAGGATGTGACCATCACCAAAATGGATGGGGCCACCGACAGCACCGTGGTCAGCGCGATCAACTGCACCAGACGCAAGGTGGTGCTGTTGGGATTGCCACCGCCACCGCCAGCGCCGAAATCCAGGGTCACCTGCTGCGCGACCGCGGGCACGGCCCATAATGCCGCCCCGGCCAAAACGGCCAGCATCCCCACCTTCAGCCAGCGTCGGCTCATGCTTCACTCTCCCCTTTGGCCTCGGGCTGTCCCGATCCGGCATCAGATGGCGGGACAATTCCTCGTTCCACCACCATTTCGGCGGAACCACCAACCAGCAACAAATGTTCAACCCCGTCCCGGCGGATCAGAACCAGCCGACGACGACCATCCAGGGGATGGGTTTCCACTACGTCCAGCCGACGGCGGCGACCGACCGTCCGCGCGACCATGCCGCCAATGCCGAACCGGCGCAAGAGCCATAACAGCGCCCACGCCAACCCCAGCACCAGGACCAAGGCCGCAACCGTGCGGATGTAAGCCATGCTATCCAAAATGTATCCTCATCTGCCATCAACCGTCGATTTTTCAGGGAGCGGCAGGACGATCATCGCCAGCGGGACGCATCCGGTCCTGGATGGCATCGGACAGCGAATCCAGATCCCCCATCAGCCGTTCCATCAGCGGCAAGACCACGTCGCGTTCGTCCCGGCCCAACGTCCCGGCCTGGCCGCAGATAAACCGGACCTTGCCGTCCAGGGCGGACAAATCCACCATGGTTCCGGTTTCCAGCAGGCGGCGGGCGGTCACCACCAGGGATACAGCCTTCAGCAGTTCTTCCCGGACTTGATGAACGAAACTCATGACTGATCTTGCCTTTCCTGGGAAACGCACTCATCCGGCGTGACGGATACCGCCACCTCGTCCGATTTGACCGGCAAAGGCTGATTATTGGCACGGTAGACATAGGCCAGGATTTCCGCAACCGCGACAAACGCCTCGACCGGGATCACCGTATCCACCTTGAAGGTGGATAGGATTTGGGCCAAATCGGGATCGCTGCGGACCTTCACCCCGTTGGCGAAGGCCAATTGCAGAATCTGTTCAGCCAAGGCCCCCTGCCCCGTGGCGGTGATGCGCGGGGCATCGGCCACATCCGGGTCATAGCGCAAGGCAATGGCTGTCTGCCGCCCCGCCATCTGCCGCCCATTTCCGTTTTTGCTGTCCGCGCCCGTATCCATGGACCCCATGACCATCAAAGTGGACGGGCGTTGCCTGATGACCCGTCCATGGTTTAGAATCCACTTTCAGCCCCGGCATTTTAAAGAACGGTTAAGGCACGGGCGCCGTCCGGGATGAACCGAAGAGATTCGGGGATTCACTGTTTCTTAAATGCCTGCGGGCCATAGTGATGCTATGGATGGCGCCAGGAATCCGGCTGTGATAGCTATAGATAGGGTTTCCGGGGCAATCCAGGCGGCGGAAAGATGGCTTTCCGGGCCGGGCACGATGATAAAGGGTGCGCGCGATGTATGATAATCTTACCGTTGTCGCGTTGGCGCGGGGCCGCATGGATTGGGTGGCCAAACGCCAGGAAGTGTTGTCGGAAAATATCGCCAATGCCGACACCCCCAAATATGTGCCCCACGACCTGAAAGCCTTTGATTTCAAGGAAGTGTTGAGCAACAACAATCCGTCGATCAAGGTTTCGGTCACCAATCCCAATCACTTGGCACCGCAGATCGACGATCCGCAAAAGGTGCTGACTGATAAGAAGACCTTCGAATCCTCGGCCGACGGCAACGCCGTCATCTTGGAAGAACAGATGGCCAAGGTGGGTGAGGCGAAATCCGCCTATGACACCGCCGCCTCCCTGTTCCAGAAGCAATACAAATTCCTGCGCCTTGCCCTCAAGGGCAATGGTGGCTGAGTGTAACCCCTTGGTGATCTTCTAGTGGACGGATTCCGGCATGGATGAACTTCAGAAAAGCTCGCGCATTGCCATTTCGGGCATGAAAGCCCAAAGCGAACGCCTGCGCGTTATTTCGGAAAATCTGGCCAACGCCGATTCCTTGCCCCAGACGCCTGATCAGTCGCCCTATCAGCGCAAGGTCGTGTCGTTCAAGACCGAATTGGACCGCAGCAATTCCATGGATTTGGTCAAAGTGGACAAGGTCCGCAATGACACGTCGGAATTCCAGCGCAAATTCGATCCCAAGCATCCCGCCGCCGACAAGGACGGTTATGTGCTGGCGCCGAACGTCAACCCGCTGGTGGAAATGATGGACATGCGCGAAGCACAGCGTTCGTACGAGGCCAATATGGCCGTCATCAGTTCGTCCAAGCAATTGCTGTCCCGTACCATCGACATGCTCAGATAAGGTTTCATCAGGGGTAACGGATCATGACCAACATTGCCAATGCCATCAGCGCCTATTCCTCGCTGACCAATCCGCTGTCCTCTCAGAGTGTGGGCGGCATGGAAGCCCGCGACAACCCGGCCCCGGTGCCTGGTTCGGATTTCGCCACCGTGCTGCAAAACGCCACCAAGGATGCCATCGGCACCATGAAGCAGACGGAAAACCTGTCCGCCGCCGCCATTGCCGGCAAGGCCGACATCCGCGAAGTGGTCGCCGCCGTCAACAATGCCGAAATGACGTTGGAAACCGTGGTCACCGTGCGTGACAAGGTGATCAGCGCCTATAAGGAAATCATGAGCATGCCCATCTGACCTGGGTATGTCATCATGACGGAACCGGAACTGATCGACATTGCCCGCGAAACCATTACCACCATGTTGATCGTGGCCGCCCCCCCGCTGCTGACCGGATTGGCGGTGGGGTTGGCGATCTCGATCATCCAGGCATTGACCCAGATCCAGGAGCAAACCTTGGCCTTTGTACCCAAGGTTGTCCTGGTTTTTGGTTCGCTGGTCCTGTTTTTGCCCTTCATGTTGAACACCATGAATGATTTCTGGCGCTCGGTGATGGATCGCATCACCGTGGGTGGGGGATGATGTCGCCGATAGCCGGGATGCGGGGCTGACCATGGGGTGGCGGCCCCCGCCGGATATCGCGAGGATAAGCGGGGCCAAGCCGTCGTGCTGAACGAAATCCTTACCCTTGATATTTATCGGTTTTTCATGATTTTCGCCCGCGTGGCGACGGCGTTGATGATGATGCCCGGCTTCGGCGGCAACACGTTTTCCGCCCGCGTTCGTCTGGGCTTTTCCATGGCCGTGACATTGGTGCTGTTGCCGGTGGTCGGCACCATCTTCCCGCCCCTGCCCCGTTCCGTCGGGGCCTTGATGCTATTGGTGGGCCAGGAAATCATCATCGGCATCTATCTGGGGATCTTCACCCAAGTGCTGATGAACACCATGGGCATGGCCAGCACGCTGATCGCCATGCAGATCGGTTTGACCAACGCCTTTTCCTATGACGCCATCGCCCAGCAACAAAGCACCACGGTCACCACCTTCTTCAACATGATTGCCCTGGTGGCGATTTTTTCCCTGGATTTGCATCATTTGATGCTGCGGGCCGTTGTGGATTCCTATGCCACCTTTGTGCCCGGCCAATCCTTGCCCTTGGGTGATTTTTCCGAAACGCTCAGCCATACGCTGTCAGCCAGCTTTGGCCTGGGGGTGCGGCTGGCATCGCCGGTTCTGGCCTTTAGTCTGATCTTTTATGCCGGGCTGGGGCTGCTGTCCCGGCTGTCCCCCCAAGTTCAGGTTTTTTTCGTTGGTCTGCCCGCACAGATTTTTGTAGGTCTTTGGATGATGATGGTCGGCATGCCATTATTGGTCATACTGTTCCTGCGCTGGTTCGAGGACGGCCTGATTCCCTTCCTGGTTCCGAGGTGAGGCCATGGCAGAAGACGCCGAGGATAAAACAGAGGAACCGACAAGTAAGAAGCTGGAAAAGGCCCGCGAAGACGGTAACGTCGCCCAAACGCAGGAAGCCAAGATTTTTGCCGCCCTGATCGCCGTGCTGATCATCGTCGGCATGCTGGCCCCAGGAATGGGCAGCAAGCTTAAACTGTCCCTGACCCCGTTCTTCGAGCAGCCCCACACCATGACCGTGGATGCCGCGACGGTGCCGCGTATGTTCGTGGATATCGGGATGATTATCGGTAAGGTCCTGCTGTTTCCCGTGGTGATGACCATTGTTTTGCTGCTGCTGGCCAATGTCAGCCAAAGCAAAGGCTTTTTGTGGGTTCCCAAAAAACTGGTCCCGGACTTTCAACGTCTGGACCCCTGGTCCGGCATCAAGCGCCTGGCTTCGCTTCAGCAATTGATGGAAGTATTCAAATCCGTCCTGAAAATCACCATCGTCGGTGGATTGATGGGATGGTTGATTTGGCGCCATGCGGCCCAATTCCAGGGATTGCCCAGTCTGGATTTGTTGCCGATCCTGGATTACATCGAAGATCAGGTTTATTGGCTGACCTTTGCCACGGTGATGTTGGTCGCTCTTTTGGCTGCCGGTGACTATTTCTTCCAGCATTGGCGCTGGATGGAAAAGATGCGCATGACCAAGCAAGAGGTGAAAGACGAACACAAGAACCAGGATGGCGATCCGCAGATCAAGGGCCGATTGAGGGCGATCCGCATGGCCCGCGCCCGTTCGCGCATGATGGCGGCGGTGCCCAAGGCGGATGTGGTGGTCACCAACCCCACCCATTACGCGGTGGCATTGAAATATGATCCCGACAGCATGGGCGCGCCGGTCCTGGTAGCCAAGGGGGTGGATTTGCTGGCAAAGCGTATCCGCGAACTGGCCACGGACAATGACGTTCCCATCGTGGAAAATCCACCTTTGGCCCGTGCGCTTTACGCATCGGTGGACCTTGACCACGAAATCCCCCCCGAACACTATAAGACAGTGGCCGAAGTCATTGGCTATGTGATGAAGCTGAAGGGCAAGCTTGTTCGCTGACCGTCCCATTTGGCCCCTGGCTTGGACGCTGGGGGTTGCGGTGATTTCGCTGGGCGGGCTGGCCGTGGCCCCCGGCGGGGTTCTGGTCATGCCGTCATTGGCGTGCCTGGCCTGTGCCTTGGCCGCCACCTTGGCCATGATCCGACGCTGGCGGCAATCCCGTGACTTGGCACAATTGGCCGCCGCCTTTTCCGCTGCCTTGGAATCGGAAAGCCGGGCCTGTCTGCTGATCCGCAATGACGGGGTCGAAATTCTGCGCAATCAGGCGGCCCGCCATCTGCTGGGCGGGGCTGGCGACCCGTTAGCGCCGCTGGTGGAGCGCGCCCATGGCGATGACCGAGCCCTGGCGGAACTGGATTGGCTGCGGGCGGTCACCCTGACCGGTCTGGCCCGCCGGACCGAAGTGGCCTTGCCCACCGAAGGCGGCATGCGTGAATGGATCGCCGTCGAAGCCCGGCCCGCCGGTAAGACCGCCCTGCTATGGGTGGCCGAGGATATCACCCCCCGCCGCGCCATCGAAGAAACCCTGCGCCGCGAAAATGAATGGCAGGCGGATTTTCTTGATTTCATGCCGGTCGGCGCTTATTCGGCGGATTCCGATGGGGTGATCCGGTGGATCAACCACCGTCTGGCCGAATGGTTGGGGCGGCTGCCGACGGAATTGGCCGGGCAGTCCTTGCGCGATTTGCTGGGACAAATTCCCGACCCGGATGACCCAAGGGGAGAGTTCCGCTTGGCCGGGCGTAGCGGTGAAGTGTTTCAGGCCCTGGTGGCCCATTCCGTCTATGATGACGCCGGAGAAACCCGGACCCGGTCGGTGGTGATGCGCGATCTGGTGCCGGAACACCAGTGGGAACGGGCCGTGCGCACCGCCGAACGCCGGTTTCGCTGGCTGTTCGACGATGCCCCGGTCGGTATCGCCTTGGTGGAACTGGATGGCACGGTGGGGGCCTGCAACCCGGCTTTTCAGGCCATGCTGGGCAATGACGAAGCCGATCTGGTGGTGGGCGCCCCCCTGACCGATTGCATCGCCCCGGATCAGCGCGACGATGCCGGGCGCGAATTGGCCCGCATGGCCCAAGGCGACATCGGCAGCGCCCATATGGAAGTGCGGCTGAAGGGGCGGCGCGATCTGATCGCCCAATTATTCATCAGCCCCACCCATGAAGATGGCGACATTTCCGGCCTGATCGTCCATTTCATCGACGCCACCGACCAGCGCAATCTGGAAATCCAGTTCGCCCAATCCCAAAAAATGCAGGCCATGGGGCAGCTTGCCGGCGGCGTCGCCCATGATTTCAACAATCTTCTGACCGCCATGATCGGCTTTTGCGATTTGCTGCTGCAACGCCATGGCGCCGGTGACCCCAGCTTCGCCGACATCATGCAGATCAAGCAAAACGCCAACCGGGCAGCATCCCTGGTCCGCCAGCTTTTGGCCTTTTCCCGCCGTCAGGCATTGCAACCCCGGCTGCTGAACGTCACCGACGCCTTGGCCGATCTGCATGCCCTGCTGCGTCGCCTGCTGGGCGAAACCATCGAATTGAAAATGGTCCATGGCCGCAAATTGGGCATGGTCCGGGTTGACCCCGGACAATTTGACCAAGTGATCATCAATCTGGCGGTCAATGCCCGCGATGCCATGCCCGGCGGCGGTTGCCTGACCATCCGCACCAGCCCGGCCACGGTGCCCGAACCCATCCAACGCGGCCCGGAATTGATGCCGGCCGGCGATTACGTGCAAATCGACGTCAGCGACACCGGTACCGGCATCCCCCAGGAAAATCTGTCCCGCATTTTCGAGCCATTTTTCTCTACCAAGGAAGTGGGCGCCGGAACCGGGCTGGGGCTGTCCACCGTTTATGGCATCCTGCGTCAGACCGACGGCTTTATTTTCGTGGAAAGCCAATTGGGCCAGGGCGCCAGCTTTTCCATCTATCTGCCCCGCATGGAAGCGGAAGTCGGCAGCGAAACCCGCCGCCCTGCCCTATCGGCGGAACCCGAAGCCATCGCCGAACTAAGCGGCAGCGGCACCATCTTGCTGGTGGAAGACGAAGATGCGGTCCGCATGTTCGGTGCCCGCGCCTTGAAGAACAAGGGATATAAGGTGATCGAAGCCTGTTCGGGAGAGCAGGCCCTGGACGTGCTGCGCAATGACGGCAGCGAAGACGGCAGCCGCATCGACGTCTTGATCTCCGACGTGGTCATGCCCGGCATGGACGGCGTGACCCTGGCCAAACTGGTCCGCATGGAACGCCCCGCCATCCGCGTCATCCTGATTTCCGGCTATTCCGAGGATGTGGCCCGCGACGGTATCGACCCCGATGCCGGCATCCATTTCCTGCCGAAGCCCTTTTCCCTGAAACAATTGGCTGGTGCTGTAAAGCAGGTGATGACCGGGGAGTAGAGCTGATACCAACGGCCAAGCAGCCGGATGGCCGCGCCCGGCGGGGGCTGTACAACGGTCAATGAAATTGGCCGTTGGTATGATTTCGACTAATCGAAGTCAGCTCTTATACCAAATCCCGGTGAGTGAAACTCATAGGGATTTGGTTAGGCCCAAGGGGCCGCGCGGGCTTGTCGCGGATCTCGACCTATCGAGGTCAATATCCGCTCTATCAGGGTGCGGAAAAACTCCGCTTCGCGGCTGGGCGACCGCCCAGACCCGTTTGGAGGCACAGCCTCCAAGCCTCCAGTTTCTTTTTCTTTCAAAGAGTTAGAAATCTGGAGGGTTCGGGAGGCTGTGCCTCTCGATTGGGGGATCGGGGGCAAATGCCCCCCGAAAGAGGGTTTTTCCGCACCCTGCTATACCGGGATTGGTTTCAAATGTGTCCTGACGCCACGCCTCCCGGATGGTTCGCTGGCCCCCAAGAAGCGGATGGGCAAGGCATTCAGGACCAAAGATGCGCGGTGGGAATAATGACGTGGGGGCTGCGCCGTAAGCCAAATTCCGCGCCGCCGACCATCTTTGGACGTGCGCCTGGAAAAAGGACGAGGGCGGGGCTGCATGGTCATGGCGGGCCACCTGTATCCGTGCTGCGGGTGATGGGCAGCATAGCAGAACCCCTGTGACAGGCGGGTTATACCAGTTCCATTATAAGTTCTGACCGATGAAAGCCCATGGCAAAGAGCCGAGGGATCGGATGCGGCCTTGTACCTGGTGGTGAAAGAACGGCAAGGCCACCCTGTTATCTCCACCAACTATATTTGAAGGCTTTTACCTACCATGGTCGCTTCCCCTCGATCCTTGCTCGCTCAACCCCACCCTGGGAGTTTGTCGCAAGGATCATTGGCACACAGGGGAATGCCGGGTTAGATTCTTCGCTTAGTGAGCGGCACCGTCGGACTGGGACGCGCGGCGCAGCTTTTTTATGAACACCCAAAAAGTCCCCAGGATGGGGCTGACCTTCAGGTGCACACGGACACGATATGATATGCGCGGCACGGCGTAATCGAACACCACATTCAAATCACCACGGCCCACGCCCTTGTGAAATTCATCGACCATCCCGGTCGGGGCGGCCCAGGGCAGAACCTCGGTGAAAAAGTCGCGGCCAACGATGATCGGACGGTTACCGCCAGCACCATCGGGTTCGGTATCGTTATAGGCGGCCACCTTCCCATCGGCGCGCAGCTCGACAGCGCCAAAGGGCAGGCGCTCAACATCGAGAGATGGCAACCGGGCAAGAGAGTTCTGCGGATCGTCTTCTTCAAATCCGAAGACGGTCATATTCCACGGTCCGGTCTTAGTGGCAATCGTTGGCATTAATCTTAAACTCGTCGCCTCTTACTCCGGGCTAAAATTTGCCGTATTATCCCCGTCTGGTCCACAGGGAAAACGGTCTTTCCGGAATGGATTTAAAGGAAATTGACAACCAGATGGTGGTGGAACTACCGCCACAGATGGATTTACCCGCAGCAGATGAATTGCGTGCGCTGCTTCTTGATGTTCTTGCCCGCACCCCCATCTGCCCCTTAACCTTATCCGTGGGCAAGGTTGAACGCATCACCACCGCCGCCGTTCAGGTTTTGCTGGCAGCAAGACAAACGGCTGCGACGGCGGGTTGGGTGTTGCGGCTGGATGGGCATAGTCCGGCCATCGCCAACGCTCAGGCTCATTTGGGCCTGTCGCGGGAATTTGAGAATTTTACCATATCCTGATTTGACGAGGGCTGACCGATGGGTAAATGCGTTCTTGCCGTTGACGATTCCAAGACCATGCGCGATATGGTGTCCTTCACCTTGCGTGGCGCGGGCTATACCGTGCTGGAGGCTGAACACGGCGTTGCCGCGCTGAAGGTCCTGCAAGGCCAAAAGGTCGATGCCATCATCACCGACATCAACATGCCTGAAATGGATGGCATCACCTTGGTCCGGCGGGTCCGGGGCCTGCCCAATCATGCGGGCACCCCCATCCTGATCCTGACGACCGAAAGCGATCCGGCGAAAAAGGATGAGGGCCGTTCAGCCGGAGCTACCGGCTGGATCGTCAAGCCGTTCAGCCCGGACAAGCTGTTGCAGATCATGGGCAAGGTCTGCCCCTGACCGCTCCCGGTCACACGCCCTCCCCCGGATATTCTCCCCTATCGCCAGCGGAAACCGCCGTCATGACCGATGATCAGGGCTACGACCTGACGCAATTCAAGGCCACCTATTTCGAGGAATGCGCCGAATTGCTGGCCAATGCCGAAGAAACCATCGCGCGCCTGCACGATGGAAGCGGCGATGACGAGGATTTGAACGCGGTCTTCCGCTGCGTTCATTCCATCAAGGGGGGCGCCGGAGCCTTCGCCTTCGACGATCTGGTCCATTTCGCCCACGTCTTTGAAACCGCTCTGGACGCCCTGCGCTCGGGCCGGGCCGAGATGAGCACCCACGTCGCTGACATCATGGTGCGCGGCAATGACGTGCTGGGCGATTTCGTCCGCGCCGCCCAGGAAGGGGTAACACTGGCACCCAATCACGGCCAGGATGTGCTGGATTTGCTGGCCCCCATCATTTCCGGTGGCCCGCTGCCCACACCAGCGGCCTTGGCTCCTCCCCCGCCGCCGCCGCCACCGGTCGCAGTGGAAGAGCCAGCCCATGACAGCCGGTTCAAAAGCTGGCGGGTGGTGTTCACCCCCCTGCCCGACATGCTGCGCACCGGCAATGAACCCATTTTGATCCTGCGCGAATTGTGTTCCCTGGGCGATGCCGAGGTGCGGGCCGATTTGACCCGCTTGCCCCCCTTGGACGCGATGGATTCCCAGACCAGCTATCTGTCCTGGACCATCTTGCTGACCACCGACAAGACCCGCGCCGATCTGGATGAGGTGTTCGAATTCGTCGCGGGCGAAAGCGCCACCATCCGCATCGACGAAATCCCGCCGGGATTGGCCAGCCAGGGCTGGGGTCTGTTTCCCTCGGCCCCCGGTCTGCCCCCCGCCGCCGATGCCGGTGACGAAAACGGCGATGGCTGGGGATTGTTCGCTCCCCAGCCCGCCGCCGCCGAACCCGACACCGCGCCCAAGGGCGAGGAAGGCGATGGCTGGGGGTTGTTCGCCCCCCAGCCCGCCGCCACATCGGCCCAGCCACCCCATCCGGCGGCGGCGGCAGTCAAACCCGCCGTCACCCCCGGCACCCCGGCCATTGCCAGCGGGCAAGTTCACACCGCGTCCATCCGGGTGGATCTGGACAAGATCGACCGGCTGGTCAACATGGTCGGCGAATTGGTGATCACCCAGGCCATGCTGGGCCAGCAAGCCATCGGCTTCACGGTGGAATCCCACCCGGAGCTGATCCAGGGGCTTCAGGAATTGTCCCATCACACCCGCGAATTGCAGGAAAGCGTGATGGCTATCCGCGCCCAGCCGGTCAAGGCGCTGTTTTCCAAAGCGCCGCGTCTGGTCCGCGATTTGGCGGGCAAGCTGGGCAAACAGGCCCGGCTGGTGATGAGCGGCGAAAATACCGAGGTGGACAAGACCGTTATCGAACAATTGTCCGATCCGCTGACCCATCTGATCCGCAACGCCCTGGATCATGGATTGGAAATGCCCGATGACCGCATCGCGGCGGGCAAGCCGGCGGAAGGCACCATTCATCTGGCCGCCGAACACCGGTCGGGCCGCATCATCATCGAAATTTCCGATGACGGGCATGGCATCGACCGCAAACGGGTGTTGGCCAAGGCGGTGGAAAAAGGGTTGGTGGACCCCAATGCCAGCCTGACCGATGAACAAATCGACATGCTGATCTTTGCCCCCGGCTTTTCCACTGCCGCACAAGTGTCCGACGTGTCGGGCCGGGGTGTGGGCATGGACGTGGTGCGCAAAAATATCCAGGACGTGGGTGGCCGGGTGGTGGTGCAATCCACTCCGGGGGCCGGATCGCGCTTTATCCTGTCCTTGCCGCTGACGCTGGCGGTAATGGATGGGATGCTGGTGGCGGTCGGACACGAACGCTATGTCCTGCCTTTGACCAACATCGTGGAATCCTTGCGCCCCACTGTTCATCAGGCCCGGACCCTGGTGGATGTGGGCGATGTACTGACGCTGCGCGGCGAATACATCCCCCTGATTCCGCTGCATCAATTATTCGGTGTCGCCAATGCCATCACCGACCCCACCCGTGGGCTGGTGGTGGTGGTGGAAACCGAAGGCGGCGAACGGATCGGCCTGTTGGTGGACGAATTGCTGGGGCAACAGCAGGTCGTGATCAAGTCGCTGGATTCCAATTTCCGCCCGGTTACCGGCATTTCCGCCGCCACCATCCTGGGGGATGGCCGGGTGGCGTTGATCCTGGACGTGGCGGCCCTGCGGATGATGGGGGAGAGCCTGACCCCCGGCGCGGACAGAAACGCCGCCGAATAAGATCAAATCCATCACATCCTGGCGGGCGCCCCGGCCCCCCCACCCGCGAGGGACAAACATAATCCCAGCGCCCATTGCGGGCGCGGCCAAGCCGCCCCCTGGGCGGCGCCCGGCGAGGGACAAACTAATCCCAGCGCCCATTGCGGGCGCGGCCAAGCCGCCCCCTGGGCGGCGCCCGGCGAGGGACAAACTAATCCCGACCGAGGGACGGATGTTATCATGACCAGCGTTTGGCTTAAGATAGTTGGATTGGGCGAAGACGGGATGGATGGCCTGTCCCCCCGCGCCCGCAGGGCGATCGAAGAAGCCCCAGTACTGATTGGCGGCAAGCGTCATCTGTCCATGATCCCCGATCATCCCGGCCAGGAGCGCCTGGCTTGGCCCAGCCCATTTGATACGGCGCTGGCACTGGTGATGAGTCGCCGGGGCAGCCCGGTTTGCGTGCTGGCCAGTGGCGACCCCATGGACCATGGCGTGGGGGCCAGTCTGTTGCCACGGCTGGAATGCGGCGAATATGCGGTTTTCCCGGCGCCATCATCCTTTTCCCTGGCGGCGGCCCGCCTGGGATGGGCGCTTCAGGATGTGACGCGCATCAGCGTACACGGTCGACCGCTGGAACTGGTTCACCCCCATCTACACCACGGTGCCCGCCTGCTGGTTCTGTCGGAAAACGGCTTTACCCCGGCGCGGCTGGCCCATCTGCTGACGGCGCGCGGCATGGGGAACAGCCGCCTGAGCGTGCTGGAACACATGGACGGACCGGCGGAACGGCGAGTGGATGGCATTGCCCGCGACTGGGATGCCGATTCAGCTTGCGCCGATTTGAACGTGGTGGCCATCCAATGCCATGCGGGGCGGGAGGCGACAGTCTGGCCCCGTCTGGCCGGGCTGCCCGACGACGCCTATATGCATGATGGCCAATTGACCAAACGGGACATGCGGGCCCTGACCCTGGCCCATCTGGCCCCCAAGCCGGGGCAATTGCTATGGGATGTGGGGGCGGGGTCCGGGTCCATCGGCATTGAATGGATGCGGACCCATCCGGCCTGCCGGGCCATCGCCGTCGAAGGCAACGCCACCCGCCAGGCGATGATCGGCCATAACAGCTTGGCTTTGGGCGTTCCGGGCCTACGGCTGATCGCCGGATCAGCCCCCCAAGCCCTGGCGGGATTGCCGACCCCTGATGCGGTTTTCATCGGCGGCGGATTGAGCGTGGATGGAGTGTTCGATACCTGCTGGACCGCGCTGAAGCCCGGAGGACGCATGGTGGTCAACGCCGTCACCGTTCAGGGCGAAGCCATCGTTGCCCAATTACGTGACCAATGGGGGGGCGAGTTGACCCGGCTGTCCGTATCCCATGCCAGCCCGCTGGGACGGTTCCAGGCATGGCGCCCGGCCATGCCCGTCACCATTCTGACCTTGGACAAACCCTATGCGGCGGATTGATGGCTGATCTTTATGCCGGCCTGATCCTGGTGGCGCTGGGCAGCTTTCCCTTTGTTCTATATCCGCTGATTTTGGCGGTGGAATTGGGAATGCGGGGCGGCCCGCCGCCGCCGCCGCGCACATTGGGCGACCATCTGATTTTATCGGTCCTGCTGACGGCCAATGACGACGATCCGGCCCTGATCACCCGTGTCCAGGCCATTTTGACCGCCCTGGGCGGCGATAGCCGTCATCAGGTCCTGGTGCTGGCGGTATCGGTCGGCAGTTCCATTATCGGGCAATTATCGGCCTTGGACCAACGGGTGACGGTCTTACGCCCCCTGGCCCGCCCCAATGGCAATCGTGCGCCGATGGATTTGCTGATCAGCGCTGCCCGAGGCGATATCCTGGTCTTTGCCGATGGTTTGGCCGCGGGTTCCGCCGACTTTCCCCGCCTGTTGCAGCGGGCTTTTGCCGATCCCAAGACCGGCTGTGTCTTTGCCCGGCGCCGCTTTGGCAGCGATACATCCCTGGTCGCCAATTGGGCATCCCGGCTGGATCGCCAGATCGCATCCCGCCAAGGCGCCTTGGGGGTTTTAATCCCGGCGCCGGGGACCTTGCTGGCGGTCCGCCGACAGGAGTTCACCCCCGCCCCGCCCGGCCTGGACCCGGATTTGCACGCCTGCCTATGGGCGCATGCCCGTGATTTGCGGACGGTGGAGATTGCCCGGCTGGGCATTCTGACCGCCCCCATGCCTCAGACATTTCCTCAATTGCGGACGGAATTGCTTCACCGTTCGGCCCGGACCCATCGCAATATGGACACGGTCGTCAGCTTTCATACCGACCTGCCCCGCATGACCGTGCGCTTTCTGTCACACCTGATCATGCGGGAAGGCATGCGCTGGCTGGCCGGGTGGATGTGGCTGCTGGGGCTGTGCCTGCTGGCCAGTGCCGTGGTGACCGATCCGGGCGATGCGCCGGATAAAACCATGGGGCTGATCATTGCTGCCCTGATTGCGGTCAGTACGGTCCGGCCAAAATGGGGAAAGGCCCTGGCCATGGTCGCCGCCATGTTCCTGGCCCGATCCTGGGGAATTATCGAATTCGCCCTGGCCCGCCTGGACCCGGAACGGCATCGCAAGTAATACCAACGGCCGTAAGTTCTGACTTATGGCCGTTGGTATGAAAACTATTCCTCCACTGACGCGGCTGTCAGAAGCGAGATCAGATGGCTGATGGCCGGTGGGTGGGGGCTGCTTTGGCGCTTGGTGCAAATCACCAGCCGCCGGGATGCCCAGCCGTCAGCCAGAGGGCGTAGAACCACAATGCCGTCACGTATCTGGGATTCGGACCGTGTGTCATCGTCGGGAATGATAGCGATACCGGCGCCTGCCGCGACCATGGGGAGGACCGCATCCAACCGCCGAACCTGGACCCGATGGCGCAAGACCACCCCCTGGCGGTCGGCCTGTCCCGACAAATAAGCGGACAGGGCACTATCCGCAGGCAGCCCCACCATGGCCTGATCCGATAAATCCGCCAGTGTCACGCTGGGGCGATGGGTCAGGGCATGATCCCGTGGCATGGCCACCATCAAACGATCATGACGGAAAAAAATGTGGTCAACGCCATCATGGACGACGCTGTCCGTGGCAATGCCCATATGGGCCTCGCCGGTCCAGACGGCCTTGACCACCTCGGTGCTGGTTCTTTCCACCAGACACACGTCCATTTGCGGAAAGTCAGCCAGAAAGCGCCCTAGCAGCGCGGGCAGGGGTGCCCCCATGGCCGCTGTGTTGCCCATGACCGTGATCTGCCCGGCCATGCCCTGGCCATAGGCCGACAAATCCCCCATCAATTGTTCCATTTGCCGGACCATTTGCCGGGCATGAACAGTCAGGGTGCGCCCGGCCACGGTCGCATCCACACCACGCCGGGTTCTCGTCAGCAGCGGCACGCCCAAAACGTCTTCCATTCCCTTGATCCGGGCACTGGCCGATGCCAGGGCCAAATGACAGCGTTCAGCCCCGGCTGAGATACTGCCGCTTTCCACCACGGCCAAAAACAGCCGCAGATCGGTCAGGTCATAGCGCATGAAAGCATCATCCGATGCGGCCCCGTAGCAGCCTTCGGAAAATCCGAAGGCTTAATCAGTTAATCCCAGATTCCCTAAAACCGCCAGTAAGGTCATGGTCATCCCATCATGATCGACTTGAACTCCGCGCTTCTGCCCCTGCCCCACCTGCTGGCCGCCAGCTTGGTCTTTGCCTTGGCCGGTATGGTCAAGGGATTGGTGGGAATGGGCTTGCCCGCCATCGCCATGGGCCTGCTGTGCCTGATCCTGCCCCCGGCTCAGGCCGCCGGATTGTTGATCATCCCCGCCATGGTCACCAATCTGTGGCAGTTGGCCAAAGGTCCACCGATCTGGCCCTTGATCCGGCGGTTATGGTCTTTGCAATTAGGGCTTTGCCTGGGGGTGACCGCCGGGGCTGCCCTGCCCTTCTTCGGCTTGGGGCAACCGGGGGCCCGTCATGCGCTGGGGGGATTATTGGCCTGTTATGCGCTTTTGGGGCTTAGCCGCTGGGCACCCCGGATCGCACCGGGGCGGGAGTGGTGGCTGTCACCGATAATGGGAGGATTGACCGGGCTGATCGCCGCCCAGACCGGCGTTTTCGTCCTGCCGACAGCCCCATATTTGCAGGCCATGCGGCTGGAACGGGACGAGTTGGTGCAAGCCCTGGGCCTGACCTTTACCGTTGCGTCGGTGGCCTTGGCCCTGCTGCTGACCCATCAAGACGGCGGCTCGTCATGGCTGGATCTGAATGCCGCGCTGATGGTGCCGGTCACCGTGGCAGGAATGGCCGCCGGACACTGGCTACGGCAACGGATATCCCCTGACCTTTTCCGCCGCCTGTTCCTGACCGGCCTTTTCTGCCTGGGGGCCTTCCTGGCCCTGGCCTGACCGATATGCCACCCCATGACATTTCCGGTCCTGCGGCTAAGAATGGTTACGAGTCAGATTTTCCGCAGCATGCCCCAAACGGTGATGCCGAGCTGACATTGGCATCACCCTTCAAATAATCCATGGGGTTCACCGCTTCGGTCCCCCGTCGGACTTCGAAATGAAGCTGCGGAACAGAAACGCCACCCGTGGACCCCACCGTGGCGATTTGCTGTCCTTTTTTCACGACCTGCCCTTTTTTGACCGTCAATTGATCGGCATGGGCATAGGCAGTCATCCAATTATCGGCATGCTTGATCAAAATCAGATTGCCGAAGCCCTTCAACTCGTTCCCGGCATAGGCGACCACCCCGTTTTCCGACGCCTTGACCGGCGTGCCACGCGGGGCGGCGATATTGATGCCGTCGCTGTTTTGTCCCTTGGCGATGGGGCCGAATTCCATGATGACATCGCCGCGCACGGGCCAAATAAACCCCTTCCCCGCCATGGCCGGCGGCGGCGGCGGGATGGGCTGCACCGGCTGGAAACCGGCATGGGACGACCCTGCCGGGGGCGTTTCCTGCCGATTGGGAACCGGCGCCGATTTGACCGGGGCGGATTGCTGTGTGGGCCGGGGCGATGGTGGCGCCATGGCAACCGCCGTTTCCCCGCCATTGCCACGATTGGGGAATGCCCCCGGCAGCCGCAGGCGTTCCCCCACATAGATGGTATAGGGGGGAGCCTTGCTGTTAATGCGAGCCAGTGTTTGGAAATCGACCCCTAATTTACGCGCCACCAGCAAAAGCTGGTCGCCACGCTGCACGACATATTCGCCGCCGCCGCCGGGCATGCGCAATGCGGTCCCGGCTTGCAGCATATAGGGGGCTTGCAGATTGTTGGCTTCGATCAGCTCGCGCACGGACACGTTGCAGCGCCGGGCAATTCCATAGACGGTATCGCCGGAATAAATGTTGACCGATGACCCACATGTGGATTGGTAAACCGGCCCCCGCGCCGCGCCCGAGCCACCACCGGACGACCCGGCGCTACAGGCGGCCAGGGCCAGAGGAAACAGCGATGCCAAACCCAGTTGGCGCCAGGAAAACGTATTGGCCGAAATCATGACACCAACTATACCCATCGTCGGGTGTGGCGGCAATGGACGATGGCGTGAAATCCCGTCAGCCTTCGGGTAATCCCTCCATCAGCGGGACAAAACGCACTGGCCCCAGATGTTCTATATCCAATCCGTCCGGGGTTTTACTTACCTTGACCAAATCCTGTTCCAGAGCATGGGCTTCCCCGACTGGAACAACCATGATTCCCCCCACTTTCAACTGATCCACCAAAACCGGCGGAATATCGTGGGCGGCGGCGGTGACCATAATCCGGTCGAACGGTGCCTGTTCCGGCCATCCCCGCGACCCATCCCCCAATTTGGCGGTAATATTATGGATGCGTAATGCCCGGAAACGCTCCTCTGCCTCTTTCAGCAACGGGCGGTGGCGTTCGATGGTATAAAGCCTGCGACACAAAGCCGCCAGAATGGCGGATTGGTATCCCGATCCGGTCCCGATCTCCAGCACCTTCATGCGGTCCCCCACCTCCAATGCCTGGGTCATGCGCCCAACCACCAAAGGCTGGCTGAGCGTCTGGGCACAGCCAATGGGCAAGGCCCGGTTTTCATAGGCCTGGTCCAAGAATGGTTCCGCCACGAAAAGCTGACGCGGCACCCGTTCCACGGCCACCAAGGTCCGGGTGTCGGTCACCCGGTTCCGGCGCAACTCCATCAAGAGGCGGATAATACGGGCTTCGGCGGCGGCCATGGCTGATCAGGTGGCGGAAAACACGGCGCTCAGGGCGTCCATGGTCCGATGGTGGGTCAAATCCACACAAAGCGGGGTGATGGAAATGGCCCGCCGCATCACCACTGCCAGATCCGTCCCCGGAATATCTGGATTGGCAGCCCGCTGGGCACCGATCCAGATATAGGGCTCGCCTCGGGGATCAGTGCGTTCCAGCAACTCATCCCCCAATTTACGTTTTCCCAAACGGGCGATTTCGATCCCGGTCACCTGATCGGCATCGCAACTGGGGAAATTCACGTTGATCAGCACATCCCGCCCCCAACCCGCCTGGGTCACCTTGCGGATGATCCGAGGTGCCCAATGTTCGGCGGTTTGCCATGTCATATCCCAGCCGGGGGCATAAAATTGGGAAAAAGCGATGGATGGAATGCCCAGGATGGTCGCTTCCATGGCGGCGGCCACGGTGCCGGAATAGGTCACATCTTCGCCCAGATTGGCCCCGAAATTAATGCCGGACAAAACCAGATCCGGCTTTTTGTCCCGCAGCACCCGGTTGACACCCAACAGCACCGAATCGGTGGGGGTGCCATCCACGGCGAAATGCCGACCGTCAAGCTGGCGCAGACGCAGCGGTCGGCGCAAGGTCAGGGAATGGCCCGCCGCCGATTGTTCGCCATCCGGGGCCACCACCCACACATCATTGCTGAGCGTGCGGGCGATCCGTTCCAAGGCGGCAATGCCCGGCGCATTGATCCCATCATCATTGGAAATCAGGATGCGGGCATGGGACAAATCGGGGATGGTCGGGTGCATCAGCCGATGCTCTCCATCCCGCCCATATAGGGACGCAAGGCATCGGGAACGGCAATGCTGCCATCGGCGCGCTGATAATTTTCCAGCACCGCCACCAAGGTCCGCCCTACCGCCAGACCCGACCCGTTCAGGGTATGGACCAGACGGTTGCCCTTATCCGATTTGAAGCGGGCCTTCATCCGCCGGGCCTGGAAATCCCCGCAATTGGAGCAAGAGGAGATTTCACGATACCGGTTCTGGCCGGGCAGCCACACTTCGATGTCATAGGTCTTGCGCGAGGAAAAGCCCATATCGCCCGTGCACAACACGATCACCCGATAAGGCAGCCCCAAACGCTGCAAAATGGTTTCGGCGCATTGGGTCATGCGCTCGTGTTCCGCGTCGGAGTGGTCGGGATGAGCGATGGAAACCATCTCGACCTTCCAAAATTGATGCTGGCGGATCATGCCGCGCGTGTCCTTGCCTGCCGCCCCGGCTTCGGACCGGAAACACGGCGTCAGCGCGGTCAGGCGCAGGGGCAAGGCGGCTTCGTCCACGATGGAATCGCCAACCAGATTGGTCAACGGCACTTCCGCCGTCGGGATCAACCAATGCCCGGTCGAGGTCTTGAACAAATCTTCCCCGAACTTGGGCAATTGCCCGGTTCCGAACAAGGCGGAATCTTTGACCAGGGTGGGCGGGCTGACTTCGGTATAGCCGTGTTCGCCGGTCTGCACGTCCAGCATGAATTGACCCAAGGCCCGTTCCAGCCGGGCCAAGGCGCCCTTCAGCACCACGAAACGCGCGCCCGACAATTTGGCAGCGGCATCGAAATCCATCAGCCCCAAAGCACTGCCCAAGGCGTCATGCTCCTTGGCCGGGAAATCAAAGGCGGTGGGGGTTCCCCAGCGCCGCATTTCCACATTGTGGTCTTCATCGGGGCCATCCGGCACGTCGGCGGCGGGGATATTGGGCAGTGCCATCAGCACGGCATCCACCTGTTCCCCCAATTCCTTGTCACGGATTTCCAAGGCGGGAATTTCTTCCTTCAGTGTGGCCATTTCCGCCATCACCGCCGAAGCGTCGCCGCCTTGCTTCTTCAAAATGCCGATCTGCTTGGATGCTTCGTTCCGGCGGGCCTGAAGTTCCTGAACGCGGGTCTGCACCCCACGCCGTTCCCCATCCAACGCCAGGATTTCGGCTGAGCGCGGCTCCAGCCCCTTGCGGGCCAGACCGGCATCGAATTGGGTGGGATTGTCGCGAATCCATTTAAGATCGTGCATGAAAAACGTCCAGAAAAGAATTGACCGGTAAAACTGGCAACGGACCGGGTTTAACCGTTGAAATCGGTTTCCTCGACTTCGTCATCATCGTCCGGCTTGGCCGCCTCGCCATTTTCTTCCTCTGCACGCTTACGTTCGACCATCCGGGCGGAAATGATCGATATTTCGTACAGAAGCACCATGGGAATAGCCAAGGAACATTGGCTGACGATATCCGGCGGGGTGACCACGGCGGCGAAAATGAACACGCCGACGATGGCATAGCGCCGTTTTTCCGCCAAACCCTGTGCCGTCACCAACCCGACGCGGGCCAGCAAGGTCAACAGAACCGGCAATTGGAACGCCATGCCAAAGGCGAAAACCAAGGTCATGATCAGCGACAGCGATTCACTGACCTTGGCCTCAAGCTGAATAGGCAATTCATCCGCGGATGGCAGCAGGTTTTCAAAGCCTAGCAGATAGGTATACAGCATGGGCAGGACCAAGAAATAAACCAAGGCCGCGCCCATCAGGAACAACACCGGAGTCGCGAATAAAAATGGCAGGAAGGCGCGCTTCTCGTGCCGATACAAACCCGGCGCGACAAACGCCCAAAGCTGGCCGGCCCAGACCGGAAAGCACAGAATGGCCGCGGAAAAAGCCGACACCTTCACATAGGTAAAGAAGGCTTCGGTGGGCGCGGTGTAGATCAACCGGCGCATCCCCCCCTTGGCCAAAGCAACCTTGGCATAGGGTTCCATCAGGAAATTATAGATATGCCCTGACAGATAAAAGCAAAGACCAAAGGTAATGACAAACGCCACCGCCGACCACAGCAAGCGGCGGCGCAATTCGACCAGATGGTCAAGCAAGGGCATGCTTTTATCGTCGATATTGCTCACGGGCGGTTACTCGGTCACGGTTCCGGGGGGCGGCGGGGTTGGTCCGGCTGAACGGGGGCCGCCTGTGCGGGTTCTGGCGGCAGTGCCGATGACGGGGGGACCACCGGCGGAGAGGCCCCGGCGGCATCGGGCGCCGTGGGGGCGCCCCCCACGGGATCAGCCTTAACCGGCTCCACCGGGGATGACGACAGGGGCGCCATCACGGGCGGTTCCAGGCTGCGGGCGATATCGCCGGTGGGGTCCACCGTCTTTTCGATTTCCCGGCGCAACATATTGGGGTCCGTGGCTTTTTCCACTTTCCCCTTCAGTTCCGTCAGCTCCGCCTCGCGCACCATATCATCCACGCCGCGCTGGAACTCGTTGGCCATTTCACGGGCCTTCCGGGTCCATCGCCCAACCTGGCGCAGGACAAGGGGCAGGTCCTTGGGGCCGATGACGATCAGCGCCACCACTGCCACCAAGGCCATTTCATCCCAACCGATATCGAACATGAAGACTTGCCCTCCCCCGCCGACGGTCACACCGCCAGCGGACGGACATCAATGCTTGACGGAATCGCGATCCACCGGCTTGGCGGCAGATTGGGAATCGATCTGCTGGGCCTGGGACTTGGCCGAATCAGGGGAGGCCCCCTCTTCTTCCGCCAAACCTTTTTTGAAGGCGTTGACGCCCTTGGCCATATCCCCCATCAGCTTGGGGATCTTGCCCGCGCCAAACAGCAGCAGCACGATGGCCAAGACGATCAGCCAGTGCCAGATGCTGAAACTACCCATCAACCGTACTCCCAATATAAAATGCGATGTTGACGCGGATCATCGCAGAAGACTTACGCTGCCGCAACCACCCTGGCACCCCAATCGGCCTATTCGCTTATTCCCGCCAAGGCGTCATCGTCCAATGGCTCGGCATCGGGTTCGTCATCATCGTCTAACGTGTCCACGGGGCCATCGCCATCAACCGCACGATTCCCATATGCATCGGCGGCAGGCCGCGTATCCAACAGGCCGGCCGCTTTCAATTCCTTGATGCTGGGCAGGTCTTCCAGACTTTCCAGCCCGAAATGATCCAGAAATGACGGGGTGGTAGCCCATTGCAAGGGACGTCCCGGCGTCCGCCGCCGCCCCTTGGGCCGAATCCATCCGGCTTCGAAAAGCAGGTCCAGCGTTCCTTTTGACAAGGCAACACCGCGCACTTCTTCGATTTCGGCCCTAGTGATAGGCTGGTTATAGGCGATGATGGCCAGCACCTCGATGGCGGCACGGGACAGACGCTTGGTCTGGGTTTGCTCGACCACCAATTGTCCGGCCAGATCGGGCGCGGTTCGAAATGCCCATTTACCGTCACGCCGCACCAGATTGACGCCACGGGCGGCATAATCGGCCTGCAACCGGGTCAAGATTGCCGCCACATCCACCCCCAGGGGCAGGCGCGCGGCGATGACCTGCTGATCCACCGGCTGGGCCGAGGCAAAGATCATCGCTTCCGCCAGACGCATGTGCTGGGTGTCGGTCATGCCGGATATTCCCCATCGTCACCCATCGGGGCATCTCCCATTTTCACATAGATGGGGGAATAGGCCCCGCCATCCTGACGCAGCAGCAACCGCCCCTGCCGCGCCAATTCCAAAGCGGCGATGAAGGTCGAGGCGATGGCCGATTTGGCCCGCAACGGATCACCATCCATGGCCGGCAGATAGGCGGACAGCACCGACCAATCGGGCATGCGTCCCAACATGCGTTGCAGACGGGCCAGGGCATCATCCACCGAATACAAATCCGGCGCTTCAATGGTCAGGGTGCGAACCGAACTGCGCACCACATGATCGGCATATGCCTTCAAAAGATCGAACAGGCCCACATCGAAGATCGAGTGGGTAACCACCGCCAGATCCTCGGCCTCGCCGCGGGGAAATATCTCGACCCCCAGGCGTGGCCGGGCCATTAGCCGGGTTCCGGCCCGCTGCATGGCCTCCAGCCGACGCAGCCGGAATGCCAGAACCTCGGCCATTTCGGCAGCACTGGGCATGCCGTCGGGATCGGGTTCCGGTTCGGGCAGCAACAGGCGGGATTTCAAATAAGCCAGCCATGCCGCCATCACCAGATATTCCGCCGCCAGATCCAGATGGGTGCGTCCGACACGGGCGATGAAAGTCAAATATTGTTCCGCCAGCCGCAAGATGGACAGCCGGGTCAAATCGACCTTTTGATCGCGGGCCAAGGCCAGCAACAGATCCAATGGACCTTCGAACCCATCCAAGTCCAATACCAACTGCCCGCCTTCTGGAGGAGACGGCGCACCATCGGGATCGGCCTCGAACACATCGGGCGGAAATCCTTGCATGGTTCTTTTCCCAATCCGGGATCAGTAATCGCCGAAGGCCGATACCAGCAGCGTCAGCAGCCAATCCACCAAGGGCTGAATAACCACGTCGAAGGGATCAAGCGGCAAGCCGGTCATCCGCCCCAGCAAGGGCAGCACCACCAGACATCCCAGCAGGATCAGCATCCCCGCCCCTTCCAGCCGGGCAACCGGCCGGGCCAGGGCGGGGGGCAAAATCCCCACCAGAATGCGACCGCCATCCAAAGGCGGGATCGGCAACAGGTTGAACACCGCCAGAAGCAGGTTCAGATAAATGCCGTTGGCCAGATTAAGCCTGGCCCAATCCACCGCCGAATGCGGCAGCAACCCCACATAACGGATCAGGAAAAGCGACACCGTGGCCAAAGCGATGTTGGTCAGCGGTCCGGCGGCGGCCACCACGATCAGCCCCAGCCGGAACGGCCGCAGACGAGCGAACATGACCGGCACCGGCTTGGCCCAACCGAACAAGAAATTGCCCATGACCAGCAGCATGGCAGGCAGGATGATACTGCCAAAGGGATCAATGTGCCGGATGGGATTGAGCGACAAACGCCCCTGACGTTTGGCTGTATCGTCGCCAAATGCCAGGGCGGCAAAGCCGTGGGCAGCCTCGTGCAGGGTGATGGCGAAGATCAGCGGCAACGCCGTCACCGAAATTTGCTGTAACAGGCTGCCCGGATCGGTCATGCCAGCATTCCACTCAACCGGGTGACGCTGTCAGCCACGTCCAAAGGCGGCAATTGACGTTTCAACCGCATGCCGACAGCGACCCGTTCCAGCGCCACATCGGTCATGGGCCGCACGGCCGAGGCCACCGCCATCATCTCGGCCATGTCGCCATTGCAATGCAAGACCACATCACACCCGGCATCCAGGGCCGCGGATGTCCGCGACTGGAACGATCCACCCAACGCCTTCATGGACAAATCATCGGACAGCAACAGCCCCTTGAACCCGATATGTCCGCGAATGATATCGCGGATCACCTTGGCCGAGGTGGTGGCCGGACGATCCGGGTCGATGGCCTGATAGACCACATGGGCGGTCATGGCCCAGGGCGCATCGGCCAAACGGATAAAGGGCGGAAAGTCCTGGCGTTCCAGTTCAGCCAAGCTGACATCGACCACCGGCAGGTCCTGGTGGCTGTCCACCAAGGCCCGGCCATGGCCCGGCACATGCTTGACCACGGGCAGGACACCTTCATCCAACAGGCCGTCGCAAACCGCCTGGGCCAGTTCCGCCACCATGTCCGGGTTCCGGCCATAGGCACGATCGCCGATAATGTCATGGGCGCCGTCCACGGGAACGTCCAGCACGGGGGCGCAGTCCACATCAATACCCAGATCGGCCAATTCCCGCCCGATCAGGCGAAAATTCAGACGCAATGCCTGTTTCGCCGCCGACATGTCACGGGCCGCCAGCCGGGCGAAGGGTTCCCCCGCAGGCGCGGCGCGCCAATGGGGTGGACGCAGCCGTTGCACCCGTCCCCCTTCCTGGTCGATCAGGACCGGAGCGTCCGCTCTGCCGATGCTGTCCCGCAGATCGGACACCAAAGCACGCACCTGATCAGGATCGTTCACATTCCGAGCGAACAGAATGAACCCCAATGGATTGACGGCCTGAAAAAAACGACGCTCCTCGTCGGTCAGGCTCAGGCCGGCACACCCCATGATGACGGCCGACGGAATAGTCTTATTTGCGAGCAATGATGCATCCCTGGTTGCGGGTCTTCAGATCGACGCATAATTGCCTAGCCGCCTGCTCGGATAATGGACCGGCGCGCAAACGCCAGAACGTCCCCTTTTCCCCCAGCTCGACACGAACGACGTCGGATTTCAGTGATCCCAAAAGATCGACATTGGACCGTTGAATGCGCCCCCATTCCCGGTCGGCATCGGCGGCCGAACGTAAGGCCCCCAATTGGATAAGCCAATCACCCCCGGCCAACGCTTTGGGATGGCTGGCCGCTGCCGGCGCCGGGGCGGGCGCCGCCGGTTGAGGCGGTTGCTTGAGTTGAACTGCTGCCTGATGCTGCACCGGCGCAGGCGCCTGACGCTGAACCTGCGGCTGCTGCACCGGCGGCGGATTGGACGGCCGCACCGGCTGCGGGGCGGCGGCTTGCGGGGCGACAGCCTGCGTTTGGGCGATGGGCGGCTGCAACGGAATGGGGGACGATCCCGCATCCGTCATGGCCTGGCGGGTCACCGGGGCCTGCGCCGCCGCCTTGGGCAAGGGCGGATCGGCCGGCCGGGTTTGCTGCGTTTCCACAGGCTGGGGCCGGGTGGGCGCCACAGGCTGACCCGGACGCAGGATTTCCGCATCGGGCGATGGCCGGGGCGGCTGGGCCGAGGCAACATCCTTGGCGGGTATCTGGGGCTGTTCCGGCGAAGGTAACAACCGTTCCACCCGCGAATCACCCTCGCCTTGCTCCATACGTTCGTAAATCAGCTTGTCCTGATTGGGCACCTGCATCCCGCCCGGATCATCCGGGCGGACCTTGATCGGGCGTTCATCGGCCCGGATCAAGGGTACGTTGGCCCCACCATTCTGACTGCCACGCATGAAATGCAAACCAACGGCGACGATCACCCCCACGGCCACCACCGACAATCCCAACGTCAAATACGTGCGCAGACGATGCCCCGTCCGCGCCGGGCGGGGTTCTGCCTCGGAATCGAAGCGTTCGGGAATAATGTCCAGCAGTTCGCGGTCGAAATCGCCGCCGCCCTTACTCATCTCAACGCATCTCCTCGACCGGCTCGACCCCGAAGATGGCCAGACCCGACGCGATGGTGATCGCGACGGCCGCCACCAGGGCAAGCCGGGCGGACGAAAGTTCCGGGTCGTCCTCGATCAGGAAACGCAACCGGGTTTCATCCTTACCCTTGTTCCACAGACCATGGAATCCCGCTGCCACCTCGCCCAGGTAGAACGCGACCCGATGGGGTTCATGGGATTGCGCCGCGCTTTCGATCAGGCGCGGCCAGCCCCCCAGCAGCTTGATCAAACCCAACTCTGCCGGATCGGTCAAGCGTGCCAATGCACTATCGGCCAACGCCTTGGGCGACAAATCCCATTCCGGCCACAATTGGGCGCCGTGGCGCAGAACCGATTTGCAACGGGCATGGGCGTATTGAACATAGAAAACCGGATTGTCGCGGGTCTGTTCCACCGCCTTGTCCAGATCGAAATCAAGCTGGGCGTCATTCTTGCGGGTCAGCATGATGAAGCGGACCACATCCTTGCCCACGGCTTCCACCAGATCGCGCAAGGTCACGAACGTACCCGCGCGCTTGGACATGCGATAGGGCTGCCCACCCTTCATCAGATTGACCATCTGGCACAATTTGACGTCCAGGGCGCCCTTGCCTTCACTGATCGCCTTGACCGCCGCCTGCATGCGCTTGACATAGCCGCCGTGATCAGCCCCCCACACGTCGATCATGGCGGGGAAGCCCCGGCGGAACTTATCCAGATGATAGGCGATATCCGACGCGAAATAAGTCCATGACCCATCGGACTTCTTCAGCGGACGGTCCACATCGTCGCCATAGGCCGTGGCCTTGAACAACACCTGGGGCCGGGGTTCCCAATCGTCCAGAACCTTGCCCTTGGGCGGTTCCAGCACGCCGGTATACACGTCACCCAGACCTTCCAGGAAGGTCAGGGCCGCATCCACCTTGCCCGTGTCCACCAAGCCGCGTTCCGAGGTAAACACATCATGGCGCACACCCAAGGCGGCCAAATCCTCGCGGATCATGCCCATCATGGCATCCACGGCAACGGCGCGCAGGGCAGGCAGCCATTCAGATTCGGGCAAGGCGCGCAGGGCATCGCCATGCTGGCGGGCCAAATCCTCGCCCACCGGCTTCAGATAGTCGCCGGGATACAGACCTTCGGGGATCTGGCCGATATCGTCACCCAAAGCTTCGCGATAGCGCAGATGGACCGACCGGGCCAGCACGTCCACCTGGGCGCCGGCATCATTGATGTAATACTCGCGGGTCACGGCGAAACCGGCCTTGGCCAACAGCGACGCCAAGGCATCGCCCACGACCGCGCCGCGAGCGTGGCCGATATGCATGGGGCCGGTGGGGTTGGCCGACACATATTCCACATTGACCGGTTGTCCCCGGCCCAGATCGGATTGCCCCCAATCCAGCCCGGCCCGCAGGACATCCCCCAGACGGGCAGCCCAAAAGGAATCGGCCAGACGCAGATTAAGAAAACCGGGACCGGCGGCTTCCACCGTCGTCACCATGTCCAGGGCGCGCAACTTCTCCGCCAGCATGTCCGCCAGATCGCGAGGCTTCAGCCCCGCTATCTTGGACAACACCATGGCGGCATTGGTGGCCACGTCGCCATGGGCAGCCTCACGCGGGGGCTCGGCGGTGACCTTGGAATAATCCAGCCCGGCGGGAATGCGGCCCTCGGCAGCCAGCAGGTCAACCGCTTTGGTTATTTCGTCCTTGAAGTAATTGAAAAGGTTCATTTTCTCTTCTCTCTGACATCCCGTGCCCAAGCTTTGGCCCGGCGTCTCAGGGTTTTTCCTGCAAATCGAACAGCCGACGGTGTTCGTCCAATGCGAACCGGTCGGTCATTCCGGCAATGTAATCGGCCACCACACGGGCAATCTTGGTTGGCTCGGCCCCGACGGTCTGCACCCGCCATTCGGGAGGCAGGCACCCCGGTTCGGCGAACAGCAGATTGAACAGGTCCTTGACCACCCGCCGCCCCTTGCTGGTCATGCGGTTGACGGTGAAGTGACGGTACATATTCGGAAATAGAAAAGCTTTCAATGCCTTATCGTTGGCTCGCATGGCATCTGAAAAAGCGACCAGGGGATAACCCAGGTTCCGCAGGCTTTCGGCGTCATTAGGCCGGGCATCGGCGATGCGGCGGCGGGTTTCCTCGATCAGGTCGGAAATCATCAGGCCGATCATCCGCCGGACCGCCTCGTGAATGTGCAAGGACGGCTCTATCCCCGGATAATCGCGGGCCACATCGCGAAAAACCGGCCCGACCAACGGGACATCGTTCAGATCGGCCATGGTGAACAACCCGGCCCGCAATCCGTCGTCGATATCATGATTGTTATAGGCGATGTCATCGGCCAAGGACGCGGTCTGCGCCTCGGCACTGGCGAAGGTATGCAGTTCCAGATCGTGCCGGGCGACATATTCGGTAATGGCGCCGGGAAGTGGTTTGGACATCCGGGCATGGGGACCTGTCAGCGGGCCGTTATGCTTGACCAGCCCTTCCAGAGTTTCCCAAGTCAGATTAAGACCATCGAACAAGGCATAGCGCCGTTCCAGCTTGGTCACGACCCGCAGACTTTGGGCATTGTGGTCAAAACCGCCATGGCCGACCAACACCTCTTGCAACGCCTCTTCCCCGGCATGGCCAAAAGGGGTGTGCCCCAGATCATGGGCCAGAGCCAGAGCCTCGGCCAAATCCTCATCCAGCCCCAGAACACGGGCGATGGACCGGGCAATCTGGGACACTTCCAGGGAATGCGTCAGCCGGGTGCGGTAATTCTCGCCTTCATGGTAAACGAAAACCTGGGTCTTGTATTGCAGGCGGCGGAAGGCGGCGGAATGGATGATGCGGTCGCGGTCACGCTGAAACGGACTGCGGGTCTGGCTTTCCGGTTCGGAATAAAGCCGCCCCCGCGATTCCTCAGGAACACAGGCAAAGGGTGCCAGATCAACGGAACGGACAAGTAAGGCGGCGGCAGTCATGCGCCGACACTAACCGCCAGCAAGGGCAAAGGCAATGATGGTGCAAAAAAGCCGAAACAACCGCCGGTCATGGCCGAACGCCACGGCGGGCACAGGCATTGGCCAATTCCTGCTGTTCCGAGGAACCAATCGGCCGGTCATTGTAAGTGAAGGTGCCGCGCAAGGTGTCGTAGCGAACGGTGCCCAAGGGAGCCTGACTGTCACCAACCCCATGGGTTGCGTAAGATTTTCCCGACAACGGCTTGATTGTCAAAGGAATTTCCAGGACATCCGGCAATATCTGGCCCAAGGCGTCGGCTCCGCTGCCCGGCAGATCGGCGGGCGCCACCTTGCGCCCGTGCACGTCCTCTCCCGCTTTATAGGCCACATCGGCATCCGGGATATGGCGCAACAGACGCGAGCAATCATTCTTGGTGATGACGATGCGGACAGGTCCGCCTGACAGCCCGCTATCGGACAGGGGCACGGGCTGGCCCGCCCCCTGCGCCAACGCCGCCCCGGCGCATAGCAGGACCGCCATGGAAAGAACGGGAATTCGCCAATGGGTCCGCACTGTGCGCATCGCCTCGTATCCGATCACCAAAACCGTCCAGCAAAGGGTGCCAGAACCCCGCCCGACCTTCAAGGCTGACGGCGAAACACGAAACATTCACAAAAATAGTTCGTGACTGCCGTTATGAAATTGCGTAGATTTGTTTGCAAGCCCGGTAGCGGGACGGGGTAGACCGAAAATCGGCGCCCCATATGCGGCTCAGGTTTAGGGAGGAAAGGTCGCCAGCGGTTCCCAAAGGACCAGGAACGCTTGGCGCGGAGACGCAGGCGATGGCAAGGTCAGACCACTGATCTTGCCATTTTGCATTGTGGCGTCCCACCTTTCCGTTTTCCGCCCGCCGCTTAGCCTTGTTGTTTTCCATGAAAAATCAACGGAATACAGCCTGACGCAGACTGATTCCATGAAGGACAGCGCCCGTATCCCGGCCATTCCGCCGGGATACGGGCGCCATGTGGGATCAGGCTTGCTCCAGTTCCACCAGCGTCCCGACAAAATCCTTGGGATGCAGGAACAGGACCGGCTTGCCATGGGCGCCGATCTTGGGATCGCCATTGCCCAGGACGCGAGCGCCTTGGGCCTTCAGCCGGTCGCGGGCAGCCAGGATATCCTCGACCTCATAGCAGATGTGATGGATGCCGCCCGACGGGTTCTTTTCCAGAAAAGCAGCGATGGGAGAGTTCTCGCCCATGGGAAACAGCAATTCCACCTTGGTATTGGGCAATTCCACGAACACCACCTCAACCCCATGTTCGGGCTGGGGCAACGGGTCCGACACCTTGGCCCCCAAGGTATCGCGGTAAAGCCGCGACGCCTGGGCCAGATCCGGCACGGCAATGGCGACGTGGTTCAGCTTTCCGATCATTTCATCCCTCTTCGACGACATGTTGTTACGCATATGCTATACCACAATCGAATGAAGAGAAAAATGCGCCGCCGCCCCGGTAAGGGGCTTGCGCAACAGCCCGGCTTCGGACTACCTCTTCCATGTCATCACATGCGCAGATAGCAGGGCTTCCGGAGACAGTTCGTGCAGGATACCGCCACCGGCCCCTCTCATCCGCAAGAGGATATTCATATCGGCAAACCCTTGAGCCTGTGGGCAAAGACCATCAGTGTGACCTTGCTGGTGCTGATGACCGCAGCGGCGATCGGCTTTGTCTGGGTCATGAGTTCCCTGCCCCGGATCGAGGGGGTGGTGCCGTTGCGCGGTATGGAACTGCCGGCCACCGTGACCCGCGATCATTCTGGTCTGCCCCACATCACGGCCCGATCAACCCACGACGCCTATTTTTCCATGGGCTGGGTTCACGCCCAGGACCGGCTGTGGCAGATGGAGTTGCAGCGGCGGGTAGGACAGGGCCGTCTGGCGGAACTGATAGGGGAAAAGGGGCTGGCCAATGACCGCTTCATGCGCACGCTGGGCCTCTCCACCCTGGCCGATGCCGCCGTGGAAAAGCAGGACAAGGCAACCCGCGACGCCCTGAACGCCTATGCCGAGGGGGTCAATGCCTGGCTGGACCAGCATTGGCACCGGCTGCCGCCGGAATTTCTGGCCCTGCATTATATACCTGAACATTGGAAACCGGCGGATTCCCTGGTCACCGCCCGGTTGTTCGCCCTGCAACTCACCAATAATTGGCGAGACGAATTGCTGCGGGCCAAGTTGGCCGCCCGGTTGGACGGCCAACAGATGAACGACCTTTGGCCCGCGACGGATGGCAAATCATCTCCCGTCACCTTGGGCATGGCCCCCGGCACTCTTGTGGACCCCCTGCCATCGTGGCTGGCACCGCGCCAAGCCTCGAATGCCTGGGTGGTCGCGGGCAATCGCAGCGCCACGGGCAAGCCGCTTTTGGCCAATGACCCCCATCTTGCCCTGTCCGCCCCCATCCAGTGGTATCTGTTGTCGGTGGAAGCCCCAGGGGTGACCAGCAGCGGCGGCACCGTTCCCGGCATCCCCTTTCACCTGGTCGGCCATAATGGACGCATTGCCTGGGGGCTAACCAGCACAGGCGCCGATACGGTTGATTTCTTTCTGGAAAAGCCGGTGGGGGACGATGCCTATCAGACCCCGCGTGGCACTGAACCATTCCGCCACCGCCAGGAAATCATCAAGGTCCGGGGGGCTGATGATCAGGTCTTGGATGTCCGCCTGACCCGGCATGGCCCAGTCATTTCCGGCCTGCTGCCAGCCAAATCGGTGGATGGCGATGTGCTGGTCAGTGTCCGCGCCACCGCCTTGGAAGAAGACGATCTGACGCCCCAGGCGTTCTTGCGCATGAACCGGGCCGTGGATTGGCGGGGATTCAGCGCCGCCATCCGTGACCTGTCCCTGCCCGTGCTCAATCTCACTTACGCCGATACCACCGGGACCATCGCCTTTGCCGTGGCCGGAAAAATCCCGCTGCGCAAGGGCGGAAACGGGGCGGTTCCGGCGCGTGGCTGGCTGGATGAAGGGGAATGGACCGGCTGGATTCCCGCTGACAAGCTGCCCCAGCAGATCAATCCCAAGACCGGGATGCTGGTCAATGCCAACAACCGGGTGAGCGGGGAGCGCTATCCCTATCTTCTGGCCAGTCAATGGCCCGACGGCTCCCGCGCTCAACGCATCGGTGATTTACTGGCGGCCAAGCCCGTCTTGTCCATGGATGATATGGCCGCCATCCAGATGGACACGGTGTCCCTGCCCGCCTTGCGGATCAAACCTATTCTTGGCGTTCCCGCCAATCTCAGCCCGCTGGCGGATCAAGCAGCGCGCATGATCGCCGCCTGGGATGGCGACATGGCCGCCAACCGCCCGGAACCATTGATTTTTCAGGCATGGACCGATGAAGTGTGGCGGTCCTTGTTTTCACCGATCTTGGGAGATGATTATCCGGCCTATAACTGGATGCGGCCGGATGTCCTGGTTGCCGTCCTGAAAAACGGCCGTGCCCCCTGGTGCGGCGATCAGGATGCCGGTGGATGCCCGGCCAAGGTCGCGGCTGCGCTGGAACGGGCCGTCTCTGCCCTGGCCGCCCGCCATGGTCAAACCCTGTCCAATTGGCGCTGGGGGGATGAGCACCAGGCGACCTTCAACCACACGATTTTCAACGGCGTCCCCATCCTCAACCGGATTTCCGACTTTTCCGCCCCGACCGGCGGCGATGATTTCACCATCAGCCGCGGCAGCTATCGCAGGGATACCCCATTCCAGCATATCCATGGCTCGGGCATGCGGGCTGTTTTCGACCTGTCGGATTTGGCCAACAGCCGGTTCATCATCGCCACCGGGCAGTCCGGTAACCCCCTGTCGCGCCATTACGATGACTTACTGCCCGCATGGCTGACCAATCGGGGAATGCATCTGGGGCGGCGGTCGGATATGAACGCAGTTCTAAGCCTCGAACCCGGCTATTGAAAAAGGGGGGGGATGCCCCCCTTTTTCGCCCGCGAGCGGTCATCCTTGCGGGAATTCCATGTAGGCGCCGCGGAAATAAACCAGGGGTGAACCGGCCTCGCTGTGGTGAAGCTGCTCCACCTCGCCGATGAAAATCAGGTGATCGCCCCCATCGACGGTTTGCGTCAGACGGCATTGCAACTGGGCAATGCAGCCCGGCAGCAGCGGAACGCCGCCTTGCCCTTTTTCCCAGCTCACCCCTGCCCATTTATCTTCGGTCCGGCTGGCGAAGCGAATGGACAGGTCCTTTTGATCCTCGGCCAGGATATTGATGGCGAAATGGGTGTGAGTGCGGAAGCTCTCCAGACTGGAGGTGGATTTGCCCAGGCAGAACAAGACCAGCGGTGGGTCCAGCGATAACGAGGAAAAGGCGCTGACCGTCACCCCCACCGGACGACCATCGGGGTGCAGACATGTGACAACGGTCACACCGCTGGCGAAGCAGCCTAACGCTTTGCGGAAGCTGCGGGAATCGATTGGCATGAATGGAAACTCTGATTTGGTGTGCGGAAGAAGGCCGCAATCATAGCAAATCCATCCGCCTTGCACCCATGGCGTTTTGTCCACAAGGAAAAAGTGGATATGGGGGCCGATCAAATCTTGGAAGTTTCCGGTTTATTAAGGTGCGTGCCTCATGGTGAATGGGCCGGATGGTCCGGCGTCCAGATATTTTTTTGAAGCGAGAGTGCAAGTTGACTCGCGACAGAGACGACGAATTATAGCATTCTCCCAATCGGTTGGGTGACAGGCTTAATTCACGCAAAGCCGCAACAGGGGAAGTGAATGTTCGCGATCATCGGCGTCGTGGTCACAATTGTCAGCGTGATCGGCGGTTACGCGGCGAATGGTGGCCATCTGGGGGTGCTGTTCCAGCCCTTCGAATTCGTTATCATTCTTGGCGCCGCCGTGGGCGCCCTCATGCTGGGCAACCCCAAAGGCATCATCCTCGGGATCGTCAAGAACCTGGGCCGGGTGGTCAAGGGTCCGCATTATCGCAAGGACGACTACATCGAGTTGCTGTCCCTGCTTTATTCGGTGTTCAAGCTGGCAAAGACCAAGGGCGATCTGGCCTTGGAAAGCCATGTGGAAAAGCCCGACGAAAGCCCGCTTTTCGGCAAATTCCCGAATTTCAACAACGACCATCACGTCCGTACCTTCTTGTGTGATTACCTGCGCCTTCTGACCTTGGGCACCTCCAACGCGCACGAGTTGGAATCCATCATTGATGGCGAATTGGAAACTCACCACAAGGAACTCCACGAGATGTCCCACGCGGTGGTGCTGATGGCCGACGCCATGCCCGCCCTGGGTATCGTCGCCGCCGTGCTGGGCGTTATTCACACCATGGGATCGATCACCGAGCCGCCGGAAGTGCTGGGTCACCTGATCGGCGCCGCCTTGGTGGGTACGTTCTCGGGCGTGTTGCTGTCCTACGGCTTCTTCGCGCCCGTGGGCCGCAACCTGCAAATGGCGTTCGATTCCGATCATTACTATCTGTCGGCGATCAAGGCCGGTTTGCTGGCCCACATGCAGGGTTATGCCCCGCAGGTGTCCATCGAATTCGCCCGCAAGATTTTGCCGGATGATTTGCGGCCGACCTTCCTGGAACTGGAAGAGACCATCACCAATCTGCCGCCCGATTGATCTGTTTCCCATGGGGAAAGGGCCAGGTCAGAAGGATCGCGGCTGAGAGGAAAAGAGAATGGCCGAGCAACAACAGCAAATCATCATCAAGCGCTACAAAAAGGGGGGCGAAGGTCACCATGGCGGCGCCTGGAAGGTGGCTTATGCCGACTTCGTGACCGCGATGATGGCCTTTTTCCTGCTTTTGTGGCTGCTGAACGCGGTGACTGAAGAGCAGTTGACGGGCATTTCCAACTACTTTGCTCCAACCACCGCCTCGCTCAGTGTCTCTGGCGCTGGCGGCATCCTGGGCGGGCAAGTGATTGGTGAAGGCGCCCAGACTTCGAACAACAGTTCGCCCAGTCTGGTGCAACACCTGCCCCCCAGTTCCATCGGCCCCGGTGGGGACGACCTGACGTCGCAGGCTACCGAACCCATGGACGGCATGGGCGAGCAGCAATTCAAGGAAATGCTGGCCGAACGGGAACAAAAGACCTTCGACAAGGCCAAGGAAATGCTGGAACAGGCCGTCAAGGGCATCCCTGAACTCAAGCAGTACCAGGGGTCCATGCTGGTGGACAACACCCCCGAAGGCTTGCGCATCCAGATCACCGATCAGGAAGGTCTGGCCATGTTCCCGTCAGGCAGTTCGGCCATGTATGGCCACACACGGTCGCTGATGGATCTGGTGTCCCGCGTGGTCAATCAGCTTCCTAACAAGGTCGCCATTTCCGGCTATACCGACGCCATCCCCTTCCGCGATCCGTCGGGTTATACCAATTGGGAATTGTCCGCTGATCGTGCCCTGGCCAGCCGCCGGGCCTTGCTGGCTTCCGGTGTGCCGGAAGACCGGATTGACCGAGTGGTGGGCAAGGCTGATACGGAACCGTTGGTCACCGACGATCCGAAAGCACCGCGCAATCGCCGGATCAGCATTATCTTGCTGCGGGAAAATGACCTGAACCCGCCACCGGATTTGCCTGCGTCGCAGACACCGGCACCGGGACCGATGCCAAAGCGGAACTAACTATCCCCTTATACCAAGCCGCACTGAGGCAGACTCATTGCGGCTTGGTTAGGCTCCCAAGGGGCCGCACGCCTTGTGGCGCGGGGGGCCGCGTTGATCGGTTCCGATCGACGCATTTTCGTATAAGTGGGGGCACGTCGCCCTGCCCTCTCCACTTTACAGGCTAAGGAAAAGCCTGGATCGGGTCAGCATTGGGGGCTTTGTCCCCAGACCCCCGTTTGGAAGGCCATGACCTCCCAAACCCCTTCATCCGATAAATTATACCAACGCCCGCAAGTTCTGACTTACGGCCGTTGGTTCTGCCGCCATTGCGGCGGCGGCCAAGCGGCCGGATGGCCGCGCCCGGCCAGGGCTGTACAACGGTCAATGAAATTGGCCGTTGGTATTATTGAAATAAGACTGGACGCTTGACGGCTGCAACTTCGAACAGAGGTCTGGGTCTGGACCTGCGGCAGATCCTTCCTTTTTCGCTGAAGCGGGGTGTGATACCGAATCCCGGTGATCGGAACCGATCACCAGCGGCCTCAGTGGCGGGCGGGTTTCTCCGCCCCCCTTGCCTTCCGCGGCATAAGCCGCGCGCGGCCCCTTAGCAGGGGGCGGAAAAACTCCGCTTCGCGGCTGGGCGACCGCCCAGACCCGTTTGGAGGCGCAGCCAAGCAATCCAGCAAGGAGCACTGGGCGCCGACTGCCCTTTGAAATGATCCGATGCGATCGACCGGAATTTTCATTTTTTACCAACCCGCCTACGCCCTGGTTCTTTTATTTCTTGCACTTACACCTACCCGTGTGGGGAGGATACAGGCAGGCGATTTTAAAGGATCACCCTACCCAATCAGGGGATAAATGACGATTAACCATATTTAGGTTAATCGTCATTATTGCATTGCAAAACAAATGCTTTTTAGAGGATTTGACCTTGCAAAAAGGGGTGGGCTGTTTTAGCAATCAACAGCAATCAACTTAAGCCCTGGGAGGAACCATGGCGACGACGCCCAAGCGGCGGACCAAATCGGCAGAGCCGACCGAGTCCCAGCTCATTCAATGGTATCGCGACATGCTTTTGATCCGCCGTTTCGAAGAAAAGGCGGGGCAACTTTACGGCATGGGCCTGATCGGCGGTTTCTGCCACCTGTATATCGGCCAGGAAGCCGTGGTGGTGGGGATGCAGGCCGCGTCCGGCGAGACGGATTCCGTTATTACCTCCTACCGCGATCACGGCCAGATGCTGGCCTGCGGCATGGAAGCCAAGGGTGTGATGGCCGAACTGACCGGCCGCAGCGGTGGCTATTCCAAGGGTAAGGGCGGCTCGATGCACATGTTCAGCCGCGAAAAGCGTTTCTATGGCGGCCACGGCATCGTCGGCGCCCAGGTGCCCATCGGCACCGGCCTGGGTTTCGCCCACAAATACCAAAAGGACAGCGGTGTCTGTCATTGCTATTTGGGGGATGGCGCGGTCAATCAGGGCCAGGTCTACGAATCCTTCAACATGGCCGCGCTGTGGAAGCTGCCGGTGGTCTATGTGATCGAAAACAACAAATACGCCATGGGCACCTCGATCGAGCGTGCATCGGCCGGGACCGAGCTTTACAAGCGCGGGTCCGCCTATGGCATCCCCGGCGAGGCTGTGGACGGCATGAGCGTTACCGCCGTGTACGAAGCCGCCAGCCGGGCGCTGGACCATGCCCGTTCGGGCGAAGGTCCCTATATCCTGGAAATGAAGACCTATCGCTATCGCGGCCATTCCATGTCCGATCCGGCCAAGTACCGGACCAAGGAGGAAGTGACCCGCATGCGCGAGCAGCATGACCCCATCGACACGCTGAAAACCAAGCTGATCGAATTGGGCCAAGTGGATGAAGCCGCGCTCAAGGAAATCGACCGCGAGGTCAAGGCCATCGTCACCGAGGCCGCCGATTTCGCCCAATCCAGTCCCGAGCCCGATCCGTCGGAGCTGTGGACCGATGTATTGATCGAAGCCTGAGGAGCGGACGATGGCGATCGAAATTTTGATGCCGGCCCTGTCGCCGACCATGACCGAGGGCAAACTGGCCCGTTGGGTCAAGAATGAAGGCGATGCGGTGAAATCCGGCGATGTCCTGGCCGAGATCGAAACCGACAAGGCCACCATGGAAATGGAAGCGGTCGAGGAAGGCCGGATCGGCAAGATCCTGATCCCCAGCGGCACGGAAGGCGTGGCGGTCAACACCCCCATCGCCATCTTGCTGGAAGAAGGCGAGGACGAAAGCGCCTTGTCCAAGGTGATGGAAAATGCCGGTCCCACCTGTTCCCCGGCCCGGCGCGAAGACCCCGCCGACCATCTGGCCCCGGCGGCACCGGTCAAACCCGCGCCCGAGGAAAAGGCTTATGCCAGCTATAAGCGCCAGACTGTGCGCGAGGCGCTGCGTGACGCCATGGCCGAGGAAATGCGCCGTGACGACAAAGTCTTGCTGATGGGCGAGGAAGTGGCCCAGTATCAGGGCGCCTATAAGGTGTCCCAGGGCTTGCTGGATGAATTCGGCCCCGATCGGGTGGTGGACACCCCCATCACCGAAATGGGATTCGCCGGTTTGGCGGTTGGCGCGGCCTTTTCCGGCCTGAAGCCCATCGTCGAGTTCATGACCATGAACTTTTCCATGCAGGCCATTGACCACATCATCAATTCCGCGGCCAAGACCCTGTACATGTCGGGCGGACAGCAGCCCTGCCCCATCGTTTTCCGTGGCCCCAATGGCGCCGCCGCCCGCGTGGCCGCCCAGCACAGCCAGGATTACGCATCGTGGTACGCCCACTGTCCCGGCCTGAAGGTGGTGGCGCCCTATTCCGCCGCCGATGCCAAGGGCTTGATGAAAGCCGCCATCCGCGACCCCAACCCGGTGGTGGTGCTGGAAAACGAAATCCTGTACGGCCAAAGCTTCGATGTGCCGGATGACCCGGATTTCGTCGTTCCCTTGGGCAAGGCCAAGATCGAACGTGTGGGCGAGCATGTGACCATCGTTGCCTATTCCCGCATGGTGGGGCTGGCCCTGGATGCTGCCCATCAGTTGGAAGCCGAAGGTATCCAGGCGGAAGTGATCAACCTGCGCAGCCTGCGTCCCCTGGACGTGGACAGCATCGTCGCTTCGGTCAAGAAGACCAACCGGATCGTGACGGTGGAAGAAGGCTGGGCCTATGCCGGTATCGGTGCCGAAATCGCCGCCCAGGTGATGGAAAACTGCTTTGACTGGCTGGATGCGCCGGTGGCGCGGGTGGCCGGTCTGGACGTTCCCATGCCCTATGCCGCCAATCTGGAGCGTTTGGCCCTGCCGACCGTGGACGGTGTCGCCGACGCCGCCCGCAAGGTTTGCTACAAGAAATAAGGGAGCAGCGTTATGGCTATCGATCTTTTGATGCCGGCGCTGTCGCCGACCATGACCGAGGGCACCTTGGCCCGCTGGCTGAAGAATGAGGGTGACGCGGTGAAATCCGGCGATGTGATCGCCGAGATTGAAACCGACAAGGCCACCATGGAATTCGAAGCGGTGGATGAAGGCGTCATGGGCAAGATCCTGATCCCCGGCGGCACCGCCGGGGTGAAGGTGAATGAACGCATCGCCATCTTGCTGGAAGAAGGCGAGGACGCATCGGCCCTGGATGCGGCCCTGGCCAAGACGGCGGCGGCTTCGGTCGCGGCGCCTGTGGCGGCGGCTCCGGCGGCCCAGACCGTGGCGGCGCCTGCCGCCGCGTCTTCCGCCCCGGCCCATGGCGGCACCCGCGTGTTCGCCAGCCCGCTGGCCAAGCGTTTGGCCGCCGAAGCCGGTCTGGATCTGAAAGCGGTTTCCGGCACCGGTCCCCATGGCCGCATCGTCAAGGCCGATGTGGAAAAGGCGGTCCAGGGCGGTGGCGCCAAGGCGGCGGCTCCTGCCGCTTCGGCTCCGGTGGCGAAGGCGGCTCCGGCCCCGGCCGTGGCCAGCCCGTTCGAACCGGCTTTCGAGGAAATCCCCAACACCTCCATGCGCAAGGTCATCGCCAAGCGCCTGACCGAAGCCAAATCCACCATTCCCCATTTCTACCTGACCATCGACTGTCAGGTGGATGCATTGCTGAAGGTGCGGGCTGATCTGAACAGCCGGTCCGATGCCTATAAGCTGTCGGTGAATGATTTCGTCATCCGCGCCGTGGCCCTGGCCTTGAAAAAAGTGCCTGCGGCCAATGCGTCTTGGGGTGAAGAGGCGATCAAGCGCTACACCGATGTGGATATTTCGGTGGCCGTGGCCACGCCGACCGGCCTGATCACGCCCATCGTCCACCATGCCGACCACAAGGGTCTGGCCGCCATTTCCAACGAAATGAAGGAACTGGCCGTCAAGGCACGGGATGGCAAGCTGAAGCCCGAAGAATTCCAAGGCGGCGGCTTTACCATTTCCAACCTGGGCATGTTCGGCGTGCGCGATTTCGCCGCCATCATCAACCCGCCCCAGGGCTGTATCCTGGCTGTGGGGGCTGGCGAACAGCGCCCGGTGGTCAAGGATGGCGCCCTGGCCATCGCCACGGTGATGACCTGCACGCTGTCCGTGGATCATCGTGTGGTGGATGGCGCGGTGGGGGCCGAATTCCTGGCCGCGTTCAAGAAGCTGATCGAAGACCCGTTGAGCATGCTGCTGTAATGGCGGCCCGCCCATGATGGAACGCGAGGAGATGATCCGTGCCATGCCTGCCATCCGGCGGGCGTGGGCCGGGCTGAAAGGCGATCTGGAACAGGGCAACATGGCGGCCGTCGGTCGTGCCCTGTTCGGGGATTGCCTGGATTGGGGCGATGATTTGGGACGGATTTACCGGGAAGACGGGCGCGATGCCCTGATGGCCCGCGATCCGTTGACCCGGTTCTTCGTCACTCGCTTCCGCGGCATGCCGGTATCGGCCGATCTGGCCGGCGCCCCTGGTCATGCCGTGTTTTTGATGGCGTTTACCGCTTTTCCTTATCTGGACGCGCTGATGGACGAATTGGACATCGGCGACGCCCAGGGGGTGGCGGAAAATGGCGATGTTCTGGTCCGCCAGATTTTGGCCGGGGATGATACCGGCGATTGTCTGGCGGTCAGACCTTGTGGCGCGGCGTGGTCTTTCGACCTGATGGCGGTGTTCACCGCCAAATCCCAGGCGTTGGCCGACTATATCCGCCGCGATCACGCCGATGATTTCGATGCATTCCTATGGCGCTATGTGGCCGATCACGATCTGGCTTTCGACCGTGATCAGGCATGGCGGCCCCTGTCGGCCCCGATGGCGCCCGTGATGGACAACCGATAAGCTTGGTGGAGAAAACGATGTCCGAGAACAGCTTCGATCTGGTGGTCGTCGGGGGTGGTCCCGGCGGATATGTCGCCGCCATCCGTGCCGCCCAATTGGGCATGAAGACCGCTTTGGTCGAACGCGAGCATCTGGGCGGCATCTGCCTGAACTGGGGCTGTATCCCCACCAAGGCGCTGCTGCGGTCGGCGGAAGTGTACCGTCAGATGCAGCATGCCGCTGCCTACGGCCTGTCGGCCCAGGGCATCGGCTTTGACTTGGCGGCGGTGGTCAAGCGGTCACGCGGCGTGTCGGCGCAGTTGAGCGCAGGCGTCAAGGGCCTCTTGAAGAAGAACAAAGTCACCGTGTTCGACGGCCATGGCAAATTGGCCGGATCGGGCAAGGTGGCGGTCAGCGGCAAGGATAATGTGACCTTGGCCGCCAAGCACATCATCCTGGCCACCGGCGGCCGGGCGCGGGTGATCCCCGGCTTTGAACCCGACGGCAAATTCGTCTGGACCTACCGCGAAGCCCTGGTTCCCGATTCCATGCCCAAAAGCCTGCTGGTGATCGGATCGGGCGCCATCGGCATCGAATTCGCCAGCTTCTTCCACGCCCTGGGCACGGATGTGACCGTGGTGGAAATGATGGACCGGGTGATGCCGGTCGAAGACGAGGAAATCAGCGCCTTCGCCAAAAAATCCTTTGAAAAGCAGGGTTTGAAGATCCTGACCTCGGCTTCGGTCAAGGGATTGAAAAAATCGGCCACCAACGTGGCGGTTCAGGTGGAAATCGGCGGCAAGGTCCAAGATATCGTGGTGGACCGGGTGATTTCCGCCGTGGGCGTGGTCGCCAATATCGAAAATATCGGCCTGGAAGGCACCAAGGTGCAGGTGGAAAAGGGACATATCGTCACCGATCCTTATTGCGCCACCGCTGAACCGGGCGTTTATGCCATTGGCGATCTGACCGCACCGCCATGGTTGGCGCATAAGGCCAGCCATGAAGGCGTGATCTGCGTGGAAAAAATCGCGGGCCTGAAGGATGTCCATCCCCTGGTGTTGCGCAACATCCCCGGCTGCACCTATTGCCACCCCCAAGTGGCCAGTGTCGGCCTGTCGGAGGCCAAGGCCAAGGCCCAGGGCTATGATGTCAAGGTCGGACGCTTTCCCTTTATCGGCAATGGCAAGGCCATCGCCTTGGGCGAGCCGGAAGGCCTGGTCAAGACCGTGTTCGACGCCAAGACCGGCGAATTGCTGGGTGCTCACATGATCGGTGCGGAAGTGACCGAAATGATCCAGGGCTTCACCATCGCCAAAACTATGGAAACGACCGAAGCCGAACTGATGCATACGGTGTTCCCACACCCCACATTATCGGAAATGATGCACGAATCGGTGCTGTCCGCTTACGGTCGGGCCATTCATTTCTAGGTGTTTTCCGGCCGCCCCTTTCGGGGGGCGGCCGGGTCAGCCCCGGCGGGCCGGGCAATCGTTTCGCGCGTTTTACACCCGCTTCAGAATCTTCCAACCTGTGGTTGGAAGATTTTTTGGCCCCTCGCCGGGCGTGGCTATCCGGCCACTTGGCCGCGGCCTCAACAGCCGCCGACCGTTTCCACCAATCGGAATGATCCGTGGAACCGGTATTACGGTCTGTTGCCTATGGCCGGTCTGCCTTTTCGGCACGGATTTGCTTGACCCCATCCTCGCGCTGGACGATACCCAAAGCCATGAACGACAAACCCGCCCTTCGCCATCCCGAAAAAGCCCGCAAACCCGACAACCCGTCGCCGCGCAAGCCCGACTGGATCAGGGTCAAGGCCCCCACATCCGCCGAAGCCGCCGAAGTCCGGCGGCTGATGCGAGACAAGAACCTGCACACGGTGTGCGAGGAAGCAGCCTGCCCCAATATCGGGGAATGTTGGAAGCACAAGCACGCCACCTTCATGATCCTGGGTGATACCTGCACCCGCGCCTGTGCCTTTTGCAACGTCAAGACCGGCAAGCCCCCCGCCGTGGACGTGGCCGAGCCGGAGAACGTGGCCGAAAGTGTCCGGTCCATGGGGCTGAAGCATGTGGTGGTCACATCGGTGGACCGGGATGATCTGGCTGATGGCGGGGCATTCCAATTTGTCGCCACCATCGACCGTATCCGTGCCCTGGGGGGGGATTGCACCATTGAAATCCTGACCCCGGATTTCCGCGATAAGGCTGGGGCCATCGACGCGGTGGCCCGCGCCCGGCCCGACGTGTTCAATCACAATCTGGAAACCGTGCCGCGCCTGTATCCGACCATTCGTCCCGGCGCCCGTTATTTTGAATCCTTGCGGCTGTTACAGCGGGTCAAGGAAGTGGACGCCACGATCTTCACCAAATCCGGCATCATGGTCGGGCTGGGTGAAACCCGTGCCGAGGTGTTGCAGGTCATGGACGACATGCGCTCGGCCGGCATTGATTTCATCACCATCGGGCAATATTTGCAGCCAACCTTGAAGCATGCGGCGGTGGATCGCTTCGTCACCCCGGAAGAGTTCGAAGATTACAGCAACACCGCGCGGGCCAAGGGGTTCTTGATGGTGTCGGCAACCCCGCTGACCCGGTCATCCCACCATGCCGATCGCGATTTCGCCGCCTTGCGCGAAGCGCGGGCCAAGGCCCAGGCGGCGGAATAGGACACGCGGCCATGCCCACCCATGCGGAAACCCGTTATCTTCCCTATGCGCCGGATCAGTTATTCGATCTGGTCGCGGATGTGGAACGCTATCCCGAGTTTTTGCCGTGGTGCGTGGCCGCCCGTATCCGCCGCCGCGATGGCGACATTTTTTTCGCCGATCTGGTGATCGGCTTCAAAATGATCCGCGAACGCTATACCTCCAAGGTGTGCCTGGATCGGGCGGGCCAGCGTATCGACGTGCACTACACCGAAGGCCCGTTTCACCATCTCAACAATCACTGGATTTTTGTTCCGGCCCCAGATGGCGGAACCGATATCAATTTCTTCGTTGATTTCGAATTCCGCTCCAAATTGCTGCAAAAGGTGATCGGCGCTCTGTTCAACGAAGCCGTGCGGATGATGGTGGCATCCTTCGAGAAACGGGCACGTCAACTTTACGGCGCGGATGGCAGAACGGCCAGCCCATCCCCCTGATACCTGCATTACTGCGTGGCAGTCCAAAAGCGCGTCAGCTCTAAAGCTGGCGCGCTTTTACTTTGTGCCTGTGCGTATAATAGCTGTTCCATCTATTTTTTCTCACACATGAAGATTCACTTGCCGATTTTGTCAGCTCAAAGGTTGCACACATCCGGTGAACCATGGATAATATTCCGCAGGGTGAAAAATTCCGTACATTCCTGTGCTCTGTTTTGTCAAAACCTGAACGGGACGGCGTAAGCACAGAGACTAATACTAAAGATAATGGTCTTTTTCTGATTGGCTGAATTCAGGGTGGGCGACCGGATTAATGACGCCGTACATTGTTGCCATATTCAACCAGAAGGGCGGAATATCAAAGACGACCACCAGCACCAATCTGGCGGTCTGTCTGGCTGCATATGGCAAAAAAGTCATCGTCATTGATTTGGATTCCCAAGGCGATTCCACCAAGAGCCTGGGGGTTGATCCCAACAGCAAACAGGGGATCTATGACCTGTTCATGGGGCATGCGTCATTAAACGACGTGTTGCAACCGACCTTGTTCAGCGGGGTCAGCATCCTGCCATCCACCTATTCCCTGGCCGGGCTGGAAATCAAGCTGTCGGAGCTTAAGGATTCCCAGCGCACGCTCAGCAATATTGTCCATCATGTGGCGATGGATTGCGATTACGTGGTGATTGACTGCCCGCCGGCCCTGGGCATCCTGCCCATCAATGCCTTGGCGGCGGCCCATGCGGTGATCATTCCGGTGACGGCCACGCCCTATGCCAATGACGGGCTGATGCGCACCTTGCCATCCATCAAATATGTGCAGGAAGGGTTGAACAAAAGCCTGCTGCTTCAGGGGGTCTTGTTCACTATCCACGACCGCAACAGCGCCGCCCGCAAGATCAGCGATCTGATCCGGTCGCGTCTGGGGGGCACGGTCTATGCCACCGAAATCCCCCGCGATACGGCGGTGATCGAAGCGGCCAGCATGCGTTTGCCGGTTTGCATCTATGCCCCGGCTTCGGCAGCGGCCAAGGCCCATATGGATTTCACCGCCGAGTTTTTGGATCGCCATCAAAAGATCGCGGCCAAGGCAGGCACCACGATTGATCTGCCCGCATCGCGGGAAAGCGCCTTGTCACGACTGATGGCTTGGCAACAACTTTCGGTGGACGAAGAAAACCGCCCCGGCAGCGATCGGATCAAGGTGGGAAAAAGCCGCCTTGACCGCCTGCTCTATGGCGACCGCAGCTTGTTGGAAACCATCCATCTGAAGATGGTGCATTTCTTCATTGAAAGCCGGGCATCCCTGTTCTTTTTCCTGCTTTTAATCCTGGCGGCGGTCGGAGCACTGATCTGGGCCGGTATCCAAGGGGCCAGCCACCTGGGAACCGTCATGGGAATGTCTTGACTGGCAGCGTAAAGCGGTTGCACGGCCCGGCTCCGTCGTTCATGCTTTGAACCGTTACAAACGTCCCCCTGGTTGCCTCGCATGACCGCCCAATCCCCCGATGATTCCACACCCCCCCCGACCGAGGGAGGGTCCTTGCGTCTTAGCCTGATGGGCCGCCTGCGGACCTATTTCTTTGCCGGGGTGCTGATTACGGCACCGGTTTCCATCACCTTTTACATCGCCTGGCAGTTCATCAAGTTCATGGACAATCAGGTATCGCCCCTGATTCCCCCCCAATACAATCCCCAGAATTGGGGCGTGCCCGGTTTCGGTCTGGTTCTGGTTGCGGTCAGTTTGACCCTGCTGGGGGCGTTGACCGCCGGGTTTCTAGGGCGGGTTCTGGTTCGCCTTTATGACGCGGTGCTGCAACGCATGCCGGTGCTCAGCAGCATTTATATGGCGGTGAAGCAGATTTTCGAAACCATGCTGGCGCAAAAGGCCAACGCCTTCCGCGAGGTGGTTTTGATCGAATACCCCCGCAAGGGCATCTGGACCCTGGGCTTCATCACCGGCACCACTGGGGGGGAATTGGCACGACACTTCACCCAGGATATGGTCAACGTCTTCGTGCCGACCACCCCCAATCCTACATCAGGTTTTTTGCTGTTCCTGCCCCGCTCTGAAGTCCAAGTGTTGGATATGAGCGTGGAAGACGGCATCAAGATGGTGGTGTCCACGGGCATTCTAACCCCGCAGGAAAAGCCGGAAACGGCGGTGCCGCTTATCCCGACCAAGGCGGGGTGACAGCAAAATACAAGGAATTCCCGCTGGGACGCCGACAGGTAGGAATCAGGGCTGATTTCGATTGATCGAAATCAGCCCTAACAGGGTGCGGAAAAACCCTCTTTCGGGGGCATTTGCCCCCGATCCCCCAATCGAGAGGCACAGCCTCCCGAACCCTCCAGATTTCTAACTCTTTGAAAGAAAAAGAAACTGG
>JAYSBF010000023.1:0-51682 GCA_041915545.1 Magnetospirillum sp. | reverse complement strand
CCAACCCAATCGTGCTAATCTCGGTCATGGACGGCCCCCTCGAATGGTGTGTTTCGACAACCACCATCTTGGCGCATTGCGACGCCGATGAGCAGGGGCCGTCCACCCCATCAATTCAAAGGGTGGCTGGTATCATTCCTGCGGCCAAGCCTCGCCCGAGAAAAAGCCAAAGCCGTTCCGGCCACCATGCTTGACACGGTACATGGCCACATCCGCCGCACGGCAGACTTCATCAATGGTGGTGCCGTCATCGGGGAACATGGCGGCGCCGATCGACGCGCCGACGGCGCATTCATGCCCCTGATAGGTGACCGGTTCGGCCAGGACATCCAATATCTTGCGCGCCACCTGCCGGGCTTCCGACGGGCGTTGCACATCTTCCACCATCACCACGAATTCATCGCCGCCGACACGGGCCACCGTGTCCGATGACCGCACGCAACTTTCCAGACGCCGCGCCACCTCGCGCAGGACCAGATCGCCGGCTTCGTGGCCCAACGTGTCGTTGATGGGCTTGAACTTGTCCAAATCCACATAAAGAATGGCCATCCGCCCGCTGTTGCGGCGCATGCGGGCCAGGGCGTGGTTCATGCGGTCATTCAGCAGATTACGGTTGGGCAGGCCGGTCAGCGGATCGTGATGGGCCAGCTTGCGAATCCGCTCCTCGTTTTCCTTGCGTTCGGAAATATCCCGCAAGATGGCGGTGAACAGCCTGTTCCGCCCCTGGCGCAGTTCCGAGACGGAAATTTCCATGGGAAAGGTGGAATTGTCGGCGCGCAGCCCGATGCCTTCGACCAGCCGCCCCATCAAGGTGGGAAACAGCCCGGACATATAGGCATCGAAAAAACGCTGATGGCGGTCGCGGGCATCCATGGGCAGGATGTCCAGCAAATCCCGCCCGGCCAGCCGCCCCCGGCCATAGCCGAACATGCGTTCCGCCGCCGGATTGGCCGATTCGATCCGGCCCGAATCATTGACGGTCACAATGCCTTCGGCCACCGAGGCCAAGATGCCCTGCAACCGTTCTTCCCGTTCGCGCAAGGCTTCGGCGGAACGGACGAATTTGGAAATGTCGCGGACTTCGATCAAAAACCCGTCATCGCCGGAAACGCGCACCCGCATTTCCGCCTCGAACACCCCGCCATCGGCGCGGGACATCTTCAGCGGCAGAAACTCTTCCTCGGACAGCAATTCGAACCCCGCCTCCATCAGAAAGCGGTAATCGGACACCACCCAATCCTCGAACGCCTGGCCCACCGCCAGATCCGACCGGGCAAGGCCCAGCATGGACGCCCCCGCCCGGTTCAGGAAGGCGATCCGGCCATCCCGCAACAGGCAGATAAGCGACGAAATCAGCTCCAGCAACGCATGATCCTGCGACATGGATGAAGTGTGCGCCTGCACGGATGCGGTCACCTTGCACGATGAAGGGGGCAACTGTAACTCGGGACCTTCAGGAAACTCTGGGTCTTTCCTGAACCATGGTCAGGCCAAGCCCGGATAAAGTCAACATTCCTTGCGGTTGAAAGAACACTGTCATGCCCATCCCCCGGACCATTCCCGACCCAGCCGGGCCAGACGGGCAAAGGGCGATTGCCCCATATCCAGCGTCAGACGCCCCCCGGCCTGGGCCACGCCCTGGCGGCCCCAGCGTTCCCGCACCGCATCCACCAGCCATTGGGCCGCCTGGGCATGGCGGGCGTGGGCCAGCCGGTCCTGATGGTCCAAAAAGACGCCATGGGCATCCAGGGCCGATACCAGCGCATCCACCCCCTGGCCCCGCGGGGATGACACCAGCAGGACCGGAACCGCCCAGCCATCCGTGCTTTCGCCCGCCCCGCCCAGGGACAAGGCCCCCATCACATCCGCTCTGGCCCGCCCGGCTTCCGCCGCCATATCGGCCTTGGTCACCACCACCACATGGGGGATTTCGGCGATCCCCGCTTTCATGAACTGCAAGGAATCGCCCGATCCCGGCTGGACGCAGAACAAAACCGTGTCGGCGATGCCGGCAACGTCGGTTTCACTTTGCCCCACCCCCACGGTTTCGATCAGCACCACATCGAACAAGGCCCGCATCAACACCATGGCCGGCATGGTCAGACCGGCCAGACCGCCCAAACGGTCGCGGGCAGCCATGGACCGGACAAACACCCCCTGGTCATCGGGATCGGTGGTCAGACGGGTCCGATCCCCCAGCAAGGCCCCGCCCGACCGCCGCGATGACGGATCGACCGCGATGCAGGCGACCCGGCGGCCATCCCGCCGCCAGGCCCCGATCAAGGCATTCATCAAGGTGGATTTGCCCACGCCGGGCGGGCCGGTCATGCCGATCACCCGCGCCTGGGGCTGGGCATAAGCCTGATCCAGCAAGGCCACCGTGGCGTCATCGTCGGGGGCCTGTTCCAATTGGGCCAGGGCGCGGGCCAAAGCCACCTTTCCCCCGCCGCGCACGTCGGACAATGCGCTGATGACAGACAATCCGCTTCCCCTGGCGACCGGCATCGGCGGCCCTTTCCCTGGCAGTGTTCCCAGCCGATTGTCACCGTCACCGGCACAGTGGTCAAGCGCGGGAGCAAGTGATATGGTCCCCCATCATGACCGCACCGTCAGCCCGCCTTGCCCCGCTTTTCGTCCTGGCCACCTGTGCCGGGGCCATGGCCACCGCCCTGATCGCCCAATACGTCTTTGGTCTGAAGCCATGCGAATTGTGCCTGATCCAACGGGTTCCCTTTGTCGTCGCCGGTCTGCTGGCCCTGATCACGCTGATGCGCCCGCGCCTGTCGCGCCTGCTGCTGCCCCTGGCCGCCTTGCTGCTGTTGGGCAATGCCGGTATCGCCTTTTACCACGTGGGGGTCGAACAGCATTGGTGGGCGTCGGCCTGTTCCGGCAAGGCCGCGGCCATATCCCTGTCCGATCTGGCCGCCCAGATGGCCAAGCCCGTGGAAGCCCGGTGCGACGAACCGTCCTGGGAATGGCATGGCATCACCATGGCGCTCATGAATGTTCCTTTTTCCGCCCTGTTGGGGGTCATCACCCTGGGCCTGTTCCTGAAAGCGAAAGCCTGACCATGACCGACCATCCCGCCCGCACCGCCGAGAACCACATTCCCGGCGATCTGACCCGCGACCAGTTGATCGCCCGTTTCCTGCGGGTCAATCAGGCGGGCGAATTGGGGGCGGTGCGCATCTATCAGGGACAGCGGGCGATCATCGGGCGGGGCCAGCATGGCCCGGCCCTGGCCAAGATGGCCGATCAGGAACGCCACCATCTGGAAACCTTTGACCGGCTGATTTCCGAACGCCGGGTCCGCCCCACGGTCATGACCCCCCTCTGGCATCTGGCCGGATTCGCCCTGGGGGCGGGCACCGCCCTGCTGGGGGAACGGGCGGCCATGGCCTGCACCGTGGCGGTGGAAGAAGCCATTGACGAACATTACGCCGCCCAGGCCGCCCAATTGGGCGAAGACGAGGCGGAATTGCGCGCCACCATCGAAACCTTCCGGGCCGAAGAACTGGAACACCGCGATATCGGTCTGGCCAACGGTGCCGAACAGGCCCCGGCCTATCCCGTGCTGGCCGCCGCCATCAAGACCGGCTGCCGCGTCGCCATCTGGCTGAGCGAACGCATCTGACCGCTTTGGCCGCACCGGCACGTATCCCCCCGATATCGCTGTTGGGCTTCTTGGTCCTGTGCTGCTGCCTGCTGGTCGTGGCCGCGCTGCCCTGTGCGGCGCAGGCGCAAGCCCAGCCCGCGACACCGCTGACGCCCGGCGTTCTGGACCTGAGCCGGTGGTCACCCGACCAGTCTGAAGCCAGCCTGGAGGGGCTGTGGCTGGTCGATTGGAACCGCCTGGACGGCGCCGCCGCCCATACCCCCAGCGCCAATGCGGTTCCCACCCCCCTGCCCGCCCTGTGGAACGGCCTGCCCCAGGCCATGGCGGCGGGAATCACCACGGGGATTGGCGCCGCCACATATCATCTGCGGGTGCAGTTACCGCCCGGCCATGCCGACCTTGCACTCCGCATTCCCCAGATAAAAAGTGCCATGCGGGTCTGGATCAATGGCCGGGACGCCGGATCGGCAGGGCAGCCGGGCTTGACGGAAGCCGTTGAAGTTCCTGGCATAATCACCCGCTTCGTCACCATCCCCGCCGGGACGGACCAAATTCATATCGCCATCGAAATGTCAAATCATTTTCATTTCGAAGGCGGTATGGCATCCGCCCCCACCTTGGCCCTGTCGGCCCCCAGCGCCTGGAACTGGCAAGTCAGGCTGCTGACCAATGCCGGGGTGATTCTGGCCCTGATCATGCTGGCCGCCTATGTGGCGGCATTTTCCCGCCGGGTGCCGGCCGGGCTGTTCCTGGTGTTCCTGCTGCTGGTGGTCAGCCTGCGCATGAGCAGCACCAGCGAAGTGCTGACCACCATTTTCCCCGACATTCCGGCGGTTTTCGGCTATCGCATGGAATATCTGGCCATCTACCTGTTCTGGCCCATCTTCTTTCATCTGATGGATGCCCTGTTCCCCGGCTATCAACACCGCATGGTCGGGCGGGCAATGGTTCTGTTGGGGTTAAGCGGCTGTTTGCTGGTGCTGCTGACCCCGGCCATGATCTTTACCCGCACCCGCGACATAGCCACGCTGTTACTGGCGGTTTCGGCCCTTTATTTCGCCTGGGGCCTGGCCCGCGCCGCCTTGGACCGCCGCCCTGATGCCTTGCTGCTCTCGGCGGGGGTGCTGACCTTTTCCGCCACCGTGGTTCATGACGGGCTGATGTATGCCCATCTGATCGACGGCGTCGATCTGGTGCCTTTTGGGGTTCTGGTGCAGATGTATTGCCAGGGATTGGTGTTGGGGCGCCGGGTGCTGGGCGCCCTGACCGATGTGGAAATCCTGTCCCGCCAATTGGCCGAACTGAACAAGGGACTGGAACGCCAGGTTTTTGAACGTACCCGCGAAAGCCTGGATGCCCAGACCCAATTGCGCGAGGCCAAGAATCAGGCGGAACAGGATGCCAAGGTGAAAACCCGGTTCCTGTCCGATCTAAGCCACGAAATCCGCACCCCCCTGAATGCCCTGACGGGTCTGACCTGGATCATGATCCAGGACGAAACCGACCCAGCCACGCCACGCGCCGCGCGGCTTCAGACCATGCATCGCGCTATCAGCTATCTGTCCCGTCTGGTGGAAGACGTGATGGAACTGTCCCCCCTGGGCCGCACGGTGGTGGTGCGCGAACCCGTGGCCCCCCGCGAGCTGCTGGCATTGACCGCCGACATGCTGGCCCCCCTGGCCGCCCAGCATCAGACGGCCCTGACCCTGACCGCCCATCCGGCCCTGGCCGCCACCTATCTCAGCGATCCGCTGCGGCTGCGCCAGATCCTGGTCAATCTGTGCGGGCTGGGGTTGAAATATTGTCTGAATGGCCGGGTCACCCTGACCGTTTCCGATTCAGGATCGGGGCTGCGCATCGACCTGCACGATGGCGGCCCCCCCATTCCCAAGACCCTGTGGGGACCGGTGAATGAAGGTTTCTGGGCCGCCGATGACGCCATCGGCCGGGCCGGGTGCGGCCTGCGTCTGGCCATCGTCCTGCGCCTGACCCGCGCCTTGGACGGCCATCTGTGGGTTGGCACCCACCCCGATCACGGCCCCACCTTCACCGTCCATCTGCCCGCCGATGTGGCCCCCCTGCCCCATCAGCGACCGACCTTGTCCTTGCCGTCCTTATCCCCTCTGCATATTCTGCTGGTGGAAGATGCGCCGGAAAGTCAGGTGGTTATGGCCCACCATCTGTCCGGCCATTGGCTGAATACCATTGCCACCGGTGAAGCCGCGCTGAAATCCGTGGAACAGAACCATTTCGATCTGATCTTGATGGATATGCATCTGGGGGGTGAACTGAACGGTCCTGCCACCATTCAGGCCATCCGCGCCCTGACCGATGAAAGCCGGGCCTTGACCCCCATTATCGCCCTGACGGCCAGCACCTCCCCCGAGGACCACCGGATTTTGTATCAGGCCGGGGCGGATGAAATATTGGTCAAGCCCGTTGCCGCGGATGTGCTGCAAGACGCCCTAGCCCGCCATGCCCCAAATCGCGGAACCAGCCCGCCATCCGCCATTCCCCCGGCATCAGGCCCCGCCCGGACCTTGTTCCTGGACGCCTGCCGTCAGGTGGCAAGCCAACTGGCCGCCGCCAACCCCGATGACCGGACACACATCGCGGCCCTGGCCCATCGGATCAGGGGCAGTGCCGCCACCTTTGGCTATCCCGATGTGGCTGATCTGGCCGAACGGGTGGAACAGGGCACCTGTTCCGGCGGGGCGGGGCTTGAAAACAATCCGGCCATGCTGGCCGATCTGATCGCCGCGTTGCAACGCATTGGGCAGGAAAAGCAATGACGACAGCCTTGATCGTGGACGACGCCCCCGAAATGCGGGAATTCCTGGCCGCCATCCTGCGCGATAACGGCATTCAGGTGATCATGGCATCCTCGGGCGGGGACATTGCTGCGTTGATGGCGCAAAAGCGCCCCGATCTGGTGTTGCTGGACCTGAATTTGCCCGATGGCGACGGATTGGATTTTGCCCGCCGCCTGAATCTGGCCAGCCGCAGCCGGGTTATTTTTGTCACCGGCCGGGATGGACAGGAAGACCGCATCGCCGGATTGGAATTGGGCGGCGACGATTACGTGGTCAAGCCGGTGGACCCCCGCGAATTGATGGCGCGGGTCCGCAATGCCCTGCGCCGGTCATTGCCCGGCGATGACGATCAGGTGCTGGCTTTTTCCGGCTGGCATCTGGACCTGATCCGCCGCGAACTGTTCCAACCCAACGGCCAATTGCTGCCACTGACCGCGGGCGAATTCAACATCCTGGCGGCCCTGGCAGCGGCCAGCCCCCAACCGCTGGACCGTGATTGTCTGCTGGATGTGATCAGCAACCGCGATCCCCGCAGCGTCAGCGAACACACCGTGGACACCCTGATCGGGCGGCTGAGGCGCAAGATGAAAGCCGTACCGGGGGGGGATCAGATCATCACCACGGTGCGCGGCCAAGGCTACATGCTGGATTCCAAAGGGTGAGCGACACAGGGCAATTATCCTGGTTCGGGCGGTTTCGCGATCCAGTTCAGGAACGGAATTTCCTGACCGGCGATCTTGCCACGATTCGCCACGGCCTGATCACCGCCGCCAGCCTGCTGTCAGCCCTTTTCGTGATCTGCGCCTTCATCGGCATTCTGATCCTGCCGCGTGACCAGTCCATGGGCTTGGCCGCCATGGGTCTGGGAATGGCTTTTGGTGGCTGGACCACCATCAACCTGTTTCGACGGGCCGACGAGCTGGACAGGTTGTCGGAACTGGGATTCGCTTTTTTATTCCTGTTCGGCGTGGCCGTGGCCATTGTCAGGGCGAATCACCCATCCCTGGCCCTGGACACCCCCATTCCGGTCTTTCTGCCCATCATCATCGTGGGATATTGGCTGGTGGAATTAGGGTCGCCCCGCCTGAGCGCCATTCTTGGCGGCTCCATATCCCTGTTAATCCTGGCCTGCTGGTTCTGGACGCGGGGGCAACCGCTTGCCGTGAACGTAGTGGTTCCGGGCGCGGTCCTGATGCTGATCGCCAATCTTTTCGGCCTGTTCGTGCAACGTCGCCTGTGCCGCCTGAAGCGGGATTCCTGGCTGAGGCTGGAAAATGAACGGGCCGCCATGCGGGCACAGGAAGAAAGCCAACGGCACATGGAGCGTCTGGCCCAGGCCAAAAGCGAATTCGTGTCCGTGATGAGCCATGAATTAAGGACCCCCCTGGGCGGCATCCAAGGGGTGATGGACCTGCTGGCCGCAACCCCCCTGACATCCCGGCAACGCCAATTGGTGGACATGGCCAGAGGATCGGCCCAAGCCTTGCTGGGCATCGTCGATGGCGCGCTGGACCTGGCCAAGATGGAAGCAGGGCAAGTCAGCCGCCGGGACGAGCCGGTCGATATGGGGACGCTGATAACCGGCGTTTGCCAATTGCTGCGGCCGCGCGCGACGGAAAAGGGGTTGCGCCTGCACGCGCTTCAATCCCCGGCACTGCCTGGCATGGTCCGCACCGACCCGGTTCTGATCCGGCAAATCCTGTTCAATCTGGTGGGGAACGCTCTGAAATTCACCGAAACCGGCAGCGTCACGGTTTCCGTCTCACCCAACGCCATGGATGATGGCAAGCTGATCCTGCGCTTCGAAGTCACGGATACCGGCATCGGCATCGCCCCCCAGGCCGTCGGAATGTTGTTCCACGATTTCACCCAGGCCAGTCCCGATATTTCCCGCCACTATGGCGGGTCGGGATTGGGATTGGCCATTTGCCGCCGTCTGGCCGGTATTTTGGGCGGCACCATCGGCGTGGACAGTACGCTTGGCCTGGGCAGCCGTTTTTGGGTGGATATTCCGTGCACGGGCGCCTCGCGCCTGGCCGCATTCCATGGTGACGATGCCCCCGATGGCGGCACCGCCGCCGTCACGCCCCACCGTCCTGCCCGCATCCTGCTGGCTGAAGACGACCCGGCCAACCAGATGGTGCTGACCACCATCCTGAACCGGGCCAACCATTATCTGGATTTGGCCCCGAACGGATTGGACGCGGTCCGGCAGGCCGCCGCCGGGCATTATGACCTGATCCTGATGGATGTTCAGATGCCCGGACTGGACGGCATTGCCGCCACCCGCGCCATCCTGGCCGCCCACGCCCCCGGCACCCCTCGCCCCCGCATTATCGGCCTGTCGGCCAATGCTTTGGGCGAAGACCGGCTGCGCTGCCTGCAAGCCGGAATGGATGACCACTTGACCAAACCCTGCGACCCCGCCCACCTGCTGGCGGTAGTCCAGCAGGTGATGGCCGAAGGCACGGCCACGGATAGGCTCACGCCTTGAATTGCTCCAGCCGGTAACCCTGGGCGAACAACAGCGCGGTCAAGTCGCCATGGTCGATGCGCAGGCGGGCTTCGGCGGCCACCACCGGCTTGGCATGAAAGGCGACCCCCATGCCAGCGGCCTGGATCATGTCCAGGTCATTGGCGCCATCCCCCACCGCCACCGCCTGGAACTCGGTCAGCCCCAGACGCTGGGCGGTGGCCCGCAAGGTGGCCAGTTTGGTTTCCCGACCCAAAATGGGATCGGCCACACCGGCCAGACCGCCCTGGTCATCGAAAATGAACTGATTGGCCAGATCCTCGTCAAAGCCGCAAGCGTCACGCACACGGGTGGTGAAGAATTTAAACCCGCCCGACACCAGTACCGCATAGGCGCCATTGGCTTTCATGGTCTGAACCAGGGTCCGGGCGCCGGGGGTGAAATGCACCCCGGCCCAGGTTTCTTCCAACGCGCTTTGCGGCAAACCGCGCAGCAGCCCAATCCGTTCCCGCAATGCGCCTTCGAACCCGATTTCCCCATTCATGGCCCGCGCGGTGATGGCGGCGATCTTGTCCTTGATCCCGGCGAAATCCGCCAATTCATCCAAGGTTTCGCCGATGACCATGGTGGAATCCATATCGGCCACCAGCAGCATCTTGCGCCGCCCCAGAACCGGCGACACCACCACATCCACCGTCCGCCCGGCCACCAGCGGCCGGATGGCGGCATCAACCGAACCCGCATCCGGCCCGGTAAAGGGAATATCCACCGCCAGCCCCGGCGCCAACCAATCCACCGCCCCGCTTTGCCCCCCCAACCCGGCCAGGGCCGCACCGGCCTGGGTGATCAAGGCGTCATCCAAATGACTGCCTTGGGCGGCGATCAGGGTCAGAACATGGTCCATGGCAGTGACATCCGTTTCAGCTTTGCTGCCGCCTCTTTACGGGCAGGCGCCGGGAATGGCAAGAGCAATGGCGCCGGTCATCACCCCGCCCGCACTTGGGCCAGGAAATTGCCCACCTGTTGGCGCAGCCGGGTGGCGTCACCGCTTAATTCGCTGGCCATGCTCAACACCTGTTCCGCCGCATCCCCCACCTGACGGGTGCCGGTCTGCACCGTATCCAGATTACTGGAAACCTGTTCACTGCCTTGGGCCGCATCGTTGATGCCGCGCGCGATATGGGCCGATGCCGCACCTTGCTGTTCCACCGCCTGGGTGATGGTGGTGGTAATATCGCTGACCCTGGTGATGGTGGCGGTGATGGCACGGATGGCGGCCACCGCTTCCTTGGCATTGGCCTGGATGGCCTCGATCTGCTGGCGGATATCGTCCGTGGCCCGCGATGTCTGGGTGGCCAGGGATTTCACTTCGCCCGCCACCACGGCAAAGCCCTTGCCCGCGTCACCGGCGCGCGCAGCCTCGATGGTGGCGTTCAGCGCCAACAGGTTGGTCTGGCTGGCGATATCATTGATCAGCCCCACCACCTCGCCGATACGCTGGGCGCTGCCGGCCAGGCCGCTGACGGTGACATCGGTGCGGCTGGCTTCGTCCACCGCCTCGCTGGCGACGGCCATGGCTTCGGACAATTGGGTATTGATCTCGGCGATGGTCGCCGACAATTCCGACGCACTGCCCGCCACCATCGACACATTGGCCGATGTCTGCCCGGACAGATTGCCCACTTCATCCAATTGGCTGGCCGATTGGGTGGTGGTCGCCCGCATGTCCTGGGCCTGGGCGTACATGCGCTGCGACGCATCGGCCACCCGTTCGACGATGCCGTGCACCCCATCCTCGAAGGATTGGGCCATGGACAGCATGGCTTGGCGCCGTTCGGCGGCGGCGCGTTCATCACCTTCCTGTCGGCTGCTGCGCAGGCGTTCAGCATCTTGCATGGCAGCCTGGAAAGCCTGGGTGGCTCGGGCCATTTCCCCCACTTCATCCTGACGATCCGTCGCCGGAACCACCACACCGGCATCGCCTCGGCTCAACCGCACCATGGCCGTCTGCAAGGCGCTGAGCGGCCGAACCACCCGACGGGACAGGGCCCAGGCGACGATGAACACCTGAGCCATCAGCAAACCCAAAGTCGTCATGACCAGATTGCGATACATCCCCACCCGATCCACCGCCTGAACCACCGCATCGCCGGTGCGCTGATCCAGCAGCACATAGAATTCGTCGATGGGCTTCATGATGTCGGCTTTGTATTTGTGATATTCCGGCGAATGCATCAGCCGCCGGGCCAAATCGAAATCCGGCTCGCCCTGCTTGGTGAATTTGCCGGTGCCGTCGTCGAACAGGCCCTTGACCGCATTCATGGCGATGGTTTCCAGCTTCACCAAACCATCGGAATTGGCCTGGGCCTGCTTCAGCTTGGCGAATTCAGCTTCGGTAAAGCCTGCCTGCTGCATCAAGGTCTGCAACGGTACGGTGTCGGCATCGGAGCGGGGTTTTTTGCCATCGGCGGCAACGAAATCCCAATAGATACGGTTATATTGCTGGGGACGGGGCTTGGTGCCGTTGCGGATGGCCAAAACGTCCCAATACTGGGTTTCATAGGCCGCGTCCCCCGTCACCACATAGGTCCGGGCCAGGCGGGTCAGATCGTCCGAGCTTTGACGCAATTCGTCGGCCAGCAGATAAGAGCGGAACCGCACATCCTGGGCCTTGGATTCACTATCCTGCGCGCCTTGAAACAGCAAGAAAGTAGCGATATTGGCCAAGGCGACGATTGGCAGACTAATTCCGGCAATACCGGCCAGCGAACGGATGGTAAGTGTAAACATGCCCCCAACCCCTTTTACCCCGAACCATGACAAGCCCAGGAAAGATGCATAAAAAATACTCAGCGATCAATAGAGTGCACTCAATTTGCCCTATCAAGGAAATACTAGGATGAAATCCGCACAACACCCTGCGGTTGTCATTGCCGGGCCGACAGCATCCGGCAAGTCATCCCTGGCCATGGCCATAGCCGAACAATTGGGCGGGGTGGTCATCAATGCCGATTCAATGCAAGTTTATGACACGCTAAGAACGATAACGGCCCGCCCCAGCCGCGACGACGAAGATGCCATTCCCCATCGGCTGTATGGCATCCTGCCCCCCTCCACCGCCTGCTCCGCCGCTTTGTGGCGCGATCTGGCCGCCGCCGAAATGGAAACCGCCTGGGCGGCAGGGCGGCTGCCGGTGGTGGTGGGCGGCACCGGGCTGTACCTGCGCACGCTGATGGACGGCATTTCCCCCATCCCCGCGATCCCCGATGCCGTGCGCGACGACGCCCGCGCCCGATTGGCGCGGCTGGGCAATCAGGCTTTTCATGCCGAGTTGCAAGCCCGCGATCCGGTCATGGCGGCACGCCTGGATATCGGCAATTCGCAACGCCTGGTCCGGGCCTGGGAAGTGTTGATGGCCACCGGCCAATCCCTGGCCCATTGGCAAGCCCAACCGCGCGAAGGCGCCGTGCCAGCCCGTTGGTTCACCCTGGCCTTGCTGCCGGAACGCGACATACTGTACGCCAATTGCGAAAAACGCTTTCATGCCATGATGCGCCAAGGCGCGCTGGACGAAGTGCGCGCCCTGCTGGCGCTGAACCTGGACCCGGCCCTGCCCGCCATGAAGGCCCTGGGCGTCCCCGAATTGGCCCGGCTGCTGGCCGGGGAACTGACCCCGGATCAGGCGGTGACAGCGGCCATTACCGCCACCCGCAACTACGCAAAACGGCAGATGACATGGTTCCGGCATCAGATGAATACCTCCCATGCGCTTTCCACGCAACTTTCGGAAAGACATTTCGAAGAAATCTTTTCGATTATTCGCCAGTTTCTGTTGACCCAAGCAGACTGAAACGATAGCTTGTGCCGCTCGCGCCCATGTCCTGGCGCGCGCGTTTATTATAATGCGCCAGGGCCGGCCCGAACTGACAGGAAAGGGTATATAGATGGCTAGCCAGGACACGCTAAACGGAGCTGAAATCCTCTTGAAAGCCTTGGTCGATCAAGGTGTGGAGGTAATTTTCGGTTATCCGGGCGGCGCGGTATTGCCCATCTATGACGAATTGTTCAAGCAAAACCGGCTGCGCCATATCCTGGTGCGCCACGAACAAGCCGCCGTCCACGCCGCCGAAGGCTATGCCCGGTCCACTGGCAAGGTCGGCTGCGTCCTGGTCACGTCCGGCCCCGGCGCCACCAACACCGTCACCGGCCTGACCGACGCCTTGATGGATTCCATCCCGCTGGTCTGCATCACCGGCCAGGTGCCCACCAGCCTGATCGGCAACGACGCCTTTCAGGAAGCCGATATCACCGGCATCACCCGGCCGTGCACCAAGCACAATTATCTGGTCAAGGACGTGAACGCCCTGGCCCGCACCGTGCACGAAGCCTTTCATGTGGCCCGCTCGGGCCGCCCCGGCCCGGTGCTGGTGGATCTGCCCAAGGACGTGGTGCAAAGCAAGGGCGAATACCAAGCCCCCAGCCGCCTGAAGTCCAAATACAAGCCCCAGGTCAAGGGCGACCTGAAGGTGATCGAGCAAGCGGTGGAAATGATCGCCGCCGCCAAGCGCCCGGTGGTTTATGCCGGTGGCGGCGTGGTCAATTCCGGCCCGGCCGCCTGCCAATTGCTGACCCAATTCGTGCGCATGACCGGCTTTCCCTGCACCCAAACCCTGATGGGTCTGGGCGCGTTCCCCGGTTCCGATCCCCTGTCCCTGGGGATGTTGGGCATGCACGGCACCTATGAAGCCAATCTGGCCATGCACGGCGCCGATCTGATCATCAATATCGGCGCCCGTTTCGACGACCGGGTTACCGGGCGGGTCAACGCCTTTGCCCCCAATGCCAAGAAAATCCACATGGATGTGGACCCCAGTTCCATCAACAAGAACATCATCGTCGATCTGGCGGTGATCGGCGATGCCGCCCATCTGTTGGAAGATCTGGTCAAGGTGTGGAAGGCCAAACAGCATCGCCCCGATGCCAAGGCGTTGAAGAAATGGTGGGAACAGATCAGCGAATGGCGGGGCCGTAACTGCCTGCACTATGAAAATTCCGATGCCATCATCAAGCCGCAATACGCCATCCAGCGTTTGTACGAGATGACCAAGCACAAGAACCCCTATATCTGCACCGAAGTCGGCCAACATCAAATGTGGGCGGCCCAGCACATCCGGTTCGAACAGCCCAATCATTGGATGACATCGGGTGGTTTGGGCACCATGGGCTATGGCCTGCCATCGGCCATGGGCGTGCAGACCGCCCACCCCAATGCCTTGGTCATCAACGTGGCCGGCGAATCGTCGATCCAGATGAACATCCAGGAAATGGCCACCTTGTGCCAACACGGGCTGCCGGTGAAGGTGTTCATTCTGAACAACCAGTACATGGGCATGGTCCGCCAATGGCAGGAACTGATCCATGGCGGCCGCTATTCGGAAAGCCACATGCACACCCATCCCGATTTCGTCAAATTGGCCGATGCCTTTGGCGCCGTCGGTTTGCGGGCGGAAAAGCCCAGCGAGGTGGATGGCGTCATCGCCGAAATGATGGCGGTCAACCGTCCGGTCATCGTCGATGTCCGTACCGATGCGTCGGAAAACTGCTTCCCCATGATCATGCCGGGCAGCGCCCATAATGAAATGGTCCTGGGCCCGACCGAAGCGCGGGAAGCGCCCGGATCGGAACAGGATGGCATGGTGTTGGTGTGAGCAAGGGGAACAAAGTCGTGAGCAAGATCGAAGAAACCGTCGAACGCCACACCATCGCCGTTCTGGTGGATAACGAAGCCGGTGTGCTGGCCCGTGTCATCGGCCTGTTTTCCGGTCGTGGCTATAACATCGAAAGCCTGACGGTGGCCGAGGTGAACACCCGCGAACAATTGTCGCGCATCACCATTGTCACCACCGGCACCAAGATGATCGTCGAGCAGATCAAGAACCAATTGCGCCGTCTGGTGCCGGTTCACAAGATTTCCGACCTGACCTTGGAAGGCGCCCATGTCAGCCGCGAACTGGCCCTGGTCAAGGTGTCCGGCGTGGGTGAAAAGCGGGTGGAAGCCCTGCGCATCGCCGACATTTTCCGCGCCAATGTGATTGACGCCACCAACGAATCCTTTGTGTTCGAGGTGGTGGGCGCCACTGACAAGGTGGATGCCTTCGTCAAGCTGATGGACCCGCTGGGTCTGGTGGATGTTTCCCGTACTGGTGTGGTGGCTATCGCCCGCGGCCCCAATCCGTTGTAATCTCCCCCCGTCCGGGGTGAAGGGCAATGGACGGGATTGTACGAATGATGCGGTTTTTGTGGGTACGGATAATGGCGGTGATCGCGGTCACCGCCATTATGACCGGGTGTGCCACCCCCAAACCGCCGGCCGGTGACGCGCTGAACAGCACGTCCATGGCGGTGGCTGTGGTGGCGGGACAACAATGGGAATGGCGGCGGTCGATCGCCGGCAGCCTGGGCATTGGCGGATTCGCCAAACCATTCAATGCCCCCATGGATACCCGCAAAATGGTGGAAGACCGGGTGATGGCATCGCTATCCCCCCGCTTTTCCCCCCGCGTGGCCTCGGGATTGAAATTTGCCGCCCTGGTGGGATTAACCCAAGACGAAATCGGCAACCGCCTGCGGGTTTGGGCCACCGCGAACCGGATCACTGTGGATACGATCCTGGTGGTCGTGGATGGACGGCTTGATTTCATGCAGGTCAATGCCAATGCACCCGGCCGGTTGAAGGGAACCGGGGTTTTCGGCCATTGGAGCACGCCCCTGGGCAATACGGTCGGCAGCTACGTGCTGATGGATTTCATCCTTTATAACGCCAAGACATTCACCCCCATCACCAGTTTTTCCTTGGCCGCCCCACCCGTTGACGCTTCGTCATCCAAAACGGACGAGAATGCCCAGGGTGCATGGCCCCGCATCCTTCTGAAGGACCCGTACCACCCGGACACCACCGATGTTCTGAGCCAGTGGAAGGATTCTTATTATGAGTATGGCCCGACCGAACGTCAGATCATTGACGCCAGCATGCGGGCCATCATCGAAAAGAGCGTTCCCTTCACTTTGGCCAGAGAAAAGATGATGTGACCGGGAAACATCCCCAATGGCCATCGTCGCCATTGCGCCGGGAACAAAACCGCTTTAAACCGTTCGGACGAAATTTTTGCCCCGGGACCCAGGCCGGGGCGGTATGAAAAGGAAAATCTTCCATGCGCGTCTATTACGATCGGGATGCCGACGTCAATCTGATCAAGGGCAAGAAGGTCGCCATCATCGGCTATGGCAGCCAAGGTCATGCCCATGCCCTGAACCTGCGCGATTCCGGCGCCAAGGATGTGGCCGTGGGTCTGCGCCCCGGTTCCGCCACGGTGAAAAAGGCCGAAGGTGAAGGGCTGAAGGTCCTGTCCCCCGCCGATGCCGCCGCTTGGGCCGATGTGGTCATGATCCTGACCCCCGACGAATTGCAGGCCGAGATCTACAAGACCGATCTGGCCCCCAATCTGAAGCAGGGCGCCGCCCTGGTCTTCGCCCATGGCCTGAACATCCATTTCGGCCTGATCGAAGCCCGTGCCGATCTGGACGTGTTCATGGTCGCCCCCAAGGGCCCCGGCCACACCGTCCGTGGTGAATATCTGAAGGGCGGCGGCGTGCCCTGCCTGGTGGCCGTGGCCCAGAACGCCACCGGCAATGCCCTGGAACTGGCTTTGTCCTATGCCTCGGCCATTGGCGGCGGTCGGTCCGGCGTGATCGAAACCACCTTCCGCGAAGAATGCGAAACCGATCTGTTCGGCGAACAGGTGGTTTTGTGCGGCGGCCTGAGCAAGCTGATCCAATACGGGTTTGAAACCCTGGTCGAAGCCGGTTATGCCCCGGAAATGGCCTATTTCGAATGCCTGCATGAAGTGAAGCTGATCGTGGACCTGATCTACGAAGGCGGCATCGCCAACATGCGCTATTCCATTTCCAACACCGCCGAATATGGCGATTACGTCACCGGCCCGCGCATCGTGACCGAAGAAACCAAGGCGGAAATGAAGCGCGTTCTGGAAGACATCCAGGCCGGTCGTTTCGTCCGCGATTGGATGCTGGAATGCAAGGCTGGCCAGCCCAGCTTCAAGGCGACCCGCCGCATCCAGTCCGAACACCCCATCGAAGAAGTGGGTGAACGTCTGCGCGGCATGATGCCCTGGATCACCAAGAACAAGCTGGTCGACAAGGCCCGCAACTAATACCAAATCCCCGTGAGTGAAACGCATGGGGATTTGGTTAGGCCCAAGGGGCCACGCGGCTTATGCCGCGGAAGGCAAGGATCAGAGCAGCGTTTCCGGTGGTCCGTTACACGGACCGCCGGAAACCGGTCCAAACAAAAACCCGGCTGGATATCCAGCCGGGTTTTTGTTTGGACCGGAAGGTACGGTCAACAGCATTCATCTTCCAGACGGCTCAGGGCTTCCAGACCTTCCTTATCGTCATGTTCCTCGAACAATTCTTCGATGTAATAAGTGTGACTACAGGCCAGGCACAATTCATCGGCCTTGCGGGCGCCAACCTTCCCGGCTTCCGCCAGCCGCACTTTGAAGCGCTCCCATAAGGCGTTGGACTTGGCCGGATCGGCGACCAGGGCCAGAACGTGCTCGATCACGATCTTGGCATTTCCTTCGCAATCAATCCCGCTATAGGTGATGTACCGGTCTGTCTTCACGTCGATGCTCATGTCATCATTCCTTATGGGTGTATGCGCCAAGGTCGCCATTTACCGCACGAACGGCAATACACCTTGCACCAACGGAACCCGGCCCGAACGAACCGGCACTTTCCGCGCATGAATGGCAACCCTAAGAACAAACACATCCCCGCCCGGCGAGGAACAAACAAAACTCCAGCGCCCATTGCGGGCGCGGCCAAGCCGCCAACAGGCGGCGCCCGGCGAGGGACAAACAAAACTCCCAAGCCCATTGCAGGCGCGGCCAAGCCGCCAACAGACGGCGCCCGGCGAGGGACAAACAAAACTCCCAGCGCCCATTGCGGGCGCGGCCAAGCCGCCAACAGGCGGCGCCCGGCGAGGGACATAAACTATCAAGCCCTGCGTTCGCAGGGCGCCCGGCGAGGGACAAACATAATCCGCATTGCTTTGCACCAACGGGACGGTAGGGCTATGATCCGCCGCCATGACCACCCCGCCTTCGCTTTCATCGTCCCCCGGCCTGGACCGCGCCCGCCAATTGCTGCGTTCAGTTTTTGGCTTTGGCGATTTTCGCCCCGGCCAGGATGCCATTATCGGCACCATATTGGAGGGACGGGACGTTCTGGCCATCATGCCCACCGGGGCGGGAAAGTCCCTGTGCTATCAACTGCCAGCCTTGATCGGCAACGGATTGACCGTGGTGGTGTCGCCATTGATCGCCCTGATGCGCGATCAGGTGGCGCAATTGACCAATTACGGGATCAAGGCGGCGGCGCTGAATTCCACCAATGACGCGGGCGAAAGCCGCCGCATCTTTGATGATTTGCGCTCGGGTGATTTGCGGCTGCTGTATCTGGCGCCGGAACGGTTGGCCCGGCCTGATACGGTGGAATTGCTGCGCGCCGCCGGGGCAACCCGGCTGGCCATCGACGAAGCCCATTGCGTATCCCAATGGGGACACGATTTCCGCCCGGAATACCTGGCCTTGGGCGAATTCCGCCGGGAATTGGGGCATATTCAGACCGTAGCCTTTACCGCCACCGCCGATGCCGCCACCCGCGCCGACATCGCACAACGCCTGTTCGACCAGCCCCCCAGCATTTTTGTCGGCGGCTTCGACCGCCCCAATCTGATGTTGGCCATGGCGGCCAAAGACAGCGCCCGCAAACAATTGCTGCATTTCCTATCGGCGCGCCGGGGGCAAAGCGGGGTGGTCTATTGCAATTCCCGTGCGGGCACCGAAACCTTGGCCCAGGCATTTTGCGATGCGGGCTATCGCGCCCTGCCCTATCATGCCGGTCTGGACAAAACCATCCGCGACACCAATCAGGATGCGTTCTTGAACGAAGACGGTATCGTCATGGTGGCGACCGTGGCCTTTGGCATGGGCATCGACAAACCGGATGTGCGCTTTGTCGCCCATGCCGATTTACCGAAAAGCATCGAAGCCTATTACCAGGAAATCGGCCGCGCCGGCCGCGACGGATTGCCCGCCGACACACTGACCCTGTATGGCTTGGGTGATGTGAAGCTGCGGGCCATGCAGATCGAGGACAGCAACGCCCCCGATGACCAAAAGCGGGTGGAACGGCAAAAGCTGAATGCCTTGCTGGCCCTGTGCGAAGCCCCGCGTTGCCGCCGTCAGACCTTGCTGGCCTATTTCGGCGAACACGACACCGCGCCTTGCGGCCATTGCGACCTGTGCCTGCACGGGGTCAATGTCTATGACGGCACCATCGACGCGCAAAAGGTTTTGTCGGCCATTTACCGCACCGGGCAACGCTTTGGCGCCGAACATTTGATCAATATCCTGGTCGGCACCGAAACCGACGCGGTCATCCACCACGGACATCACAGCCTGCCCACCTTCGGCGTCGGGCGCGACCGCAACCGGCCGCAATGGCATTCCATTTTCCGCCAGCTTTACGCGGCCGGACTGATGATCCAGGATCTGAGCGAATTCGGCGCCTGGAAGCTGACCGAAGCCGGGGGCAACGTGCTGCGCGGCAAGGCCCGCATCGAAATCCGCGCCGATGTATTGACCGGCAAGGGCAAGAGACAAAAACAGCCCCCCGCTGGCGCCCCCACCGATTATGACCAGGATTTGCTGGATATCCTGAAAAAACTGCGCCGCCAACTGGCCCAGGAACAAGGCGTTCCCGCCTATGCGGTCTTTCCTGACCGTACCTTGATGGAAATGGCGGCGGCCAAGCCCACGTCACTGGATGAAATGCGCGGCATTCACGGCGTGGGCGAGGCAAAGCTGGCCCGCTATGGCGATGTCTTTCTGGACGAATTGCTGGCCCACTTGTAAGACCATATCCCGGTGATCGGAACCGATCACCGGCGCCCTCAGCGGCGGGCGGGCGCCTTGGCGCCCTTGGCCGCAGCCGGGGAAAAACCGGCTGCCCGACATCACGCCCGGATCGTGGTCAGAAAACCATCCACTTCCTGTTTCAGATCAGCCGCAGGCAGGGCCAGGTCCTCGGCCGCCCAGATCACCCGCACCGCCGATCCGCAATAACGGGCTGCCGATTGGGTGACATCCACCACCCCATCGGTGACCCGGCGGCTGTCCGTCGCCACCTGATCCACGCATTGGCCGATCTTGCCGGTGACATCGGCCTGACGGCTGGCGGCCTGGGCCACTTGGGCGGCGATTTCATCCATGCGGCGGATGGCGATGCCCACATCGCCGATAGCCGCCACGGTTTCAGCGGTCGCCGTCTGGATGGATGCCACTTGCTGCACGATTTCCTGGGTCGATTCCGATGTCTGCGCCGCCAGATGCTTGACTTCATTGGCGACCACGGCAAAGCCCTTGCCAGCCTCGCCCGCCCGCTGGGCCTCGATGGTGGCATTCATGGACAGCATGTTGGTGCGGTGGGCGATGTCATTGATCAGATTGACCACCCGGTCAATATCGCCCGCCACCTGGGACAGGCCGCGCACCCGATCATCGGTGCGGGCCAATTGAGTGACCGCCTCGCGCACGATGCTGGACATGGCCCCCACCTGGGCGGAAATATCGCTGACACTTTCCGCCAATTCCCCCGCCGCCTGGGCCACCGCCGCCACTGTCTGGCGGGCCTGCCCCGCGGCCTCGGCCACGGACAGGGCGCGATTGCCCAGTCCGTGGCCGCCACCATGGATCATGGCTTCGGCGGTGTCGTGAATGGCCTGGGCATTCTGGTTGACCACATCGGCCACCGATTTCACCGCCTGCTCGAAATGATCCGCCAAAGCCAGCATGCGGGATCGGCTGACCGATTCGGCTTCGGCCCGAATGGCTTCCTGCTCGCGCTGCATGCGCACCATGGCCACCGAATTTTCCTTGAAGATTTCCACGGCCTTGGCCATGTCGCCGATTTCATCGCGGCGGCTGATCCCCGGCACCGCCACGGTGTGATCCCCTTTGGACAGCCGGTCCATGGCGTCTTCGATCAGGCGTACCGGCTGGGTGATGGATCGCGCCAGCACCAAGGCGGCGGCACAGAACAGCACCACGGCCAGCAAGCCGAATCCGGCCACCAGCCGCGACGTACCCGCCCGCACCTGTTCCTGCTCGTGAATGGCCTGGGTCATTCCTTCGCGCGCATGGGTGAACACTTTGTTCAAGGCTGGCTGCACCGCCTGGAATTGCTGGCGTAGCGTGTTCACCTCTCCATCCAGGGACAACGTGCCTTGGGCAAAAGCATCCATATCGGCGGAATAGCTGCCCAAAAGCTTTCTAAAATCTTCTTTGGTGGAATTAGGAAATGATACATTATCAAGATCAAAATCAAACTGACGCGAATACTTGTGGTGAAGATTAATATATTCCTCGCCACCATAGAGCATGAAATTCTTTTCGGCCTGACGCATTTGCAGCATATCGGGCATCATCACGCCCGCATTTGGCCACATCTTCAATTCATCTTCCATGGCCTTGGCCGATGACACCAGCCGCCCGCGCAAACCGGTATGGCCGGTCAGCCCCAATTGATCCACCAGGGCCACCACTTTGTCGAACTGCTTGGGGATGGCGGCAAAGGCGGTGTTCAAATCCCCCACTTGCGGGGCCACGCCCTGGGCCTGGGACAGGGCCGCCAGCGCTTTCAGATTGTCACTGACCTGGGCCGCATCGCGGCGGAAGGCATCGGCGAAAGCCGGATCGCGTTCCCGCAGGAATTGTTCCTGATGATTCTGCAAGGCCGTGGCCCAGGACCGGACATCGCCCCCCAGATCGTTCATACGCCGATACCCGTCTTGGGCCACCAACATAGTGTCGATCCGGTTTTCCGCCATCCGGTAAACCCCGGCGAACACCACGGCCCCCACCATGGCAAAGGTCATCAGCAAGGCAAAGCGCAGGCGGATGGACAATCGTTCCAAACCGGGAAAATCCCCATCCCGCCACATGCGCACCAGCCGACCGAACCGACCCGGCGCGGCCGAAGCGTCCATCCCCGCAGACGTGGGAAGCACATCATCCATGATGGCAGCGTCGTCGATCATTCCCGGTCAGTCCCGATTGCTAATTTTTCCGCACTTATTTTAGGGACGATGGATGACAGCCCGGTGACAATCGGCGGAAGCTTCGGTTAAAGCGTCATGGCGCCGCCGAACAGATCATTTCCAGGGGCGGCAGGTATTGCACCCCATCTCATACTGGGATTTGCCCGAACCCAAGGCTTCGGTCATGATATGTCCGGTTCAAGGGGATTAGATAATCATGACTGCTTTGCGCCTATGGGCGACCATCATGGCGGGGATGGCGATGGCCGGTTGCGCCGCTACCACCGACCCGGCCACATCGGCAGAGGACGCGCCGCCGCCAGTCCAGGCGCCGCCGCCGAAAACCGCCATGGCGACGCCGCGCCTGACGCCGCCGCGCCCATCCCAACCATCGACACCGCCGCAAACACCGCAGAAAAGCAGCGCGGCCCTGCATTGCGACCGGATCACCGCCCGCCAGGACAACCGCGACATCCGGCCCCAGGATGGCGATTTGATCCTGGCCCGCAAGCCCTTTGCCCTGATCTATTCCGGTCAGCAGGAACCCGCCTTGTACTTGTCCCCCAGCCCCCGGATGAACGAGGAATTGGACCAGGCCGGGGCGGCGGATATCTGGACCGCCGGGGATGAATTCCTGTCCCTGGCCGCCGATGACCTGCCCCTGCGCAGCGGCGGCGGCGTCATCAATGGCGATCAGGACCAAGACGATTTCCTGTCCTTGCTGGGCACGGGCTATCCGTCGTTTTTCCGCCAGATGGTGGCCATGAACCACGAAAGCCAGGTGGTGGTGTCGGTGCCGAAAACGGCCCAGTTCCAGCGCCGGGGCGAGGTGCGGATACAACAGGTCAACAGCATCGCCGGTATCCCGGTGACCATGACCAACCACAAAGTGCTGAACCTCACCTATTTCGGCCTGCAAGACCGCATGGGGCCAGGCAGCAAGGGCAGTTTTGGCAGCCGCCTGTTGCTGAAGATGAATTGGGGATCGTGCCGTCTGGTCTTTCCCTGACGGGCGCGCTATAGGTGACCGCTTGTTCCGTTCCAACCAGGACCGTTCCCCATGCGCCCCAATTTTCCCGATATATGGCATCTGCGTCTGACCGTCCCGCCCCAGGTGGTGCCGGTGTTCGAGGAAGTGTTCGAACATTTCGCCGAATCAGTGACCATGTTCATGGATGACCGCTCGGGCATTTCCGATGGCGATTGTGACTGGCATTTGGAAGGATATTCCCGCACCCCGCCCGACCGGGGCCAGATCATCGCCGCCCTGGCGGCGGTGGCTGCCGCCCATGGGCTGGACGTTCCGTCCCTGACCACCGAACGGCTGCCCAATGTGGATTGGGTGCTGGAAAACCTGCGCGACTTCCCGCCCATCCACGCCGGACGCTTCTTTGTCCGTGGATCGCATTGGCAGGAATCCTGCCCGGTGGGGCGGACCGAATTGCTGGTGGATGCCGGGACCGCCTTTGGGTCAGGTGAACATGCCACCACTCAGGGATGTTTGCTGGCCTTGGACCGTCTGGCCAAACGCCGCCGCTTCCTGCGCCCCCTGGATCTGGGGGCCGGATCGGGGATTTTGGGCATCGCCATGGCCAAGATGTGGGCGGTGCCGGTGCTGGCCACCGACATTGATCCCGGCGCAGTCAAGGTGGCCGCCGTCAATGCCCGGCTGAACCATGTGGGGGCGCGCTTCACCTCGGTGGTGTCGGACGGCTACCGGAACCCGGAACTGGCCCGCCGCGCCCCCTTCGACATCATCGTCGCCAACATCCTGGCCAAGCCGCTGATGCGTTTCGCCAAGGATCTGTCCGCCCATCTGGCCCCCAACGGGGTGGCAGTCCTGTCGGGGTTGCTGGACTGGCAGGAACGCATGGTCATGGCCACCCATGAACGTCAGGGATTGCGGCTGAAACACCGCCAGGTCATTGACGGCTGGGCGACCCTGACCATCGGGCGTTGAATAGGGTCCGTCCCTCGCCGGGCGCCGCCTGATGGCGGTATGTTTGTCTCTCGCCGGGCGCCGTCCTATGGACGGCTTGGCCGCGCCCGCAATGGGCGCAGGATTATGTTTGTCCCTCGCCGGGCGCCGTCCTATGGACGGCTTGGCCGCGCCCGCAATGGGCGCAGGGTGGGGTTATCTGCCGGAAATTCATGGCCTCGATATGAAGCCGCCAAAAGCCAGAATGGACAAAATTTAATACCCCACTTGTTCAGTTGGCTATTGACGTTTCCAGGCTTTCCGGGCGTGATGTTCGCCGTGTTCAACCCAGGGGGATATGGGCCGTGGAATCACGCGCCACCTTGTGGAATCAGTTCATCCTTGCCGCCGCTCTGGCTCGGTTGGTCCGGCCCCTGGCCGAACAGGCCCAGGACGATCTGACCGCTTTTTCCTATACCGACACCCATGCCGGCACGGGCCGACTGTCCGGGCCGTTGGCGGATTTCGGCCGGATTTTGCAGGACCGCCATAACTTTTCCAATCAGGCGTTGTTTTCCGCCTTTCCCTTTCCCGACCCGCCCGCGGATCATCCGGGGTCTTGGGTGCTGGCCGGGCGGGTTTTGGCGGCCCATTCGGGGCCGCGTCTGGCCATCGAAATGGATGTGAACGATATCGACCCGGCCTTGATGGAACAGGGCAAGCTGAATCGCGAACATGGCTGGGTCCGGTTATGGAGCCATGATTGGTTCTTGTTCCTGCGGTCCCGCCTGGGCCGCCCCGAAGCCCCCCATTTCGTGTTCGTCGATCCGCCGCCCGATGATGGCCGTGGTCCGGCCTATGCCATTGATGCCGCCATCTTGATGGATACGGTGGGCGTTCCCTACATGATCAGTTATCCGGCGGACAACGCCCAAGATGCCATCGACCAGATCGGCCGCACCGGGCTGGAACTGGTCTTGGATGACGGCGCCCATGGCGTTTTGCTGGGCGGCGGTGCGGAAACCGTGGTGCTGGATGTGATCAACGATCTACGCCATCTGGCGGAAATCCTGGGCGGCAGCTTTTTTCCTCGCCTGCCCCACGCGCTGGATTACAGTATCTGACGCGCCCCCCCTGCGTCAGGGCGCATGCGCCACGCAGAGGGGAACCCGGCACACGCCGGATGAAAGGAAGGGAGAGGGACGGACAAAAGCAGCGTCTCCAAAAACTGCCCTGGTCCTCCGGTGTCCGCCGGCCCTCTTCCTGTCTCGGGAAAACGGGCGCAGCCTAGCGCAAGGCAGCGTTTCCGTTCAGAGGGTATTTTTGCATCGCACCATTCCAATTCCACATAATGGACTTGACTTACCCTTTGTTTTAAAGAAGGCAAAATGACCATGGCGGGTGACATCCCCTTTGCCGAACGGCTGGACGGCTTGCGTGAAGAACTGGCGGAAGCCCGGCTGGATGCCTTTATCATTCCCCGCGCCGATCGCTTTCAGGGGGAATATGTCCCCGATCACGACCAAAGACTGGCCTGGTTGACCGGTTTCACCGGATCGGCGGGGTGGGCCGTTGTTCTGGCCGGACGGGCGGCGGTCTTCGTGGATGGGCGCTATACCCTGCAAGTGCGCCAGGAAGTTGACACCCACCTGTTCACCCCCGTCCACCTGACCGATATTTCCCTGGCCGATTGGCTGGCGGACGCCTTATCCCCCGGCCAACGCCTGGGCATTGACCCCTGGCTGCACACGCCGGATCAGGTGGACCGGCTGCGCACGGCCTGCAACAGCGCCCAGGCCGAATTGGTGATGCTGGAGCAAAACCCGCTGGACGCCATCTGGACCACGGACCGCCCGCCGCCGCCCCAGGCCCCCATCATCGCCCATGATCTGGCCTTCACCGGGCAAAGCAGCACGGATAAACGGGCCGTTCTGACCGGACAGTTGGAAAAAGACCGGCTGGATGCCGTGGTGCTGACCGACCCGTCATCGGTGGCCTGGCTGCTGAACATCCGGGGCAATGATGTGGAATACACCCCCCAAGCCCTGTGCCATGCCTGCCTGCACGCGGATGGCCAGGTGGATCTGTTCGTCGATGCGGCCAAGATCGGCCCGGCAACCCGCGCCCATCTGCCCGATTGGGTCAACATTCTGCCCGCCGACGATTTCGCCGCCGCGCTGGACCGGTTGGGACGGGCGCAAAAGCGGGTGCGACTGGACCCGGCCTTGGCCGCCTTTGCCATCCTGGACCGGCTGGAACGGGCTGGCGCCCGCATCAACCGGGGCGCCGATCCCTGCGCCCTGCCCCGTGCGTGCAAGAATGCCACCGAACTGAACGGCATGCGCGCCGCCCATCGCCGTGACGGTGCCGCCATGGCCCGCTTCCTGCACTGGCTGGAACGGCAGAACAGCGTGGACGAACTGACCGCCACCAGCCAATTAGAGGATTTCCGCAGCCTGGGCGATCTGTTCCGCGGCCTGTCCTTCGCCACCATCGCCGGGTCCGGCCCCAATGGGGCCATCGTCCATTACCGATCCGGCCCCGCCAGCAACCGCCCCCTTCATCCCGGCGACATGTTCTTGCTGGATTCCGGCGCCCAATATCTGGACGGCACCACCGATGTCACCCGCACCATCTTCATAGCCGGCCCCCAAGGACAGGCCCAGCCCAGCCCGGAACAGCGCCAGCGCTTCACCTTGGTGCTGAAAGGCCATATCGCCCTGGCCCGCGCCCGTTTTCCCGTCGGCACCACCGGGCCGCAACTGGATGTTCTGGCCCGCCGCGCCTTATGGGATCACGGGCTGGATTTCGATCATGGCACCGGCCACGGGGTCGGCAGCTATCTGTCCGTGCACGAAGGACCGCAGCGCATTTCCAAAGTGGGAAGCGGCGCGGTGGCCTTGCGTCCGGGCATGGTTTTGTCCAATGAACCCGGCTATTACCAGGAAGGCGCCTATGGCATCCGCATCGAAAACCTGATGGCGGTGACCGAAGCCGCCACGATCGACGGAGGCGAACGGGCCATGATGGGATTTGAAACCCTGACCCTGATCCCCCTGGATCGCCGATTGATGGATATACGCCTGCTGGATCAGGACGAACAGGATTGGCTGGACCGCTATCATGCCCGCATCCGGGCGGAAATCGGCCCGTTTCTGGATGGCGGGGCCAGGGATTGGCTGGAGCGGGCGACGCGGCCACTGAATACTTTTTAACCGGGGCGGGTTCCCAGCGTTCCAGGGGCATGTTAGCCTTTTCCCTCGATATTTTTTCCGCCAGATCCCACCATTGAAGGAGGTTGTTCATGTCCAACGCCCTGGACCTGCTGGACGGGCTGGTCGCCAAGGCCAAAGCCGCCGGTGCCGACGCCTCTGACGCGGTGCTGATCGATTCCGTCTCGCTGTCGGTGGGCTGGCGTCTGGGCAAGCTGGAGCGGCTGGAACGGTCGGAAGGCGGCGATGTCGGCTTGCGGGTGCTGATCGGCAAACGCCAAGCCATGGTGTCGTCATCGGACCGATCCCAGACCGCTTTGGATGAATTGGTGAACCGGGCGGTGGCCATGGCCCGCGCCGTGCCGGAAGATCCCTATGCCGGTCTGGCCGATCCGTCGGAACTGGCCCGCACCTTCCCGGCCCTGGATACGCTGGACCCCAGCGAGCCCAGCGCGGAGAAATTGCTGGACATGGTACGGCACACCGAAGATTGCGCCCGCTCGGTGGTGGGGGTCAGCAATTCCGAAGGGGCCGATGCCGGCTGGGGCCGGTCCGATGTGGCCTTTGTCGCCTCGAACGGCTTTTCCCATTCCTATGCGGTCAGTTCGGCATCGTTGTCGGCTTCAGTGGTGGCGGGTGAAAACGCCACCGGCATGGAACGGGATTACGACTACACCACCGCCGTCCACCTGTCCGACCTGCGCACCCCCGAGGATGTGGGCCGCGAAGCCGGGCACCGCGCCGTCCGCCGCCTGGGCGCCCGCAAGGTGGATACCTGCCAGGTGCCGGTGATTTTCGATCCCCGTGTCAGCCGGGGATTGCTGGGCAGCCTGCTGGGCGCCATCAATGGCGCCGGGGTGGCGCGCGGCACATCCTTTCTGAAAGACAAGCTGGGTCAGGCTATTTTCCGGCCCGGCATCAAGATCGTGGACGATCCGCACCGTCGGCGCGGGCTGCGGTCGCGCCCCTGTGACGGCGAAGGCGTGGCCACCCACCCCATCAATCTGGTGGAAGACGGGGTGTTGACCACATGGTTGCTGGATTGCCGGTCAGCCCGGCAATTGGGCATGAAGACCACCGGCCATGCCAGCCGGGGCACCGCATCTCCGCCCAGCCCATCCTCCAGCAACGTCTATCTGGAAGCCGGGCACATCACCGTGGCGGAAATGGTGGGTGATATCAGCGCTGGTTTTTACATCACCGATCTGTTCGGCCAGGGCGTCAACGGCGTAACCGGCGACTATTCCCGTGGGGCAGCGGGATTTTGGATCGAAAACGGCGAATTGTCCTATCCAGTCAGCGGCGTCACCGTGGCCAGCAATTTGAAAGACATGTTCCTGCAATTGACCCCGGCCAATGATCTGGTCCTGCGCCACGGCACCGATTGCCCCACCGTGCGCATCGACAAGATGACCGTGGCCGGGCGCTAATACCAAATCCCGGTGAGTGAAACTCATAGGGATTTGGTTAGGCCCAAGGGGCCGCGCGGCTTATGCCGCGGAAGGCAAGGGTTTCGGAGAAACCCGCCCGGCCGTCACGGGCGCCGGGGATCGGTTCCGATCACCGGGATATGGTATTACCCCCCCAATCGGAAAAACCGGCGGATGGTGTTGATCAGGGATCGGGCATCGGCATCATCCACCCGGATAATCAAGGGTGCGGCATTGGGATTGGCGGCGGCTTGGCGTTCAGCGGCCACGACCGCCAGCCGCTCCACCTGATGGGGATTGGCCTTCAGGATCGGGGTCAGGGCCTGTTTGGGGATTTCCAGCACGGTGACCGCGCCATCAGCCTGGACATCGGCTGATCGCGGACTGCCGGTCAGCAGCGACATTTCACCGGCGCATTCCCCCGGCCACAGCGTGGCCACCCGGTTTCCATCCCGCATCACCCGCAACCGGCCTTCCAGCACCACCAGCATGGATGTTCCGTCATCTCCCGCCCGCATGGCGTATTGGCCGGCAGGCACCGTGCGTACTTCGGACAATTCCGACAATTGGGCCAGTTCCCACGGAGACAGCACCGACAGCAACGGCACGTCGGACAACACCCCCAACCGGGCACCGGCTTCGCTGAAGCGGCTGGAACCGGGGGCTGTGGGGCGTGAATTTTCCACTGGCCGGATCACCTGAAGCCGCAAATTGGCAGCCTTCAGAAAATCCACCGCCCGCGACGTCACTTCGGATTTGGCACGGACTGGGCTGACCCGTGTCATGTCCTGACAATAATACAGCCGATAGGTCAAGGTCCCGGCCATGGGATCAATATCACCCACCCGCACATACGGGACGGGGCTGGGCAAAACCCAACCGGCTTCGGCACAACTGGTCAGGGCATTTTCCAACACAGCACAGACACGAGCGCGATCATGCTGAATCGGCAGCGGTAAAAGCACCTTATATTCCGACGCAGGCCCCGGCCGCGACCGGTTGACGATACTGGCCATGGTGAATTCGCTGTTCGGAATGAACACCTGATTTTCCGCTCGGTCGGCCAGAACCACGGTGCGCCAATGAATATCCACCAGACGGCAGGAATACTCACGCCCGCGCAAGGTCAGATCCAGCCAGTCGCCTGACCGCAATCCCGCATCCAGATTAAGGGCGATCCCGGAAAACACATCGGCCAGCAATCCGCGCAGGGCAAGACCCACGGCCAGACCGGCAATCCCCGATGCCGCCAGGACCGCACTGACCGAACGGTGAAAGACAACACCGATCGAAGCCCCAAGAAATCCAAAATAAATCAATGAACTAAGTAATTGCAGGGCCAGTTTTGGTACACGCTGTTCCTCGGCCACCCGCTCGATCATCAGCATCAAGGCGCGATCCAGGATACAGGACAAAGCCATGAACTGAAGAAAAGGCAGACCATCACCCAACCAATCGGGCAAAGTATCCCGGATCGGACTGCTCCAACCCAGCCAATCGCCAAAGACAAGATGGACCGCGACAGCCAAAATCAAATTGGCCAACACAGCCAGCAACAACTGCTTGACGCGCCGTTTTTCCGTTTGTCCCATCCACCAGCGTTCCGTCACCATGTCCACCGCGCCAAAGAACACAACCATTAGGTTGATTACTTCGACGCAGCCACGCAAGAGTTTCTAACTAATCCCTTGTGATAGCATGCTTACAGGATAAAAGCCGCCACTTTTAATAGAAGAAATCTGCCACAAGCATAGTGGCGCCCCTTTGATCTTTGCCTTATTATCAGCCTGCCCATAGGGCTTGTCTGCCCCCTCCCTTTACGGGAGCATCCCGGATCAAGGATCGCGTCTTGTTACACCGCCTATACTCAAAGGGCTATCTAGTCAACCAACTTGCCCGGCTTTATATCCGCACCCTGGACCGCAAGATCGAACCCCTGGGCCTGAGCCACGGCCAGTTTCCCACCTTGATCATGCTGTGGGAACGCCCCGGAATGACCCAGGCGGAAATCGCCCGCGCCGTATCGGTGGAACAACCCACCATGGCCAATACCTTGAACCGCATGGAACGCGATGGCTGGATACGCCGGGCCAAGGACCCCAATGATGGCCGCCGCACCTTGCTTTATCCCACGGACAAGGCCATGGCCGTGCGCGATGAGGCATTGGCCGAAGCCCGGCAATTGAATGTCATCGCCATGCAGGATTTCACCCCCGAGGAAGAAGACACAGTCGGCAAGCTGCTGGAACGGATGATCCACAATATGCAGAATTACTTGGATGAAGACGAAGCAGAGCATCCCCACGGATAAGGCTGTGCGCTTCCTTCCGATGACTGTTGTGATCCGCAAACGGTGTGATACAACGGCCACCTGCCCGCAATTCACACCTCGGATGAACCATGCCGCGCACGTCCAAGACGCCTAATTCTGCCCCGGCAGCCGTTGCCCCCGACGCTCCGGCTCCGGCCCAATCCAGCCTGCCGCTATTTTATCGCGAGCCGGAAGTTTTGAGCGCCATCCGCCATGGCGATCTGGTGCTGGTGCCTCAGTCCGACGTGTCCTTTGCCCGTCCGACCAATGCCATCCCGGCCACGGCTGGTGAAATCCTGGATTTGGGCCTGCATTTCCCGCTGGTCTTCACCGCCGGCCCGGGAACTCCGGCCCTGCTGGCCGTGGTGGGTCTGGGTGACGGGCGCAACCTGTTCGTGGATGCCCAGGGCGAATGGGACCCGGCCAAGCCGATCCCCGCCTATGTGCGACGCTATCCCTTTATCCTGTCCGAAGAACCGGATCAGCGTTTCACCCTGTGTGTGGACCGCACCGCCCCTCATCTGGCGGCCAAGGCCGACAAACCCGATGGTCAGCCGCTATTCGCCGGGCTGGAACCCAGCGAAATCACCCGGCAAATCCTGGCATTCTGCGATACCTATCAAGGGCAAATCCGCCTGACATCGCAATTTTGCACCGAATTGGACCAAGCGGGATTGCTGATCGACGCGCCGGTCGGCATCGTCAGCCCCAAGGGCAACCGCCACGAAATGTCCGGCTTCCGGTTGATTTCCGAAGAAAAATTCAACGACCTGCCCGACCGCCTGATCCTGGCCTGGAAAAAGAACGGCATCCTGGCCGGAATTTACGCAGTGATGCAGTCGCAACGGAACTGGATTTCCCTGGCCCAGCGTTTCGACCAACTGGCCTAGATTATAACTAGATTATAATATGTCCCTTGCCGGGCGCCGCCCTGAAGGCGGCTTGGCCGCGCCCGCAATGGGCTTGGGAGTCTTTATGTCCCTCGCCGGGCGGGCGCTTGGCGCCCTTGGCCGCCGCCACAATAGCGGCTGGTGACCTGCCAACCAGTCAAGTCAAAGATTGGCCGGTATTATACCAAATCCCGGTGAGTGAAACTCATAGGGATTTGGTTAGGCCCAAGGGGCCGCGCGGCTTATGCCGCGGAAGGCAAGGGTTTCGAAGAAACCCGCCCGGCCGTCACGGGCGCCGGTGATCGGTTCCGATCACTGGGACATGGTATTATATCCCATTCGGCACCATGATCAAAAAAATCCCCCGGTTCCATCGGAACCGGGGGACGAACGGCATTGCCGCTGATCCACCAGGGATCAGACCGCGCGGGCCTTCACATATGCTCCGGGCGCCACATCCAGGACCGGCAATTGGCCGGAACCGGGCTGACGGGCCGGAACCTGCGGGCCGCCGAACTTGGACACCCAGGCGTGCCAATCCGGCCACCAGGACCCATCTTCCTGCTTGGCGCCGGTCAGCCACGTATCCGGCGACTTCACCTTCTTGGCGTTGGTCCAATAGCAATATTTGCCCGCCGCCGGCGGATTGACCACCCCGGCGATATGCCCCGAAGCGGCCAGCACGAACTTGACGGTCCCACCGGCATTCTGGGTCAGTTGGAACGTGCTCTTCCACGGTGCGATATGGTCTTCGCGGGTGGACAGCATATAAAGCGGGGTCTTGATGGTGGACAGGTCGATGGGAACACCGCCCAAGGTGATGCCACCCGGAACCACCAATTGGTTTTCCTGATACATCTTGCGCAGATAGAAACTGTGCATGGCCGCCGGCATGCGGGTGGAATCGGAATTCCAGTACAGCAGGTCGAACGGGAACGGGTCCTTGCCCAGCAGGTAATTGTTGACCACGAACGACCAGATCAGATCGTTGGCACGCAACATATTGAAGGTCATGGCCATGTCACGACCGTCCAGATAGCCGTGCTCGCTCATCTTGGCTTCCAGACCGGTCAATTGTTCTTCGTCGATGAAGACACCCAATTCGCCCGGATCGGCGAAATCGGTCATGGTGGTCAGCAACGTGGTGGACAAGATGCGGTCATCGCCCTTGGCCGCCATATAGGCCAGGGTGCAGACCGACAAGGTGCCGCCCAGGCAATAGCCCACCGACCGGACCTGACGCTGGCCGGTGGCCTTTTCAATGGCGTCCAGCGCCGCCAGCGGGCCTTCGAACATGTAATCTTCAAAGCTTTTGGCGGCCAGCTTTTCGTCAGGATTGACCCAGGAAATGACGAACACGGTATGGCCCTGATCCACCGCCCATTTGATAAAGCTGTTCTTGGGGCGCAGATCCAGAATGTAATATTTATTGATCCATGGCGGCACCACCAGCAGGGGCTTTTCCTGCACGGTTTCGGTGGTGGGATCGTATTGGACCAACTGCATCAGATCGTTCTGGAACACCACCTTGCCGGGGGTGACGGCGATGTTTTCGCCCACCTTGAAGGCTTCGTAATCGGTCATGCTGATGGACAGCTTGCCCTTGCCGCGTTCCAAATCCGCCAGCAGATTGTTCAGGCCCTTGACCAGGTTTTCACCGCCCGATTCAATGGTGGTGCGCAGCACTTCCGGGTTGGTCAGGACAAAGTTCGACGGCGCCATGGCATCCACGAACTGGCGGGTATAGAAATCCACCTTTTGCGCCGTATGTTCGTCCAGCCCTTCGACCCCGTTGACCAGACCATGCATATAGCGGGCGGAGAGCAGATAGGATTGCTTAATGAAATCAAAGATTTCATTTTCTTCCCACATTTCGTCCTTGAAGCGGCGGTCGCCGGCTTCGGGCTTGGCCACCGGTTCGATCTGTTCGCCCAGGAACCGCTTGGCGGTGTTCTGCCACAGGGTCATGTAATCCTGCCACAGACCCAGATTGGCCTCGATCACCTTGGTGGGATCGCTCATCATCTTGGCGGTCATTTCCAGAAATGCATTGCCGATATTGAGCGGGTCCAGGCTGGTCGCCGCCGGATCGGCCGCCTGACGCGACAGGAAGTCAGCGACGATCCGCTGGCTGCGCTCGGCAATATTGGCCATTGCCTTGGACAATTCGGCAGGGTCAACCATTTTAATGTTCTTACCCATCTCTTCGGTCATATGAGTGCCTCGATTCAGGTACTGAAAAACGATGGATGCATCGCTGCGGGATGTAAGGATTTCAAAAACGTCTAAAGTGACAGCCTGATGGCATCTTCTTTTCCTCACCCGCCACCGGACTGCCATACCTATATACTTTCCTTCGCCGTCCTGATAAACGTGAACTTGGCGTAAAAGTTAGCTTAATAGCCGTTTCAATACGGTCATCAACATGGTCAGAGGTGGTGGTCATACCATGAAGGGTGCTGTCAAAACGGGTCATCGTCCTGGCCGCGTCAAATCCAGTACGGCTCTGGCCCTGCTTCTGGCTGGCGGTTTGCTGACCGGCTGCTCATCGGTCCCGGATGCCGTCAACCCGGTGGAATGGTACAAGGGGGCCAGCGATCTGCTGACCGGTACCGACCGCCCCGACGTGGCCAGCCCGGCGCCGTCGGGTGGACAATTCCCCGATTTGAACAAGCCGCGCACCGTGGTCGAAGGCATGCCCGCCGATCGCGGCAACGCCAAATATGCCGAACCGATCCGGCGCGAGGTGACCCCGACCAAGCCGCTGGCCCGCCGCACCCCGACGCCGCAGGAAGCCGCGACCCAGGTTGCCGCCGCGACCCCGGCGCCACCGCCCGTTCAGGTCAGCAGCGCCCCCCTGCCCGAGGTCCCAGCCATCTCTACCCCCGCGGCCCCCGCTGCTGCTGCCACCGTCGCGGCCAGCCAGCCGGACCGGGTGACCATTGCCTCCAATCCGGGGGCGCGGGTGACTGTCGCCAATCCCGCCCACCCCATGGCCGCATCCAACGCCCCGCCGCCCAGCGACCGGGTGACCGTCGCCACCAACGCCGCCGACCGGATGCGTGGCGCTCCGCCACAGCCCATGGCCCCAGCGCCACAGCAGGCCATGGCCTCTGTCGATACCAGCACCCAGCCCGTGGTGCCGCCCAAGCCGCAAGTGGCGGCGCAGGAATTGCCGCCGCCGGATCAGATGCCCGCCGCTCCTGCGGTGGCTGCCGCTCCTGCGGTGGCTCCGGCTCCAGTTGCTCCGGCTCCGGCGCCCGTGGCTTTGGCATCGGCCACGCCTGATGGCCGCCAGGCCATGGCCCGTGATGATGGCCCCGCCGCGCCGCCGGATCATGTGAACATGACCCCGCCGCCCGCCGCCGATGTGCCGGAAACCGTTCCCATGCCCGGCCAGCGCCGGGGTAACCCGCTGCAACAGCACTACCAGGAACGTCTGGCCCAATCCGCCAGCCAGACGGTGAAAAGCACCAGCACCTATGCCCGTGGCGGTGAGGAAGAGGTGATCCACCTGATCCCGCCGGGCAGCAACCGCGCTGCCACCCGCCGCGCCCTGCCGCAACCCACCGGTTTGGCCTCCACCCTGGCTTCGGCCTCGGTCCCTGCCGGGGATGGCAGCATCCAACTAATCCCCCCCCCCTCCATGCGCGGGGCCAGGGGGGCGTCCGCCACAGTCCCCCATGCGCAGCCGGCATCGCCATCCGCCAGCTTCCAGGTGGCTGGTCTGGACTTCCAAGACGGTGGTGCGGCCCTTAGCCGGGCCGACCGTTTGGCTTTGGCCGACGTCGCCAGACTGTACAAGCAAAGCCCCGGCGTGGTTCGGGTCTTGGGCCATGCCCCCCTGCCCGGTGGGTATCAGCCGGTGTCGTCGCGCTCTGGCTATGGCGGGTTGGATACCGCCATGAAGCGGGCCAATGCCATTGCTCAGGAATTGTCCCGACTGGGCGTTCCCGCAGGCAAGATCATGGTCGCCGCCGACCCCAATCCCGGCTTTGGGGGCAGCGGCACTGCCGCCCAAGTCTATCTGGATGTGATGTAAGGTACGGCCATGCGCCGGATTACCCTGACCGCCCTGCTGATCCTGGCCCTGATCGGGGGAATGGGGTCGGCGCGGGCGGGGGACGCCCCGGCCCGCAGCCGGGGGCAAACCATTTACGTCCCGGTCTATTCCCACATCACCCATGGCAATCTGGATGGCAAGGGACAGCCGCAAACCCTGTCCCTGTCGGCCATGCTGTCGGTTCGCAACACCGATCCCGATACCGGCCTGACCATCCGTCACGTCCGCTATTATGACAGTCAGGGGCGGCTGATCCGCGATTTCATCACCCAGCCGCAACGGCTTGGCCCGATGGCATCCACCGAATTCTTCGTGGAACACAAGGATGATAGCGGCGGGGCCGGGGCCAATTTCCTGGTGGAATGGGAATCCGGCCAAACCATGTCGCCGCCCATGGTGGAAACCGTCAACGCTTACTTCTTCGGCCCGCATTCCCTGGCCTTCACCAGCCAAGGCAAGGTCATCGCCGAAACCGGAAAATGACGCCTGTTCCCAACAGTCCTCCAACCATCCGCATCCACCATCTGGATCACGGATGCGAGGTGCTGCGGGTTCTGGGGCAATATCATCCGCGTCTGCTCAGTCCGCTGGCGGCGGCGTCCTTTCCCGGAATCGGCTGGTGGCTGGCCATGACCCGGCATTTGCACCGGGAATTTCCCGATCACACATGGGACAGCGTGCTGGATTGCGGCCCCTTTCCCGGCTTGGCCCTGGCGGCCATCCGGTCTGGGGTCGGACGGATCAGTGTGGATTGTCCGGCGGCGGTAGCCGACAAAATCAACAGCATCGCCAAGCAGTGCGGGAGCGAACTTGTGGAGCGGGAGGAAGTCACCCTCGATCTGCTTAGCGTGCCGTTACCCGGTGGGAGAGTCCGGGAGATGCTGGAAAAACTCTGTCCGGGTCATAGGGGAACCGGATCACAGGGCGCTGGGGGATGAACAGCGGCCCCATGGGCTTGGGGGATATATCCGGCGAACCCGAACAGAGTTTTCCAACCAGACCCCGCCGGGGAGCGAACCAAACCAAGCGGGGGCGCCTTGGGGACGATGGGCAATCCCGTCGGCAAAGACACCTTCCCAAAGCCCGATGGCGGAACTAGGGTGAAATTATGGTTCTTTCAGGGCAAACGCCCTCTTGCACCCGGTGGCTTGGACATGGTTCAACCACATGACCTTCTCTTCATTCCCGAAAGGGCACGGCCATTACCGCTACCAACCAAGGCGCTTGCCGACTGTATCTGATCACCCCCCCGGTGATCGAAAACCCGTTTGAATGGGTCAATGTCTGGGAAGCCGCGCTGGATGCCGGGGATATCGCCTGTGTGCAAATCCGGCTGAAAAATCTGGATGACGACCAGTTGGCCCGCGCCATCGACGTTTTGCGCCCGCCGGCCCAACGCCGGGGGATCGCCGTCTTGCTGAACGACCGCCCCGATCTGGCCTTTGAAACCGGCTGTGACGGCGTGCATATCGGACAGGAAGACGCCAGCCTGGCCCAGGCCCGCAAGACGATCGGCGATGGCATTGTCGGCGTTACCTGCCATGATTCCCGCCACTTGGCCATGGAAGCCGGGGAAAAAGGCGCCGATTACGTGGCCTTTGGCGCCTTTTTCCCCACCACCACCAAAGACGCCAAATTCCACGCCCAACCTGATCTGCTGCATTGGTGGAACGAATTGTTCACCGTGCCGTCGGTGGCCATCGGCGGCATCACCGTGGATAATTGCCGCCCGCTGATCCAGGCCGGGGCCGATTTCCTGGCGGTGTCGGGCGGGGTCTGGGCCCATGCGGATGGCCCGGCGGCGGCGGTCCGTCATTTTAACCGCGTCATGGCTGAAGAAAGCTGATGCGCCACGTCTGCGTCTTTTGCGGATCATCCCAAGGAAGCCGGGAAGACTATGCCCTGGCGGCGCGGGCCTTGGGCCAGGCATTGCTGCGTCGTGGGCTTGGCTTGGTTTACGGCGGCGGGTCCGTGGGGTTGATGGGGATTGTCGCCGAAACAGTCATGGCCGGCGGCGGCCATGTCCTGGGCATCATCCCCGAAGCCCTGACCCGCATGGAGGTGGGGAATCCCCGGCTCAGCGAATTGCGGGTTGTCGCCACCATGCACGAGCGCAAGGCCCAGATGGCCGAGGCCGCCGATGCCTTCATCGCCCTGCCCGGCGGCATTGGCACGCTGGAAGAAATGTTCGAAATTTGGACCTGGGGGCAATTGGGGCTGCACACCAAGCCTCTGGGCATCCTGGATGTGGCTGGCTATTACAGCCATCTGATCACCTTTCTGGACCACGCCCAGGCCGAGGGCTTTTTGCGCCCCCGCCACGGCGCCATGGTCAGCCGGGATTCCGATCCCGATACCTTGCTGGATGCCCTGGCCGCCTACACCCCGCCGGATGTGGTGCGCGTCATCGGCCGTGACACCGCCTGAAGGAAGAGTTCATGACCACCCGCCCCAAAGCCTATCTGGCCGGCCCCGCCGTATTCCACCCCGCCCACAAGGCCCTGTTCGATTATCTGAAGGATATTTGCGCCGAACATGGGTTAGAGGGGATTTCCCCCATGGACGGATCGGGCAATCTGGCGACCTTGCCCCCGACGGAACGGGCCAGGATCATCCGCCAGAACAATTTGGAAAAAATCCGTTCATCCCAAGTGGTCATCGCCTGCACCTCGCCCTTCCGTGGTCCCAGCGCCGATGTGGGAACCGCCTGGGAAATGGGATTCGCCGAAGCCTTGGGCATCCCGGTGGTGGCCTGGAGCGAGGATCAACGCCCCTATCACGACCGGGTGGAACACCAACGCGACCAGGACGGACGCGCCTTTTGCACCCAGCACGGCATGTTGGTGGAAGATTTGGGCCTGGGCGACAATCTGATGTTGGATGCCGGTGCCCATCCGGTTCAGCCGGATTTCGACAAAGCGGTGGCCCTGGCCGCCAGCCTGACCGGTGCCACCGGCAAGCCGCCTGCGGCTAAAGACTAGAGCCGTTTCCATTCAAATGGAACCAGCTCTAGACTCTGCCGATGGCGCCCTGTTGGGGCCGCTCAAACGCCGCGCAGGCTGATCGAAAAATGCTCTAGCAGGGTGCGGAAAAACTCCGCTTCGCGGCTGGGCGACCGCCCAGACCCGTTTGGAGGCGCAGCCTCCAAGCCTCCAGTTTCTTTTTCTTTCAAAGAGTTAGAAATCTGGAGGGCTCGGGAGGCTGTGCCTCTCGATGCGAGGGTTGGAGTATTTTCCGATCAGACGTGGAGATCCGGCCACTTATACCAACGGCCAATTTCATTAACCGTTGTCCAGCCCTCGCCGGGCGCGGCCATCCGGCCGCTTGGGCCTAACCATATCCCCATGAGGTCCACTCACCGGGATCTGGTATTAACCGCCCCCACCCTTTCCTTCAGCCCGGCCAAACCGTGCCGGGGCCGATGGCGGCCAGAACCGGGCAACCGGTCAGGGCCATGGCCGCTTCCAATTCCGCCTGCAACATGGTCAGCAGATGGGCAATGCCGGGCAATCCGCCCACGGCCAGGGCGTGCAGGATCGGGCGCCCCACCATCACCGCCCGCGCCCCCAAGGCGATGGCCTTGACGATATCGGTGCCCCGGCGGATGCCGCCATCCACCAGCACCGGCACCCGTCCGGCCACCTTTTCCACCACCAGGGGCAACATGTCCAAGGCGGCGGGCACGGTGTCCAAGGTGCGGCCACCATGGTTGGACACGATCAGCCCGGCGGCCCCCGCCGCCAGGGCCAGATCCACATCCAAGGGGTTCAAGATACCTTTGAACAGCACCGGCAGGCGGGTTTGGCGACACAGCCAGGCCACGTCGTCCCAAGTGGGGGCGTGGCGCAGCAAGCCTTGAAAAACCGGGCTGCCTGGCTGTGGCGGAATGAAATCATCGGCGGGAAAATCAGCCAGATTGACCGATGACACCCCAGGCGGCAGCCGGAAACCCGCCCGCTGTTCGTGATTGCGCACGCCGTTGATGGGGGCATCCACGGTCAGGACCAGGGCGGCATAGCCCGCATCCTCGGCCCGGCGGATCAGGGTCAGGGTATCCTGGGGCCGGGGCTGGGTATAAATCTGGAACAGCAAGGGGTGAGTGGCCTGAGCGGCCACATCTTCCAGCCGGGTGCTGGACTGAGTGCTGACCGTCATCCAACAGCGTGCCAATCCGGCGGCCCGCACGGTTTCCAATTCGCCCAAGGGATGCACCAGGCGATGGTGGGCCATGGGGGCGATGATGATGGGATAGGCCATGTCCCGCCCCAGCAAGGTGGTGGCCGCACTGGCCCCCGCCATCGGGACCAGAGCGCGCGGCATCAGCCGAAGACGGTCGAAGGCTGCGCGGTTTTCCCGTTCGGTGATCCCGTCGGCGGCGGTCCCGGACACATAGGCCGCCACCCCCCGATCCACCCGTTGCAGGAAATAGCGTTCGTAATCCGCAAAGGACACACAATCGGCAGGAACGCTCACGATCCACCCCCGGATGATTGCGACAAGGTGATGGCCCGCATGGCGCAGCTCCGCACCCTGTGATCGGGATGCGTGGACAGAGCATGGCCCATGGCCTGGAAAAACAGGGGAAAGCCGGTTTGGATGGCCCGGTCCAGCCAGGGCAGAGCAGCCGCCACCGCGCCATCATCCAGCAGACCACGGGCATGGTTGAAACAACCCCAGCAATCGCCGCCATGGGCCGCCGCCAGATAACAGGCCCGCGCCTGTTCCCGGTCCTGGCCGACGCCGCGCCCGGCTTCCAGCATCAGACCGATCATGTTCAGAGCCTTGGCATGGCCCTTGGCCGCCGCCTGGGCATAAAGATCAAAGGCCAGCCCGTCATCCTGCCCCACCCCCAGGCCGCGATAATGCAGATCGGCCAGATTGAACATGCCCCAGGCATCGCCCAGATCGGCGGCCTTGCGGTAATGGGCGGCGGCACGGGCGGAATCGGCGGGCACGCCCCAGCCGTTTTCGTGACAACGGCCCAGCATGTTGATGGCGCGGGCATCGCCACCCAGGGCCGCGCTACGGAACCAGTCCACCGCCTGTTTGCGGGCATCGCCGCCCTGGTCCAGGCACATCTGGCCCAAAGCCAGTTGGGCATCGGTGATATCCGGCGCGGCAGGCGGCGGAACCGGCGGACAGGCTGTCACAGTTCGGCCCACCGGCGCAGCAGATTGTGATAATGGTTCACCACTGCCAGCACCGCGTGATCATCATCCCCCCGATCCCGGCGCAAATCCTGAATGGCGACATCCAGATCGTACAGCATGGCCCGCTGCACATCGTCGCGCACCAGCGATTGGGTAAAAAAGAACGATGCCCACCGGCTGCCCCGCGTCACCGGGCTGACCTGATGCAGGCTGCTGGACGGGTAAACCACCCCATGACCGGCGGGCAGCTTGACCCCCTTGGTGCCATAGGTGTCTTCGACCACCAATTCGCCGCCGTCATAGTCGTCGGGATCGCTCAGGAAAATGGTGGTGGACACATCGGCCCGCAGCCGCATCCCCCCCGATCCGGGAATGGTGCGGATGGCATTATCCACATGATTGCCATAGGTCATGGCCGTGTCGTAGCGGTTGAACATGGGCGGCAAGACCCGCAGCGGCAGCACGGCGGAATTAAAGGCCGGGTTACGGGCCAAGGCGCGCAAGATCACGTCGCCCAATTGGCGAGCGGTATCGCTATCTTCCGGGATTTGCAGGTTGCGTTTGGCCTTGGCCGCCAGATCGCCCGCAGTGATCCGGCCATCCACCCAAGGAGACGCATCCAGAATCCGGCGGCAATGGGCGACTTCATCCGGGGTCAGGATATCGGGGATTTGCAGCAGCACGAAACAGGGTCCTTTCCAGACACGAAGCCGGGCCGCCCCTTGTGGGAAAATCCCGGCGCTTGGATTTCAAGCGCCGGGGCTGAACCACTGAAGACGGCTCGGCGGATGATTAAACCGGGATCAGAATTGCACCCCCGCCGTCAGCATGAAGGTGCTGCCCGACGCCGGAACGGCGCGGGTGGCATTGAAAGCCGAACTGTAATTGGTGTGATTGGTCAGATTGTAACCGTTCAATGCCAATGACAAATGCTCATACTGATAGGACACCATGGCATCAAGCGAGAATGTATAGGGTATTTGCGCAGTATTGGCACTGTCAGCCCAATACCGTGATGCGTATTGCATGCCACCGCCAAAGGTAATGACCCCAGGAATCTGCTTCATGACCGCTTCATCCAGGGTGTAAGTTGTCCACAAATTGGCGTTATGCTTTGAAATATTCGCAGCATCATTGCCAATAATGGTGGGGGTTGTTTTGGAATCGGTGACCTTTCCGCTTAGGAAGGCATAATTGGCAAAGACCGACCAGGACGGCGTGATCTTGCCGCTGGTGCCCAATTCGAAGCCACGGGTTTCCGTTCCCACCCCAGCTTCGGAAAAGCCGTCGGAAATGGTGCCGGTGGTGGGGTCGATGGCATAGGTATTGGCCTTGTCGATCAGGAACACGGCACCGGTCAAACCCAGACGGCCATTCAGGAAATCAGCCTTGGCCCCCAATTCGTACAGATCGGATTTTTCCGGGTCGAAATCCCGGTTTCCGGGCAATTCGCCGGTGGTCGAAGACACGTTGGGCGCCGCCGCGATATCGGTGCCGATGGGCTTGTACGACCGGGAATAGGACAGATAGGTGTTGATCGTCTGGGACGGTTCATAAATCAGACTGGCCGACGGGCTTAGGGTGGTGTCGGTTTCCTTGCCCCCGCCCGTGGACGATGCCGCCGTGCGATAGGCCGAACGGAAATAATCAAGCCGGGCACCGCCTTGAAGCGACAATTCATCGGTCATCCACAGCCGGTCATTCACGAAACCGGCCACATTTTCCATGCTGGAAGCGCGATATCCGTCCTGGTTATAGAGAATATAGGTGTTTGACGAATAGGAATGGCTGGGATTGATCACGGTCTGGTTATTGACGCGATTGACCCATGTTCCCTGCTTGCGGGAATCTTCCTGATAATTGACGTCCAACCCCACATTGGCCTTGTTGCGGCTACCGGCCAATTTCCCATCCAGCTTGGCCCCCGCGACGTTCTGGATCGCCCAGCCATCTTGCTTGTACGCCATGCCGCCACCGGCGCCATAGGCCAGCGCCGGATTGCCGCCATTCAGGAACAAGGCGTTGTTGGCCGCCGTCAGCGCCCCCGGATTGGTGGCGGCGAAATCACGCTTATACAGGCTCCAACGGGTATCATTGTAAAGCGAGATGCCGGAACTGACATCGTGGGTCAAAAGCGAGGTCAGGACGTGATTTTCCGTATCGTCCTTATCCAGATTGCGCACGTATGACGTGGAATTATCCAGGCCGAATTCCGTCGCCGGGCGCAAGATGCCGTTGCTGCCCCGGATCATGGAAACGCCGTAATCGGGAATTTTATCCCCATCCAGATAGGAATAATTCAGATGCCAGGTGGTGGCGGTGCCCAGCCCCATCCCGAAATCCACGGCCACGCCCTTGCGGTTGGATTCAACCTCGTCACGGTCGGCCACATCCTGTTTTTGGTACATGGCGTTGACCCGGATGGCCACGGTGTCGGACAGCTTGTGATTGATGTCGGCGGCGGTGCGATAGGTCGGGCCGGACCCAAAGGATTGTTCGATCTTGCCCTGGTTTTGCAGCGATGCCTGCTTGGTGCTTTGGTTGATCAAACCGCCGGAATTACCGACACCGAACGCCCCGCCCGAAGGACCTTTCAGCACTTCCACCGATTCGGTGTTGAAGGTGTCATGGGTGTAGACGCCGAAATCCTTCAGCCCATCCAGATAGATATCGCCCTTGGCCGACAGGCCGCGAATACGGAATTGATCACCGCTTGGCCCGCCCTGCCCTTCGCCGCTGGACATGGTGATACCCGGCACGTTGCGCAACGCCTGTTCCAAGGTGATGGCGCGCTGCTGCTGAATGATTTCCGCCGGCACCACGTTAATGACGCGGGGGGTTTCCTTCACCGTTTCCGGCAGGCGGTTCGACTTGGTCGATGCGGCGTTGACATTGCTTTCATCCGGCAGGGCCAGGGCATCGACCGCGACCGGGGCCAAGGTGACGGTGCCGGTTCCCTGGGATGGGGCGGTCTGGGCCACGGCAGCCGTCGGCAGGGCGGTGACCGTCAGGGCCAGACCGGCCGAAGCCATGGCTCCGGCACGGGTGCCGGACAAGATGGGGCGCAAGGATGTGGGGGGCACAAAAGACGTCATCGGTTTCTCCCGCTAGGCCGTCATCAGCATCGCGACGGCGAATAGTGGGCTATGTAACAATATGGAAACCATATGAGCGCAATACCCTTGTTTTACAGAGATTCTAAGTTTCGACCGCAGATTGAGACTTCGCCCGGCCAGACCGAACGCCCCCCAGATCCGCCAGCTTTGTCGCGAGTAAAAATAAGTCTTAGTTTCAACAACTTGCAACAGACTGGCAGTGCCTTGCATTTCCCCCGCCGCCGAGCTGTCACTATTATGCAACACTGCGGATGATTCTGACTATCAATCTCTCCGCGAGACGAATTTAGCACTCATCTGAACGCTAATGCCACTCAATATCACTCATAGCCATCGCCAAGCAAGATACCCACATCCGTACCGCTCAGCCTTCGGCGAACCACCGGGGGAAAAAGGTGGCATCGGCTTCCTGGCGCAAGCCACGGGTGGGCCAGCCGTCATCGCCAATCAGCCCCATATCCTTCAGCCAGCGCACGATTTTGCGGAAATGGGCCACATTGTGACGGCTGATGCCGCCCTCCATCCAATTCTGTTCCAGGAATGCCAGAATGGACGGCTGCCCCAGCCGAGCTTCCCACAAAATTCCCAGCAGGGAACACAAAGCTTCCTCCACGTCGCGTTCCGGGCAGAAAAGGGTCTGCACCCGGTCGGCTTGGTCGGTCAGTCCGCTTTCCGGGCCGATACCCAGGCCGAAATCCTCGACCGTCCGCCGGATTGGATCGGCGCATTGATAATGGGCGACTTCGTGAATCAGCACGCTGGGTTCCAATTGGGTGGCCACCGAACGGCCATCCCAGGTCAGATAGGATTTTGGGTCCACATCCAGCAGGCCAAAGCCGAATTCCCGGCACAATTCCACCGCCTGGGCATGATGAACCGGATCAGTGGACAGGGTCATCAGATCGCCATCGGGCACCAGGGCGGTCACATGGCTGAAGACGGCTGAAGCCAGCGGATCATCGGCCAATTGCTGCCGAAAGGCGGGCAAAAGCGGCAACACGGTTTCGTGATCTACAGGCGTCAACATCATGGCGGCAAACCCATCGGGACCGGGAAAGCCCCGGTTTTACCCAGGCTGCCGGTGAAAAGGCAAGGGTCAGCCCCCGGTGGTGCTCATATGCCGACGGGTGGCCGGGGCCAGACCGGGACCGATGGCGAAATCATGGCCCTTGGGTTTGGCCGCCAATCCGGCCAGGATAGCCTGTTCCAGATCGTGATTCGCTTCGCTGCCCCGCAATGGGGCGCGCAGATCGGTTTGATCCTCATGCCCCAGACAGGTGTACAAGGTGCCGGTGCAGGTCACCCGCACCCGGTTGCAGCTATCGCAGAAATTATGGCTTAACGGGGTGATCAGACCCAGCCGCCCCCCGGTTTCGCCGATATGGACATAGCGGGCCGGACCGCCGGTCCGGTAATCGCTTGGCGTCAGGGTCCAGCGGGTGGACAAATCCTGTTCCACTTGGGCCAGGGGAAGATACTGGCCGCTGCGGTCGGTATCCACTTCGCCCAGCGGCATGGTTTCGATCAGGCACAGATCAAACCCCATCCGCCCGCACCATTGGATCAAATGGTCGAATTCATCGCTGTTGACCCCATGCAGGGCCACCGCATTGATTTTGACCTGCAACCCCGCCTGCCGGGCCACATCCAGCCCCTCAAGCACCTGAGCCAGATTGCCCCGGCGGGTCAGGCGTTGAAAGGTATCCGGGTTCAACGTATCCAGCGACACATTGATACGGCGAATTCCCGCCGCCGCCAGATCGCCCGCCAGCCGGTGAAGCTGGGTGCCGTTGGTGGTCAGGGTCAGTTCGTCCAGCGCCCCCGACCGGACATGAGCCCCCAAACTGTCGATCAGCGACATGACATTGCGCCGGGCCAGGGGTTCCCCCCCGGTCAGACGGATCTTGCGCACCCCCAGCCGGATGAAGGTTTCGGCGACCCGGCCCAGTTCTTCCAGGCTCAACACCTCGGGCTTGGGCAGGAATTGCATGTCCTCGGCCATGCAATAGACACAGCGCAGGTCACAGCGATCCGTCACCGACAGACGCAGATACGTCACCCCACGGCCATGTCCATCAACCAGCATACCCTGCCCTTTTCCCTGATCCGGGATTTACATCCGGTTCTGTCTATATGTGATGTCCCGACGCACCTGACAGCACCCCGGCCAATAAAAGAACGGGAAAGTACGGAATAGGCGATGATGACGGCAAGGCAAATCCCGCAAACCGTAGAAATCTTCGCCTATGCGTCAGCATTTCATCGACAAATACGTCTAAAAACTGCCGCCGCCTTTCCTGAATCGTGGGTCGGCCGGGTGGCCAGCGGTAAAGCGGACAATCCGATCCATCACCGCCCCCGTCAGTGGTAGCGGCACCACACATCCATCGCCACCGGCAGCGCCCAAATCGGCCGGATCGAAATCAGCCCGGATCACCCGCCCCCCCTGCACCAGCACATGCAATTGCGGGGCAGAACCGGACAAGGCCCGGCGGTACAGGGGCAAGGCCCTGGCGGTCAGGGTCAAATGAATGACGCAATGCCGGTCATCGCCGCCGCTGGCGGCATCGTCCCGATTGGGCAGGAACAGCCCGGATGGCTGGCCGCCAATCATCTCCACCCCCAGGGTAATACGGTCCCGTTCCGGGGGGGGATCGGGCAGACACCCCCGCTCGATCATGGAAAACCGCACCAAATCCTCGCGGGTATTGATGTTGAAAAAGGGATCGCGGCTGCCGCCGGGCCATTCCACCCGCGCCATCCGGTATCCGCTGGTCCACAGATCAATCTTGCGGATATCCCGGTCCCGGACCGCATGGGCCAGATCGCCCGCCAGCCGGACCGGCCAGACTCCCACCACCGGATGCACCATGCCGCCCGACATGGCGCACGCCATATCCGCCCCCTGGGACCAGACCGCCGCCATCAGCCGATCCACCAGATCGGCGGGAATCATGGGGGTGTCGGTGGGGCATGACACCATCCAATCCACCCCCGGATGATGACGACGCAGCCAATCCATCCCGGTCAGAATCCCCGCCAACGGTCCGGCATGGCCAGGAACAATATCCGCCGCCACCGGCAGGCCATACGCGGCAAAGCGGGCAGGATCACCATTGGCATTCAGCAAAAGCGGTCCGGCCTGGGGGGCAATCCGGGCGATGACGCGGGACAGCAAGCTGGCCCCGCCCACATCGCGCAGCATCTTATCTGGCGCTCCCATGCGCCGACTGATTCCACCGGCCAGCAACAAACCGCCGACCGTACCCACATCCGTCATGCCACCATTCCCCGCCGGGATACCCAATCTCTGGAAACAGAAATTTCAAATCCAGGTATCACTCATAGCAAGGCCGCCGCTAACCAAAAAGAAAAATGCCGGTTCTTGACCGCTCATTCCCCAGCCGTCACACTTGCGCCCGACCGCCATGAATGGGAAGGCATCACTATGGATCGTCGTGGTTTTCTGGCCGCGTCGCTGCTGGGAAGCCTGGGGGCCGCCGCCCCACTGGCCAGCGCCCAGGCATTTCAATTGTCCCAATGCCCCGAAGGCAATAATGGCGATGCCGCCTGCCGCCGCATCGCCGAGCACGAAGACGTGCTGAAAAATATCAACGCCATGCTGGAAGAAAAGGGCCTGGACGCCGCCCAGCGTCAGGCCGTACTGGCCAGCGCCACCTGTCCCTTCTGCGGATCGCTGCTGATCCCGGCGGCGAATGGCGGCTTTTAGATCATCATGCGTCAAATATGACGCATGATGATTTGGGGTTATATTTGTCCCTCGCCGGGCGCAATCCTGCGGATTGCTTGGCCGCGGCCGCAATGGCCGCTGGGGTTATATTTGTCCCTCGCCGGGCGCAATCCCGCGGATTGCTTGGCCGCGGCCGCAATGGCCGCTGGGGTTATATTTGTCTCTCGCCGGGCGCAATGGCCGCTGGGATCAGTCGGCCTTGTCGCCCTTGCGGCGGATGGAATCCCAATCCTTGGGTAAGGTGACATCCGCCGCCCACAGCCCTTTTTTGCCGCTGACCGCCTGGGCCTGATCGCCATCATAGGGGCCGTCCTTGGCGGCGCGGGCCACGCCGGATGCCACCAGCAACCGGCCCAAATCGCCATCGGCCACCCGGCAGCGGCCCAGCAGATTGCCCCCGGCCACATCCCAGATATCGCAAGCCACCCCCTTGGCCAACAATTCGCCCATGCGTTTGCGCGCCCAGCGGGCGCAATCGAATTCCGCCCCCTTGGCGGCGCAGAAATCACGGGGCTGTGGCGGAACAATGCCCATCAGATGCAGACGCAAGCCACGGATTTGCACCGATCCGGCATCATATCCTTCCACCCGCCCCCAGACACAGGCGCCGCCGCCATCGCCGTCATCCCCACAGCGTATAGGTGCGGACATGGCGGGAATGGCGGATAAAATCAGGACTATGCCCGTGAAAATGCAGCGAATGATGGTCATGGCCGCCAGCATAGCCCGCCCAAACGCTTTCGCCAACTGGACAGGCATGGCGCCGCCCTGTTAAAAACCCCAGTCCGCCGGCATCGTCCGGCCCAGGTTTTGTGCCCCGATCCGGGCTAGTCACGCGAGTACGTCAAACGCCATGCAGACCGTAAACGACATCCGCCGCGCCTTTTTGGGATTTTTCGCCAAGAACGGCCACGAGATCGTGACCTCCAGCCCGCTGGTGCCGCGCAACGATCCCACCTTGATGTTCACCAATGCCGGTATGGTGCAGTTCAAGAACGTATTCACCGGGGTGGAAAAGCGCGACTATTCCCGCGCCACCACCGCGCAGAAATGCGTGCGCGCCGGGGGCAAGCACAACGATCTGGACAATGTGGGCTACACCGCCCGCCACCACACCTTCTTTGAAATGCTGGGGAATTTTTCCTTTGGCGACTATTTCAAGGACGATGCCATCGCCCTGGCCTGGAACCTGATCACCAAGGATTTCGGCCTGCCCAAGGACAAGCTGCTGGTCACCGTTTATCACGATGACGACCACGCCTTTGACATCTGGAAAAAAGTGGCTGGCCTGTCGGATGACCGCATCATCCGCATTCCCACATCCGATAATTTCTGGGCCATGGGCGATACCGGACCGTGCGGTCCCTGTTCCGAAATCTTCTATGACCACGGCGACCACATTCCCGGCGGCCCGCCCGGCAGCCCGGACCAGGACGGCGACCGGTTCATCGAAATCTGGAATTTGGTGTTCATGCAGTTCGAACAGGTGGACAAGGCCACCCGTGTCGCCCTGCCCAAGCCCAGCATCGACACCGGCATGGGGCTGGAACGTCTGGCCGCCGTGTTGCAGGGCAAGCACGACAATTACGATATCGACCTGATGCGGTCCCTGATCGTCGCCTCGGCGGAAGCGTCGGGCACCGATCCCGACGGCCCGTACAAAATCAGCCACCGTGTGGTGGCCGACCATTTGCGGTCCATGTGCTTCCTGATCGCCGATGGCGTGCTGCCATCCAATGAAGGCCGTGGCTATGTGCTGCGCCGGATCATGCGCCGGGCCATGCGCCATGCCCATCTGATGGGCTGCACCGATCCGTTGATGTGGCGTCTGGTGCCCGCCCTGACCCGGCAAATGGGCGAAGCCTATCCCGAATTGGTGCGCGCCGGTGCCCTGATCACCGAAACCCTGAAGCTTGAGGAAACCCGGTTCAAGGCCACCCTGGACAAGGGTTTGCGTCTGCTGGACGAAGAAGTGAGCCGCCTGCCCACGGGCCAACCCCTGGCGGGCGAAGTGGCGTTCAAGCTTTACGATACCTATGGCTTCCCCCTGGATCTGACCGAAGATGCGTTGAAGGCCAAATCCATCGCCGTGGATGTGGCCGGGTTCAACACCGCCATGGACCGCCAGCGGGCCGAAGCCCGCAAGGCATGGTCCGGTTCCGGCGAAGCCGCCACCGAATCCCTGTGGTTCGAAATCCGCGAGGCCAAGGGAGCCAGCGAATTCCTGGGCTATTCCTCGACCGAGGCCGAGGGGCAGATTGTCGCCTTGGTCCATGACGGCAAGCCGGTGGACAGTGCCCAACCCGGCCAATCCGTGCTGGTGGTGGCCAATCAGACCCCGTTCTATGGCGAATCCGGCGGCCAGATGGGCGATGCCGGGGTGATCACCGTGGGCAAGTCCCGCGTGGTGATCAGCGACACCTTGAAAAAATTGGGTGACGTCATCATCCATGTGGGCGTGGTTGAAGGCGGCCCGGTGGCCGTGGGCAGCGATGCCCATTTCGCCGTGGACGTGGATCGCCGCGATGCCACCCGTGCGCACCATTCCGCCACCCATCTGCTGCATGCCGCCTTGCGCAACGTGCTGGGCGATCATGTGACGCAAAAGGGCAGCCAGGTTGGTCCCGACCGTCTGCGTTTCGACTTCGCCCACCCCAAGGCCATGAGCCACGAGGAAATCCGGGCGGTCGAGCGTGAAGTCAACCGCCAGATCCGCAAGAATCGCGACGTGGTCACCAAGCTGATGAGCACGGATGACGCCATCACCGCCGGGGCCATGGCCCTGTTCGGGGAAAAATATGGCGATGAAGTGCGGGTGGTGTCCATGGGCGGCGGCGATGCAGACCGCTATTTCTCGGTGGAATTGTGCGGCGGCACCCACGTCACCCGCGCGGGCGATATCGGCGGGCTGAAAGTGGTGGCGGAAAGCGCCGTCGCCTCGGGCGTGCGCCGTATCGAAGCGCTGACCGGCGCCGCCTTCCTGGCCTGGGCGGAAGAACAGGAAGAACTGATCGCCCGCTCAGCCCAGGCGTTGAAAACCGCCCCCGCCGACCTGCCCGCCCGTATCGCCCAATTGCTGGATGATCGCCGTCGGCTGGAACGGGAGTTGGCCGAAACCCGTAAGCAGATGGCCACGGGGGCCAGCACCGGCGCCAACAAGACCATCAACGGCGTCACCTTCTCGGGCCGGGTGCTGGATGGCGTACCGGCCAAGGATTTGAAGGGGATGGCCGACGAAATCCGCAAGCAGATCGGCTCGGGCGTGGTCGCCCTGCTGTCCAATGATGGCGGCAAAGCCAGTCTGGTGGTGGCGGTGACCGATGATCTGACCGGTAAGTTCAGCGCCGTCGATCTGGTCCGCGCCGGCTCCGAAGCCGTGGGCGGCAAGGGCGGCGGCGGTCGTCCCGACATGGCCCAGGCCGGTGGCCCCGACGCGGACAAAGCCCAAGACGCCCTGGACCGTATCGAAGCGGTTATCGCTGGCGCCTGATGGACAGGGGCCACGAATTTCTTGAAGTCGTGGCCCCCCTTATTTTGCGGATATGGGATAAACATCCCACCCCAAGCCCGTTGAGGCGCCCGGCGAGGGACAAACCTAATCCCAGCGCCCATTGCGGGCGCGGCCAAGCCGCCGTTTGGCAGGGTGCGGAAAAACTCCGCTTCGCGGCTGGGCGACCGCCCAGACCCGTTTGGAGGCGCAGCCTCCAAGCCTCCAGTTTCTTTTTCTTTCAAAGAGTTAGAAATCTGGAGGGTTCG
>JAYSBF010000022.1:0-52048 GCA_041915545.1 Magnetospirillum sp. | reverse complement strand
CGCGTAGGTCCTGGGAAAGAGATTTCGGCATACAGGCTGGCCTCCGTCTCCAGCCTGTATCTTGAATCAGATTTCACACCTCATGGGAATCCCTAACCGATTCCGGCAGAGCGAAAAGTGCTCTAGTATACGCTTCACCGCAAGTCAAAACCGACTAAAGCACAGGCAAAGCAGGGTTACGCTTATAGCTATTCTTCCAAGGAAATATCCCAATAGAGGAAGTCCAGCCAGGTTTCATGCAAGCCATCCTTGATCCCGCTCAGACTGCGGGCGGCCAAATCCAGGTGGTGGGGGCTGGGTTCACTGGGAAGGCGCAGCAGGCGCATGCCTGCTTCCTTGGGGGTTTTGGCCCCCTTGCGCAAATTATCAGCATGACAACAGGTGACGATATTATCCCACGATGTCCGGCCCCCGCGGGATCGGGGGATGACGTGATCGAAAGTCAGATCTTTCGCCGGAAATGTATTGCCACAATATTGGCAGCGCATACGGTCGCGCAGGAAAACATGATAGCGGGTAAAGGAAACGCGGTGGCGCCGTTGAAATGTCTTTAATGCGATGACGCTGGGTATTCGAAAGGATTGACTGGCGGATCTGATTTCAAAATCGTAGGTGCATATCTCGTGCACCCTTTTTTGCAAGACTGCCACCAACGCATCCTGCCAGGACCAGACCGATAATGGCCCCCAGCTCAGGGGCTGCATGTCGGCATTCAGCACCAGGGTTTTCAGATGGGGCAAAGGGGGGATGGCGACGCTCATTGCCTGCCCCCCCTGTGCCATCCGCGTGGACTGGGGGGGTGGCTGGGAAAATCGTGGACCGAGGCAGTCAACGAATCCTCCTTCCTTCAGGCATGGGCCATCAAGAGCTATCGCAACCTATAGGATTTCCTGCAAAAAATCCATCCCCCGCTCTGTTACGGTTCGGCAAAGCCGCTATGCCACCTTGAACGCCTTGGCCAGGGAATGGGCGGCCAGGGCCAAACCGGCATCGTCGATGGAATGCCCCAGGCCAGGGCGCATATGGGCGATGACCGGCACCCCCAGGGCGGCCAGGGCATCATGGGCCTCGCCCAGACGGGCAGAGGGGATCACCTGATCCTCATCCCCATGAATCAGCAGGACCGGGGGCTTGGCCGTCAATTGATCGGCCAGGGTTTCGGTATCCAGCAAAAACCCGGAAAACCCCACCATGATGGCGCAGGCGCGGGGGCGGCGCAGCATGGTATGCAATCCCAGAATCGTGCCTTGGCTGAACCCGACCACTGCCAATTGGCTGTCATCCAGGCCATGGGCGGCCAATTGGGCGTCGATGAACGGATTTAAAATCTCTGCCGCCTGCCGGGTTCCCTGGATCTTGGAGTCCAGGGACGGATTGCGGATGGAATACCATTGCCGCCCGAACATGGCCATGTCATAGGCAAAAGGCCCATCCGGGGCGATAAAGGCCGCATCGGGCAGGGATCGGGCCAGATAGGGCGCCAGGTCGATCAGATCGGCCCCATTGGAACCGACGCCATGCAGGAAAATCACCAATTGCCGGGCAGGACCGCCGGAACGGGGGGCCGCCGACGGGCCGGACAGGGATACAGTCATCAGGCAGGCTCCGCAGAGGTAAGAGATACAGCATGACCCAGGATGATCCATCCCGCCCGCCCAGCCAAGCCATCATCACCCGCTTTGCCCCCAGCCCCACCGGGTGGCTGCATTTGGGGCATGCCCATTCGGCCCTGTTCGCCTGGACCCAGGCACAGCGGGGTCATGGCCGTTTCCTGCTGCGCCTGGAAGATATCGACACCACGCGCTGCCGGGATGAATTCTGTGACGGCATCCAAACGGATCTGGCCTGGCTGGGCCTGACATGGGACCAGCCCGTGCGCCGCCAATCCCGCCATTTCGACGATTACACCCGCGCCTTGGACCGGCTGGAGGAACAGGGGCTGCTTTACCCCTGTTTTTGCACCCGCAAGGACATCCTGGACGAAGTGGCCCGTGCTCCCCACGCCCCCCATGGTCCCGATGGCGTTCTGTATCCCGGCACCTGCCGCCACCTCAGCCCGCAAGAGCGTCGGCACCGCCACGCCGCGGGCCACCCCTTTGTCCGTCGTCTGGATATGAACCGGGCCGCCGCCCTGGCCGGACCGCTGTTCTGGCATGATGCCGATACCGGAACGGTCACCGCCGCCCCCCAGCAATTCGGCGATGTGGTCCTGGCCCGCAAGGATGTGCCGGCCAGCTATCACCTGGCGGTCACCGTGGACGATGCCGTGCAGGGCATCACCTTGGTGACACGGGGGCGGGATCTGTTCGACGCCACCCATGTCCACCGATTGCTTCAGGCTTTGCTGGATTTACCGACCCCCGGCTATCACCACCATCGCCTGCTGCTTGGCCCCGATGGCCGTCGGCTGGCCAAGCGGGATCACAGCCAAACCCTGGCATCCCTGCGCCAATCCGGCCTGTCCCCCGCCCAGGTCCGGGCCATGGCCGGATGGCCGGACTGATCAGCTTTTCCCACCCGCATCCCACGGAAAGCCGATCCATATGGATTGGTCGAATTCACCCACAAAATCATCCACGGCCGTTTTTCCCGCCGGTTTGACATATAGCGTGGCCAGATGAGCGCGGGGCAACAGGGTCCGCACCAAACGCAAGGTGGCGCCGCTATCAGCCAGATCATCCACCACCAGCCAGCCATCCCCATCGCCATCCAGTGATTTCAACACCTGGGGCGGGCCGGGATCGCGGTCGTCATAGGTGGAGATGCACAGCGTATCCACCATGCGGATATCCAGTTCCCGCGATAAAATCGCAGCCGGAACTAATCCGCCGCGTGTAATGGCCACGATCCGGGAAAACGGCCCGGCCCCGGACAACCGGACGGCCAGGGCTTGGCTGTCCTGATGAATTCGTTCCCAGGACAGAGGCAGAAGGGTAATGGATTGAGACAAGGACATGATAGGATCGTTTTCCTTGAAACCGGGGGGAACCCCGGTGAACGCATGGCCGTTTTGCAAAGCGATTGATTACCGCCTCTGGACGGAGTGGCGCAGTTTCGCACACAATCGGCCCGGATCGTACCCGATGACCGGGACTTAGACGATGGACAGGATATGCTGAATACGCCCATGTCACGGCGGGGCATGGTCACCTCGCCCCACCATCTTGCCTCGCAGGCGGGCTTGGCCGTGCTGCGCGATGGCGGCAACGCCATCGAAGCCGCCGTTGCCGCCGCCGCCACCTTATGCGTGGTCTATCCCCATATGAATGGCCTGGGCGGTGACGGTTTCTGGCTGATCGCCGAACCGGGAAAGCCCCCCATTTCCATCGACGCCTCGGGGGCGTCGGGGGCCAAGGTGGATGCGGATTTGTATCGGGCGGAAAAAATGAAAGCCGTGCCGCCGCGCGGTCCTCTGGCTGCCAATACGGTGGCTGGCATGGTATCCGGCTGGCAATTGGCGTTGGACGTGTCGGCCCAATGGGGCGGCGGCATGTCGCTGGAACGTCTGTTCGAAGATGCCATCCACAATGCCCGTGCGGGGGTGGCGGTCACGGTTCACCAGGCCCAGGCCACCCGCACCAATCTGAGCGCCCTGCGCAAGATGCCGGGATTCGCGGGAACATTCTTGTTGCGTAACAAGGTTCCGTCCGAGGGGGCGGCATTGACCCAGCCGATCCTGGCCGACACCTTGGAACGCCTGGCCCTGAACGGTCTGGACGATTTTTACCGCGGTGATATCGGCCAGATGGTGGCCGAGGATCTGAAACAGGCCGGCAGCCCGCTGCGGGCCGAGGATTTGGCCCGCCATCGCGGCATGCGGCGGCGGCCTTTGTCCCTGTCCCTGCCCATCGGCACCGTGTTCAACACCGCCCCGCCCACCCAGGGGCTGGCATCGCTGATCCTGCTGGGAATCCACCATCGTCTGCCATTGGTGACCGACGACGCCTATACCTGGGTGCATGGGCTGGTCGAGGCGGCCAAACAAGCCCAAACCGTGCGGGACACCCACGTCACCGACCCGGCCCATATGTCGGTGCATGCCACCACCTATCTGACCGATGCCTTGCTGGACCGCATGGCCGCCGATGTGGACATGACCCGCGCCCGCCCTTGGCCCAATACGCCCGGCGCCGACGGCGACACGGCATGGCTGGGGGTGATCGACGGCCAGGGGCGGGCGGTCAGCCTGATCCAAAGCCTGTATCATGCCTTTGGCTCGGGGGTGATGCTGCCCAAGACCGGCATTCTTTGGCACAATCGCGGCCATGCCTTTTCCCTGGACCCGGATCACCGCAATTTCCTGGAACCCCGCCGCAAGTCCCTGCACACCCTGTCCCCGGCCCTGGCCCGGCTGAAGGATGGACGGACCATGGTGTGGGGCAGCATGGGCGGCGACATTCAGCCGCAAATCCAGGCCCAGATTTTCAGCCGGGCGATCCTGCACGGCCAATCCTTGCAAGTGGCGTTATCGGCACCGCGCTTTGCCTTTGGCCGCGATGGCGGCAGTCATGTCCTGCTGGAAAACCGCTTTTTGCCCGATCTGGCCGACCGGCTGCGTGACGCCGGGCATGCGGTGGATGTGGTGGGATCGTTCGATTCCCGCACCGGACACGCCGGTGCCCTTATCCGCCGCGCCGACGGCATGATCGAAGGCGCCGCCGACCCACGCGCGGACGGGGTGGTGGCCGGGTGGTAAGCGAGGGCCGGAAGACTGGCGTGCGTCAGTTTTCCCGCGGCAACCAGGGAATTTGCTGGATCGCCACCCCCTCTTCCTGCAATTCGCGGGCTTGATCGGGACTGGCTTCGCCATAGATGGGGCGGGATTCAGCTTCACCGTAATGGATTTTGCGCGCTTCCTCGGCAAAGCCGCCGCCCACGTAATCGCATTGGGTTTCCACGTGCTGGCGCAATTCGGTCAAGGCCCGGCGCACCTCTCCCGCCAATTCGACCGCATCCAGGGATTGGCCGGTCGCCTTGCTGATCCGGGGGGCCATGATTGCCTTGGCCACCTGGGTATTGCCGCAATGGGGACAGGCGATCTCATTCGCCGCCGCCTGGCTATCGAAGGCGGCATTGTCCTTGAACCATCCTTCGAAATGATGATCGTTGGCGCAGCGCAATTCGAATAGGATCATTGGCCGTTCATCCGTATTTCAGCCCCATAGCCGCCTGCGGACACTTGCCCGGACAACCTCCTAAGATAACGGGATTAGCCCCATGGGAAAAGACTTCTGCGCACCCTCGCCCTCGCCTTGGGTGGTCCGTTTTGCCCCGCTGATTTCCCCCGGCGGGCGGGTGCTTGATCTGGCCTGCGGCGGCGGGCGGCACAGCCGGTTGTTCCTGGATCGAAACCACCCAGTCACCGCCATTGACCGCGACATTGCCCAAGCCGCCCAAGCCCACGGGGCCGAGTTGATCGAGGCCGATCTGGAAGATGGTTCGCCCTTGCCTTTGGCCGGGCGGCAATTTGACGGCATCGTCATCACCAATTATCTGTGGCGGCCGATCTATCCATGGATCATCTCCCTGTTGGCCCCTGGTGGCGTGCTGATCCACGAAACCTTTGCCCTGGGGCATGAGGCCCTGGGCCGTCCCCGCAATCCCGATTTTCTGCTGCAACGGGGGGAATTGCTGCGCCTGTGCGCCCCCTTGACCATTGCCGCCTTTGAAGATGGCCAGCATGGTCATGTGGCCGTGACCCAACGCATCTGCGCTCTGAACGCCCCCGGCCCCGCCCAGTTCTGACCTGATCATCTTGCGTCTGATTTCGCAGGCTGCGGAAAAACTCCGCTGCGCGGCTGAGCGACCGCCCAGACCCGTTTTGAGATTCAGATTATCGTTCTGATCATGTAATGGGCGTCGCCATAGCTGGCAATGGCCGGGCATGGGCGGGGAACAAAGCCCAGGTGACGCCAAAGATCGAATGATCCGCTCACCGATGTCAGCGCCAGGCATCCCAACCCCAAATCCCTGGCCAAATGATCCAGATGACCAACAATCCGTCCGGCCAGACCCTGCCCCCGCGCCATGGGCAACAGGGCGACATCATGCAGATACAGGCAATCCGCCCCCTGGGGCAACCGGCCCAAGAGGGTGTTCAAGGCCGGTGGCTGGCCCAGCAAACCCGGATGGGCAACCCCGTATCCCATGGGGGTATCGCCCTGGGCCATCAAACATCCGGCGGGAAACAGGGCCAGACGGTCGGCGAAAACCGCCCGGTCTTCGGGATAACCGGGATGAACCAGGGCGGCAATAGCCATCACCTGATCCAGATCATCCCCGGTCATGGGCCGCCATTGCCCCAGCGGACCGCCGGTCATAGCAGCGCACGACCAATCAGCCACATGGTGACCGATCGCAGCAACGCCCCCAGCAACACATCCAACAGCACAATCCCGGCCGAAGCCCCCAACCCCACGCCCAAGGCCATATGGGCCACATAGGCCCGGTAAATCAGGATCAGGATGCTGACCGCCTGAATGACCACCAAGGCGCCGTGACTGGGGAATCCCATGGCCAGCAAGGTCAAGGGCAGCACAACGGCCATCTGCACCACCAGCGACCAATTATAAGCGACGATATAGCGCGGATAATTAGCCCGACGGTCCAGCCCATCGGCCACATTGACCATGATCAGCGGGAACAGGACCCAATCAATCACATAGGAAATCAGGTGGATCAGCAGCACCGAAACAGACAGATGACTGCTGCCGCCATTCAACAAGACGATCCCCAGATGGGCAGGGCTGACCACGGCGGCGGCCCAAAACGAGTTCCAATACCCCCGAGGGCTGGTATCGAAATAATCCAGCCCCTTGGGGTCGCGCCGCGCCAGGCGCCAGGCGCCGAAAACCCCCCGCCGGGCTTCGGCCCAGGAAATCATGGATGCCCCACCAAACGGTTCAGCACACCCAGATAAATTTCGGTCAGGCCGTCCAGATCGGATAACAGCACATGTTCATCCAGCTTGTGCATGCTTTGGGTAATCAGCCCGAATTCCACCACCGGGCAATGATTCTTGATGAAACGGGCATCGGATGTGCCGCCCGACGTGGACATATCCGGGCTGCGCCCGGTCGCGGCCTGCACCGCATCGGCCACGGCCAGGGATAGCGGCCCCGGTTGGGTCAGGAAACTTTCCCCCGACACCTCGACCGTGCACTCGTATTCACCGCCCACGCTGTCCAGGATGCCGCGCAACCAGCGTTCCAGCGATGCGCCGCTATGCAGATCGTTGAAGCGGATGTTCAGCCCGGCCAGGGCCTGGGCCGGAATGACATTGGTGACCGGATTGCCCACATCCACCGTGGTCAGGGTCAAGGTCGATGCCTGGAAATGCTCGGACCCTTCGTCCAACGGCTTTTCCGTCAGGCGCCGCAGCATTTCCAACAGGCGGGGAATGGGGTTGTCGGCCAAATGGGGATAGGCGGCATGGCCCTGGGTGCCAAAAACCCGGATGCGGGCATTCAACGACCCCCGCCGCCCGATCTTCATCATCTCGCCCAGATGGCGCGGATTGGTGGGTTCCCCCACCAGACAGAAATCCAGGGCTTCCCCCCGTCCCACCAGCCAGTCCAGCACCTTGACGGTGCCATCCACCGCCCGGCCTTCCTCGTCCCCGGTGATCAGCAGGCTGATGGACCCCTTGGGCGGCCCGTCTTGCAGGAACCGTGACACGGCCGCCATGAAGCAGGCGATGGCCCCCTTCATATCCACCGCGCCACGGCCGAACAGACGGCCATCCATGATGGTTCCCGCGAACGGGTCCACCGTCCACGCCCCCCCTGGGGGAACCACATCGGTATGACCGGCGAAACAGAAATTGGGCGCCCCCTGGCCCAGACGGGCATACAGGTTGCGGATGGGAACGCCCCCTGTATCCGACGTCTGGGGATGGCAGACAAAGCCCAGGGCGCTTAGCCATCCCTGCAACAGATCCTGTGCCCCGGCATCATCAGGTGTGACACTGGGGCAACGGATCAATGCCTGGGACAACGCCACCGGATTGTTGCCGTCCAAATCATCCATGGGGGCGTCCGCCATGACCATCAATCGCGCAGCAATTCGTTGATCGACGTCTTGGCGCGGGTTTTTTCATCCACGCGCTTGACGATGACCGCGCAATACAGGCTGGGGCCGGGGGTGCCGTCGGGCAGCGGCTTGCCGGGCAACGATCCGGGCACCACCACCGAATAGGCCGGCACCCGGCCCACGAACACTTCGCCGGTGGCCCGGTCGATGATCTTGGTGGATGCGCCCAGGAACACGCCCATGGACAGCACCGACCCTTGTTCCACCACCACGCCTTCGGCCACTTCGGCGCGGGCGCCGATGAAGCAATTATCTTCGATGATCACCGGCCCGGCCTGAAGCGGTTCCAGCACGCCACCGATCCCGGCACCGCCGGAAATGTGGACGTTGGCGCCGATCTGGGCGCAACTGCCCACGGTGGCCCAAGTATCCACCATGGTGCCTTGATCCACATAGGCGCCCACATTGACGAAGCTGGGCATCAGCACCACACCCGGCGCGATGAAGGCCGACCGCCGCACGATGGCGCCGGGCACCGCCCGGAACCCATGGGCACGGAACTTGCCGTCATCCCAATGTTCGAATTTGGACGGCACCTTGTCGAACCAATGGGCACCGCCGGGGCCGCCGGGAATGGGGGCCATGTCGTTCAGGCGGAAAGACAGCAGAACCGCCTTTTTCAGCCATTGATTAACCACCCAGCCGGCTTCGCCCTTTTCGGCGACGCGCAAATGACCGGTATCCAGCATGCCGAGAGCGGTTTCCACCGCGTCACGGATTTTGCCGCCGGTTTGAAAATTAATGGTATCGCGCGCCTCCCAGGCGTCCTCGACGGCTTTTTGCAGATCGGCGAAGCTCATGGCCAAATCCCTGACAGCTTAGGGTTTCGAAGTAACATGGCACCGAACATAGCGCGTTGGCCCCACCTGTCAACGCGCAGCCCGATCGAAGCCGACCGATCTTGACTTGCCCTTAGCCCAGGACCATTTAAAGTTCTGATTTCCGCCCGCGATCACCACGAGGACCAGATGTTCATCCAAACCGAACCCACCCCTAATCCCTCCACGCTGAAATTCCTGCCCGGCCGCGACGTCCTGGGCAAGGGAACCGCCGATTTCGCCAATGCCGCCGCCGCTGCCCGCTCGCCCCTGGCCACCCGCCTGTTCGGCATCGAAGGTGTGGCCAGCGTGTTCCTGGGTGTTGACTTCATCACCGTCGGTAAGGCCGCCACCCAGGAATGGGACGTGCTGAAGCCGCTGGTTCTGTCGGCGATCATGGAACATTTTTCCGCCAACCTGCCCGTGATCGAAGAAAGCGCCGCCACCCCGGATGGCGATGACAGCGACACCCCGGTGGTCAAACAGATCAAGGAATTGCTGGATACCCGCGTCCGTCCTGCCGTGGCCCAGGATGGTGGCGACATCACCTTCCGCTCTTTCGATGACGGCATCGTCTATTTGCATCTGCAAGGGTCCTGCGCCGGCTGCCCCAGCTCGACCGCGACCCTGAAGCACGGCATCGAAAACATGCTGAAATATTATGTGCCGGAAGTGGTTTCGGTACAGGCGGTGGATTAATCCAACGGTCCATTGATCCAAAAATGAAAGGGGCGCATGGATCTGATCCATGCGCCCCTTTTCATACAGCCCTCGCCGGGCGCGGCCGCTTGGCCGCCGCCGCAATGGCGGCAGAACCAGCGGCCGTAATACCAAATCCCCATGAGTTCCACTCACCGGGATTTGGTATCAGTCCCGTGGCGGTACCTGGAACGGCCGGTCATGTTCCAGACAGGGGATTTTGCGCCGGGCATCCTCGACCTTGCGGCGGTCGATATCCGCGATCACCCAGCCGGGCATTTCCAACGCATCCGCCAGGATTTCGCCCCACGGCGACACGATCAGGGCATGACCATAGGTCTGGCGGTTACCCACATGGGTTCCCACCTGGGCCGGTGCAAAGACATAGCATCCGGTTTCAATGGCCCGTGCCCGCAACAGCACATGCCAATGGGCCTTGCCGGTGGTCTTGGTGAAAGCCGCCGGAATGGCCAGGAAATCACACCCAGCCTTGGCATAGGCCCGGTACAAATGGGGGAAGCGCAGGTCATAGCAGATGGACAGGCCCATCCGCCCCCACGGTAGATTGACCGCCACCCCCCGGTCACCGGGCTGGAAGGTGCTGCTTTCCCGATAGACTTCGCCCAGGCCCAGATCCACATCGAACATGTGAATCTTGTCATATTTGGCCACGGCGATCCCATCGGGGCGGATGACATAGGTGCGGTTGGCCACCATCCCGTCATCCAGCAGCACCGCCAGCGAACCGGCATGAATCCAACAGCCCAATTCACGGGCCAACGTCTTGAACGCCTTCAAGGCCAGATGCTCGGCCTCGGGCATGGCCTTCAGCACCACATTGGACCGGCCCCATTCCATCATCGCCACATTTTCGGGCATCAGAATCAGATCGGCCCCTGCGGCGCGGGCTTCGAAGGCCAGGCGCGAGGCGGCATCGATGTTGTATTGCAGGTCATTGGTGGCGCTGACCTGCAAGCACGCGGCCTTGAAGACGTCCTTCATGGCGTGGCCGCCAATTTGCTATCCAGGCCGCCGGCCGCGTCCAAGGCATACAGATCGTCACAGCCGCCAATATGTTCATCGTTGATGAAAATCTGCGGCACGGTCTGGCGCCCCCCCGCCCGCTTGACCATGGAATCGCGCAATTCGACATCGTTGGACACGTCGATTTCGCGATAGGCGGCGCCCTTTTTGTCGAACAGGCGCTTGGCCCGGACGCAATAGGGGCAAATCTTGGTGGTGTAAATTTCGATATCGGCCATTCGTCAGGCTCCTTTGTCTGATCCGCAGTATAGCAGGTCCGCGAATTTCCGCTCGGCGGAACTGGCGGGGACCGTGGCGGACCACCAACCTATTGAATTGTAGTGGAAAAAGTCGTCTTTCCTTCCATTTGGGGCTTAACAAGCTGCGGAAAAACTCCGCTTCGCGGCTGGGCGACCGCCCTGACCCGTTTGGAGGCGCAGCCTCTAAGCCTCCAGTTTCTTTTTCTTTCAAAGAGTTAGAAATCTGGAGGGTTCGGGAGGCTGTACCTCTCGATTGGGGGATCGGGGGCAAGTGCCCCCGAAAGAGGGTTTTTCCGCATCCTGTTAAGCCCCCACCCCCCGCACCACCCGCGCCAAAGCCAGAATATCGACCTGGGCCGCCCCCGCCCGTTTCAATGTGGCCGCGCATTCCCCCACCGTGGCCCCAGTGGTGACCACATCGTCAATCAACACCACTCGTTTGCCCGTCACATCCAGACCGGAGCGAACGGCGAAGGCACCACGGACATTGCCAAGACGGGCATCCCGCCCCAAATGCCCCTGGGGCGGCGTGGCGCGGATACGGATCAGCGCGTCCACCCAGGCAGGCACTTTCCGTACCCGCCCCAAGGCCAGGGCCAAGACCGCCGATTGGTTGTAGCGACGAAAAAACAGCCGCCACCGATGCAACGGCACCGGCACCAGCATATCGGCGCCGGTCAACAGATCGTCACCCGCCAAGGCCATCCAGCGGGCAAAGGCTGGGGCCGCCTCCAGCCGGTCCGCATGTTTAAAGCGCAAGACCAAGGGCTTGGACTGGTCGTCATAGCGCAGCACCGCCCGCATTCGGTCCCACTCCATGCCGCCATCCAGACAAGACGGGCATAAGGCATCAGGTCCGGGGTCCGTATCGAACGGAATTCCGCATCGTGAACACATGGGTGGCCCCAGAAACGCCATCCCGGCCCAGCATGTGGCGCACAGGCTTCCCGCTTCCGTCACCGGAACCCCGCAAGCCAGGCAAAGGGGCGGCAAGACCAAGTCCAACAGCTTGGTGCCCCACCGGGCCGCATCCCTTGCTCTCCCTGGCATTTATCCTTGTTCCCCTTGGCGTGGACATGCCATAAACCGGTATGGCAGACCCTATCAGAATTTTCGACCGTTCCTTGGTCCGCAAACACCGTGATCGCGCCGCATCCGGCTTTGCCGCCCACGATTTCCTGATCCGTGAAGTGGCGGACCGGTTGAGCGACCGGTTGAACGATGTCACGCGGTCATTCCCCACCGCCCTGGATTTGGGGTGCCATACGGGCGAAATGGCCCAGACCCTGGCGGGGCGCGGGGGTATTCATACCCTGGTCCAAGCGGATCTGTCGCCCGCCATGGCCGCCCGGGCCGCCCGGGTTTCCATCCCCGGTCTGACCGTGCACAGCTTGGCCGCCGATGAAGAATGGCTGCCTTTCGCCGATGCCAGTTTTGATCTGGTGCTGTCCTGCCTTTCGTTGCATTGGGTTAACGACCTGCCCGGCACCTTGCTGCAAATCCGCCGAGTGCTGAAGCCCGATGGGCTTTTCCTGGCCGCCATGCTGGGGGGCGAAACGCTGAAAGAATTGCGCCACTGCCTGTCCGAGGCGGAAATCGCCCAGGAAGGCGGGCTGTCCCCCCGCGTTTCCCCGTTCACCGATGTGCGCGATCTGGGCGGGCTGTTGCAACGGGCCGGATTCACCTTGCCCGTGGTCGATGCCGACACTATCCCCGTCATGTATGGCGACCCCATGCGCCTGTTGGCGGATCTGCGCGGCATGGGGGAAACCAATGCGGTGGCGGAACGACGCCAATCCCTGACCCGGCGGGCCACGCTTTTGCACGCGCTGCAACTGTATCAGACCCGATTCGGCAATGCCCAAGGCCGGGTTCCGGTGACCTTTCAGGTCATGACCCTGACCGCATGGGCGCCGCATCCCAGTCAGCCCCAAGCCCTGCCCCCCGGCGCCGGACAGGCATCGCTGGCCAGCGTGCTGACCGGGGGCGAAGGAAAATTGGCGCCCAATTTCGACTGATCGCCCATGCTGTTTCCCACCCCCTTGGCCCGCGCCACATTGATACGGCGGTACAAACGCTTCCTGGCCGATGTCCGGCTGGAAGACGGCCAAGAAGTCACCGCCCATCTGGCAAATTCCGGGGCCATGACCGGCACCGCCACGCCCGGCATGACCGTCTGGCTGTCGCATTCCACCAATCCAAAGCGCAAATGCGCCTGGAGCTGGGAATTGGTGGAAGCCGATGGCGTTCTGGTCGGCGTCAACACCGCCCATCCCAATCTGATTGCCGCCCAAGCCATCGCCGCGGGCCAAATCGCCGAATTGACCGGCTATGACACCATCCGGCGCGAAGTGAAATATGGCCGGAATTCCCGGATCGACCTGTTGTTGGAGCAGCCCGGACGTCCCATCTGTTATGTGGAAGTCAAGAATGTTCATCTGAAATCAGGCGATTGGGCCGAATTCCCCGATGCCGTCACCCAGCGCGGCGCCAAGCATCTGGAGGAATTGCGCGACATGGTGGCCCTGGGTCACCGGGCAGTGATGCTGTATCTGGTCCAGCGCCAGGATTGCACGGCCTTCCGTCCCGCCGCCCACATCGACCCCGCCTATGCCAAAGGGCTGGTCGCCGCCATGGGGGACGGGGTCGAGGCAATCTGCTATACCTGCCAGATGAGTTTGGAAGGCATCAGCATCGGCACCCCCCTGCCCATGTCAGTAGGAAGTCAGGAATGATGGAAAGCGAAGAAAGCCGGGCTGGCCGCATCACCTTGCACGGAACCGAAGGGTTCGACGGCATGCGCAAGGCTGGTCGGCTGGCCGCTGAAACCCTGGATTTCATCACCCCCTATGTGCAGGTCGGCGTGACCACCGGCGAATTGGACCGTCTGTGTGCGGGCTTTGTCGCCAATCATGGCGCCATATCCGCCCCGCTGAATTACCGGGGATACCCGAAATCCTGCTGCATTTCCGTGAACCATGTGGTTTGCCACGGCATTCCCGGTGACAAGAAATTAGAGGATGGCGACATCGTCAATATCGATGTCACCCCCATCCTGGATGGCTGGTATGGCGATTCCAGCCGCATGTATTTGGTTGGCAAAGTTGGGGTCAAGGCCCGCAAGCTGGTGGATGTCACCTATGAATCCCTGATGCGCGGCATCGAAGTGGTCAAGCCCGGCGCGACCTTGGGCGATATCGGCTGGGCCATCCAAAGCTTTGTGGAAAAGCACCGTTTTTCCGTGGTGCGTGATTTCTGCGGTCACGGTCTGGGCCAGGTTTTTCATTCCCCACCCAATGTCATGCATTTCGGTCGTCCGGGCCAAGGGCTGGAACTGAAGGAAGGCATGATCTTCACCATCGAACCGATGATCAATGCCGGCAAACCCGACACAAAAATCCTGTCCGATGGTTGGACGGCGGTGACCAAGGATAAATCCTTGTCGGCCCAGTTCGAACATTCCATCGGCGTGACCGCCACCGGCTATGAAATCTTTACCCTGTCCCCTCAGGGCTTGCACCAGCCGCCTTATAACGGGGAATAATACCAACGGCCAATTTCATCGTTGTCCAGCCCTCGCCGGGCGCGGCCATCCGGCCGCTTGGCCGCCGCCGCAGTGGCGTCAGAACCAATATAATACTCGGTTAAGAAAGTTCCGATGAGCGGCCCCGGCACGGGGCGCCGACAGGCAAGAATCAGAGCGGATTTCGACCTCATCGGGTCGGAAATACGCGACCAAGCCCGCGCGGCGCTTGAGCGGCCCCGGCACGGGGCGCCGACAGGCAAGAATCAGAGCGGATTTCGATTGATCGAAATCCGCTCTGAAATGCAGGGCGATACCGCGCCGCTTTATTTGCTTTCGCGTTCGCGGCGGTTGAAGTCCAATTCATCGGAATTGGTCTGGAAGCCCAGATAGATCTCGTACTTATCAATCAGTTCCTTATCCTTCACCGGAATGCGCAGGGTGATTTCCTCGTCATTCAGGCGCATACGGTTTTGTCCCGTCGGAAAAGCCACGCTGACCGGAAAGACCGCTTTGGCATCCGCGGACGGATAGAAATAAGGGATGGCGGTGAAATAGGCGAAATCCGCCTTTCGGTCACCATTGGCCGGGCCGCGTTCCACGCTGAAGCTGACCTGCAAATCAACGACCGCCCCCTTGTCGTCATACTTGCAACTTCCCTGGAAGCCCTGAATTTCCGCCTGGAACTCCACATCTGTCAAATCCCGCCCGGCGCCGGCACGGAACTTGGTCAATTTTCCCGCGTCACCCAGGATATAGATGGGCGGGCAGGGCGGCAGCTCGGGGGTGGAACACGCGGCCATGACAGGGGCCAGCAGCAGCAAGGCGGCAAGATAAGGGCGACGATGGATCATTCTTGGGTCTCGGAAAAGCCGTTGTGGGAAAGGAAGCTTCCGTGGCTATAGTCCCATGGACTTTATTGGAGGCGGGCCGTCCGCACAAGGACAGACGGTCCCCATGCATGGATAGGATCAATGACCCAGCCAGCGCTGACCATCATTCTGGCCAGTCCCCGCGGCTTCTGCGCCGGGGTGGATCGGGCCATCAACATCGTTGAAGCGGCCATCGCCAAATACGGGGCCCCGGTTTTTGTCCGCCACGAAATCGTCCATAACCGTTTCGTGGTGGATTCCCTGAAGGCTCAGGGCGCCCGTTTCGTCGATGAATTGGACGAAGTTCCAGACGGTGCCCCGGTGGTATTTTCCGCCCATGGCGTGCCCAAGCTGGTGGTGCAGGCGGCGGAAGACCGTGGCCTGCCCTATCTTGATGCCACCTGCCCCCTGGTGACCAAGGTGCACCGCGAGGCCGAGGCCCATTGCGACAAAGGCCGCCAGATCATCATGATCGGCCATCGCGGCCACCCCGAAGTCATCGGCACCATGGGCCAGGTGCCCGAGGGCCGGGTGTTGCTGGTGGAGGATACCGCCACCGCCGGAACGGTGACCCCGGATGATCCGTCCCGCCTGGCCTACATCACCCAAACCACTCTGAGCGTGGATGACGCCGCTGCCATCATCGCCGTCTTGCGGCAGCGTTTTCCCCAGATCGTCGGCCCGCGCAAGGATGATATCTGTTACGCCACCACCAACCGCCAGGATGCGGTGCGCACCATCGCCCCGCAATGTGATGCGGTCCTGGTGATCGGCGCCCCCAATTCATCCAATTCCAAGCGTCTGGTGGAAGTGGCGGCCCGATCGGGATGCGACCGCTCCATCCTGGTCCAGCGGGCCGCCGATATTGATTGGACCCATTTGGCCGGCATCGCCACCTTGGGCATCACCGCTGGGGCATCCGCCCCGGAAATCCTGGTGGAAGAGGTGATCGCGGCGGCCCGCGCCCATTTCGATGTCACCATCCGCGAAGTGACGGTGACCGAGGAAACCATTTCGTTCAAACTGCCCCCTCAGCTTTGCGCGGAATGAATACATGAGCGAAGGGCGCGGGCTGGGTCTTCCCAAAGCTCCGGTGCTGGCGTACCTTCCGCCTTTCGTTGACCAAGGGACAGGGACATGGCGGTCTATACCGAGGTGTCGGATGAAGAACTGGCGGCTTTCATCGCCGGGTACGACATCGGACGGCTGATGTCGTATAAGGGCATCGCCGAAGGCGTGGAAAATTCCAATTATCTGCTCCGTACCGATCAGGGCAGTTTCATCCTGACCTTGTACGAAAAGCGGACCCGTGCCGAGGATCTGCCCTTTTTCCTGGGCCTGATGAGCCATCTGGCCGATCGTGGCTTGGCCTGCCCCACCCCTCTGGCCGGACGGGATGGCCAGATTTTGCGCCATCTGGCCGGGCGCCCGGCAGCGGTCGTCAGTTTTCTTGACGGCATGTCCCCCCGCCGCATCGGTCTGGCCCATTGCGCCCCCTTGGGCGAGGCCCTGGCCGACATGCACACCAAGGGCGCGGATTTCGCCCAAAGCCGCCCCAACACCCTGTCGGTCAGCGGTTGGCGGCCGCTATTCGATGCCGCCCGCCCCCGTGCCGACGAGGTGATGCCTGGCCTGGCCCGTTTCATTGACGCCGAATTGACCCGTCTGGAGCAGGATTGGCCCCAAGGTCTGCCCGCCGGGCTGATCCATGCCGATCTGTTCCCCGATAATGTGTTTTTTCTGGATCGCGACGGACGGGAAAGTGTGTCAGGCCTGATCGACTTTTATTTCGCCTGCACCGATTTCCTGGCCTATGACATTGCCATCTGCCTGAATGCCTGGTGCTTCGAAGCCGATGGCAGTTTCAATACCACCAAGGCCCGGTCCCTGGTGGCTGGCTATGGCCGCATCCGCCCGCTTTCCGCCGATGAGTTGCAGGCCCTGCCGTTACTGTGCCGTGGCGCGGCCATGCGCTTTTTGCTGACCCGTCTGTATGACTGGCTGAACACCCCCGCCGGAGCCTTCGTCAACCGCAAGGACCCGCTGGAATATTACCGCAAGCTGCGCTTTCACCAGGGTGTGGACGGCGCTGGCGGGTATGGCATCTGATGAGCGTGCCCGATGATGATTCGCTGACGCCCGTGGACATGTTCACTGATGGCGCCTGCTCCGGCAATCCCGGCCCCGGCGGCTGGGGGGTGATCCTGCGCTGCAAGGGCGTGGAAAAGGAATTGAAGGGCGGGGAACCCCAGACCACCAACAACCGCATGGAGATGATGGCGGTGTTGCAAGGTCTGACTGCCCTGACCAGACCATGCCGGGTGAACATCTATACCGACAGCGAATATGTGAAAAAGGGCATGACCGAATGGCTGCGCGGCTGGAAGGCCCGAGGCTGGAAGACCGCCGACAAAAAGCCGGTGAAGAACGACGATCTTTGGCAAGCCTTGGACAGCGCCGCCCAGCGCCATGATCTTTCCTGGCATTGGGTCCGTGGCCACAATGGACACCCGGAAAATGAACGGGCCGATCAATTGGCCCGCGACGGCGCCCGCGAGGCAAAGGGTCGGATCACCCCTTGACACTCAAAACTAGCGGTCCCGTTTGGGTTGGGCTACAGTCCGCGCCGGGTGGAGTATGGGGACCTTTACGTTATGATCAGCTTTGTCGGCGCGTTTTGTTTCGCCACGATCGCCATTCTGATTTTGGAACGGCTGGCGAAACCAAAGCCGAAATTCCGGCGGCCCAGCATCATGTCCGTCTTGCCGCCGGTAATGTTCTTCGTCACCTTGTTCATGATCAGCTATCGCCCTATCTTCGCCGCGATGGGCACGGTGATCGTGTTCACCGGCATCGTGGTCGTGAACAATGCCAAGATGGCGGTTCTGCGCGAACCCTTGCTGTTTTCCGATTTTGCCCTGCTGCGGCAAGCTGTTCAGTTTCCCCGCCTTTACGTCAAATACATTGGTGTCGGCAAGATCATCACCGTCCTGATCGCGGGCATCGTCGCCATCGGCGGGGCGATTTGGCTGGAACCGCCGGTCATTGATCGCACCCACCCCCTGGATTACGTGCCGGTCGCGGCCTATCTGTCCACGGTGTTCGGCCTGATTTACGCCATCACCCGTGGGCCATTGCGCGGGGCCTTCGCCGATATTCTGCGGCGTTTCGGCCCCACCACCGATGTCAGCGACGATATGGCTAAACTCAGCCTGGTGGTCTGCCTGATTTTCTATTTCTTCCTGGCCAACGAACCCGATCCCAAGGCATTGCCGGGCAGGCGTCCCCGCCCGCCGCGCCGCCCGCCGCCACACCCCGATCTGATGCTTCCCGACATCATCGCGGTGCAAAGCGAATCCTTTTTCGATGCCCGTCGGCTGCACCCATCCGTTCCTGCGGACATTCTGGCCAATTTCGACGCGGTGATGGCCCAATCATCCTATTGCGGGCGGCTTGCCGTGCCCGCATGGGGGGCCAATACCATGCGCACCGAATTTGCCTTTCTGTCCGGTCTGCCGGCCCCGGCCTTGGGGGTGCATCGGTTCAACCCCTATCTGTCCTTGTGCAAGAAACCGGTCTGGACCATGGCCCATCAATTGCGGCTGTTGGGATATCGCACCGTCTGTGTCCATCCCTTTCACGCCACGTTCTTCGGACGGGAAACGGTTTACCCCAATCTGGGCTTTGACCACTTCATCGACGTGGCGTCATTCGAGGAGGCGGACCTGTTCGGTCCCTACACATCGGATATCGCCGTGGCTCGCAAGATGATCGACGTGCTGGATGACGGCAATCCGCAGCCGACCTTCATCTTTGCCATCACCATGGAAAACCACGGAAAATGGGAAGCCGGTCGTCTGGATGCCCATCCTGCCGATTCGCTGGTCCCCCCCGAGCCCCTGGGCAGTTTCGAATTGGGCTATTACCTGCGCCACCTGCACAATGCGGATATCATGACCGGCATGCTGGTCGATTATCTGAAACAGCAAAGCGGAAACGGCGTGTTCTGCCTGTTCGGCGACCATCTGCCATCCCTGCCCGGATTGTTCAGTCAGCTTCATTGGGACGAGGCGGATACCGATTATCTGATTTGGCGGAAAGGCGGGGACGAGACGAACCGAATGGATATCAGCGCCGACGTCCTGGGGCGGCTGGTGATGGACGTGGCCCTGAACGCCGCCAATCACGCCCAATGGGACAGCACCGTAACCTCGGCCTCTGCCAGTTGACCATGCGCCGTTTTCTTTTCATGCAGGGGCACGCCACCCCCTTTTACCTGCATCTGGGCCATGCCCTGGCCCAGGCCGGACATCATGTGTCCCGCATCAATGTTTGCGGCGGGGACCGGGAGTTTTGGGGCGATTGGCAGGCCCAGGACTTTTCTGGAAAGTTTCAGGACCTTGGCGACTTCATCACCGAAACCATCCATGCCCATGAGTGTGGGGATCTGGTTTTGTACAATGATTGCCGTCCCTGCAACGCCATCGCCATCGCCAAGGCCCGCGCCCTGGGATTGCGTATTCACGTCTTCGAAGAAGGCTATTTGCGGCCCAATTGGCTGACCTTGGAACAAGACGGTATCAACGGTCACACCCGGTTGCCCGACGATCCCCAATGGTATCTGGACACGGCGGCCACCTTGCCCCCGTTCGACATGGGCCAGCCGGTTGGAGCGGGGCTACGCAACCGCATCGTCTATGATTTCCGCTGGCAATGGGCCAATTACCGTCATATGGCCCGCTATCCCCATTATCGGACCCACCGGCCCTATCCCATCTGGGCGGAATACGCCACCTGGGTACCGCGTCTGGCCACCCTGAAACTGCATGGGGCCAGTGTCCGGCGCATTGTCGAGCAGATGATCAGCGGGGGACGCCGGTTCTTTTTGTTTCCGCTGCAATTGGACACGGATTCGCAAATCCGCATCCATTCCCCCTTTGGCCGCCTGTCCACCGCCATTCAAGCAGTGATGACCGATTTCGCCCGCCATGCCCCCGGCGATACCCATCTGGTCATCAAGAATCATCCCCTGGATAATGGCTGGATCAATTACCGGCGGCTGGTGCACCGCCTGGCCGACGATCTGGATTTGGCCGGACGGGTGCACTTCATTGATGGCGGCGACCTGAACGCGCTGCTGGACTGCGCCTTGGGCACGGTGACCGTCAACAGCACGGTGGGACTGACCGCCCTGGATCGGGGCCGTCCGGTCATCGCCCTGGGTCAGGCGGTTTTCGCCATGCCGGGTCTGACATTCCAGGGATCGCTGGCCCAATTCTGGCACGATCCCGGCACCCCCGATGCCCGATTGCTGGATGCCTATCGTCGGGTGGTTCTGCACAGCGTCCTGATCAATGGTAATTTTTACACCGAAGATGGCATGGCCCTGGGGATTGCCAATGCGGTCCATCGCCTGTGCTCGGCCCCGGACCTGCTGGCTCAGGCCCCGCGCCGCCGTTCCTTGCAGGTATCAGCCATTTAACCCGATCGGGGTGGCGGGGGAGTATATGCTGGCCGCAATTTCCCCTTTTGGATCACGGCCATGCCCAACGACATCACCCCACCATCCCCGCCCCAGGCCCCGCCAGGCCCCGATCGTCTGGCATGGTCCGCCATCGTGGTCATCGCCCTGGCCGGGGCCTTGCTGCTGGGCTGGGCCGCATCGCTGACCGCTGGCTGAAATTCTGTCTTGGCCCGATGAAGCCGGGCCAGGCCATCCCCACATAGGAAGCACCCGGTTCCCAGGACCCGAGGGACCGGAGACGTCGCCGTCTCAAGGAGCTTCCCATGTCCAACCCTGGCCGCGATCCGAATCCCTTTCGCCGAACCCTGGCCGTGGATGGCAAGACCTATGACTATATCAGTCTGGCCGCTGCCGTTTCCGCAGACCTTGGCCGTTTGCCCTTTTCCATAAAGGTGCTGCTGGAAAACCTGCTGCGCCATCAAGATGGGCGGACCGTCACCGCCGCCGATATCCAAGCCTTGGCCGCCTGGGCCGATGACCGGGGAAAAACCGCCAAGGACATCGCCTATCGCCCCGCCCGTGTCCTGATGCAGGATTTCACCGGGGTTCCGGCGGTGGTCGATCTGGCGGCCATGCGTGACGCCATCAAGGCCATGGGCGGCGATCCCGCCCGCATCAACCCGCTGTCACCGGTGGATCTGGTGATCGACCATTCGGTGATGGTGGATGTGTATGGCACCACCGACGCCCTGGCCCGCAACATGGAGCTGGAGTTTCAGCGCAATGGCGAACGCTATGCCTTTTTGAAATGGGGGCAGGGCGCGTTTCGCAATTTCCGGGTGGTACCGCCCGGTACGGGCATTTGCCATCAGGTCAATTGTGAATATCTGGCCAAGGTGGTGTGGACCGATGATTCGGGCACCGGCAATCCTTTGGCCTATCCCGACACCCTGGTTGGCACCGATTCCCATACCACCATGGTCAATGGCATGGCTGTCCTGGGCTGGGGGGTCGGCGGCATCGAGGCCGAGGCCGCCATGCTGGGCCAGCCGGTTTCCATGCTGATCCCCCAGGTGGTCGGCTTTCGCCTGACCGGTCGGCTGACCGAAGGCGTGACCGCCACCGATCTGGTCCTGACCGTCACCCAGATGTTGCGTGGCAAGGGGGTGGTGGGAAAATTCGTCGAATTCCATGGCCCCGGACTGGCGGGCATGGCCCTGACCGACCGCCTGACCATCAGCAACATGGCCCCGGAATATGGGGCCACCTGCGGTTTCTTCCCCATTGATGCGGAAACCATCCGTTTTCTGACCTTCACCGGGCGCGATCCCCATCACGTCCGGCTGGTGGAAGCCTATGCCCGTGCCCAAGGTTTGTGGCGGGACCAGGATCAGCCCGACCCGGTCTTTACCGACACGCTGGAATTGGATTTGTCCACGGTCCAGCCATCCCTGGCCGGTCCCCGTCGGCCCCAGGACAAGATCACCCTGGCCGATGCCAAGACCGGCTTTGCCCAGGCCCTGACCACCTTGCAGCCGGATGCCGATCCGGGCACGAAAATTCCTCTGGCCGACGGACGGGGCGCCATCGGCCATGGCGATGTGGTCATCGCCGCCATCACCTCATGCACCAACACCTCGAACCCGTCGGTGATGATCGCCGCCGGATTGGTGGCGCAAAAAGCAGTGGCCCGCGGCCTGACGGTCAAGCCCTGGGTCAAGACCTCGCTGGCACCGGGATCGCAGGTGGTGGCCCATTATCTGGAACAGGCGGGGTTGCAGGACAGTCTCGACCGTCTGGGCTTTACCGTCGCCGGGTTCGGCTGCACCACCTGCATCGGCAATTCCGGTCCATTGGATGCCCCCGTCGCCCAGGCCGTGGACGGCAATGGTCTGGTGGTGGCGGCGGTCCTGTCGGGTAACCGCAATTTCGAAGGCCGCATCAGCCCGCAGGTCCGGGCCAATTACCTGGCGTCCCCACCCCTGGTGGTGGCCTATGCCCTGGCGGGCAGCATGACCGTTGATTTAACCCAAGATCCCCTGGGCCATGACCCGCAGGGAAACCCGGTTTATCTGGCCGATATCTGGCCCAGCACCGCCGAAATCAATGCCGCCATCAGCCAATCCCTGTCCCCCGAAGCCTATCGCAGCCGATATGCCGATGTCTTCGCCGGTCCCGAAGCCTGGCAAGCCATCGCGGTCAAAACCGGGCAGACCTATGACTGGGCCTCCCAATCCACTTATATCCGTCACCCCCCCTATTTCACCGGCATGAGCGCCGATGCCCCCCAGGGATTCGCCGATATTTCGGGGGCTGTCCCCCTGGCCATCTTGGGCGATTCCATCACCACCGATCACATATCCCCGGCGGGCTCCATCAAAAAATCCAGCCCGGCGGGCCAATTCCTGCAAGCGTGCGGGGTCTTGGCCCAGGATTTCAATTCCTATGGCTCGCGCCGGGGGAATGATCAGGTAATGACGCGGGGCACCTTTGCCAATATCCGCCTGCGGAACGAGATGACGCCAGGCGTGGAAGGCGGCGTGACCCGTCTTTACGGCCAGGGCGATCCCCTGTCCATTTTCGACGCGGCCCAGACCTATACACGGGACAACGTGCCGCTGGTGATCGTCGCCGGCAAGGAATACGGCACCGGATCATCACGGGATTGGGCGGCCAAGGGCACCCGCCTGTTGGGGGTCAAGGCCGTCATCGCCGAAAGTTTCGAACGCATCCACCGGTCCAATCTGGTGGGGATGGGAATTCTGCCGCTTCAGTTCATCGACGGCATGACCCGGCACACTCTGGGACTGGATGGCAGTGAACACATTGATATTCAAGGGCTGGCCGGTGGTATCACGCCGGGCATGATGGTCGCGCTGACCATCACTCGCAGCGACGGCCACCGCAATCGGGTCCAGGTGCAATGCCGCATTGATACCCAGGACGAGGTGGAATATTACCGCCATGGCGGCATCCTGCCTTTTGTCCTGCGGCAATTACTGGGGTGAACCCGGACTTGCCAGCCGGGTCATGGTCGGGCACCTTGGATGGCCTTCGCCACCCAAGGAAAGCCTGCCGATGACCGAAGACCCGTTGCTGCGCCATAAGGAAAAAATGGCCAAGAAAAAGGCCACACGCGACAAGATGATGGCGCGGAAACAGGATGAAGGACGGGGGTTGGTCATCGTCCATACCGGGGCGGGAAAGGGGAAATCCACCGCCGCTTTCGGCATGGCGATCCGCTGCGTCGGCCATGGCTTTCCCGTGGGGATCGTTCAGTTCATCAAGGGGGCGTGGGACACCGCCGAACGTCGGGTTCTGGAAGGGTTCGGCGATCTGGTGACCTTCCGCGCCATGGGCGAGGGGTTCACCTGGGAAACCCAGGATCGGGAACGGGACATCCAGGCCGCCGCCCGCGCCTGGGAGGTGGCCGCCGCCATGCTGGCCGACCCTCGCTATCACATGGTCATCCTGGACGAATTGAACGTGGCCTTGCGCTATGATTATGTGGCGCTGGAACCGGTCTTGGCCGCGTTGGCCAACCGCCCCGAGGGGCAGCACGCGGTGATCACCGGACGCAACGCGTCGCCCCAATTGATCGAAGCCGCCGATCTGGTCACTGAAATGACCCTGGTTAAACACCCGTTCCGCGATGGCATCAAAGGTCAGCCCGGGGTGGAATTCTGATGCGCGCAACAGTTCTGGCCCTGATGGCCGCCCTGGCCCTGGCCACCCCCCTGACGGCCTGTTCCCACGGACCCAGCGGCGTGGTCACCGAACAGACCCAAATGGTGCAACGGGCCGCCACCACGGTGGAACGGCTGCGCCGCGATCCGCAATGGCAAAATAATCTGACCAAATTATTGGCCAATGCCCGCGCCGTTCTGGTGGTCCCCGACCTGACCAAAGGGGGATTTCTGCTGGGAGCCGAATATGGCACCGGCATCTTGCTGACCCATGACGGGCAAGGCCGCTGGTCGGGGCCGGCCTTTTATTCGGTGGCATCGGGATCGCTGGGCCTGCAAATAGGGCTGCAAAACGCCGAAGCCATGTTCGTCATCATGACCGATGGCGGATTGCGGGCGGTGATGGAAAACCGGTTCAAGGCCGGGGCCGATGCCGGGGTGGCCCTGGCCCATGTGGGCGCCGGGGCCGAAGCCGCCACCACCACCAATGGCGGATCGGACATCTATTCCTTTTCCCGCGCGGTCGGCCTGTATGGTGGGGCCACGTTGGAAGGGTCCGGCATTTTGCCTCGCCATACGTGGAACGCCGCCTATTACGGCGGCAATCCCAGCCCCGACGACATCGTGATCCGCCGATCGGTGGACAGCCCCCAGGCCGGGCGGCTGAAAGATTTGCTGATCCCCTGATCCCATGACGGCCAAACGCATTCCCACCCTGATGGTGCAGGGCACCGGGTCCGATGTGGGCAAATCCCTGTTGGTGGCCGGACTGGCCCGCGCCTTTACCCGCCGGGGGCTGCGGGTCCGGCCGTTCAAACCCCAAAACATGTCCAATAATGCCGCCGTCACCGATGATGGCGGCGAAATTGGCCGTGCTCAGGCATTACAGGCCCGCGCCGCCCAGGTGGCGCCATCGGTGCACATGAATCCGGTTTTGCTGAAACCGCAATCGGATGTGGGCGCCCAAGTGGTGGTTCAGGGGAAAGTGGTGGGCACCATGAGCGCCCGCGCCTATGCCCAGGCCAAGCCCGGCCTGTTGCCCACGGTTCTGGACAGTTTCCATCATCTGGCCGCCCAGGCCGATCTGATGCTGGTGGAAGGGGCGGGCAGTGCGGCAGAGGTGAATTTGCGGGCCGCCGACATCGCCAATATGGGTTTTGCCGAGGCGGCGGATCTGCCGGTTCTGCTGGCGGGGGACATTGACCGGGGCGGGGTGATCGCCTCCATCGTCGGCACCTGGGACTTGCTGCCCCAGGCGGAACGGGCGCGGCTGTGCGGCTATGTGATCAACAAATTCCGTGGCGATGCCAGCCTGTTCGACCCGGCCATCCAGTTGATGAAGGACCGCACCGGGCTGGACTGCCTGGGGGTCATTCCCTGGTTTCCCGCCGCAGGCCGTTTGCCGGCCGAAGATTCCGCCTCGTTGCGCGGGGCCGGGGGGGGAAGCGGGACGATCCGCATCGTGGTGCCCCAATTGTCCCGCATCGCCAATTTCGACGATTTCGACCCCCTGGCGGCGGAAAGCGATGTCAGCCTGTCCATCATCCCGCCGGGCCAGCCCCTGCCCGGCGATGCCCATCTGATCATCCTGCCGGGATCAAAGGCCACCATCGCCGATCTGGACTTTTTGCGCGCCCAGGGCTGGGATATCGACATCCTGGCCCATTGGCGCCGGGGGGGGCGGATCTTGGGGATTTGCGCGGGCTATCAGATGTTGGGGCAATGGGTGCGCGACCCCCAGGGGGTGGAAGGTCCCGCCGGATCGCAGGCCCCCGGATTGGGGCTGTTGCAGGTGGAAACACTCATGGCCGACGGCAAGATGCTCAACCAGGCCCACGGCCATGATGCCCAGGGTCATGACGTCCATGGCTATGAAATGCATATGGGCCGGACCCAGGGGCCGGATACTGCCCGCGCCGTGCTGACCCTGGCCGGAACCGACGGCCCCCGCCCCGATGGCGCCCAATCCGCCGATGGCCGGGTGATGGGCTGTTATCTGCACGGCCTGTTTGCATCCGATCCGTTCCGCGCCGCCTTTTTGGATCGCCTTCGTCCCGGACGGGGGCAGGGGATCGCCTATGACGCCCTGGTCGAGGACGTGCTGGACCAACTGGCATCCCATCTGGAACAGACCATGGATCTGGACCGGCTATGGACCATCGCCGTTGACTGGGCCGGACGCGGATAAAAGCGCATCTTCCTGCGCGGCCTCCGCCAGAACCCATTGACGGAAAGCCTGTAATTTCGGATCGGCCAAATTCTTGGACGGGCAAACCAAATAAAACGCCTTGGCCAAAGGGCGGGCGGGAAACACCACCCGTAACCGGCCTTGGGCCAGTTCATCATCCACCAGCCCCCGCCAGGTCAGCGCCACCCCCAACCCGGACAAGGCCGCCCGGATCACCAGATTGAAATCGCTGAACTGGCGCAAATTCAATCCCGCCGGCACCTCGATCCCGCTATCGCGCAGCCAGTCCGGCCAGTTGGGATAGGTGGGGTCCCAGGTCATGGATTGATTGCTCAGCAGCGGAACCGCCAGCAAATCGGTAGGGGTGGACAAACGTGCGGCCAAATCCGGCACCGCCACCGCCACCAGGGTTTCGCTTTTCAGCTTTTCCACATAAAGACCGGGAAAACTGCCCGATCCATACCGGATGGCCAAATCCACGTCTTCGGTGGCGAAATTGACCAGACGCACCGATGCCGACAGATGCAAATCCACATCGGGATAATCGGCCTGGAACCGGACCAGCCGGGGAACCAGCCATTGCCCGGCAAAGGATGGCGAACACGACACCACCAAGGGGCGGCGGTCGCGCCCTTGCCGCAAATGATCGGCCACCCGTTCCAACCGGTCAAACGCATCGGTCAGGGCAGGCAGCACCTGACGGGCATTGTCGGTCATGGTCAGGACATTGCCGCGCAAGAACAGCACCACCCCCAAATACTCTTCCAGAATCTTGATCTGCTGGCTGACGGCGGCGGGGGTGACGTGCAATTCCTCGGCCGCCCGGCTGAAGGATAAATGGCGGGCTGCGGCTTCGAACGCCCGCAAGGCGCGCAGGGGCGGCAGGTGCCTTGACATTAGATTTTCTAATCCACTTCGCTCAAAAACACTGGTTTGCACGGGGGATCATGACTGATCACCATGGGGACAGCTACAGTTTTTCTGAAAGGAATGGGCCATGGGACAATCCCTGACCTATGCCATGGTGATCATGGCCACCGTGTTGTGGGGGGCCAATTTCAACCTGTCAAAGCCAGTCCTGGCCGAATTGCACCCCCTTTTGGCCGGAACGCTGCGCTTCATCGTTGCCGCCGCCTTTTTGCTGACCCTGGCCGCATGGCAACGCCAGCCCGTCCGGCTGATCCGCCATATCCGTGCCTATGGCACGTTGGGGGTTCTGGGGGTGGTGGGCTTCAACCTGCTGTTTTTTTATGGCATGCAGCGGACCAGCGCCATCAATGGCGCGCTGATCATGGCCACCAATCCCCTGGTCACCGCCCTGTTGGCGGCGACAATTCTGGGTGAACGGTTATCGGCCCGGCAGATCATGGCCTTTCCCCTGGCCCTGGCCGGGGTGGGGGTGGTGGTCCTGGGCGATGGCGCCAGCCTGGTCCCGGCGGTGGGTGACCAGATGATCATGGCCGCCAATCTGCTGTGGGCGGTCTATAACATCCTGGCCAAGCGGATGATGCCCACCCAGGAAGGCGGCTTGGCCAATACGGCGGCCCTGATGATGATCGGCACGCTGGTCATGATCCCCCTGACCCTGATCGCCGCGCCGGTCCCGCCCCATCTGCCGGATGTCCGGGCAATCCTGGCCCTGATCGCCATGGCTGTGGGGGGCAGTGCGCTTTCCTATCTGTTTTGGAATGCGGCCCTGTCCCGGCTGGGCGTGTCCCGCACCGCTTTGTTTCTCAATCTGGTGCCGGTGGCGGCCATGGTGATTTCCACCCTGGGCGGCACCATCCCCGCCCCGGTTCAATTGGTCGGCGCGGCCCTGACCCTGGGGGCGGTCAGTATGGCGATGATGCCGGGTGGGCGACGGGTGGTGACGGCCTGACCGGACCCGGCCCCACCGTACAGATCACCCGCAGAAGCGAGGTGAAATTTCCAACCTCACCCCGCCGGTCCACCACTTCGTCATAAAGAGTGGTCAGGAATTGGGCCAGGGTCTGACCACCCTGGCCCGCGATTTCGTCCAAGATCTGCCAAAATCGCCGTTCCAGGCGGATGCTGGTGACCACGCCGCCGATGCGTACTGACCGGGTCACGCTTTCATACAGGCTGGGATCGGTCCCCGCATAGAGTTCACACATCCCCTATCGCTCCCACACGGATCAGGTGACAGTGGCCACCGGTCCATCCCGGCGGATCGAGACACGGGCGCGGGCTTCCACCAATTCCCGCCCCATTTTGCGGATATCATGCAGCAAGGTTTCCACCACCAGGATCACCAGATCCGGGGTGCGGTTGATCTGGGCTTTCATCGCCGCCTTGGGAATGACCATGCACACCGTATCCTCGGCGGCGATGGCCGATGCCATCCGGGGATGGTCGTCGATCAGCGCCATCTCGCCAAAAATGCCATGGGGCAGGATCTCGCCCAGGAAGGTATCGGTGTCATCCACCGATTTGACGATGCTGACCCGTCCGGTTTCCACCACATAGGCGGCATCCCCCGCATCCCCTTCGCGAAAGATGGCGGTCCCGGCCCGAAAGCGTTTGCGGACGGTCCGGTCATCGGTGGGGGCCGGAGTGTTTTCGGCCCTGGATTGCGTTTCCGCGGCCCTGGGCCGGGTGATGCCCGGCGGCAGATCAATCAGCGGACGCGGACGGGACAGGGGCGGGGCCACCCGGCGATCAATGCCGGTGGCGGCGGGCCGGTCCACCAACCGGCGGCACGGCCCCACATAATCGGGCGAGCGGACAAACGGACGGGGATTGACCAGGACGGTGCGCACCCGGCGGTACAGGGATTCCGGCGATACCGGCTTCACCAGGAACTCGTTGGTGCCGACATTCCGGGCTTCCAACACCTTTTCCATATCGGCCAGGCTGGATACCATGATCACCGGAATGTCCTGCCAGACGCTGCCGTCCTGGGACCGCAGGCCACGGACAAACTCCACCCCGCCATCGGGGGTGACGCCGTGATCGGCCAGGATCAGATCAATCCGGTGCCGGGCCAGAATCGGCATGGCCTCGTTGGCATCCGCGCTTTCCATCACCTGCCCGACGCCGAATGACTGCAATGCCGAGCGGATGAACGACCGGGAATAGCGGCTGGTGTCGACGATCAGCACGTTGATCCGGCTTAGATCTATATCGACGATCATGATCCCATCCTTGCTGCCTGATCTGTTCTACCCCCATCCGCCGGTCAGTCCAAGCGGCAACTCCCCTTGGCTTGACGGCGATCGCACCACGGGTCTATGACCATCCATACGATTAATTTGCGCAAAACTGGGTCACACCATGATGGACACGCCTTTCCGCCCTGGCTCCAAATCCATGGCCCCGCCCTTTTCACCGGTCTTGCTGCTGGGTCTGGCCCTGCGGCCCTTGCGGCCATCCATGGTCCAACCGGTTTTCGACGCCTTGTTGCAACTGGTGCGCCGCCGTCATCCCGATATGCTGGAGCGCATGGATGCCTTTGGCGGCAAGGTGGTTTGCGTCGATCCCATCGACCTGCCCTTTGCCCTGTTGCTGGACTTGGACCCGGCGGGACCCCGCCTGACTGTCCGCCGTTTCGTTGACCGCGACGAAGCCCATGCCACCATCCGCGGCCCGCTGGAAACCCTGATCGCCCTGGCGGAAGGCAAGATGGATGGCGATGCCCTGTTCTTTTCCCGCCAATTGCTGATTGAAGGCGACACCGAAGTGGTGGTGGCCTTGCGCAATGCGGTGGATGGGGCAGGCATTGATCTGGTGGCGGAACTGACCGGATTGCTGGGACCGCTGGCCAACCCCGCCCGCCGCCTGGCCCTGGGGGCGCTGGATGTGCTGTCCCACATGCGCGAGGATGTGGAAATCCTGCGCCAATCCCTGATCGCGCCAGCCCTGCGGGAAAGCGCGTCCCGCGATGCGCGTCTGGCCGAGCTGGAAGCCGAGGTCAAATCCTTGCGCAAATCCGCCCGCCGGGGGGGGATGGTCTGATGGGGACGCCACTGCAAATGCGCGGGGCCGCCCGTCCAGAACTTGTTTGTCCCGCAGGCACCCCCGCCGCCCTGAAAAGTGCGGTCGAAGCCGGGGCCGATTGCGTCTATGTGGGCTATCGCGACGAAACCAACGCCCGCAATTTTCCCGGCCTGAATTTCAGCCGCAAGGAATTGGAAGACGGCATCGCCTTTGCCCATGGCCACGGGTCCAAGGTGCTGGTGGCCATCAACACCTTTCCCCGCGCGGGCCAGCCCGATTTGTGGCACAAGGCGGTGGACGACGCCGCCCGTCTGGGGGCTGATGCGGTCATTCTGGCCGATATCGGCCTGATCGACTATGCCGCCCGGCGCCATCCCCATCTGCGGCTGCATCTGTCGGTCCAGGCCGCGGCCTCCAACGCCGCCGCCATCCGGTTTTATGCCGACCGCTTCGGCGTCTCGCGCGTGGTGCTGCCCCGCGTGCTGACCTTGGCCGAAATCGCCGAACTGAATGTCCAGATCCGACCCGTGGAAACCGAGGTTTTCGTTTTCGGCGGATTATGCGTGATGGCCGAGGGACGCTGTGCCCTGTCATCCTATGCCACCGGCCAATCACCCAACATGAACGGGGTCTGTTCGCCCGCATCCCACGTCCGCTATGTGGACGGCCTCCAGGGAACCAAATCCCAATTGGCGGGCTTTACCATCAATCAATTCGGCGCCAACGAACCGGCGGGCTATCCCACCTTGTGCAAGGGCCGGTTCACGGCCAATGGCAAGACCAGCTATCTGTTCGAGGAACCCACATCGCTGAACACCCTGGCCATGCTGCCCGATCTGGTGGCGGCGGGCGTCACCGCCTTCAAGATCGAAGGCCGCCAGCGGGGCCGCGCCTATGTGGCGGCGGTGGTCAGCGCTTTTCGCCAGGGATTGGATGCCGCCCTGGCCGGACGTCCCATGCCGGATCTGGATTTGGACCGCATCACCGAAGGCGGACGCCAAACCACCGGTGCTTATGAAAAGGCGTGGCGCTGATGACCGCTTCATCCCAATCTTCCGCCCGGCTGACCCTGGGGCCGGTTCTGTTCAACTGGCGCCCGGACCGGCTGCGCGATTTTTATTTCCGTATCGCCGACGAAGCCGCCGTGGATACCGTCTGCCTGGGCGAGATGGTGTGTTCCAAGCGCACCCCCTTTTTCACCCCCCACCTGCCCGAGATCATCGACCGGCTGAACCGGGCGGGAAAAGAAGTGGTGCTGTCATCCCTGGCCCTGCTGATGAGCAGCCGGGAATTGGATCAGGCGCGGGATTTGTGCCAATCGGGGGATTGGCTGGTGGAGGCCAACGACATTTCCGTGGCCGCCATGCTGGCTCCTCCCGGCTGCCCCCGTCCTTTTGCCGTCGGCCCCCTGGTCAACGTCTATAGCGAAGGCACCTTGGCCTATCTGGAGGAGATGGGGGCCATCCGCACCTGCCTGCCCGCCGAATTACCCGCTTCGGTCATCGCCATCCTGGCGGCCCACGCCAAGGGCGAGATCGAAGTCCAGGCATTCGGTCGGCTGCCCCTGGCCATTTCCGCCCGATGCTATCACGCCCGGTCGCGGGGATTGGCCAAGGATGGGTGCCAATATGTCTGCGCCGAAGATCCCGACGGCATGGCGGTGGACACGGTGGATGACCAGCCGTTCCTGGCCGTGAACGGCACCCAAACCATGTCATATCATTATCTGGATTTGCTGGCCGAACTGACCCATCTGCGCCGGATGGGGGTGGGGCGGTTCCGGCTGTGGCCACAGAATGTGGACATGGTGGCAACAGCCGAGCTGTTCCGTGCCGTTCTGGATGGCGCCATGGCCCCGGACGATGCCAGCATCCGCCTGTCCGACCTGTGCCCCGACGCGGAATTCGCCAATGGCTATGTGCATGGCCGCGAAGGTCATGCCCTGATCGACGATCACGCCCTGGCCGAATAATCAATTTCCGATCACTTGGCCGTTGTCCAGCCCCCGCCGGGCGCGGCCATCCGGCCGCTTGGCCGCCGCCGCAATGGCGGCAGAACCAACGGCCGTAAGTCAGAACTTACGGCCGTTGGTCTGACAGCCCGGTTCAGATCACCTTGCCGGCTTCTTCAGCCGCCCGAGCTTCCGCCTGGGCGCTTTCAACACGGGCGCGGTAAAGCTGGACAAAATCGATGGGCTGGATCAGCAAGGGCGGGAAGCCGCCTTCGCGGGTCATGTCGGCCACGATGTTGCGGGCAAAGGGGAACAGCAGGCGCGGGCATTCGATCAGCAACATGGGCTGAACATGTTCAGCCGGAGCATTGATGCTGAACACACCGGCATAAGCCAGTTCGACGATGAAGACCGGCCGCTTGTCCTGCAAATGGGCTTCGACCCGCAGATGCAGGGTCACTTCAAAGGCATTGTCTTTCAGCGGGGCCACATTCACATCCACATGGATGGGAATATTGGGGGCCTGGCCCTGCATTTCCCCGTAAATGGCTGGGGAACCAGGAACCTCGAAGGACAGATCCTTCACATACTGGCCGTTGACGACCAGCGGGGGCAGCGTGGATTGGGAATTGGTATCGTCGCTCATCGGCTGGGTGTCCTGATTAAAGATTGCGATGGCTAACATGGATTCCCTGTGTCCTCAATGGTTTGATTGGTTTCCCGCCAGGACGTCCGCATAAAGACGGGTCAAGACCGGCGTGGGCACGTCATGACGGCGGGCCAATTCCAAAACCGCGCCGATGATGGGTTCCAATTCCAGCGGTCGCCCCGCCTGCCGGTCCTGCAACATGGATGTCCTGAAGTGACCCTTGGCGCCGATGCGGGCGGTCCGGGCCAGGCGCTCTTCCGGTTCGATACCGGGGGGAAGAGCGTTGGCGCGGGCGACGGCACGGGCTTCCTGCATGCCCGCGACCAGACGTTGATACCGGGCGGGATCGGCCAGCAATGTCCCCATATCCAAGCCGGTGATGGCGCTGAGCGGATTAAGAACCACATTCCCCAGCAACTTGTCCCAAAGCGGCGGTACGATATCGTCCACCGCCTGGGCCGTCAGCCCGGCTGCGGTCAAAACAGCGGTCAGGCGGATGATTGCGTCATCGACGGGACCCAGGGGACGGCCAAAAACGAACCGGTCCCCGTTTGCCGAAAAAACCTTGATGTGGTTGGCGGCCAGCCGGTCCACCGATTTGTTGATGACGCAGGCGATGGTGCGATTCAAATCCACGCTGCGCAGCAATGTCCCGTCAGGATCGGCGGCACGCAAGGGGGTGCCGGGGGCCAAACGGTGCAGGAACCACCAGGGCAGACCGTTTTGCGCCGCCACCAACTGCCCGCCATCACCCAGCCAGGGACGGATTTGCGGCAAGGCGGCTGGCAAGTCCTGGGCCTTGACCGTCACGATGACGTAATCCTGGGGCGTCGGCTGGTCGGCGGGATGCTGTCCGGGGTGATGGCGGGTGGTGGTGCCATCGCTGTCATCCAGAATGATGGGCAGGGGCAGGGCCTTGCCCGGCCGGGTAATCAGGGTGACCCCCATCCCCGCTTGTTCCAGACGGCAGGCCAGATACAGGCCGATGGCTCCGGCGCCGAAAATGGCGATGCGGGGGCGGGATTGGTCGGTCATGTGCGATATCCTGGCAAATCGCGGTCCAGTCGGCGTAACAACGCCGCCCATTCCCGCTGTCCTGATGGGAAAAAGCTGGCTTGGGGGCCATAAATCCGCCGCCCTTGATCCTTGGTCCGTTCGATGACGGCGGGGGATGGCAGCCGTAACGGCACCCCTGCGGATTGTGCCGCCAATTGGAAGCGGCAGGCCCGTTCCAACCGCCAGATGCGGGAAAAGGCTTCGGCCATGGTCCGCCCCACCGCCAAGGTGCCGTGATTGCGCAGGATCAGCAACGGCTTATCCCCCACATCGGCCAGGATGGATGCCCGTTCCTCGTCATCCAGGACCACACCTTGAAAATCGTGATAGGCAATGTCATCCACTACCATCAGGGCCATTTGGGTCAGGGGCAGCAAGCCGCCTTCCTGGCACGAAATGGCCACGCCATCCCGGCTGTGCAAGTGGACCACCGCCCCCGCATGATCCACATTGCCGTGAATGGCGCCGTGAATGACGATTCCCGCCGGGTTCAGATCGCCCTGACCGTGGGTGATCCGGCCATCCAGATCCACTTCCAGGATCGAGGATGCGGTGACTTCCTCGAACAACAATCCCAAGGGATTGATCAGATAGCGATCCGTCCGCCCAGGCACGCGGATGGACAGGTGGGTGGCCAACAGATCGGTCCAGCCGAACAAGGCCACCAGACGGCAGGCGGCGGCCAGATCAATCCGGGCCTGCCACAATGTGTAATCCTGTTGGGATTGGGGGGGGGACACAGCGGTCATGCTTGATCCTTAATCCAAGGTGGCGCCAGAGGATTTGACGATTTCCCGCCAGCGTGTGCTGTCCTCGCGGATGGTGTTGGCAAAGCCGTCGGGGGTGGTGTGAACGGCATCCAGACCGCTTTTGGCCAATTGTTCCTTGACCTCGGGCGATTGGGCGATGCGCACTAATTCCTGATTAAGCCGGGTCACGATTTCCTTGGGCGTGGCCGTCGGCACCACGATGCCAAACCAGGATGTCACGTCGAATTGGGGCAATCCGGCTTCGGCGGCGCTGGGCACGTTGGGAATCAGCGGCGAACGGTCCTTGCCGGAAATGGCCAGACCCTTGACCTTGCCCCCCCTGATCTGCGGAGCCAACACGGTCAGGGTATCAAAAGCCAAATTAACCTCGCCCCCCAGCAGGGCGGTAATGGCCGGGGCGCTGCCCTTATAAGGGACATGCAGCAGATCGGTTCCGGTCTGGGTCTTGAACAATTCCCCGCTCAGATGGCACAGCGTCCCGTTGCCGCAGGAAGAATAGGTCAGCTTGCCCGGCTCTTTCTTGGCGGCGGCCACCAAATCCTGCACGGTGGTCACCGGGGTTTCGGCACTGGCACCGATGACATAAGGAACCGACGCGATAATGGAAACCGGGGCGAAATCGCGGATCGGATCATAGGCCAGGTTTTTTGCCAGATGGGGCAGAACGGTCAATTGCCCGGCTGGCGCCAGGGACAGGGTATAGCCATCGGGCGCAGCCTTGGCCGCCGCCTCGGCGGCGATGGCGGTGCCTGCGCCGGGCTTGTTTTCCACCACCACCGGCTGATGGAACGCCTGGGACAATTGTTCGGCATAAACACGCCCGGCGGTATCGGCGGCCCCACCCGGCGGGAAGGGCACGATCAGCCTTAACGCCTTGTTGGGATAGGGGGCCTCGGCCAAGGCCATGGAACTGGTGGCCGGGACGGCGCCAACCAGGACGGCGCCAACCAAAACGGTGGCAGACAGGGAGCGGGTGTTGAACATGGCTCTATTCCCCGGATTGGGTTGAACTGACGGCGTGGTGTCAGCGACCGGAAAAAACCGGCGCACGCTTTTCGGCGAAAGCGGCGATGCCTTCGCTGAAATCGCTGGATGTGTTGATGGTTTCGATCTGGGCACGGGCCTGGGCGGCGGTTTCCGTGGGCCCTTTGGGCAAGGTCTGGCCGACAAAGCGTTTCAGCAGGCCAAGAACCAGGGGGGCATTGGCGGCGATCTGGCGGGCCAGATCGCGGGCCACGTCCAATTGCTGGCCCAACGGCACCACCCGGTTGACCAGCCCCACCTCATACGCGCGCCGGGCGTCGATATTGCCGCCCACCAGCAGCAATTCCATGGCCACCTTATGGGGGATGCGGGCCGCCAGGGAACTGATCAGCCCACCGGAAAACCCCACCTTGGCTTCGGGATAGGAAAACACCGAATTGTCGGCGGCAACGGCCAAATCGGCATATTGCACCAGAACCAAACCACCCCCGACCACCAGACCCGAAGTCACCGCGATCACCGGCTTGGTCACGGTCACCCCCGCCCCCGGCACCGCCCGCCACAGATCGTGGGGGATGTCGCGCAAATTAGCCCCGGCGGTAAACGCCTTGTCACCGGCGGCGGATAAAATGGCCACCCGGTCCTGGTCGCTGTCGTTGAAACGGTCCCACGCCGCCCGCAACTGCGCCACGACCTCATGGGTGATTACATTATATTTATCTGGTCGATTTATAGTGATTTCAGCGACACCATCGGCCGATTGATACAACACATCGTCAGACATGGATGATTCCTGTGAATGAAAAGGGAAAAGCTCATACTTGTTTCAGAAAGTTCCGACCTGCGGTCGGATCTTTTCTTTGGTCCCTCGCCGGGCGCGGCCATCCGGCCGCTTGGCCGCGGCCTCAATGGCCGCTGGGATTAGATTTGTCCCTCGCCGGGCGCAGGCGTCCGCCTGCTTGGCCGCGGCCTCAATGGCCGCTGGGATTATATTTGTCCCTCGCCGGGCGCAGGCGTCTGCCTGCTTGGCCGCGGCCTCAATGGCCGCTGGGATTTATATTTGTCCCTCGCCGGGCGCAGGCATTCGCCTGCTTGGCCGCGGCCTCAATGGCCGCAGATCGGTTCCACTCGTCGGAAACTCATGGAACCGGGATCAGTCTTCCTGAAATGCCACGTCACGGGTTTTGCGCACGGCGGGTAAAACCAGAACGGCCACCAGCACGATGGCCAGGACCAATAAGGTGGCGCTGATGGGACGGGTCAGGAAAACGGTGGCATCACCACGGGCCAGCAACAGGGCCCGCCGCAGATTTTCTTCCATCAAGGGTCCCAGGACAAAGCCCAGCAACAACGGCGCCGGTTCGCAATTCAACTTGATGAACGCATAGCCCAGCACGCCGAAACCGACAGCAAAGGCAACCTCCAGCGCACTTTGATTGACGCTGTAAATGCCGATGCAGCAAAACAGCAAGATGGCCGGATACAGCAGACGGTAAGGCACCCGCAACAGCCGGACCCACAGCCCGATCAACGGCAGATTAAGCAGGACCAGCATGGCATTGCCGATCCACATGCTGGCGATCAGTCCCCAAAACAATTCGGGCCTTTCGGTCATCACCTGGGGACCGGGAACAATGCCATGGATCATCATGGCCCCCACCATCAGCGCCATCACCGCGTTGGGGGGAATGCCCAAGGTCAAAAGTGGGATGAAGGATGTTTGTGCCCCGGCATTATTGGCGGATTCCGGTCCTGCCACCCCTTCGATGGCACCGTTGCCAAAGCGTTTGGGATCGCGGGCCAGCTTCTTTTCCAAGGTGTAGGAGGCAAAGGAACTCAGGATCGCCCCACCACCCGGCAGCACCCCCAGGATCGACCCCAGAACCGTGCCGCGCAAAACCGGCTTCCAACTGCGGCGGAAATCATCGGCATTGGGCCAAAGCTGGCCGACTCGGTCGGTGAAAATTTGGCGGGTTTCGGATTTTTCCAGATTGTGGATGATTTCGGCGATGCCAAACAATCCCATGGACACCACGACAAAGCCGAAGCCATCGGACAATTCCGGCAGGCCGAAGCTGAAGCGTTCCACCCCGGAATTCACATCGGTGCCCACCAGCCCCAGCAGCAGGCCCAGAATGGTCATGGCCACGGCCTTGATCAACGACCCGGTCGCCAAAACGATGGCGGCGACCAGCCCCAGCACCATCAGGGAAAAATAATCCGCCGGACCGAATTTCAACGCCAGCGCCGATAGGGGCGTGGCCAGGACCGCGATGATCAGCGTGGCCACCGTCCCCGCGAAAAACGACCCCAGGGCGGCAATGCCCAGGGCACTGCCCGCCCGGCCCTGACGGGCCATGGTGTATCCGTCGATACAGGTGACCACCGATGATGATTCGCCCGGAAGATTGACCAGAATGGCCGATGTCGATCCACCATACTGGGCGCCGTAATAGATCCCGGCCAGCATGATCAGGGCGCTTAGCGGCGGCAAACCGAAGGTGGCGGGCAGCAACATGGCGATGGTGGCCACCGGACCGATTCCCGGCAAAACCCCGATCAACGTGCCCAAAGTCACACCGATCAGGCAGTACCCCAGATTGCCCCAGGTGGCCGCCGCATCGAATCCTTGGGCCAATTGTTCAAAAAGGTCGATCATGCCGGCAGAACCTGCAAGGGCAAGCCCAGCCCATAGGCAAAGACAGTCACCGCGAAGCCGGCCAGTCCGCCGCTTAACAGGCTGATTTCCCGCCAGCGGAACGCGCGATAGGCAATGCCGCTGACCATCACCAAGCCGACGGTCGCCACCACCAATCCATAGGCCTGCAAGGCGAAGGCGAAGATCAGCATGGCCACCCCCACCAGGACCAGCGACCGCAGGCACGGCTTTTCAATCAGATGCGGCGAATCGCTGTCGGGAACCAGTCGGGCGTTGATGACCAGCAACAACAGCCCCAAAGCCGCCAAAACCATTCCCAGGACCAGGGGGAAATAGCCCGGCCCCATCCGCATGGCCGATCCCAGGGAATAGGCGCAGGCCCCCCAGGCCGTGCCCAGACCGACGATCAGAAAGAACAGACCGGCGGCGACATCGCGGTGGCGGATCAGGCGGATACGCATGAGGAACTCTCCCGGACGGATAAATCTATAAATGCACTATAGATGGCATCTTTAGATAAATCCAGTTTTCCGGTGGAGAATAGATTTATTTTACGTCGCGGCAGCAATGGCCGCCGCCGCAATGGCGGCAGAACCAACGGCCGTTGGTATTATTCCTCGCCGCTTGGGGGCAGGCGTCGCCGCATCAGGATTTCATCGAACCCCTCGGCCACCAGATCGGGCATGGTTCCGACGGGAACAAATCCCTGGGACCGGTAAAATCCTTGGGCTTTGTCGTTAAAGGCGGAAACGCAGACCCACAGATTGCACCGGCTTTCCCCCACCGCCCACTTGATCAACCGCGTGCCGACGCCGCCTCCTTGAAACGGCGTCAACACCGCCAGCGTTTCGATATAGGGACCACGCAGCCAGGGATTTCGCAGACCGATAATCCCGGCCGGACCATCCTTGTCATCACGGGCCACCATGATCTGCAAGGCGGGATCGGGGCACGCCAGATAGCGGGCCAAACTTTGCGCCGAAAAACCCAACCGCGCCCACGGGTCCATCCGGGCCAGCATGGCCGCCCAACTGGGGGCATCGTCTGGATCGAATGGAAGCAGGGAAATCATTGTTTTTCCCCCGGCGGGGACAGCATCTGATCCAACCGGACAAAGCTGTACCCCTTCTTGCGCAAATCCTCGACCATCTGGGGCAGTGCCTGGCCGGTGGCCGGGGCGCGGCCATTGATATGGAAGATCAAGATATCGCCGGGGCGGGTCTTGGCCATGACCCAATCATGCAAATGCGCCGGTGTCAGGCCGGGGCTGGGGTCCCCCGACGGCCAGCGCCAATGAACCACTTTGTGCCCGGTGGCTTCCACCGTGGCCAGGGTGGCCGGATCGTAATTACCGGCGGGAAACCGGAAAAAGACCGGGCGACGGCCGGTCGCCGATTCGATGATCCGATCGGTGTCATCCAGTTGCGCCGTCACCTGGGCCGATGTCAGCCGTTCCATATGCTGGGGATGATCAAAGGAATGGTTTTCGATTTCCACCTGGGGCAATTGGGCCAGCCGGGCCAAATCCTCGCTGTTGCGGCGGGCGAACAGGCCCGTGGCAAAGATGGTGAAAGGCAGTTTTTCCCGGATCAGGTAATCCAGGATGGAATGATCGAAATAGGCCGGTTTGCTCCGGGCTTCACAGGCATCGAAGGTCAGGGCCACCACTTTGTCGCTGGTGGGCAGGTGTTCAGTCACTTGGGCCTGGGCGGCGGGAATGGCCAGAAAACCCAGGATCACCGACGATACCAGATGGCGGATCATCATCTTACAGCCCCCGATGCAACCCATGGATCAGGTCCAAGTAATCGGGCTGCTGATCCGGGGTGATAAAACCATGGCGGATCAGGAAATCCATGATCACCAGATTGACGTTATATTTGAACTCCGTGCCGGCTGCGATCAGAGCAGCCACATCCGTCACCGGCATCAGGTGAAATTCTGCGACTTCGCCATCGGTATTCACCGGCCGGAAATCGGCGGAAACCGCCAGATCAAAGCAATACATCACATCGGGTTTCAGCCCCCATCGGTCTTCCAGGCAATAACTGATGGCCCCGGCCGGGCGGGCGGTGCGGGCCAGGGCGGCGGGAATGCCCGCCTCTTCCGCCGCTTCCTTGATCAGATTATCCATCAATCCCAGATGGGCGGGCTGACCGCCCGCCACCAGATTATCCAGCTTTCCCGGTTCCAACGGACGATCCCAGGCCCGGCGGGCCACCCACAAGGCCAGCCGTCCATCGGCCAACCGGGTGAAGCCGTTCACATGCACGCCATAGGCCCGAACGCCAAACAGACTGACCACCGCCCGATCCACGGTCATCAATTGCGGCTGTCCCCAGCCCGTCGCCACCCGATAGCGTTCCCCCCGCAAGGCCGGAATGCCATGGCTGCCCTGCAAGGACTGGCACACCTGATCCAGGGCCGCCGACCGCTGGTCCGGGGTGGACAGATCTGGATGCATCCTTACCCCGCCGCCATCCAGCGGCAGGAAAACCCCGTCATGGGCGCACAGCCAGTCAGACACATCCAGGCGGACCCGCCCGACCTGAACCCCATCCACCAGAAAAGGACGGAATTTGTCGGGGTCGTGGCGATTGCAGGCGATGATGTGCTGGGCATAGGACATGACGGTCATCCCGTGGCGGCAACGAGTTGGCGGGCCGACTTGTCCAGACGCCTGGGAATCAAGCGCCTGGGCCGGACCAATGGGGCTGAATGGGGCGGATGATACGCTTTGCCGAGCATCCGTCCAGCCAAAGCGGATCGTGCATTTTATTCCACAATCAAATACATGCCAGATTGAATTAATGGAAACATTCGAAATGCAATGAAAATATTGCAGTGCAATAAGGCGCGCAAATTCGCTTCACGCAGAGCAATTTTTGTCACAAAAAAATTCATCACCCCATGCGGATACATTTTGTACTGACCGCACCGCACAATCCATAATATTTAATTTTCTATCGCCTCCATCTATCTTTTTAACGTCAACAATTCCTCTCATTGACGGCAAGCAATGGCACAGCCATGTGGTTTTATGACTCTAATATGCGTGACGCTTGATGGACGAGGCCGCCTGTCACTTGTATAGTCCCGCCATAACCCGACCTAAAACGGGCCGCTGGAGGAGAGGACATGACCGAGTTTGCCAAGAAAAGCCTGGGCGATTGGACTCAGCTTGCATCCAAGGATTTGAAGGGCGCATCGCCCGATACTTTGAACTGGGACACCCCGGAAGGCATCACGGTCAAGCCGCTTTATACCGCTGCCGATCTGGAAGGTCTGGAAACCCTGGATACCTTGCCCGGTTTCCCCCCGTTCCTGCGCGGGCCGCGCGCCACCATGTATGCCGCGCGCCCCTGGACCGTGCGGCAATATGCGGGTTTTTCCACCGCCGAGGAATCCAACGCCTTTTACCGCGCCAATCTGGCCGCCGGTCAGATGGGGCTGTCGGTGGCCTTCGACTTGGCCACCCATCGCGGTTATGACAGCGATCACCCCCGCGTGGTCGGCGATGTCGGCAAGGCTGGCGTGGCCATTGATTCGGTCGAGGATATGAAAATCCTGTTCGACGGCATTCCGTTGGACAAGATGAGCGTGTCCATGACCATGAATGGCGCCGTCCTGCCGGTTCTGGCCGGTTATATCGTCGCCGCCGAGGAACAGGGCGTGGCGCAGGAATTGTTGTCGGGCACCATTCAGAACGACATTCTGAAAGAGTTCATGGTCCGCAACACCTATATCTATCCGCCCAAACCCAGCATGCGGATCGTCGCGGACATCATCGAGTACACCTCGAAGCACATGCCCAAATTCAATTCCATCTCCATCTCCGGCTATCACATGCAGGAAGCCGGGGCCACGGCGGTGCAGGAATTGGCCTTCACCTTGGCCGATGGGTTGGAATACGTGCGCTCGGCCCTGGATCGCGGCCTGAAGATCGACGATTTCGCCGGTCGGCTGTCCTTCTTCTGGGCCATCGGCATGAATTTCTTCATGGAAATCGCCAAGATGCGCGCTGGCCGCCTGCTGTGGGCGCGGCTGATCAAGCAATTCGATCCGCAAAAGCCGTCTTCCATGGCGCTGCGGACCCATTGTCAGACCTCGGGCGTGTCGCTGACGGAAAAGGATGCGTACAACAACGTCATCCGCACCACCATCGAAGCCATGGCCGCCGTGCTGGGTGGGACCCAAAGCCTGCACACCAACGCCCTGGACGAAGCCATCGCCCTGCCGACCCCGTTCTCGGCCCGTATCGCCCGTAATACCCAGTTGATCATTCAGGAAGAGACTGGCATCCCCAATGTGGTCGATCCGCTGGCCGGGTCTTATTACGTGGAAAGCCTGACCAACGCCCTGGCCGAGGAAGCCTGGAAACTGATCCAGGAAGTGGAAGCCCTGGGCGGCATGACCAAAGCGGTCGAATCCGGCATGCCCAAGATGAAGATCGAGGAAGCCGCCGCCCGTCGGCAGGCCCGCATCGACCGTGGCGACGAAGTGGTGGTGGGCGTCAACAAGTACAAGCCCAAGGAAGAAACCCCCATCGAAATTCTGGAAGTGGACAACACCAAGGTCCGCGAATCCCAGATCGCCCGCCTGAACCAGATCAAAGCCAGCCGCGATCAAGCCAAGGTCGAGGCCGCCCTGGCCGCCCTGACCGCCGCCGCCGAAAGCGGCACCGGCAATTTGCTGGAATTGTCGGTGGTCGCCACCCGTGCGCGGGCCACGGTCGGCGAAATTTCCGACGCGCTGGAAAAGGCCTTTACCCGTCACCGCGCCCAAATCCAATCCATCTCGGGCGTCTATGGCGGTGTCTATAAGGGCGATGACGCCTTTGCCCAGTTGAAGGCCAATGTGGACGCCTTTGCCAAGGAAGAAGGCCGCCGTCCCCGTATCCTGGTGGTCAAGATGGGCCAGGATGGTCATGACCGTGGCGCCAAGGTCATTGCCACCGCCTTTGCCGATATCGGCTTTGACGTGGATGTGGGCCCATTGTTCCAAACCCCCGAGGAAGCAGCCCGTCAGGCCATTGAAAACGACGTGCACATCGTCGCCGCATCCTCTTTGGCCGCTGGCCACAAGACCCTGATTCCTTCACTGATCAACGAGTTGAAGGCTCAGGGCGCGGCGGACATCCTGGTGGTCGCCGGCGGGGTTATCCCGCAGCAGGATTATGACGCCCTGTACCAGGCCGGCGTTGCCGCCGTTTATGGTCCCGGCACCAACATTCCCCAGGCTGCGGCGGAAATTCTGGATCTGCTGAAAAAGCGCAAGGCCGCTTGATCCGGGGTTGACCTATCCCTTGCCAAAGGCAGGCAAGGGTTCGATTCTCAGGAAATGCCCCGGCTTCGTCCGGGGCATTTTTTATGATCAGTCGATCCATTCGCCCTTATAGACGCCCCAGATTTCATCCCGCCGCAACCACCCCTGGGATTGGCCGATTTCCACCCGGCAGAAATCTCGGTTTCGTGGGCATTGCGCGATGCGTCCCACTACGCCCGGCTCGATCTGGGTGACCACATTGGCCGAATCCGCATCGGATGTACGCAAATTGCGGACAGCGCCGGTCACCACCATCATGCGCCGACCGGACAGCATGGACTGGTGCACCCATCCTTCCGTCCCCTGCCAATCGCGGATTTTCCGCCACGCTTCAAATTCTGCGATCACCTCGACCGGCAGATCCCGACGGGTATAAATCCAGTCGATGGGATAACGGACCCCCGGCCCGGTCCGCAAATTAACCTCGTCGGATCGTAGCGAAACAAAACGCGGCAGCGGCAAGCCGCTGGTTTCATTGGCGGCAAGCGTCAGGACGGGTAACAGAACACCCGTCAGTCCCAAGGCGATCCCCATCCCCAGGCGGAATAAAAATTTCATTTTCTGTTCGCCTGTATAAAGTCTTCCAGCCCAGGCATTATACCTGCGGGACCATCGGCGCGGTCAAGACGCCGAGGCCCCTACGGGAATCTGGACAAGACAATTCGCTCTTGCTAGGTCCTGAGCATCGAACGGGGTTCCGGGAGGAGAAAAGATATGCCACAAAAAAAGCCCCTCGTTGTCGTCACCAGGAAACTGCCCGACGTTATCGAAACGCGGATGCAGGAATTATTCGAAACCCGCCTGAACACGGATGACCATCCCATGTCCAAGGCGGATTTGGTCGAAGCGGTGAAAACCGCCCATGTGCTGGTTCCCACCATCACCGACCGCATTGATGCATCGGTGCTCAGTCAGGCGGGCCCCGATCTGAAACTGATCGCCAATTTCGGGACCGGCGTGGATCACATTGATCTGGCCACCGCCCGCAGCCGCGGCATCACTGTCACCAACACCCCTGGCGTCCTGACCGAAGACACCGCCGATATGACCATGGCGCTGATTCTGTCGGTCCCCCGCCGTCTGGCCGAAGGTGAACGGCTGATGCGGTCCGGGCAATGGGGCGGCTGGAGCCCCACCTTCATGCTGGGGCATCGGATTTGGGGGAAACGGCTGGGCATCATTGGCATGGGCCGGATTGGTCAAGCGGTCGCCCGCCGGGCCAAGGCCTTCGGCATGTCCATCCACTACCACAATCGCAAACGGGTCCATCCCGATATCGAAACGGAATTGGACGCCACCTATTGGGAAAGCCTGGATCAAATGCTGGCCCGGATGGACATGGTCACCATCCACTGCCCGCATACCCCGGCCACCTTCCATTTGCTGTCGGCGCGGCGGCTGCAATTGCTGCAATCCCATGCCTATGTGATCAATACCGCACGCGGCGAAATCGTCGATGAAAATGCCCTGACCCGCATGTTGGGCCGGGGTGAAATCGCCGGGGCCGGGTTGGACGTGTTCGAACACGAACCGGCGGTGAATCCCAAACTGATCGGCCTGGACAATGTGGTGCTGTTGCCGCATCTGGGGTCGGCCACGCTGGAAGCGCGGGTGGATATGGGGGAAAAGGTCCTGATCAACATCAAGACCTTCGCCGATGGCCATAACCCGCCCGACCGGGTATTGGCCAGCATGCTGTAGGCGGGATGCCCAAAGACCATATCGCCTTGGATTTGGCGGCGACCGATCCGGTCGCCGCCTTTTCCATTTTCGCCGACGATCCCATGGCGGTATTGCTGGATAGCGCAGGCCAGGATGGCGACCGTGGCCGCTATTCCTACATTGCCGCCTTGCCCACGGATATTCTGGCCGTGGGGACGGATGATGATCCCCTGGCCCCGATCCGCCTGCGTCTGGATCACGGTCATCGCCCCACCTTACCCGGCCTTCCCCCCTTTCAAGGCGGGGTGGCGGGGTGGCTGTCCTATGATCTCAACCGTTGTTTCGAACGGATTTCCCCCCCATCCCCCACCCCACCGGCCTTTCCATGCGGGGTTATGGGGGTATTTCCAGCCGTGGCCGCTTTCGATCATCAGCGGGGGCGGGCCTGGGTCATTGGCGATGCCCCGGCGGCCCGAACACTGCATGACCGATTGCTCGCGGCACCCAAGACCCTGCCCGCACCGGATTGGCGGGATGGATGTTTGGCAAAAGCCGAAATCACGGCCCAAGACTATCGGGACCGCATCGCCCAAGTGGTCGGCCACATCCATGCGGGGGATGCCTTTCAGGTCAATCTGGCGCAACGGTTCACCGCCGACATGCCGCCGGTGTCGCCCTTTACCCTGTACCGGCGCATGCGCCAGCGGGCACCGGGACCATTTTCCGCCTTTATCCAAGGCGGGGGAATGGCCTTGGCATCGGTGTCGCCGGAACGGTTCCTGACCCTGAATGCCCTGGGCCAGGTTGAAACCCGCCCCATCAAGGGCAGCCGCCCCCGTGGACAAACCCCGGATCAGGATCGCGCCCTGGCTCAGGATTTGGTGGCAAGCGATAAGGATCGGGCGGAAAATCTGATGATTTTGGACCTGATGCGAAATGATCTGGGACGGGTCTGCGCCATTGGCAGTGTGCGGGCACCACAGCGCATGGCGCTGGAAACATTCCCCGCCATCCATCATTTGGTTTCAGCCGTCACCGGCCAATTGCGCCCCGGATTGGCGGCCTGCGACCTGTTGGCCGCCTGCTTCCCCCCAGGCTCCATCAGCGGTGCGCCCAAACCCATGGCCATGGAGATTATCGCCCGGCTGGAAAGCGGCCCGCGTGGCCCATATTGCGGGGCATTCGGCTGGATGGGGTGGGATGGGGCCATGGACATGGCGGTAGCAATCCGCACCCTGGCCATGACCGCGACCAGGGCCGTCATTCATGCCGGCGGCGGAATTACTGCCCTGTCCGACCCCGCCGCCGAATATGACGAAACCCTGGTCAAGGCACGCCCTATCCTGGAAGCGCTGGCGGGGCATGAACTGGACGGCATGGGTGTCGGGCGGCAGGGGCCAATACTAACCGGCCAATGAATCGAGCGGTTGTATGTCCCTCGCCGGGCGGGCGCATTCGCGCCCTTGGCCGCCGCCATTTCAGCGTGCTCGGTTCGGATCAGGTGGAAAATATTCTGATATTTCATGCCAAAAGCATTGTGATGGCAATGAAAACACTTATAGATTGTGCAAATTAATGCATAATTCTCGCCTGTCAAATGAGGTTTAGGCCGAGACTCCTTAACGCATCATAGCCTTATGGTTGATGTTATCGAGTTTTGCCAGACACGGCCTTGCGCCATCCCGCCGTTTTGTGGGATTGTCCGGCTCAGGATATAGGGTGATTCATAGTTTGGAAATGCTTCGCAGGAGGGGGCTGAGGTGTTTGCTGTATTGATAAATCTGCCAGATTTTTGATATCGCATGTTCAACCAGACAAGATCGGATGCAGCCTCTATTCCTGTGATCAGGCTGACGGCACTTTCGTTGAAAGACGATTGCCGATGTTTCCGTGATTGACACTGATTGCGCCGAACGCGTGTCGCCTCAAGAAAGTATCTTGTGATAAGAAAAATAGCGCAACAAATCGGAAGATAGACAGTCAGACGACTGAAGCTAAGTGCGCGGATGGATGGTCGCTATGAATGTAAATACTGTAAAATTAGACGATTTGCTTAAATTTAATGGGCCGGATTTTGTAACTTATACTTACAAGATGATACTCGACAGGCTTCCTGATGACAGGGGGTTTTGTCTTTACATAGAGCAATTGCATCGGGGCGTGGACCCCGTCGAGATCATTTGGCAGCTTTCTAAATCCAAAGAGGCGCAAGAAAAAGGTGTCTCTATCCTGGGCCTGGACAAGGCCGTGCGGCGTTTGCGCTGGCTGAATCTGCCGCTGTTAGGTCGGCTGCTGCGTCGGCTTGGGGTGCGCTCTCATCGATTGTCCAGACGCATGCCTGTCCGTTTGGCGGCATTGTTGCCCCCCGACGCGCCCCGCGTGCAAAATCCCGGTCAGCCCAGCCATGCGCTGCGGGATTTGTTGAGCCTGACGGACGCGCCCTTTGTCACCAATGCCTATCATTCCATCTTGGGCCGGGAACCCGATGCCGACGGTTTCCAGGATTATTTGGCGCGAATCCGTGCGGGCAAGGATCGTCGCGAAATCCTGTGGAAGATGCGGAACTCGGCCGAAGGACGGCGGCACAAGGCCACGATCGACGGATTGGATCAGGAGCTTCGGGCGTTCCGGCGTCAAAACCTGCCGATAATCGGCCGTGCGATCCGCGTGGTAAGCGAACGACGCACCGGGCGGAGCACACAGGAACACCTGCGGTCGCTGGAAAGCCAACTTTTTCAAGTTGCCCAGGGCGTGATTGATGTCAAACAGCATTTGTCGCCGTCGTCTCAGCCGTGCCAGACAACGTCATCTGATTCAGGCGAGAAAGCCGCGCCAACTCCGGCTGTGCAGCCATCTATTCCCCTGACTTTTCCTCGGACCGGGGAAAAAATTCTCTTTTGCTATGTTGGAAATACGGCTGGTCTGGATGCGGACACTCGTGCGTCGCGCATGGTCCGCAAGGTGGGGCGGGCATGGCTGGAGATCGGCCGGGTGGTCCGCTTCGTCAAATGGAACGAACAGCTTAAGACTCTGGTGCTCATCACCAGACGGGAAGCCCGGCAATTAGCCCACTGGAATGGCCCGGATTTCACCGAGGAAGATCTGTCGGTCTATCCCGATGACGATGCTTCCGTTGTGATCGAGGCGAACAAGGATCGCCATGATGACTGGCTGATCGTGCCGGACGTGACCTATACCAGTCATTCCGATCAAGACGCCGTCGTGGATATCATCCGGGAATGCCGGGCACGTGGACTTTTGGTCGGGTTTGTTTATCACGATGCCATCCCGCTGCGTCTGAAAGAGTATCACCACGATTCGGATCGGCATGATCTTTACATGCAGGCTTTGCTGCTGGCCGATCTGGTGCTCCCCGTTTCCGGTTATGCGGACCGCGAATTGCGGCTTTATTTCGATCACTGGCAACATGCCAGCCATCAGCCCAAGATCGTGCCGGTTCCGCTGGCGGGTGAAGCCAGTCTTGCGCCCCGGGTCCGGGAACCGCTTTCTGCTCCTATTCGGAAGCATATTCTTTGCGTCAGCTCTGCGGAACCGCGAGAGAATTTGGCGGCCAGTGTCCAGGCTTTCATCGAATTCTCGACCCGGCCGGAAGGTCAGGGATGGAGCTTGACCGTGGCAGGAAACGCCAGCGAGCTTTTTTCGTCCCAGATGGCGGCCGCCAGTCAGGATCACCCCTCCATCCGCCACCTTCCCCATCCGACGGACGAAGAGTTGGCCGAGCTTTATCGCCAGACGGATTTCACCCTCTTCCCGTCGCATGAAGAGGGATTCGCGCAACCGGTTCTGGATAGCCTGTGGTTCGGGCGTCCGTGTCTTTGCGCCGATTCCAGCGTCATGGCCGAGATGGCGGAAGATGGGGGATGCTTGGCGGTCAATATCCGCGATCACCATGCCATTGCCGATGCCATGTCCCGCTTGGCCACGGAACCGGATTTGTTGGCATCCCTGTCGCATCAGGCTGTGGGGCGTCCCATATCCACGTGGTGCGATTACAGCGTCCGTGTGAGCGAAGCCCTGGATCGGTTCGCCGATCCGTCTGCCAGATTGCGGGCGGTTTATTATTGGGTTGGCTCTGGCCCCGACCAGCCGATGGACAATGCCATTCAGTGGGTCGCCCGCCATCTGGCCCGCAGCCTGATCGATCTTGGCCTCAAGCTTATCCCGACCAGCTGGAACGCCGACAAGAGCGCCATGGCGCCCGCATCCGCGGACCGTCTGGCCCAACTGGCGAAAAATAACGGCCCAGACGTCCAACATTGGGCCGAGTGGGTTGAGCCAGGGGCCGATGCGGCCCCGGATTGGCTGGTGATGGCGGAATTGGACGCCGGGCTGAAACACATCCAGTCACTGGCATCACGTCTGGGGATGCGCGTCGCCTCCGTGTTTCACGGTGATGCGGCTGGGCAATCCTGGGACGGGAACCGTGCTGACTATCTGTACCAGGTTTATTCCAGCACCAAAGTTCTCTGCACCTCGGAACCGGCACGGCAAAGTCTGTATGATTTTCTGCTGTCCACTCCCAGGCTGACGCCGGATGTCGAGCACCGGTTGGGCTTGGCTCCGATTCCTTTGGAACTCCCCGGACAGCCCCGGACCGGACGCGCCACGGATGATGACGACGGTGCGGTGCACCTGATTTGCAAAGGCCGGATCGGCGCCGATCAATTGCGTCTTTTGGACGCCTTCGCCGTTGCGGCGGCCCATGTGTCGGCCACTCCGGGGATCACGCTGACCTTTGTCGGGGATGCCGTCGACGCCGATTTCGCCCGCCAGATGACACAGCGGGTCAGCCAGATTGCCGGGTGCCGGTGGCTGACCACAGATGAATCCGGGGCGACCCAAGACCTATACGGCCCCAATAGCGTAGCGGTTTATCCGTCATTGTCCGGGGAATTCGGGGTGCCGGTGGTCGAGGCCTTGTGGCATGGTCGACCGTGCTTGGTCCATCGCGACGGGCTTATGGTCCGCATCATCCGGGGCGGTGGTATCATGGCTGCGGATATGACCGATCCGGCGGCCCTGGCCGATATCCTGATTTCCCTGGCGCAGGTCCCCAAATTGCGGCGGGAATTGGCTCGTCAAGCCCGTTCCCACAGCGGGCATGGGTGGGCCGATTATGCGCAGACCGTGGCTCGTCTGTTGGCCGATGAACGGCTGCTGGACCGCCGCGAAAAGATCAAGCCTGCCGCCGACACAAAGTCCGTGACTGATGGCGATATTCTGGCCGAATTTCCCAATCTGACCCGCCGACCCAAGCTGTCCGTATGCATCAGCACCTATAATCGTGCGGGGTGGCTGGGCGTCAATTTGCGCAACATCTTTGGCCAACTGATTTTCCCCAACCCTGACGTGGAAGTGTTGGTGGTGGATAATACATCCACCGACAATACGCCCGAGGTGGTGCAGCCCTATCTGAATCGTCCCGACTTCCGGTTTGTTCGCAACCCCAAGAATGTGGGCATGCTGGGTAATCTGACGATCACCGCGCATCGGGCCCGTGGGGATTATGTTTGGATCTTGGGAGATGACGATCTGGTGAAGAAAGGTGGTATTCAGAAAATACTGGATGCCATCAATGCCCATCCGGGTTTGGCCATGGTCTACCCCAATTATGCCTATACCCACGAAAAAGACCCCGCAAACGTGGTGGACCTGTACGCCTTCCTGGATAGCTGTCCCGCAATCGCCCCCTCGACCCCGGATGCCTATCTTCCGATCAAGGGTGTCGCGGTGATGAATGAGAATTTGTTCACCGGGATTTATTCCATGATCCTGCGCCGGGATCATGCGATGCAGGCTTATTCCCAAGACAGCGGCGGGTCGCCTTTCTCGTCCATGTGCACTGCGATTCCGACCACCTATTATGTGCTGAATTACATGATGGAGGAGATGGGATACTGGATTGGCACCCCTACCATGGTGGTCAATTTCAATGTGTCCTGGAATCAATATCAATATGCGTCCCTGTTCATTCTCGAACGCTTCCCCGAGGCTCATGACTTGGCGGAACGGATGGGGGCGGATCCGGCCGCATTGTTGCAGTGGCGCTTGCGCATGACTGGGGGGGGGGCACACTACTGGAACGAGATTTACAGACCTGAGCACGATTCCAGGGAAAATTGGCAGCACTTTTCACCGGAACGCACGCTGATGCGCCTGAAAGGGGGCAATCGGGAGATGCTTACTGCCATGCGGATGATTTATCGAAACGCCGCAGCCAATGGCCATGCCATGGCTAAAATCGATGAAAATCGGCTTTTTGCTGCGTTTGATTTGCAAGAAGGTGCATGATGTCGGGTTATCAAGAGATAAAAGAGTGTCGTGTTGGCAAAAGCCAAGATTTGATTTCAGTCCTGAATTTGGGCAAGCAGGTTCTGACCGGGGTTTTCC